>NZ_JAMYVE010000009.1:0-281587 GCF_040323695.1 Mesorhizobium sp. M0030 | reverse complement strand
GCCGCCAGCGGCGCACCGCCCTCGTTCGTGAGGCGTATATAGTCGCCACCAACCAGAACTGTCAACAGTCATCGACGATGTTTTTGAACTTTTTACGACAGAAGTTTTGGCGACGGCGGACTGCCCCAAGGGAACATTGGCGTTGCCAAAAAGGAGCCCTATTGCCGCCGCATTGCCGTTCGACACCAAGGCCAACAAAGAAGGGCTCGGCGCGGCCCGCGAGGTGCCTTCCTATAAGAGCCAAAGCGGGGTCTGCGCATCACGGTTCGGAGCCTCCTATAAGAGGATAAAGACGCCTCTCTACAAGGGGCTGTAAAAGAGCGTGTGAGCGGGGATTTCGCCGCTTCGTTGACTTCACCCGCCGTGACAGGCAAATGTCATGGCCCAACAGAAGCGAAAAGCCGTTCCGCCCGGGGAAGAAGCAGCCTTTCTGGATGCCAGACACGGAAGATGTCATAGCCGAACTCGGCAATGAGCCGCCGCTGATCGCGGATGGCCGCAGCGGCCCGCCCGACCGGCGCGAGGTTTCAGCGCGCTGGCTGTCGGGCACCTTTCTTACCGGCGTGACCTCGAGTGTGCTGATGGGCGTGGCGTTGTTTGCCGCCCTTGACGGCCGCCAGCAGCTGGCAACCCCGCCCGAAATCGCCGAACTGGCCCAGCTCGAAAGCGGCGGCGATTCCGGCGAGGTCGCCAAGACCACCAGGCTGGTGGCGCCGCGCCAGATCGCCAAGGCCAAGGACCGCCGGCGCATGGAAGTGTCGATGGTGACCAAGGTCGGTGACCGCGACGTTATCCACACCATGCCGTTCGTGCAGATCAAGATGGCGCTGGCCGCCGGCCACACCACCAACCGCGCCTATCCGCCTTTCGACCCGATGCAGGTGTTCGGCGACGATGGCGACTCGACGCCGGCGCAGCCGGCAACGGCCTCCGCGGTTGGCGGCCAGATCTACGGCGCCAAGGTCGAAAGCGAGATGAGCCTGAAGACGGTCGATTTCCCGGTCGAGACGGCCTCCTTCGATGAAAAAAGCGACCTGTCCGCCGACGAGGTGGAAAAAGTGGTGCGCGAAGCCGGCACCGACCTCAGCGACGGCGCCGTGCAGGTCGCCTCGCTGCATTATGTCGACCCGCAGCGGTTCGGCGATGCCTTCGCCGAATCGATGGCCGGCTCCTACGACGTCAAGATCGTGCCGGAAAACGTCTCGGTGGCGCCGCGCGTCGCGCTCGACGACCAGACCCCGGCTTTCGCCGAGGAAATCATTCCCTTCACCAGGGACCGCGACATTGCCGAGGCCTTCGCCGATTCGGGCTATACGGGCGATGACGCCACCGGCATGGCGGAGGCGATCGGCAAGCTGCTCAACGCACCGGCGCTGAAGGCGGGAACCGTGCTGCGGGTTGGGCTCGAGGTACATGGCGACGCCGCCAAGGTCGTTCGCACCAGCGTCTATGACAAGACAACGCACATCGTCACCATCGCGCTCGACGACCGCGGCCAGTATGTGCCGGCGCAGGAACCTGAGCCGAACCCCGAATTGCTGACCGCGTTTGACGATTCGTCGGCACCGGTGGTGGTGCGCGGTAATCTGCCGAACGTTTATGACGGCATCTACCGCGCCGCCTATTCCTACGGCATGTCGAAGAAGCTGACCCAGCAATTGGTCAAGCTCCTGGCCTCCGGCGTCGACTTCCAGTCCAGGCTCAATCCGTCGGACCGCATCGACGTCCTGTTCTCGCAGCCGGACGGCGACGACCAGGCCTCCGACGAATCGGAACTGCTCTATGTCTCGTCGACCTTCGGCGGCCAGACACGCAATTTCTACCGCTTCCAGATGCAGGACGGCTCGACCGACTATTTCGACGAGGACGGATCGAGCGCCGAGCAGTTCCTGCTGCGCAATCCCCTGCCGGCCGGGAAATTCCGCTCCGGCTTCGGCGCCCGCCGGCATCCGATCCTCGGTTATGTCCGCATGCATACCGGCGTCGACTGGGCGGCGCCGATCGGAACGCCGATCATCGCCGCCGGCAACGGCACCATCGAAAAGGCCGGCTGGGCCGGCGGCTACGGCAAACAGATCATCATCCGCCATGCCAATGGCTACGAGACCTCCTACAATCACCAGAGCGCCTTTGCCAAAGGCATCGAACCGGGCGTTCATGTCCGCCAGGGCCAGACCATCGGCTTCCTCGGTCAGACCGGCCTCTCCACCGGTCCGCATCTTCACTACGAGCTGATCGTCAACGGCACCAAGGTCGACCCGATGCGCGTGCGCCTGCCGGTCGGCAAGGTGCTGAAGGGCGACGACCTGGTCGCTTTCAAGCGCGAGCGCGAGCGCATCGATGAACTGCTCAAGCAGGAAGACAGCAATCCGCTGAAGGTCGCGAGCGCCAAGATCGAAGGCTAATGCATGTCGCCCAGAAGTGTGCCGCGGCTCTGGGACAAGGACATGTGTCAAAACAAAGACTTAAAGCGCGTCGTATGAATCCGTTTCAGCGCGACGCGCTTTAAGCCGTCACACTCGACGCCGGCGAATCATAATCGCCCCATCAGAGCATTCCGAATCGGGTCGGCTCCGAATCAGGTCGACTGCTCCTCTTCGGCTCGTGACCAAGGCAGCTTTTGCCCCGAAACGGTGGCCCAGGCGATAACAGCGGCAAGGAGGCAAAGCACGGCCGTCACTGTCGACACGGCCGCGAACGCCGCATCGCTGGCGGCGAGCCGTGTTGCATCAAGGTCTGGCGCCAGGCCGGCCAATGCCGGTTCTCCGAACCCCGGAATGCCCGGCCTGACGCTGGTATCGAGCATCGTCGAATAGACCCAGGCCGCGAGCGAGCCCATCGCCGCCACAGCAATCAGCCCGCCAATGCGCGAAACCGCATTGTTGATGCCGGAAGCGGCGCCGGTATCCTTGTCCTCGACGGCGGTCATGACCGCCGTCGACAGCGGCGACACCACCAGCGCCATGCCGAGCCCCATCACCGCCATCAGCGGAAAGATACCGGTCCAGAAATTGTGCATGCCGGCATGAGTGAGCAAAGCCAGCCCGGCAAAGGCGATGGCGACCACCAGGCAGCCGCTGGCGATCGGAAAACGCGGACCGATGCGATCCGACCACTGGCCGACGAGACCCGACAGCAGCGCGATCGACGCCGACAGCGGCAGGAAGATGAAACCGACCTCTTTGGTGCTCAGCCCCCATCCGGCGATCAACAGCATCGGCAGGTAGAACAGATTGGCCGACAGCGCGAAATACAGGAAGAAGGTGGCGAGGTTGGCGCCGGCGAAGGCGCCGATCCGAAACAGCTTGAGATCGATCATCGGCTCGCGCTGCCGAAGCTCGAAGACGATGAAGATGATAAGCAGCACGGCGCCTGCGGCGATGCTCGGCCCCGACATCAGCCCGCTGCCTTCGGCGCTCATCGAGGTCAGTCCGTAGGCAAGCGCCCCGAAGGCAAGCGTGGCGAGAGCGGCGCCGCCGAGATCGAGGCTTCGCTTCTCCGTCGGCGCGTCGGCGGGAATCTTGGCCAGCAGGAGATAGATCGAGATCAGCCCGAGCGGCAGGTTGACGGCGAAGATCGCCCGCCAGATACCGCCGCCAAAGGCCGACAGGACGAAGCCACCCAGCACTGGACCGAGCGCCGTCGTCAGCGCCGAGGCGGCGGCCCAGATGCCGATCGCCCGGCCGCGCTCCTTCTTCGGATAGGCCTTGGCGATGATGGCGAGGCTGCCCGGCACCATGATCGCCGCACCAAGGCCCTGAATGGCGCGAAAGGCGATGAGCACCAGCGGATTCGGCGCCACCGCGCAGGCCAGCGAAGCGACGATGAACAACGCAATGCCGGCAACGAAGGCGCGCCTGAGGCCAAACCGGTCGCCGGCGGCGCCGCCGGCCAGAATCAGCGCCGACAGCGTCAGCGCATAGGCGTTGGAAATCCACTGGACCTCGGCCAGGCTGGCGCCGAGGTCGACGCGCATTGCCGGCACGGCAATGGCCAGGATCGACCCGTCGATGAAGCCGAGCGCTGACGCCAGGATCGCCGCAACCAGCACGAACTTGCGCTGCGACTGCGGGCAAAATGTACCGTTGGAAAGCGACCTGGTCAGGGGAACGGCTGCGGCTTCGCTCGGAGACTTCATGAGCGTCTGCTTAGACTTGTTGCGGGCCGGCAACAACCAGCCAGCACCCTGCGCTCATGAATCCAGCTTTGGATATCGGCCTGCCTTATGGGCAGGCCGATATCACTGCGCTGGAGCGCTCACTTGCTCCGCAACATCATCGGCCGAGGGACCGCCGACGAACTCGACGGTGACGCCCGGCGACACCAGCTTGGCCAGTTCACGCGCATCCCAATTTGTCAGGCGCACGCAGCCATGGCTTTCGGTCTTGCCGATCTTGGAGGGATCGGGCGTGCCGTGAATGCCATAGGTAGGCTTGTCCAGCGCGATCCACACCGAGCCGACCGGGCCGTTCGGACCCGGCGGGATGGTCAGGATCTTGTCGTTCTGGCCCTGCTTGAAATTGATGCTGGGGTTGTAGGTGTAGTTAGGATCGAGCGCGACGCGCGACACCGTATGAGTGCCGGTCGGCGAGGGCGTGTCGGCTGAACCAATGGTGGCCGGATAGGCCGCGACCAGCTTGCCACCGGCGTCATAGGCGAACACCTGTTTCTTGTCCTTGTCGGCGACGATGCGGGCAACCGGCGTCGCCACCAGCCTGCCGAAATTGGCGACCTTGATGATGGTGCCGGGACGGCTGAAGTCGGCCTCGGGATTGAGCCCCTTCAGGTAGTTCTCGTCCATGTGGAACCGTTCGGCCAAGGCTTCGGTGACGGAGGTGTAAGCCATGCGGTCGAGCTGCGCCTTCTGGCTGTAATCCTCCGGTATCGAGGCGACATAAGGCCCGGCCGCGTCTTCGGGCGTGATCGTATAATTGGCGAAAGCATCGCCACCGGTTTGCGCCAGCGCAGCCTGGATGCCGACCGCGTCGGTCGAGCGCAGATTGCTGCCGGTGATCTGGTTATAGGCGGCAAGCGCCTTGTCGACATTGGAGCCGAAGCGCCCGTCGACGACGCCGGGTGAAGCGCCGGCGCGGTCGAGCAGCACCTGCAAGGCGGCTACATCCTGGCGTGCGCCGAGTGAAAGCGAGGGATCGACCACGGTCTTGCCACCGGCTTTCGGCGGCAGCGCGGCCTGGTCGGCGGGCGCCGCCGGTTCGGCGGGATCGATAGAGGCTTCGTTCAGCGGCTGGCGCTTGACGGGCCGCGGTTCAGCGGATTTCGGCGCTTCCGGATAGGTGTCGCTGTCATTGGCATCATCCTGCGGAGCGGCCCCCAAGAATCTGTCGCTTTCAGGATCGTATTCATCAACCGGCGGGCCGGGGATTCGTCCCTGATCGTCCAGTTGCCTGCGGCGGAAACGCGCCATGTCTTCGGGATCGTCGAGATAGTAGCGGTCGTCGTCTTCGACCGGTGCGCGTCCAAGCTCACGTGCCCGCATTTCCCGGCGCAGCGCGCGGCGGTCGAGCCTGGTCTGCGGCGGCTGGATGGCGATGACCTTGCCGGTCTCGGCATCGACGATGACGCGGTTGCCCCTGGCGTCGTAATAGATGTCGAGATTGCCGTCCTGGGCAAGCACAATGCCGCCGCTATCGGCGGCGCGGACGGCCGGCAGTGCGTTGTCCACAGTCGGCGATGCCATGGCGCTGGACGTGAGCAGCCCGGCGGCGAGCACCGAAAAGGCAAGGATCGTGCGGAACATGGTGGTCAAACTCTCCGGTACTTACAGCGCCGCGCGTCCGTTTGGACGCGCAAAGGACGCTGTAACACTTCATGTCTGCGCATGATCCTTTCCGAAAATCGAATTTCGATTTTCGGGGTCATGCGTAATTGCCGCCGCCCGGCAGTGTTCCCACCAGAACGTTCTCGCCACCGTTTGGATGCGCAAGGAACGCCCTGATCGTCAAAAGCCTGCAGGCAAACCCCTTCGCCAGCAAACCACAACATAAGCTTTCCAACATGAACCGGGCATGAAGATGGCGGATTACTGGTTGCTACAGGCCCAATTCCTTGCGCGTCTGCTTCGTCAGCTTGAGGACGACGAGGCGGTGGCTTTCGCCGAGATAGTCCTTCAGCGCATCATCATCCATGCTCTGGCTTGTCTGACGCTGGATCCATTTCATGCCGCGCGAGGCGAGATAGGGCGCCGGCCGGCAGCCGGGCTGATCCTTCAGCACGTCATAAGCCATTTCAGAGCATTTGAAGGTGACGAAGACGCCACCCTCCCGGTCATGGCCGGCGATGGTGAAGACCTTGCCACCGACTTTCCAGACATCGGCCCCGCCCCACTGCACGACATGCGTCGTCTGCGGCAGCGAGGCGCAGAAGCTTTGTAGTCGTCCAGCGTCATCTGCACCCCCGTTGTTGTTTCATAAGAAAATGCCGCGCGTCCGGTCGGACGCGGGCGTTGGATCAGGCTGCCGCGTCGGTCGGCACCACAGTGGGCCCGGACCGGAAATTCAACCGGTCGGAGCCGGCGGTGACCTTGACGGTCGAGCCGTCGAGGATCTCGCCAAGCAGGATTTTTTCCGCCAGCGGATCTTGCAGGTCCTTCTGCATCACCCGCTTCAGCGGCCGCGCGCCATAGGCCGGGTCGTAGCCCTTCGCCGCCAGCCAGTCGATCGAATCCTGGTCGAGCGACAGTGTGATCTTGCGGTCGGCGAGCAGGCTTTCCAGCCGCTTGAGCTGGATCTCGACGATGCGGCCCATATCCTGCCGGCGCAGCCGGTGGAACAGGATCACCTCGTCGACGCGGTTGAGGAACTCCGGCCTGAACGAGGCTCTCACCACGCTCATAACCTCGTCGCGCACGGCATCGACGTCCTGCTCTTCGCCGAGATTGACCAGATATTCGGCGCCGAGGTTCGACGTCATGACGATCAGCGTGTTGCGGAAGTCGACCGTGCGGCCCTGCCCGTCGGTCAGCCGCCCGTCGTCGAGCACCTGCAACAGCACGTTGAAGACATCCGGATGCGCCTTCTCGATCTCGTCGAACAGCACGACCTGATAGGGCCGGCGCCGCACCGCTTCGGTCAGCGCGCCGCCTTCCTCATAGCCGACATAGCCGGGAGGCGCGCCAATCAGCCGGGCGACCGAGTGCTTCTCCATGTATTCCGACATGTCGATGCGCACCATAGCGCTCTCGTCGTCGAACAGGAAATTGGCCAGCGCCTTAGTCAGTTCGGTCTTGCCGACGCCGGTCGGTCCGAGGAACATGAACGAGCCGATCGGCCGGTTCGGATCCTGCAGCCCGGCCCGGGCACGACGCACGGCCTTGGACACCGCCTGCACCGCTTCGCCCTGGCCGACGACTCGCTTGCCGATCTCGTCTTCCATGCGCAGCAGCTTGTCGCGCTCGCCCTGCAGCATCTTGTCGACCGGAATGCCGGTCCAGCGCGACACGATATGGGCGACGTGGTCGGGCGTGACCACCTCTTCGACCATGCCGGCCTTGCCGTCCTGGGCTTCGGCTTCCTTCAGCTTCTTTTCCAGTTCCGGGATCTTGCCATAGGCAAGCTCGCCGGCGCGCTGGAATTCACCCTTGCGCTGGGCAATGGCGAGGTCGTTGCGGGCCGCGTCGAGCTGCTTCTTGAGGTCAGCGGCGAGGCCAAGCTTCTGCTTCTCCGACTGCCATTTGGCGGTGATCTCGGTCGATTCCTCCTCGAGGCCGACGAGTTCCTTTTCGAGACGCGCGAGCCGGTCCTTTGACGCCTCGTCCTTCTCGACCTTCAGTGCCTCGCGCTCGATCTTGAGCTGCATGATGCGGCGATCGATTTCGTCCAGCGCCTCGGGCTTTGAATCGACCTGCATCCTCAGCCGCGACGCGGCTTCGTCGACAAGGTCGATCGCCTTGTCCGGCAGGAAACGGTCGGCGATGTAGCGGTTGGACAAGGTCGCCGCCGCGACCAGCGCCGAATCCGAGATGCGCACCTTGTGGTGCTGCTCGTACTTCTCCTTCAGGCCACGCAGGATCGACACGGTATCTTCCACCGACGGCTCGTTGACGAAGACCGGCTGGAACCGGCGGGCAAGGGCCGCGTCCTTCTCGACATGCTTCCTGTATTCATCGAGCGTGGTCGCGCCGACGCAGTGCAGTTCGCCGCGCGCCAGCGCCGGCTTCAACAGGTTCGAAGCGTCCATGGCGCCATCGGCCTTGCCGGCGCCGACCAGCGTGTGCATCTCGTCGATGAACAGGATGATGCCGCCGGCCGCCGAGGTGACTTCGTTGAGCACGGCCTTCAGCCGCTCCTCGAACTCGCCGCGATATTTGGCGCCGGCAATCAGCGCGCCCATGTCGAGCGCCATCAACTGCTTGTCCTTCAGCGATTCGGGCACGTCGCCATTGACGATGCGCAGCGCCAGACCTTCGGCGATCGCCGTTTTGCCGACGCCCGGCTCGCCGATCAGCACCGGGTTGTTCTTGGTACGCCGCGACAGCACCTGGATGGTGCGGCGGATCTCGTCGTCACGGCCAATCACAGGGTCGAGCTTGCCGGCGCGGGCATCGGCGGTGAGGTCGCGCGCGTATTTCTTCAGCGCGTCATAGCCCTGCTCGGCGCTCGCCGAATCGGCGGTACGGCCCTTGCGGACGTCGTTGATCACCTGGTTCAGCGCCTGCGCTGTGACGCCGGCCTTGGACAGGATATCGGCCGTCTTGGCCGACTTCTCCATCGCCAGCGCCTGCAGCAGCCGCTCGACCGTGACAAAACTGTCGCCGGCTTTCTTGGCCAATTCCTCGGCGGTCGAAAACACCTTGGCCAGCGGCTGCGCCAGATAAAGCTGGCCGTTGCCGCCTTCCACCTTGGGCATGGCCTCAAGGGCGGTCTCGACGCCAAGCTTGACGTCGCGCACGTTGCCGCCGGCGCGCTCTATCAGCGAGGCGGCCAGCCCCTCGTCGTCATCGACGAGGACCTTCAGCATATGTTCGGGAGTGAATTGCTGGTGATTGCGCGAGAGCGCCATGGTCTGGGCGGACTGAATGAATCCGCGGACGCGCTCGGAGTATTTCTCGAGGTTCATATCTGTCTCCTTCCATCACCGGCCCGCTTTGCGGCACCGGATCAGATTGCGGTGACGGACCCGCTCATCCGAGCCGGGTCCAGTTCACGCCAGATATGGGGCGCAAGCCATTGCCGCTCAAGACGTCCGGCTGATGATATTGCATGGCCGAGCAAACGAAAACGGCGGAGATTTCTCTCCGCCGTTTCATCGACTTATGTCTTGTGGGTCAGTTGTTGGCGTCGACGGCGAACGGGTCGCCGGCAGAGCTTTCGGCCGGCGCCGCATCAACCACGTCAACAGCGGCAGCGGTCTCGCCGGCGCCATCCACCACCTGGCCACCACCAGACTGTTCGTCACCGACCTGATCGGCATTGTTGCGCGGGCGGCGCGGACGCCGCGGGCGACGGGCAGCGCCGCTCTCGGCGGCTGCCTCATTGAGTTCGGCCCGGGCGGCAAGAGCCGCCGGCGACAGGTTTTCGTACAGCGGCGCCGGCTCGGAGAAACCACTCTCGGCTTCGGGCTCAACCGCGGAAACGGTTTCCGCCTGTGCCGGGGTTTCGGTGAAGCGCTGCTGGTCGCCGCGCTGGCCGTTCTGCTCGCCACGCTGGGCAAAGTCGCCACGCTGGTCGTTCTGGCCATAGCCGCCATTGGGGCGGCGGTCACGGTTGCGGCCATTGTTGTCGCGGCCGTTGTTGTTGCGGCCATTATTGTCACGGCCATTATTGTCACGGCCACTGTTGTTCTCGCGGCCGTTTTCCTGGCCGTATGCGAGTTCGGCCGGCGTGCCCTCAATCGTCGGCTGCGGACCGTTGCCGTGGTTCGCCATCGGCGCTTGCGTCTCGCCGCCATTGCCGCTGCCGGCATTGTCAAAATCGTCGCGATCTTCATCGTCGTCGAATTCGTCGCGGTTCTGCGGGGCATTCTGGATCGGCATCTGCGCCTGTGCGGCGGCAATGATGCGGTTGTAGTGCTCGGCGTGCTGGAGGTAATTCTCCGCCATAACCCGGTCGCCGGAGCTTTGCGCGTCACGGGCCAGAGTGGCGTATTTTTCGGCGATCTGCTGAGCCGATCCACGGATTTTCACGTCCGGGCCGTTGCTCTCGTAGTTGCGCGTCAGGGGATTTGGGCCCTTGCGGTTGTTGTTGTTGTTATTGTTGTTGCCACCGCCGCCGCCATTGTTGTTGCGACCGCGCATGCGCCTGTTCTGCTGTTGTGGCCTCATAAGACTCTCTTCATTTTGAAATTTTCGAAAAACGTTTCGCGAACGGAGGCGCTCATGCAGCCAGCCGTTTCGTTTCTTCACCGGCGTTCGCCCGCATCAATTGCGTTGGCGCCACGTGTCATCCTGTTCCGGTTACATCACTTGCCGGACGATTCCCGCACGAAGCTTGGGCGTCGTTTGCGCAAGAAGGCAGCTATTTCCGAGGAAAACCGAATCGCTAAGAGCACTGCCTGCTTCGTCTCATCCGGTTAGGGCGAACCCTAGCCGCATTCCCCGGCATTGCCAAGCGCTTTTTTGCACTGCGTCAAGGCTTTCCCTGTTCAAACATAAGAACCCTGTCGTTTCCGCCAAGATCGACAAATGCCCCGGCCAGCCTGTAGCCGGCTGCCGCGAATATGTCTTTGACCTCATTGCGCTGCGTGTGGCCGATCTCGACCGCTATCTTGCCTTCTGCTTCCAGAAACTTTGCCGCCTTGGCGGCGATGATCCTGTAGGGGCCAAGACCGTCCACACCGCCATCAAGGGCTCTGTGCGGATCGAAATCGCGGACCTCGTCCTGCAGATTTCCAATGTCTCCAGACGATATATAGGGAGGGTTTGCGGCAATTACATGGTATCGGCCCGAAACTTTTTCGAACCAGTCGGACTGCAGCCCCACGAACCGGCCGGCGAATCCGAGTTGCTCGGCATTGCGTATCGCGCTTGCCAGCGCGTCTTGTGAAATATCGACCCCGGTGGCGGTCGCGGCCGGAACCGCGCTGAGCAGCGCCAGCGCAATCGCGCCGGTACCGGTGCCGAGATCGAGGATACGGCATTCCCCCAGCCTTTTGGCCGTCGCGCCGGCAAAAGGCAGGATCGCCTCGACCAGCGTTTCGGTGTCCGGCCGCGGCTCCAGCGTTTCCGGCGACAGCGACAGCCGCAGGCCGTAAAACTCGCGAAACCCGAGGATGCGGTGCACCGGTTCGCCGGCCATGCGGCGCTGCAGAGCAGCGCCGATTGCGGCAACCGCACCCGCATCGACCGTCCGTTGCGGGTCGGCGATCGCCTGCGTACGGTCCGTGCCGGAAAAATGTTCGACGATCAGCCTGGCATCCAGCGCCGGGTCGGAAAGGCCGGCCGCGGCAAGCCGCTCCCGCGCCGCCCGCAACAACGGCCCGAGCGCGCCGGGCAACATGTCAGCCATCGAGGCCGATATCGGCGAGCAGCTTCGACTGATGGTCGGCGATCAGCGCATTGATGACCTCGTCGAGCTCGCCCATCATCACCCGGTCGAGCTTGTAGAGCGTCAGGTTGATACGATGGTCGGTAAGGCGGCCCTGCGGGAAATTGTAGGTGCGGATGCGCTCCGAACGGTCGCCCGAACCAACCTGCGATTTGCGTGACTCCGAGCGCTCCTCGTCTGCCTTGCTGCGCTCGAGGTCGTAAAGCCGCGCACGCAGGATCTGCATGGCTTTCGCCCGGTTCTGATGCTGCGACTTCTCCGCCTGCACCACCATGATACCGGTCGGCAAATGGGTGATGCGCACCGCAGAATCGGTGGTGTTGACGTGCTGGCCGCCCGAACCCGAGGCGCGCATCGTGTCGATCCGGATGTCTTCGGCGCGAATGTCGATGTCGACCTCTTCGGCCTCCGGCAGTACGGCCACCGTCGCCGCCGAAGTGTGGATGCGCCCGCTGGCCTCGGTCGCCGGCACGCGCTGCACGCGGTGCACGCCGGATTCGAATTTCAGATGCGCAAAGACGCCCCTGCCGGAAATGGTGGCGATGATTTCCTTGAAGCCGCCGGCATCGCCGTCGCTGGCCGACACCGTCTCGAAGCGCCAGCCGCGTTCGGCGGCATAGCGCTCATACATGCGAAAAAGGTCGCCGGCAAACAATGCCGCCTCGTCGCCGCCGGTGCCGGCGCGGATTTCAAGGATGGCGTTCTTGTCGTCGGCCGCATCCTTGGGCAACAGCAGGATCTGGATGTCCTTCTGCAGCTCTTCGATACGCGCTTCGACGCCGGGCAGATCTGCCTCCGCCAGGGCCCGCATCTCGGCATCGGTGCCCTTGTCGGCAAGCATCGCCTCGAGGTCGGCTTGCTCGCGCTCGACTGAGCGCAGTTCCCTGACCTTGGCCACCATGTCCTGCAGCTCGGCATATTCCGAGGCCATCTTCACATAGGCATCGGCCGCCGGGCCGGCCGACATCTGCGCTTCGAGCATCTCGAAACGCTTGACGACCTGATCCATACGCTCGCGGGGAAGATTGACCATGGCTAATGCTATAGCGGGATGGAGCGGTCGTCGGCGAAGGCCTGCAGCAGCGCCCGCATCGGCAGACCTTGAGCTGGCGCCATCAGATTGTCGGCAAAGAAAGCCTCCAATTCCTCCAGTGGCAGTTCGGTCAACATCGCCTTGACCGGGCCGATCGAGGCTGGAGACATCGAGATCGAGCGGTAGCCAAGGCCGATCAGCGCCATGGCGGAAATGGGTTTTCCGGCAAGCTCGCCGCACAGCGTCACCGGCGTGTGGTTGCGAACCCCGGCGTCGGCGATCTGCTTCAGAACCCGCAGGAAAGGCGTCGAAAGCGTGTCGAAGCGGTCGGAGAGCTGCGTGTTCCCCCGATCGACCGCCATGACGAACTGGAACAGGTCGTTGGAGCCGACCGAGACGAAATCGACCGCCTTCATCAACTCGTCGAGCTGGAACAGCAGCGACGGCACTTCCAGCATGGCGCCCACCTTGAGGCTGGTCGGCAGATGGTGGGCAAAGCGGGAGAGATGCCGCACTTCGCGGTCGATGATCTCGCGCGCCTGGGCGATTTCGCCGAGTTCGGTAACCATCGGCAGCATCAGCTTCAGTTCGCGCCCGCCGCAGGCCTTCAGCAGAGCGCGGATCTGGGTCCTGAGCAGACCCGGCCGGTCGAGCGTCAGCCGGATCGCGCGCCAGCCGAGCGCAGGGTTTTCTTCCTGGATGGCGCCCTTGAAGTAGGGCAGCACCTTGTCGCCGCCGATGTCGATGGTGCGGAAGGTGACCGGCTTGCCGCGCGCCGCGTCCAGCACGTCGCGGTAGAGCCGCTCCTGCGCCTCGGCACGCGGGAAGGTCGAGGCGACCATGAACTGCAATTCGGTGCGGAACAGGCCGATGCCGGCGGCACCCGCCTCGGCCAGCTGCGGCAGGTCGACGGCCAGGCCCGCATTCATCAGCAGGTCGACCTGGACGCCGTCCTTGGTCACCGACGGCTTCTTGCGCAGTTCCCGGTAGACTTCCTGCCGGCGCGCCCGGAAGCGCACTTTTTCGGCATAGGCAGCTTCGAGGTCGGGCTGCGGCCGCAGATGGATGGTGCCTTCCTCGCCGTCGACGATGATGGCATCGCCGTTTTCCGCCATGGAAACGGCGCCCTTCATCTGGCCGGCGACCGGAATGCCCATGGCGCGCGCTACGATGACGACATGGCTGGTGGCAGCGCCGTCTTCCAGCACCACGCCGCGCAGCTTGTCCCTGGGATAATCAAGCAGTTCGGCCGCGCCCATCGAGCGCGCGACCAGGATGGCATCCTTCGGCAGTGACGCCGCGACGTCGTCAGGCCCGCGCCCCATCAGCTGGCGCAGCAGCCGGTTGGCGAGATCGTCGAAGTCGCTCATCCTCTCGCGCAAATAGGGATCGGTCATGTGCAGCATGCGGGCGCGCATGTCGCTCTGCACCTTTTCCACCGCCGCTTCCGCCGTCAGGCCGTTGCGGATCGCCTCTTCCAGCCGGCGCACCCAGCCGCGGTCGTTGGCAAACATGCGATACGCCTCGAGCACCTCGCGATGTTCTCCCTCGAAGGCGACATCGCGCCGCTCCAGCATGTCGTCGATGGAAAGCCTGAGCGAACCGAGCGACGTCTCCAGCCGGCGCACCTCTTCCTCACTGTCCTCGTTGAACAGATTGGTGACGACGATGCGTGGCTCATGCAGCACGACATGGCCGAGGCCGACACCCTCGTTGAAGGACAGGCCGGTAAAGCTGACGGGACGGCGCAGGTCGAGTTCGAGGCCGGGCCGGGTCAGGCGCGCGAGATCGCCGGTGGCGATCATCTCGGCGATCACCATGGCGGTCGTTTCCAGCGCCTCGACCTCGTCGTCGCGGTAGTGGCGCATGGTCTTGTTCTGCACCACCAGCACGCCGAGCGTGCGCCCTGCCCTTAGTACCGGCACGCCTAGGAAGGAATTGTAGATCTCTTCGCCGGTCTCCGGCAGGTAGGCGAAGGCCGGATGTTCCTGCGCATTGGAGAGGTTGAGCGGCCGCGCGCTGGCGGCAATGGTGCCGACGAGGCCCTGCCCCAGCCGCAGCTGCGCCAAATGGACGGCGTTCGGGTTCAGACCTTCGGTGGCATAGAGTTCGAGCACCGAATCGGCGCGCAGCACATAGAGCGAGCAGACCTCGGCGACCATGTTGGAGGCGATGTCGCGCACGATCCGGTCGAGCCGCTCCTGCGGCTCCAGCGGCTCCTGCATGAGCTCGCGGAGCCGTTTCAGCAGAACGCGCGGGCCACTGGCCGTATCACGCATCGCGGCTTCTTCTCCAATGGGCATTTTGCCCGCCGCAGTTTCCACTGCCACCGGCGCACACGCAACAACTCAAATCGCTCTCGCTACTGCTTATCCAGACCGTACACGGAATGCAAAGTGCGAACCGCGAGTTCCGTGTAGGGACCGTCGATCAGTATCGAAATCTTGATCTCGGAGGTGGTGATGGCGCGGATGTTGATCGCCTTGTCGGCCAGCGCCTTGAAAGCGGTGGCGGCCACACCGGCATGGCTGCGCATGCCGATGCCGATGACCGAAACCTTCGACATGCCGGCTTCCGACTGCACCACGTCATAGCCGATCGAAGCCTTCAGACGCTCCAGCACGGCCAGCGCCTTGTCCACGTCGCCGGACGGCACGGTGAAGGTCATGTCGGTGAACTTGCCGTCCTCTGAGATGTTCTGGACGATCATGTCGACGTTGATGTTGGCCTCGGCCAGCGGGCCGAAAATGCCGGCGGCAACGCCCGGGCGGTCGCCGACGCGGCGCAGAGAAATCTGCGCTTCGTCCTTGGCGTAGGCAATTCCGGTGACGACCTGCTGTTCCACGATCTCTTCCTCGTCGCAAATGAGCGTTCCCGGAGGATTGAGCAAATCCCCCATTCCGGGCGCATCGGGATCGTCGAAGGACGACCGCACGAACGTACGCACCCTGTGCACCATGGCAAGCTCGACCGAGCGCACCTGCAAGACCTTGGCGCCGAGCGAGGCCATTTCGAGCATTTCCTCGAACGAAATCTTGTTGAGCCGCCGCGCCTTCGGCTCGATGCGCGGATCGGTGGTGTAGACGCCGTCGACATCGGTGTAGATGTCGCAGCGGTCGGCCTTGACCGCCGCGGCAATGGCCACCGCGCTTGTGTCGGAGCCGCCGCGGCCGAGCGTGGCGATGCGGTTGTCCGGGCCGATGCCCTGGAAGCCGGCGACGACAGCCACCTGGCCCTCGCCGAAGCGCTTGATCAGGAACGCGCCGTCAATGTCGAGGATGCGCGCCGCGCCATGCGCGTTGTCGGTCTTGATCGGGATCTGCCAGCCCTGCCAGGAGCGGGCATGGACGCCCATATTCTGCAGTGTGATCGCCAGCAGGCCGGCAGTCACCTGCTCGCCCGAGGCGACCACGGCGTCATACTCGCGCGCGTCGTGCATGGGCGAGGCTTCGCGCGTCCAGCCAACCAGTTCGTTGGTCTTGCCCGCCATCGCCGAAACCACGACAGCGACCTCATGGCCGGCATCGACCTCGCGTTTGACGTGACGCGCCACATTGCGGATGCGGGCGATGTCGGCGACGGAGGTTCCGCCGAATTTCATCACGATGCGCGCCATGGAAGCGAAATGCCTTTGACTGAAGCCGGCCCAGGACCGAAAGGGGAAGTAAGCGCTCGACAGAAGCCGGCCGCTGAATGCGCGCCTCCTTAGCCAAATGATCACGGTTTCGCAAGGCTGGCGGCGGATGCCGGCTTCAGGATCGCGGCATATTGCGTTCGGCCCCGCCGCCGCTTACCAAATGCTGCCCGCGGGAAACTCCTTTTGGTCCGGCATATCGAATGATTGTTCGCCTTCGACGCGCCATGCGGTGGCAATCGCTGCCGCTGTTCATCGGCTTCGCCGTGCTGGCGTTGATCGTCGGCACACGCGCCGTGCTGGTCGAGACCCAGAGAGCCAATCGTGAGGCCGCGCGCGAGGCGGTCGAGTATCAGGAATTGCTTTCCGGTTTGCTTGCGATGGCTCAGGAGGCCGAGACCAGCCAGCGCGGCTATCTCCTGACCGGCGAGAAATCCTACCTCCAGCCTTATCGGCAGGCGGTCGACGCCATTCCGGGCCAGCTTGCCCGCATCGACGGCATGACCGCGCCGGACGACGAACTCGTGCAGCAGATCAACCACGTCAAGGACGCGCTTTCACAAAACCAGGCCGAATTGGCTGAGACGATTGCACTCTACGATCGCGGCGATGCGGCAAAAGCTCTGGAACTGGTCCGCAGCGGCCAGGGCAAGGCCGCCATGGACCAGATCCGGGCCAGCATGGACACGATCCGGCGCATTGGCGGCGCAGCCATCGCCGCGCGCGACGCTCATACCGACCGGGTCGAAAACTGGCTGCGAATCGGCTCGATAGCGGCGCTGCTGGCGATCTTCCTGCTTGGCGCCTACACGGTTCGCCTTTCGCGCCGCCGGTTCCGCGCAGTGGCCATCGCCCAGGAAGAGCTGATGCGCAAGAACATCGAGCTCGGCAACGAAATTCAGACGCGTGAAAAGGCCGAATCGCAGATCCGCCAGATGCAGAAGATGGAGGCTGTGGGCCAGCTGACCGGCGGTATCGCCCACGATTTCAACAACATGCTGGCGGTGATCATCAGCGCCATGAACCTCGCCCAGCGCAAGCTGGCGCGGGGCGAGCACGACATCATGAAATTCATCGAAGCGGCGACCGATGCGGCGACCCGGGCCGCAAACTTGACGTCACGGCTGCTTGCCTTCTCGCGCCAGCAGCCGCTCGCGCCTCAGGTTGTAGACGCCAATCGTCTGGTCGCCGGCATGTCGGACCTGCTTCGGCGGGCGCTCGGCGAAACCATCCGCATCGAAACCGTGCTGGCTGGCGGCCTGTGGAAGACCCATGCCGATCCGAGCCAGCTCGAAAATGCCATTCTCAATCTGGCGGTCAATGCGCGCGACGCCATGAGCGAGGACGGCAAGATGACCATCGAGACCGCCAACAGCCACCTCGACGAGAGCTACGCCGCCACCCATGCCGAGGTCAAAGACGGCCAGTATGTGATGATCGCGGTCAGCGACACCGGCGCCGGCATGCCGGCGGACGTCATGGAGCGGGCTTTCGAGCCATTTTTCACCACCAAGCCGGTCGACAAGGGCACCGGCCTCGGGCTGAGCCAAGTGTTCGGCTTCGTCAAACAGTCCGGCGGACACGTCAAGATCTACTCGGAACCCGGCCAAGGCACCACGATCAGGATCTACCTGCCGCGCTTCTTCGGCCCGGAAGAGGCCGCCATATCTTCGGAACGAGCCGGAAATCCTGCCGTGCCGGTCACCGAAACCATCCTTGTCGTGGAGGACGATCCACGCGTGCGGGCTTCCACCACCGATGCCATGCGCGAACTCGGCTACACCGTCATTCATGCCGCAAGCGGCCAGGAAGCGCTGGAAAAGCTGGGCGACAACCCTGGTGTGGCGCTCATGTTCACCGATATCGTCATGCCGGTGATGAATGGGCGCAAGCTCGCCGAGGAGGCGCTGGCGCGCATGCCGAAGCTGAAGGTGATCTTCACCACCGGCTTCACCAGGAACGCCGTCGTCCACAATGGCGTGCTCGACCATGACGTGCATTTCCTGGCCAAGCCCTTCACCATCGAGCAGCTGGCGGCGAAATTGCGCGACGTGCTGGACGCAAGATGACCGAGACCCTGGAAATCGTCACCTTTCGCCTCAAGCCTGGAGCGGAAGCGGCCTTTGCCGCCGCCAACAACCTGGTCGCCGACTGGCTGGCGCGGCAACCTGGTTTCGTAAACCGCTGCCTGGCGCGGCGGGACGATGGCGGATGGGTCGATGTGGTGCGCTGGCGAAGTCGCGAGCAGGCTCTCGCCGCCGCGGGCCGCATCATGGCCGAGATCGGCGATTGCGAAGCGATGCGGGCCATCGATCCCGCAAGTGTTGCGATGGAACATTCGGCAATTGTGATCTCGAGGCCATAGGTCGACTAGCCAGCAGTCGCAAAAACCGGCCTTGACTTTCTTGCCCCGGCACCCGACTTCCTAGCGTCCGAGGAGACCCGCCCCATGCCAGAGGCCCGACGATCGACAATCGATGCCGGAGAAGTGGAACGCTTTTCCGCGCTTGCCGCCGAATGGTGGAACCCGAACGGCAAATTCCGTCCGCTGCACAAATTCAACCCGGTCCGGCTTGCCTATATCCGGGACCAGGTGGCGGCGCGCTTCGGCCGCGATCCGCGGGCGGCGCGGCCGTTCGAAGGCCTGCGTTTCCTCGATATCGGCTGCGGCGGTGGGTTGTTGTGCGAGCCGATGGCAAGGCTTGGCGCCGAAGTGGTCGGCGCCGACGCCTCGGCAACCAACATCGAGGTGGCGAAGCTGCACGCGGCCGAAGGCGGCGTGACGGTGGATTATCGCGCTACGACCGCTGAGGATTTGGCCGATTCCGGCGAGAAATTCGACGTCGTCCTCAACATGGAAGTCGTCGAGCATGTTGCCGATGTCGACCTGTTCATCGGCAAGTGCGGCGAGATGGTCAAGCCCGGCGGCATCATGTTCGTGGCCACCATCAACCGCACGCTGAAGGCACTGGGCCTGGCCATCATCGGCGCCGAATATGTGCTGCGCTGGCTGCCGCGCGGCACCCACCAGTTCGGCAAGCTGGTGCGGCCCGAAGAGCTTGAAAAGGCGCTCGGCAGCGCCGCCATGACCATCATCGACCGCACCGGCGTGACCTACAATCCTCTCGCCGACCGCTGGGCACGCTCCAAGGACATGGACGTCAACTATATGGTGCTGGCGGAAAAACGATCGGTCTGAACGAAAGGGGGCGGCCGTGGACACTATGAGGGCCCGAGAGCTGGCGCTCGATCTTCCCGAAACGGTCGAGCAATCGCATTTCGGCAAGGCTGACTTCCGCGTCCGCAACCGTATCTTCGTCTCGCTGCCCGAAGCCGACCGTGCTGTCGTCAAGCTCGACCGCGACCAGCAAGAGATGATGGCCGCGGCTGAGCCATCGGTTTTCAGGCCCGTGACAGTCGGCTGGGGCCAAAAGGGATGGACGTCGATCATGCTCGAAGCCTGCGACGAACAGACATTCCGCAGCGCCGTTCGGACGGCCTGGCGAAACGTCGCCCCGCCGGCGCTACGGAAGCGCCTCGACGCGAGCCAAATTTAAGCTTGAGCAGTTCGAGCAAAGTGTGAAGCGGTTTTCCCGGGAAAAGCGCATAGCGCTTTGCCTAGGGAATTGCGTAAACCAAAGACCCTATGCCTTCTGGCTCTGCGCCTTGGTGGTGATGATCACGCCGATGGTGATGATCACCGCGCCGGCCCAGGTCAGCAACTGGTAGTGCTCGCCGAGGAAGATGGTTCCGGCAAACAGGCCGACGGCCGCCGCCACATAGCCGATCTGGCTGAGATAGACCGGACCGCCCACGGCCTGCAGCCGGAAGAAGAAGGCAAACATCGCCGAGGCCGAAGCGACCTGCGCCACGACAACCAGCGGCACGGCGCCAAGCGGGGCGAAGGCACTGAGGCCGAACAGCGCGAGAATGCCGATCAGCAGCAGCGTCGCCGAGGCCAGGTGGCTGCCGACGGCCAGTTCGATCGGACCAGTGCCTTTGGGCCAGTCGACGGTGCGGTAGATATTGCCGGCGGCAAGGCTGACCGGGATCAAAAGTCCGACCAGTACCCAGAAGAAATCGGCCGGCTGGCCGGCCTCGCCGCGCGTCACCGCCACCATGACGGCGCCGATGAAGCCGACGGCGATACCGATACTGCCGAGCATATTTGGCCGTCGAACGCCAAGCAGGATCGAAAACACCAGTGTGATGACCGGCGACAGCGTGAACATGATGCCGGTATAGCCGGCGCCGAGATGCGGGATTGCCGAAAACATCAGCAGATTGGGCACGGCGTAGGACACGGCGGCGGTGATGAAGAAATAGCGCAGTCTGTGCGAGGTGAGCCGCATGCGCTCGCCGTTCGCGAGCAACGCGCACAGCAGCACGCCCCCGGCGCCGAACGAGATGACGAAGGCCCAGACCATGGCCGGAACGCCGGCAGCCGTCGCCAGCTTGCCGAACGGCAGGGTCAGGCCGAGCAGGCCGCCGGTGACGACCAGCAGGCCAAGCGCCGATTCCCAGAGAAATTTCATCGGATGGTCCCGTCACTCACTTGCGGCACTGGGTCGAAACTGTATCTTGAGGTAGCATACCACAAAGATTCTTAACGTCAAGATACTTAGCGGTGAGACAGATGGATCGCGCAGCAAAGGCGGTGGAGCAATGGAAGCGGGAGCGGCCGGACCTGGAGGTGTCGCCAATGCTGGTGCTTGGGCGGCTGAACGAAGCCTCGTCGCTAATCGCCCGCGAGCGCCTCGCCCCGCTGTTTGCCCGTTTCGGACTGCAGGCCGGCGAATTCGATGTGCTGGCGACGCTGCGCCGCTCCGGCCAGCCTTACGCGCTGACACCGACCGCTCTCTACGAGGCGACGATGGTGACCTCCGGCGCCATGACCAACCGGCTCGACCGGCTTGAGAAGGCCGGACTGATCCTGCGCGGCCCGCACCCCAACGACCGGCGTGGCATTGTCGTGCAACTGACCGAAAAAGGTCTGGCCTTGATCGACGAAGCCCTGACCGCCCACGTCGCCAACGAGCATGAAATCCTCGCCGGGCTCACCGGCACGGAGCGGGGGGCACTGGCTCAGTTGCTTGGCAAATTGATCGATAGCGCCAGCTGATCGCTCAATTGCGCTCCTCGGGAAAACTCGGGATCGGCATGAAATCGATGCCATCCTCGGCCAAGCTCTTGGCTTCGTCCAACGTCGCCTCGCCATAGATGCCGCGCGCATCGCTCTCGCCGAAATGGATCTTGCGCGCTTCCTCGGCAAACTTGTCGCCGACATAGTCGGCATTCTCGCGCACCTTCTCGGCCATCGCCTTCAGTTGCGCCAAAGCCTGCTTCTGGGTTTCGCCCATGGCCAGCGCAATTGTTTCCTGCTTCCGCGCGGTGGAGACGGCTGGCGCCATCAGCGCCTTTTGCACCTTGTGCGAGCCGCAGCTCGGGCAATCGACGAAGCCGCGCTTCTTCTGCGTGTCGAAATCGTCATTGCTGCGAAACCAGCCCTCGAATTCGTGCTCGTGCTCGCAGATCAGGGCAAAGCGGATCACGAAGCCGCGCCCCTGAGCCGCGGCGCTTCCACTGCGCCGGCATTGACGGCAAAATCACGCGCGTTCTTGAGATTGGGGATTTTCTTACGCGCGGCCGACGACTGCGCCGTGTCGATCTCGGCGATGATCACCTCCGGATCGTCATGGTCGGCCTCGGCGAGAATTCGACCCCATGGGTCGACGATCAGCGAATGGCCATAGGTTTCGCGGCCATCCTCATGCAGGCCACCTTGTGCTGCAGCAACCACATAGGCGCCGTTCTCGATGGCACGGGCTCGCAGCAGCACATGCCAGTGCGCTTCGCCGGTCTGGCGAGTGAAGGCGGCAGGCACCGACAAGAGGTCGGCGCCGGCCATCGCCTCGGCGCGGAACAGCTGTGGAAAGCGTAGATCGTAGCAGACGGCAAAGCCCAGCCTGGCGCCGTCGATCTCGGTGACGACCGCTTCGGTGCCCGGCTCATAGGCGGCGGATTCGCGCCAGCTTTCGCCATTGTCGAGATCGACGTCGAACATGTGGATCTTGTCGTAGGTGGCGAGCGTCGCGCCGTCCGGCCCAAACAGCAGCGCCCGGTTGGCGAGCTTGCCGTCGGCGCGCAGGATGGCGGTAGAGCCAATATGCAAGAAGACGCCGAGTTCGCTGGCGAGCTTGCGCGCGGTCGCCACGACGATGTCCTTGTCTTCCGAGGTGAAGGAAGCAGCCCTGGCTTCCTTGTCGCGGATCAGCGCACCGGTCATTTCCGGGGTCTGGATGTAGGTTGCACCGAGGCCTGCCGCCTCGCGCACCAGCCGTTCGAGATCGATCGCGTTGCGCTCAGGGCTCTCGCCCGAACGCATCTGGATCGCCGCCGCCTTGAAAACACCCATCGTCACGTCCTCTTTGAGCAATTCCAGGAAAAGTGTGTAACGGTTTTCCGTCCGGAATTGCGTAAAAACAAAGACATAGAGCGGCGCTACGAACCGCTCTTTGTCGTCGAGCCGTTGGCAAGCAGCCTATCCAGCTGCCCCCGTGCCTCCAATTCGTGGAGGTCGTCGGAGCCGCCGACATGCGTGTCGCCGATGAAAATCTGCGGAAAGGTCGAGCGGCCATGCGCCCGCGAAATCATTTCCTGGCGCAATTCCGGCGAAAACGAAGCGTCATGCTCGGTGTAGGCGACGCCCTTGCGGTCGAGCAACCGCTTGGCCGCCGCGCAATAGCCGCACATCATACGGGTGTAAATCGTCACATCGAGCATCGGTCCGTGCCTTTCCTTGACCTTATATAGTCGCGGACTCGTCGGCCCGAAAGTCCCCCGGCAGGACACGCGCAAAGGTCAGCACATCGACCGCTCCGGCGCCGCCCTTCTTCAGCGCCTTGGCGACCGAGCGCACGGTAGCGCCGGTGGTGTAGACATCGTCGACCAGAAGCACGCGGCGCCCAGTGATCTCGATTTCGGCTTCCGCAGGCACACGGAAGGCGGCGCGCACATTGTCCTCTCGCTCCTGCCGCTCCAGCCCGACCTGCTGGCGCGTGAGCTTGACGCGCCGGACCGCCGAGGGCGAGAAAGGCAGCCCGCTAAGCTGCGAAACCGCCCTTGCCAACTCCGCCGACTGGTTGAACTGCCGTCGAAAGAAGCGCCGCCAGTGCAGCGGCACCGGCACGACGACATCGGCGTCTGCAACTAGCTCGGCCCCGGCGCGGAGCATCCAGCGCGCCATCCATGGCGCCAGATCGGTGCGGTCCTGGTATTTCAGCCCTTGCACCATCTGGCGGGCGACACCGGAATAGGCCACAGCCGCCCGCGCCCGCTCGAACGGCGGCGGATCGGCGATCGCCTCGGCCGACAGGAACCCCTCGCCCATATCGTGGGTGAATGGCGTGCCCATCACCGCGCACCATGGCCGCTCCAGCAGCCTCAGCTTCGGCCAGCAGGCACCGCACAAAACGCCGGGTTGCGAGACGTGCCTGCGACAGCCGGCACAGACCGGCGGGAACAGCATCCGCGCCGGCCAGTCCAACATGGCCAGTTTCAACATGATTTGAGCGAGGCTCTTGATCTCCATCACCGGATCGGCCACGTGGTTTTGTCGTCCGCGCCAGGATATCACTAGACAGACAAACAGGGATGTCTACCGTTGCAGCCGATCATCGATACTGAACTTTGGCTGGTGCGCAAGCGCAGGGCGCTGGCCCACCCCGTAGCCGGCGCGGATTTTCTGATGCGGCGGGCGGCGGAAGACCTTGCCGACCGGCTCGGCGCGGTCGAGCGGAAATTCGGCAAGGCCGCGGTGCTGTTTTGCCAGACGCCGGACGCAACGGACGTGGTCGCTGCAAGCGGCAAGGCAGCGGAGATCGTGCGCGTCGAGGCAGATCCAGCGTTTCTGGACGGCCGGCCAGGGCTGATAGCACCGCTGGAAACAATGCCGTTCCAGCCGGAAAGCCTCGACCTCGTCGTTTCGCTCCTGTCGCTCCAGGCGATGAACGACATTCCCGGCATGCTGGTGCAGATCCGCCGCGCGCTCAGGCCCGACGGGCTTTTCCTCGGCGCCTTTGCCGGCGCCGGCACGCTTTCCGAATTGCGCGAAAGCCTGCTCGCCGCCGAGACCGAACTCTATGGCGGCGCCAGCCCGCGTGTCATCCCCTTCACCGATGTTCGCGACGCCGGCGCACTGCTGCAGCGCGCCGGACTGGCGCTGCCGGTGGCCGACGTCGAAACGGTGACCGTCCGCTACGATACCCTCTTCGACCTCATTGCAGATCTCAGGGCGATGGGCGAAACCAGCGCGCTGACCGATCGCAGCCGGCGACCGGGAGCGCGAAAGCTTTTTACCCGTGCCGCCGAAATCTATGCCGAACGCTTTTCGGACGCTGATGGCCGCATCAGGGCAAGCTTTTCCATCGTCTGGATGTCGGGCTGGGCGCCCGATGCCTCGCAGCAAAAGCCCTTGAAACCGGGTTCGGCGAAGGTCTCGCTGAAGACGATACTGGAAAACCCCGGCGGGCGGTGACGGCGCTCCGGATCAGTGCTCGGCGAAGGCGTTTGCGAGCCTGCTGTTGTTGTCGCTGAACAGAAACTGGATCGCATTGCTGGCCTTGCCGACACCCCCGACGATGGCAAGCGACAGCACCGCAACGATCAGGCCATATTCAATGGCCGTGGCGCCTGTTTCGTCCTGCAAAAATCGGCGCAGCAATGGCTTCATGATCGTCGATCCCTCTCATCCCCGACCATATCGCCGACCTGTTAAGAAAGGTTAACGGCACAAGCTTAACAGGCTGTGAAATGGGCCTGCGTTGAGGAAGTTCTCAAGCTGGTGTCGACCTTGTTGGTCAGCAGTCGCCGCTGCGTTGGCCGTCGGCGCGGATGATGCAGACTGAGTTCGGTGAGGGCTGCAGCACGCTTCTGCGCAGCGTATAGGTGGCCCGCGAGCCGATCGAACCCGTGCTCATCGGGTCGAGACCGCCTGCAAGAGCATCGCGGCTGGACGATCGCGTCTGGTTGTCCAGCACGGGGACCGCGATCAGCGCCAGCGCCACTGCGGCCGAGCCGAACAACAGCGTGACGCGCAATAAGCCGACGCCGGCGGCGCGAAAGCTGCGATCTGGCCGGATCGAGTCCCATTCCCTGTCGAGGCTCATGCAATCGCTCCCCGCGAACCCGCTTTGCCGCAATTTTTCACGACGAGATAAATCTTCCATTAACGCTGGCTAGATCAGACCGCGAAATGGCTTTGTATCACAACAGGTCGATGAGGAACTGGATTAGCGGCGCGTCGGCCGGCGGCATGGGATAGTCGCGCATCTGCTTTGGCCGCACCCATTTCAACGCCTGCCCTTCCCTGGGCTGCGCGATGCCGCGGAAGCGGCGGCAGACGAACAGGGGCATCAGGAGATGGAAATCATCATAGGAATGGCTGGCGAAGGTGAGCGGCGCCAGGCAAGGAATGTCAGTCTCGATGCCGATTTCTTCCTGCAGTTCGCGGATCAGGCATTGTTCCGGCGTCTCGCCTGGCTCTACCTTGCCGCCGGGAAATTCCCACAGGCCGGCAAGCTGTTTGCCCTCGGGCCGCTGCGCCAGAAGCACCCGCCCATCGGTATCGACCAGCGCGCACGCGGCGACCAGCAGCAGGCGTTTGCCGGTGATCTCGCTCATGCGCCCGGCGGCCGGCGATAGTGGTAGCGATAGACTTCGTCGAAGCCCAGCGAGCGATAGAGCGCCAGCGCCGGCGCATTGCCGGCCTCGACCTGCAGCCAGGCTTCGCGAGCGCCACGCAGCCTCGCCCACTTCAGCGCCGACAGGATCAGGTTGCGGCCATGGCCCTGATTGCGCGCCGACTTGGCGGTGGCGATCTCGAACAGACCGGCAAGATCGCCGTCATGGACGCAGATCAGCACCGCCAGAGGGTCGGCCCCTTCCTCCAGCGCAAACAGCCCGACTTCGGGTTGGATAGCGCCGATGATTTCCGAAAGACCGGGCCGCAGCGATGCATCCGAGCCGCTGACCTTGAGCGACGCGCCGAGAAAGCGGCTGATATCCTTCAGCGGAATCTGGTCCATGGCCGGCGCCAGTTGCGCGTCCGCCAGCGGCAGCCGCATCACCAGGGATTCGTCGAATGTGCTCCAGCCCTCATTGTCGAGATGCTTGGCTAGGTCCGGCCCCGACAGCGGCGAGATGCGGAAGGTCAGCGGCCTGCCATAGGCGTCGAAGCGCCGGCTGGCGCGGCCGATGCGCTCGGCAATGTGCTGGGTGTCGCCGGGATCGAGCGGGTTGACCGAGTTCAGCCGCTTGGCCGGATGGCCGGCTGTCAGCCGCACCACCCAGGTGCCGTCATAATGCACGGCCGCCGCCGGCCAGGCGCGAAACCCCGCAGCCTCGTAGCGGCGCACGATGGCGAGCATGCTTGCCGGATGCCTGGAAGCCAACTCCATCAGCTCCGGTAATCGCCATTGATGGCGACATATTCCTTGGTGAGGTCGCAGGTCCACACCGTCGCCTTGCCGCGGCCGATACCGATATCGGCGCGGATGCGAATGTCGTCGCGCTTCATATAGGCCGAGGTCGCTTCCTCGGAGTAGCCCGGGTCGCGTTCGCCCTCATGCGCCAGACGGTTGTCGCCGAACCAGATCGACAGCCGGTCGCGATCGGCCGGCTCGCCGGCCTTGCCGACGGCCATGACGACGCGGCCCCAATTGGCGTCCTCGCCGGCAACCGCCGTCTTGACCAGCGGCGAATTGGCGATGGACAGCGCGATGCGCTTGGCCGAGCGCGCCGATTTGGCGCCGGTAACGGTGACTTCGACCTGCTTGCGGGCGCCCTCGCCGTCGCGCACCACTTGCAGCGCCAGCGATTTGAGCACCTTGCCCAGCGCCCGGCGGAACGCGCCGAGACGCGCATCCTTGGGATCGCTGATGGCGGGCGCGCCGCGCTTGGCAGCGGCTCCGGTGGCGAACAACAGCAGCGTGTCGCTGGTCGAGGTGTCGCTGTCGACGGTGACGGCGTTGAAGGTCTTGGCCGTGCCGCGCGACAACAAGTCCTGCAGCACGGGGGCGGCGATCGGCGCATCGGTGGCGATGAAGGACAGCATAGTCGCCATATCGGGCGCGATCATGCCGGCGCCCTTGGAGATGCCATTGATGATGACGTCGGTGTCGCCGAGCTTGACCGTCGCTGTCGCCACTTTCGGATAGGTGTCGGTGGTCATGATGGCCTTTGCGGCCTCGGTCCACAGATCCGGCTTGCCGTCCTTGACCAGTCCGGCGAGCAAATGGCTGAATTTGGTGGTGTCGAGCGGCTCGCCGATTACCCCGGTAGAAGCGAGGAACACTTCGCCTGGCGTGCAGCCTGCGGCCTTGGCCGCGGCCTCGCCGGTCAGTTGGGTGGAGGCGCGGCCCTTCTTGCCGGTGAAGGCGTTGGCGTTGCCGGAATTGACGACCAGCACCCGCGCCTTGCCGGCGCCAAGGTTCTCGCGGCAGAAGTCGACCGGCGCCGAGGGGCATTTCGACTTCGTGAACACGCCGGCAACCGCTGTGCCGGCATCGAAGACCATGGCCAAGAGGTCGGTACGGTTCTTGTACTTGATCCCGGCCTCTGCGGTGGCGATGCGCACGCCCTCAATGGCAGGCATTTTGGGATATTTCTTCGGCGCGAGCGGCGAAATCGTTGCGGACATTGGAGACCTCGGGCGAGGGAAAAACGCTGGGCGAAGGCCGGTTTGCCCGATAGCACGGCCCGGCGCAAGGGCGTTTTCTTGGCCGCCGCTGTCGGCAAGCCACCAGGGATTAAGCTTGCATTTCAAATCCGTTGGCGTCACCGGGGCCTCTGGCGTTATGATATCGGCCATGGGCAGGCTGGTGATCTTGGCGGTGGCGTTTATGGGGCTTTTGCTCCTGAGCGCCGATGCGCAGCCGGAACGGCGCGTGGCGCTGGTCATCGGCAATGGCACCTATGCCGAAGCCGGCACGCTCACCAATCCGGTCAACGATGCGCTCGATATTGCCGGCAAGCTGCGCTCGATCGGCTTCGAAGTCATCGAGGGCAACGATCTCGGCAAGCGCGAACTCGAGCGCAAGATCGGCGAATTTTCCGATGCGCTGGAAGGTGCGGGCGTCGGGCTTTTCTATTACGCCGGCCACGGCCTGCAGGTGGAAGGGCGCAACTACATCGTGCCGGTCGACGCCCGGCTCGACATGCCGGTCAAGCTGCAGCTCGAAGCCGTGCCGATCGACGAAGTCCTCGACATCATGGAGCAGCAGACCAAGGTCAGCCTGGTCTTTCTCGATGCCTGCCGCAACAATCCCTTTGCCCGCAGCCTGAGCCGCACCGCCACCACGCGCTCGGCAACGGCGCTTGCCGGTCTGGCGCAGTTCGATTCGACGCGCGGCTCCTTCATCGCCTTCTCGACGGCGCCAGGCGCTGTCGCCATGGACGGCACCGGACGCAATTCGCCGTTCGCCGCCGCCCTGCTGCGGCACATGGCCGAGCCCGGCCAGAGCATCAACGACATGATGATCGCGGTGCGCCGCGACGTGGTCTCCGAAACCCGCGAGGGACAGCGCCCATGGGAACAGGGTTCGCTGCTCGAACGGTTTGAGTTTGTGCCCGGCGGCGAAACGGTCGCACAGCCGAAGCCCGCCGTCCCCCCGGCGCCCGAAACAAAGGTTGCGGCACTCGAACGGTCTGTAGGCGACGACAAGACCGCAATCGAGAAATTCCTGCGCGACGACTATCTTGCGCCCGATGCCGCGGCGATCGGCGAGACCGTCAAGCGGCTCTATGCGCCTTCCGCCACCATCTTCGGCACGCGCTATGACAGCGACGCCGTCGTCAAGCTCAAGACGGACTGGTTCGCGCAATTTGCATCCTGGTCGTTCAGTCTCGAGCCCGGCAGCCTCGAGGTGACGCCGCAGGGCGAGAACCGCGCCGAAGCCGTGTTCGCGATGAGCTACGACTATATGTCGAAAGACAAATCGGCGGCGCGCATGACCGGCAAGGCACGAGTCACGCTTGGGCTGGTGAAGAGCGACGGCCAGTGGCGTATCGCCTCGGAAACCTCGCAAGCGATGAACTGAAATCCCCGCGAAGCGAATGTGAGACCTGCTTCTACAAGCGCTGGAAACGGGCCGTTTCGTTTGCCTGCCAGCTCACCTATATTGCCGGCGAGATTGTTGGCGAGGGCAGACATTGTTGGCGAGGACAGACATGGGCGAGGATCCGGCCCGCAGATCGATCGGGGCGCGGCGCAACCCAGACAGCGCCGAGGCCATTCTCGAGGCCGCGGAGGCGGTGCTGGTCGAGGCCGGCTATGCCGGCTTCTCCATAGAGGCCGTGGCGCGGCGGGCGCGCGCCGGCAAACCCACGATCTATCGCTGGTGGCCGAGCAAGGCGGCCCTGCTGCTGGAGGTTTACAAGCGGCAAAAGCGTGTCGACGTCCCCGATACCGGCAGTCTCGAAGACGACCTCGTCGGTTTCCTGAGGAACCTCTTCGCGCATTGGCGCGACACATCCTCGGGCAGCGTATTCCGCTCGCTGATCGCCGAGGCCCAGTCCGACGAAGCGGCGGCCGCGGCCCTGACTGGCTATGCCGATGGGCGCGTGTCCCACATCGCTCGGATCATCGAGCGCGCCAAGGCGCGCGGCGAGGTTGCGGCCGATATCGACGCAGCGCTGGTCGCCGACCTCATCGCTTCCTATGCCTGGAAACACCTTTTGACCAACCGGCTGGACGAAGATGAGGCGACAATCCGTGCCACTGTCCGCTATGTGATGTCCGGCATCTCCCGCAATTGAAAAGGGCGCCGAACGGCGCCCTTTGCATGTTTTTTCGGTGCCGGCCTTACTTGCCGGCTTCCATCGTGTCGACGGCCTTCTTCAGATTGGCGTCGGGGATTTCAACCTTTGCGGCACCGCGCAGCTGCTTGACCAGTGCGAAATACTTGTCGCGGATCACCGCCTGCTTGGCCTGGTCCTTGACGTCGTCGAAGGCCGGCGGCTGTTTGGTGCGCTTGTCCTCGAGCTTGATGACATGCCAGCCGAATTGCGTTTGCACCGGCTCCTTGGTGTATTTGCCGATTTCGAGCGCAACTGCCGCCTTGTCGAATTCCGGCACCATCTGCCCCGGGCCGAACCAGCCGAGATCGCCGCCATTGGTCTTGCCCGAGGGATCGCTGGTATGCTCGTTGGCGAGCTTCTGGAAGTCGGCGCCGCCATCGAGCTGCTTGATGATCGCCTCGGCCTCTTCCTTCGTCTTCACGAGGATGTGACGGGCATGAATCTCATTGACCGGCGGCGTGCTGGCGATTTCCTGGTCGTAGCGGGCGCGCACCTCGGCATCGGTAACCTTGTCGACGACGCCCTTCTCGACCATCTCGCCATGCAGCGCGCGCTGCTGCAGGAACGCCATGCGGCGCTGGAATTCGGGATCCTTGTCGAGCCCGGTAGCGACCGCCTGGGCGGCCATGACGCGGATTTCGATGGCCGCCGAAAGGGCCGCGGCGCGGCGCTGCTCGGGTGGCAACTGCGAGAACTGCTGCGACAGCTCGCCCTCGGCAAGCCCAAGGTCCGCCTCGGTCAGCTTCTGGCCATTGACTGTAGCGATAACGGTGTTCGGATCGACGGGGGCTGCCGCCGGCGCTGCTGCGGCATCGGCCGGGGCGGGAGCGGCTTCCTGGGCCATCAGCGGAGACAGCGACAGGGCCGACAGGCCGAAAGCCAGGCCAAGGCTGGCGAGCGACGCACGGCGAAACAGTAGGGACATCAAGATTAACTCCAAGGGGGGATTGGTAGGGCTTGCAGATCAGCCGGATTGTGGCGGAATTTGGCGCTGCCCATAGGGCTAACGCGGCGTTGACATCAGTTGAGCCCCCTCTTATCTGTCCAACGACTTTGCGTCCAGAACCGTTTTCCGGGCGCTTTTTGTGTTTGTCCGCGTTTCACGCGGAATTGATGGGGCCGGCCGGCGCTCATCTCAAGATTGAGAATTCTATCGAAAGGACCATCGGATGGTCAGTCTCGGCGGTCTCGCCCGTAAGGTTTTCGGTTCCTCCAACGATCGTCGCGTAAAATCGACCCGGCCGCGTGTCGAGGCGATCAACGCCATGGAAAACGAGATGCGGGCGCTGTCCGACGCCGAGCTTCAGGCCCGCACGAAAAAATTCCGCCAGGATATCGCCAACGGCGCCACGCTCGATGACCTGCTGGTGCCGGCCTTCGCCACCGTCCGCGAGGCATCCCGCCGCGTGCTCGGCATGCGCCCGTTCGACGTGCAGCTGATCGGCGGCATGGTGCTGCACAATGGCGGCATCGCCGAAATGCGTACCGGCGAGGGCAAGACCCTGGTCGCCACCCTGCCCGTTTATCTCAACGCGCTTGCCGGCAAGGGCGTCCATGTCGTCACCGTCAACGACTACCTTGCCACCCGCGACTCCGAATGGATGGGCCGCGTCTACAAATTCCTCGGCCTCTCGGTCGGCGTCATCGTCCATGGCCTGTCCGACGAGGAACGCCGCGTCGCCTACGCGTCCGATGTTACCTATGCCACCAACAACGAGCTCGGCTTCGACTATTTGCGCGACAACATGAAGTATGAGCGCGCGCAGATGGTGCAGCGCGGCCACAATTACGCGATCGTCGACGAAGTCGATTCCATCCTGGTCGACGAGGCGCGCACGCCGCTGATCATTTCCGGTCCGCTCGAGGACCGTTCAGAAATGTACAACACCATCGATGCCTTCATGCTGCAGCTCGGCCCGGCCGACTACGAGATCGACGAAAAGCAGAAGACCTCGATCTTCACCGAGGAAGGCACCGAGAAGCTGGAAAACCTGCTGCGCGCGGCCGGCCTGCTCAAGGGTGAGTCGCTCTATGACGTCGAGAACGTCGCCATCGTCCACCACGTCAACAACGCGCTGAAGGCGCACCGGCTGTTCCAGAAGGACAAGGACTACATCGTCCGCAACGACGAGATCGTCATCATCGACGAATTCACCGGCCGCATGATGCCGGGGCGCCGCTATTCGGAAGGCCTGCACCAGGCGCTCGAAGCCAAGGAGCATGTGGCGATCCAGCCGGAAAACCAGACGCTGGCATCCGTCACCTTCCAGAACTATTTCCGCCTCTACAAGAAGCTGTCCGGCATGACCGGCACGGCGCTGACCGAGGCCGAGGAGTTCGGCAACATTTACGGCCTCGAAGTCACCGAGATCCCGACCAATCTGCCGGTCATCCGCAAGGACGAGGACGACGAGGTCTACCGGACGGTCGAGGAGAAGTACAAGGCGATCGTCAAGGAGATCAAGGAAGCGCGCGCCAAGGGCCAGCCGACGCTGGTCGGCACCACCTCCATTGAAAAATCCGAGCAGCTGGCCGAGCGCCTGCGCAAGGAAGGGTTCAAGGATTTCGAAGTGCTGAACGCCCGCCATCACGAGCGCGAAGCGGCCATCGTCGCCCAGGCCGGCAAGCCCGGCGCCATCACCATCGCCACCAACATGGCGGGACGCGGCACCGACATCAAGCTCGGCGGCAACGCCGAGATGCGCATCGAGGACGAACTGGGCGACATGCCTGCTGGTCCCGAGCGCGAGGCGCGCGAAAAGGAAATCATTGCCGATGTCGAGCGCCTGAAGGAAAAGGCGCTAGCCGCCGGCGGCCTCTACGTGCTCGCCACCGAGCGCCATGAATCGCGCCGCATCGACAACCAGCTCCGCGGCCGCTCCGGCCGCCAGGGCGACCCCGGCCGTTCGAAATTCTTCCTGTCGCTGCAGGACGATCTGATGCGCATCTTCGGCTCCGAGCGCATGGACGGCATGCTGCAGAAGCTTGGCCTCAAGGAAGACGAGGCCATCATCCATCCGTGGATCAACAAGGCGCTGGAAAAGGCGCAGAAGAAGGTCGAAGCGCGCAACTTCGATATCCGCAAGAACCTGTTGAAATACGACGACGTCTCGAACGACCAGCGCAAGGTGGTGTTCGAGCAGCGCATCGAATTGATGGACGGCGAAGGCCTGTCCGAGACGATCGCCGAGATGCGCGAAGGCGTCATCGAGGAGATCGTCACCAAGAACATCCCCGAAAACGCCTATGCCGAGCAGTGGAACGTCGCCGGCCTCAAGGCCGAGGTCGCCGAATTCCTCAATCTCGACCTGCCGGTCGAGGACTGGGTCAAGGAAGAAGGCATTGCCGAGGACGACATCCGCGAGCGCCTGACCAAGGCCGCCGACGCCGCCGCCAAGGAGCGCGCCGAGCGCTTCGGCCCAGACGTGATGAGCTATGTCGAACGCTCGGTGGTGTTGCAGACGCTCGATCATCTGTGGCGCGAGCACATCGTCAACCTCGACCATCTGCGTTCGGTCGTCGGCTTCCGCGGCTACGCCCAGCGCGATCCGCTGCAGGAATACAAGAGCGAGGCGTTCGAGCTGTTCCAGGCGCTGCTCGGCAATCTGCGCCAGGCCGTCACCGCGCAATTGATGCGCGTCGAACTGGTCCGCCAGGCCGCCGAAGCGCCGCCGCCCGAAGCGCCGGAAATGTTCGGCAGCCACATTGACGGCACCACGGGCGAGGACGATTTCGAGGGTGGCGAGACCGCACTTCTGGTTCGCCAGGAGAGCAACGCCATCGTCGCTCCCGAAGACCGCGATCCGAACAACCAGGCGACCTGGGGCAAGATCGGCCGCAACGAAGCCTGCCCCTGCGGCTCCGGCAAGAAATACAAGCACTGCCACGGCGCGTTTGCCTGATTTCAGCGGCTAGGTCGGCGGGACAGCACCCCCCTCCGGCCTGCCGGCCATCTCCCCCTCAAGGGGGGAGATCAGCAGCTTCGGCGCCGTAACTTCTTTCAATTTCGACAATTGGCGAAAGCCACAGTGACAGCCAATCTTCCCCCTTGAGGGGAGATGTCCGGCAGGACAGAGGGGGGGTACGAAGGATCGCGACCTCTCGGTCCAACCATCGTCAAACCCTCACAACAACCCCGAATCGCGCGCCGCCGCCGTCGCCTCGCCGCGCGACACCGCATCCAGCTTGCCCAGCACCGCCGAGACATGGTGATCGACCGTCTTTGGCGAAATCGTCAATTGCTCGGCGATCCGCTTGTTTGACAGGCCGCGTTCGATCAGCTGCAGCACCTGCATCTGGCGCAAGGTGAGGCCGGCGAGGTTGGCGCGCGTCGAGCGGCGCGGGCCGCGGGCGATGCCGCCAACGCCGTTCTTGCGCATGATATCGCGCAGGCGCTGGGCCGCCGGCCTTGCCCCCAGGCCGTCGAAAATATCCAATGCCAGACGCTGCCCCTCGTCATCGCCGAGGATGAGCGCCAGTCCGCGCTCGTATGGCGCATTCAATTCGGACCAGAGTGCCGAAGCCGAACGCCAGTCGCCGGTCAGGAGCAGCCGGTATGGTGTCGCCATCTCGGCGGTGTCGCCGGCCGGCATATCGGGAGAGAGCAATGTTCGCCACAGAGCCAGCTCACCGACATGGGCACGCGAGCGCACCGGCGTTTCGGCGCGGGTGATCAGCGCCAGCGCCTCTTGCCTGTCGGCCAGGCCCAGCCATGCCTGCTCCGCCATCAGCGCCGCGTAAGAGCTCAGCATCTGCAGGTCGCCGCCGCTTCCGACCAGACGCGCCATTTCGGCGAACAGCGGCTCGGCCGAGGGATCGCCGCGCCTCAGGCGCAGTTTCGCCAGTGCCAGCAGCGCCGGAAACCGGCCCACGGTGGTTGTCCGCTCATTGTCGATGACATCGCTTGCCGTCGCGGCGGCCTCATCCCATTGGCCCTGACGCAGTTGCACATCGGCCAGCATGCCCCTGAGATAGTCGCGCCAGGTGCCGAGGTCGTTCTCGGTGCAATAGTGGATGCCGCTCTCGAGCACCGGACGTGCCGCGTCGTAGCTCATCTGGGTGATCTCGAAACAGGCGCGGTTGGTGAAGGCGCGCGCGGCATGTTCCTGGAAATTGCCTTGGAGCGCAATTTCAAGGCTTTCGTCGAGGCGCAGGCGTCCGGCATCCGGATTGAGCCACTGCTCGACGCAGCCGACATTGTTGAGGGCATGCGACGCGATGTCGGGACGGTTCATGCGCGCAGCCAGCGCCGCTGCCTTCTCGCCATAGAACAGCGTGTCTTCCACCCTCTCCGAAAGCATCGCCAGATGCGAAAGGTTCGAATAGGCCATGGCGAGTTCGGGACCGGCGGGAGCCGCTTCCAACATAGCCACAGCCTCGGCGCCGAAGGCGGCCGCCGCCTCGCGGTCATCGCCCATTTCGCTCAGCCGGGAGAGCCATCTCAGGCTGTCGCCCTCCTTCAGCCCGTTGCCGTCTGCCTGATGCAGTCGGCGCGCCTCGCCCTGCGCCGCAAGCGCGTCGTCGATCTTGCCGATGAGATGACACTCGAACGCATGGCTTTCGTAGAGTACCGCACGTTCCGTGGCCGGCAGGCTGTCGGCCTGCTGCAAGGCGATTTCGTAATAGCCGGCGGCATCGCGATGGGCGCCGACACGCGACGCTTCGCGCGCGGCGATTGGCGCGAGTTCGCGCACCGCCGCCAGATTGTGCGCCTCGACCGCATGATGCACCAGGCGGCCTGTGGAGACGTCGCCATTTTCGAGCAGTGCCGCCAGCGCACGCTGGTTGAACTGCCGCCTGTGCGACGTCGTCAGCATCATTTCGATGGCGCGTCGCGCGATGTCGTGGCGGAAGGCGTAGCCGTCGCCCAGATCGTCAAGCAGGCCGTTGGCGACACACTCGGCCAACTGGCCGGCGCTGGCGACGCCGCACAGGCCTTGCAAGGCCCAGGCGTCGGCGCGGCGCGGAAACACCGACACCGCGTCGAGCATGGCCCGGGCGCCAACCGACAGCCGCTCGGCCCGCGCCAGCACCGCGTCGCGCACGCTTGCCGGCAGCGCCATTTCGTTTTCGGCGCACAACAATTCGGTGACGAAGAAGGCATTGCCTGCGGTCGCCCGGTAGATGGCGTCGCCATCGCGGCCAGCCGCATCGGCGAGCGACAGCACGGCCGCCTCGCTGAGCAGCGGCACGTCCATGCGCGCCACGCTGCCGGCCGGGATTTCGCCAAGGGCGCGGCGCACGCGCATCTGTCCTTCGCTGCGGTCGGTGCGCGCCGTGAGCAACAGCAGGATGTGGGTGTTGGCGATACGCCGGCCGAGGAAGCGCACGAAATCGAGCGTCGCATCGTCGGCCCAGTGCAGGTCTTCGATCACCAGCAGGCTCGGTCCCTTGGCCGCAAAGGCGTCGAGCGCGTCGGAAAACAGCGGCAGTCTCTGCCCATGCCGGGCATCGATGGCGCGCGGCAGCGCCCATTGCGCTTCACGGGCCAGATCGTAGAGCGGCCCCAGCGGATCTGGGATTGACAGATCCTCGCAAGCGCTGCGCAACATTGCCGCGCTTTGCCCCACACGGGCCGCGAATGCCTCGACAAGCGCCGTCTTGCCGGCGCCGGCCTCCCCGGCCAGCACGGCGACGCGGCCATGGCCGCCTATTGCATCGCCAAGCAGGCTCTCCAACTGCTGCAGCTGCGTCTGCCGTTCCAGAAGCATCATTATCATCGTCTCACAGGATCGGAGTTTTCCCACCATGGCGGGCCGCTCACGATTAGCCCGTGAAGAAAGCGCCGCAATGTGACTTTGCACACATTGCCGTGCCTCTTTCCACAAAGAACGACGCCAATATAGGGAATCGTCCCGTCCAATATGGGGAATCGTTCCGATGCGCGGGCCGGGCCGGCGTGGTCAACGTCCAGCAGCGCTCCGATCGAGCGTGAATCAATGGAAAAGGAAGTCTTCCATGCCTCGCTATCTGATTGAACGCACATTTCCGGACGGCCTCAACATTCCGATGACCGACATCGGCGCCACTGCGGTCGGCGGGGTCGTCATGCGCAATGCCGAAAAGGGCGTCACCTGGATCCAGTCCTTCGTCACGCCCGACAAGAAGCACAGCTTCTGCATCTACGACGCGCCGACGCCCGAAGCGATCCGCAGCACGGCTCAGAAAAACTCGCTGCCGGTCGACAAGATCACGGAGGTGCGGGTTCTTGACCCTTATTTTTACCTCTGATCCTGCGTTCGGTCGCCACGACGATGAGCATCAAACTGTCCTTCGCGGCCGTGGCGAACTGCCTGATGGCCTGCCGCTCGGCGGAATCGGGCCTGTCCTGGGAAAGACCGTCCGGCCAACCTCCGTGCTCGGCCGTCTATGGCGGTTCGCGACGAGGCTGCCTGCGTATCTGTCTGAAAGGCGGCGCTTGCCCCCGGAAGGCGACTATCTGAGGCGCGACATCGGGCTATCGGAGCGGGACGTCCCGCAGGAATATTGGCAATATTACTTTTGGGATCGTTGATTTTGCACGGTTTTTAAGGGCTGCGGCCAAAGCCCGGCAACGGAAGCCGCATCGCATGAACCGGGACGGATAAACCAAATCCTAAACCAACGCCGCAGCGTTTCGGGCAGCCTGATCGGCCGCCGTCGCCTCGAGCGTCAACAAACGGACGGAAGACCATGACCATAACTCTTTGGACGACACGCTTCGCGGCTTTCGCCGCCATCTCGATCGCGGCGGGTGCGGCCGCCCAGGCGCACGACGCCAACCCGTTGGCCGAAAAGGTGCGCGCAGCCAACAGCCGCTTCGAGAATGTGGCAGCCGCCACCGCCGAAGGCTATGCCCCCATCCCTTGCGCCAGCGGCATCACCGGCGGGGCCATGGGCATCCACTATGTCAACGGCGCCTATCTCAAGGACGATGCCGTCGATCTCGCCAAGCCCGAAGCGGTCATGTACGAGCCGGCGGCCGACGGCAGCCTGAAGCTGATAGCGGTCGAATACATCACCTCGAAAGGCCCGGCCTCGCTCGAAGGCCAGCTGTTCAACTTCAACAGCGCCCCCAACCGCTACGGCCTCGGCCCGTTCTACGAACTGCACGTCTGGGCATGGAAACAGAACCCGACGGGCGCCTTTGCCGACATGAACCCGAACGTGTCGTGCGACGCCATGAAGGGGATGTAACGCCTCACATGTGACACCTCGGGCACCGGACATCCGGTGCCTGGCCATCCCCCCTTGGCGGGGGAGGGGCGAGCGAAACGCCGACCGGCTCCCCAGTCTTCCCCGGCGTTCGCTCGCCTTTTATTATGCCCCGGCATACGATGACGCACCTTGCACACGCGGCCGTCCTTGGCCCCTCGGCGCACCCGCACCTGCCCACCCTTTCTTAAGGTGTTTCGGATACATCGAAAGCTTGGAAACAGGCGGAAAACGGAGAGACATCGGGGTGCGCTTTTCCGCGGCGACGACGGCCGGGCGGTTCTTGCCGCAGCGCTTGGCGCTGCGCATGGGGCCTCTGCTTGGCCGCATCGATGCGGTGCTGTTCACCGCCGACGAGCGCGGCGAAGCCGGGCGCATGTCGCTGATCGCCTTTGCCATCCGCATCGTCAGCGCCGTTATCGCCTTCATCAGCCAGGTTCTGATGGCGCGCTGGATGGGCTCGTTCGAATACGGCATCTTCGTCCTCGTCTGGGTGACGATGGTCATCGTCGGCAACCTCGCCTGCCTCGGCTTCCACACCTCGGTCATCCGCTTCATCCCCGAATACCGCGAACGCAACATGCTGGCCGAGCTGCGCGGCATCGTGGTCGCCAGCCGCCTGTTCGTGCTGATTGCCTCGACCGCGATCGCCGGACTTGGCGCACTGGGCGTCTGGCTGTGCGCGAACTGGATCGAGAGCTACTATGTGATGCCCTTCATCCTCGGCCTGTTCTGCCTGCCGATGATCGCCATGGGCGATCTGCTGCAAGGCCAGTCACGCGCCAATTCCTGGGCGTTGTTTGCGTTGTCGCCAACCTATCTGGTGCGGCCGGTGCTGATCCTGGCGCTGATGGCGCTGATGCTGGCAATGGGCTATGCGCCCGACGCCAGGACAGCGATCTTCGCTTCGATCGCCGCCACCTACGCCACCACGCTCGGCCAGCTCATCGGCGTGACCACACGCATGGGCAGGAATATCCCGGCCGGGCCGATGAAGGTGCATTTCGCCGAGTGGTTCATCGTCTCGCTGCCGATCTTCCTGGTCGAGAGCTTCTTCTTCCTGCTCACCAACGCCGATGTGCTGATGGTCGGCGCCTATCTTCAGCCCAATGATGTCGCCGTCTATTTCGCCACCGTCAAGACGCTGGCGCTGGTGCATTTCGTCTATTTCTCCGTCAAGGCCGGCGTTGCCCAGCGCTATGCGCAGTTCACCCATGGCGAGCCGGAAAAGCTCGCCGCCTTCGCCCGCGAGACCGTGTCGTGGACGTTCTGGCCGTCGCTGCTGATGGCGCTGCTGGTGCTGGCGCTCGGCGAACCGATGCTGGTTCTGTTCGGCCCGGAATTCACCGCCGGCTATCCGCTGTTGTTCCTGCTGGTGTTCGGCGTCGTGGCGCGCGCCGCCGTCGGCCCGTGCGAAAGCCTTCTGACGATGAGCGGCAACCAGAACATCTGCGCCGCCGTCTATGCCATGACGCTGGCCTTCAACATCGGTCTCAACGTGGTGCTGATCCCGTTCTTCGGCCTGTGGGGCGCGGCGATCGCCACCAGCCTCGCCATGGTCTTCGAGGCCAGCGCCCTGTCCTTCACCGTCTGGCGCAAGCTCGGCATCGTCATGCTGATCTTCGTGCCCGCTGCCGAGGGAGCCGCCTGATGGCCGCCATCCCGCTGATCGAGGAAACCAGCGGCGGTCCGGCCGGCGCCATGGTGTCCGGCCTTGCCGGCCTGGCGCGCGACGCCGATCCGGCGCATCTCGAGATCCTCGCCAACAACCGGCCGCTGCGCAAGCTGGCGATCTATCCGGCTTCGGCCGGCTTCGAACTGGTCGAGGAACTCGACTATCTGTGCACCCGCACGATCGAGCCCAACGTCTTCTTCAACCCGCGCTTTCTGGCGCCGGCCATGCCCAGGCTGGAAGATCGCGAGGTCAAGCTGGCGGTGATCCGCGACGGCGACGAATACCGCAACCGGCTGCGCCTGCTGGTGCCGTTCTCGGTCGAACGGCCGGCCGTGCCGCTCGGCGTTCCGGTGATGCGCACCTGGTCGAGCCCGTTCGGCCCGATCGGCACGCCGCTGGTCGACCATGACGACCCCATCGGCGTCGTCGAGGATTTCTTCGGCATGCTGTCGCGGCCGCATCTCAAGTTGCCGAAGGTCTTCGTGCTGCCCGACATGCGCCTCGACGGCCCGTTGGCCAGCGTGCTGGCCACCGTTGCCGAGACGCGCGGCCTGACAATGGTCACCACCGGCAAGGCGGACCGGCCGGTGCTCGAAAGCACCCTCGACGGCGAGGCCTATTTGAAAGCATCGCTGCGCGCGCACCACTACCGCGAATTCCGCCGCCTGAAACGGCGCCTGGGGGATCTCGGCAGGCTGGAGCATGTCGTGGCGCGGGGACCGGACGAAATCCGCCACGCCATCGAAAGTTTCCTGACGCTGGAGGCGGCCGGCTGGAAGGGCCGCGAGCGCACCGCCATGGCCATCGACCGCTACCGCGCCGCCTTTGCCCGCGAAGCCGTGCACCGGCTGGCCGAGCACGACATGTGCCGCATCCATTCGCTGACGCTGGACGGCCGCACGATCGCCTGCCTGGTCGTCTTCGTCGAGGCCGGCGTCGCCTACACCTGGAAGACCGCCTATGACGAGACGCTGGCGACCTATTCGCCGGGCACGCTGCTGATGATCGAGGTGACCAGGCAGCATCTCGACGACCCCAACATCATGATGACCGATTCCTGCGCCGTGCCCGACCACCCGGTGATGAGCCGGCTGTGGAGCGAGCGCAAGCCGATGGGCTCGCTGGTGATCGGGCTGACGCCGGATGCCGACCGCCTCGCCCGCCAGGCCGCCTCGCAGCTGCACCTCTACCGCGAAACCCGCAACATGGCCCGCCTGCTGCGCAATCGCGTGAAGAGTTTGCTGGGACGGCGATAGAGCCGATGGCCTGCGCGTTGTTATAGTGGCGGAGCGCGACCGGGCTTCTTGATCTGAGACTTTGTAGTAATCGCGGCAGCTGGCGGTTCCGGTTTTTGGACCGGCGGGAGGGGGGCTGGAATTGGGGGGCTATCGGGCGCCTTGGGAGCGCTGGTGCCGACTTTGACCAACATGGCAGAAATCTTCCACTGCCGGTCGATAGGAGCGAAAACAAGTTCGAAGTTTAGCTGCATCGCGGCAGAGGGAAAAAACCCTGCCATATGCAGCATGCCGTTGGATTCGATTTGCGGCATCAACGTCAATTGCGGCTCGAGCACGGCTACACCGCTGAGATCAAGCCCTTCGTTGCGCTGCTTCGCGAAAATCTCACCCAGCCGAGCAGGGTTGTTGGCTTGAAAGTCCGGGGCGCCAAGCTCACGCAGCACGGAATAATTTCCGGTCCTGTTTGCATGGTCGAGTGCCAGCAATGTGGACCTGACCAAGATCAGGACGCCATTGTGGTCGATGTCCGCCGGTTTTGGGGCGTCGGACACCTTGGACGCCGAACGACCATCCTTCTTAGCCTGTGCGTGGGCGGGAAGCACTTGCAGGCAGCAGACGGCCATGACCAAGGCCAGCCACGTCAATCGGCGCATTTTTCACACCCTCCGGCCAAGGCCGCCGGCTCTTGCTCCATCCTCGGCGCTTGCAGGCAGGCGCTAAAACTCGCCGGCTAGACCGAGGCGGAAACCATGGCTGGTTCCACCGCCATAGGCATAACCCGCGGTGAACGCGAAAGGTTCATCGAAGTCGAGGCGATGAGCGAGCGAGCCACCGAACGCCGTTTCACCCTTGAAATAACCGACATTGCCGGCCCAGCTCGTGCGGCCCGGAACGGACGGCATTGGGGCAGTTGTCATTGCTATTGCCGCTGCGATGCCCTGACGGGCCTCGGTGCGATTCTCGGAAATCTCCGTCCCTAGTTCAGAGAAGCCGCTCTCCAGCGCGCCGACTCGTCCGTCGAGCGATGCGATATCGCTGGTGTTTGTCGTCACACGCGTATCGAGCGACGCGAGCATGGTGTCGTGTCCGGCAAGCCGGCCGTCTTGCTCCGTATCCTTCGCTTCCGTCTGCGTGATCCGCGTCTCGTGATTGGCGAGGGTGGTGTCCTGCTGGACGTTTTTGGTCTCGACGCCGGTGAGCCGAGTATCTTGCTGCGTGTTCTTGGCTTCGACATCGTCTAGTCGGCCATCCTGCTCAATGTTCTTTGCTGAAGCGTCGCCGACGACGCCGTCAACATAATCCTTGTTGGCCGCATCCGTTCCTGCCGTCGGGGTGCCGACGTTCGTTACGATGTTGCCACCCATATCAACCGCTCCACCGAAGGTCGCCGCACCCGTCGCCGCGTCGAAATTAATTTGGCTGCCGTTGGGGCCAATAGTGATACCCGGTGCGGGCACAAAATAATCGTCGGAGTCCGAACAATCGTCGTTTATTGTGGTGCCGATCACGCCGGCAAAGCTGCAGATCGTGTTCTCTGGATCTCCCGCGTCACCACCGAAGACGACCTGTGCCGAAGCTGGCGCTACCGAAGAAAGCATGAGAATGAGAAAAAACACTGACAGCGAGGCCACTACGCAGCCAAATCGGCTCTCGTGAGAAGCTTTGCAAGTTGAGTCCATCACGCCCTCCACCACCATTCCCTGCGTAAAGGTGATCGGCGGCCCAAGGTTGAGTCAATCGTCAATAGCGGTTTTCCTCCCGAATCCAGGCCCAGCTCGGCGACATGGCGTTCTCGATGTTGCTCCTGAGCAACAACTTATGCGGTCATTAGCAGGCAGTGTGTCAACCTGTGTGCAAGGTGGACGAGGAGATCCGAGGACGTTCGCAACGTGAGGTAATGATGGAAGCCATGCAATATTGCGAGCGAAATTGAGCGCTTCGGCGGCAGTCCGGACGTGGGCAATCTCAGTGCAGACGGCAGACAGCTTTGACTGTCCGGCCGCTTCGATGGCGGCGCTGTAGCGCGGTCAAGGCATCCGACGCGCCAAAGCAGGCTGATATTGACCGAAACGGATTTTGATCTTGGTTGCTATCGAGCCGCTTGTGCTCGCGATACAGGTCACCAATGACTGCGCCAACCGCGCGGGGAGCCTGAGAAAAGCCACTGGATCAACGGCAAGACACCAGCTATGGGTCGGCGCGGCAATTTCGGCCGGCCTTCACGACAAGCCATCCTGATGATCAGAACCTTTTTGCGTCACGCCGGTCCCCGTGCGGCCTTTTTGCTGCTTGCGCTGCTGCCTGTCCGCGCCTGGGCCGATAGCTGTCCCGAGGATTGCAGCGAGCCCGCGCCGTCCATCAACATCTACAGCCACACCGCCGCCAGCCATCTCAGCCCGGCCACGCTGGGTGCACTGCCGCGCGTCTATGTGCCGAACCGCTCCTCCAACAGCGTCACGGTGATCGACACCATGACACTCAAGGAAGTCGACAGGTTCCCGGTCGGCAGCAAACCGCAGCACGTCGTGCCGTCCTGGGACCTGAAGACGCTCTGGGTCGCCAACAATGGCACCGGCAAGAACGGCAGCCTGACGCCGATCGACCCGATGACCGGCAAGCCCGGCCCGCAGATCGCCGTGGACGATCCCTACAATTTGTATTTCATGCCGGGCGCGGCCATCGTCGTCGACGAAGCCCTGGAGCGGCTCGATTTCCGCGATCCTCACACCATGGCGCTAATGTCGAGCCTGCCGACGCCCACTTGCCCCGGCATCAACCACGCCGAATTCTCGGTCGACGGGGCCTACGCGATCTTCACCTGCGAATACGGCAATGGCGGATTGGCAAAGATCGACCTGAAGAACCAGAAGGTGCTTGGCCATCTCGACTTCTCGAAAATGGGCATGCCGCAGGACATCCGCCTCTCGCCCGACGGCAAGGTTTTTTACGTCGCCGACATGATGAATGACGGCGTGTTCCTCGTCGATGGCGACAGTTTCAAGGAGATCGGCTTCATCCCGACCGGCATCGGCGCCCATGGTTTCGTCGTCAGCCGCGACGGCAAGCGGCTCTATGTCTCGAACCGGGGCTCGCACAAGATGGAGCAGGGCCAGGCAAAGGGACCGGGCAGCGTGACCGTGATCGACTTCGCCACCCGCGCGGTCGTCACGCAATGGCCGATCCCCGGCGGCGGCAGCCCCGACATGGGCAATGTCAGCGCCGACGGCAAACAACTATGGCTGTCCGGCCGCTTCGACAGTGCCGCCTACATGATCGACACGACATCGGGCGCGGTGACCAAGTTTCGGGTTGGCTCAGAGCCGCACGGCCTGACGGTGTGGCCACAGCCGGGGCGGTATTCGCAAGGGCATACGGGGAATATGCGCTAAGTCCGTGTTCGAGGCGCGGCTCGCACGCAAAAGGTCGCAAGGGCAACCGCCCATCGGCCGGGACCCGGAACGAGCAGGGGCTTTCCTTGGAAACCGCGAAGCTGTAGCTCCACACACTGGTTTCGGATACTGCCAGAAGATGAACCTTCGCCGCATCGTCCTCATCGTCGCGCTTCTCAATCTTGCCTATTTCGGGATCGAGTTCGCTGTGGCGCTCGCCATTGGATCAGTGTCCCTGTTCGCCGACAGCATCGACTTTCTTGAAGATGCTTCCGTGAACCTCCTTATCCTGCTCGCACTTGGGTGGTCTGTGCGCTCCCGTGCGCGGGTGGGGATGGCATTGGCGCTCATCCTTCTCATGCCGGGTCTGGCAACGCTCTGGACGGCTTGGGAGAAGTTCAACGTGCCGGTGCCGCCGCAGCCCATCGCCTTGACCTTGGCGGGACTTGGCGCTCTCGCCGTCAACCTGTCCTGCGCCTACATGCTGGCCGCGCACCGGCATCGTGGCGGCAGCCTCACAAAGGCGGCCTTCCTGTCGGCCCGCAACGACGCCTTGGCCAACATCGCCATTATTGCCGCAGGGTTGGTCACGGCCTTGCTCTGGCATTCCGCGTGGCCCGATTTGGCGGTGGGATTGGGGATCGCGGTCATGAACGCCGACGCGGCCCGCGAAGTGTGGGAAGCTGCCCGTGAAGAACACCGTGCGGCGGCCTGAGAGCACGTAGAGCGGGGCTACCGGCCGCCGCTGATTGGCGCTATCGCTGTCATCCTCAGCAGCCGCGGTTGGCTCTGTGTTCGAGGCACTGTTCGAACCCGGAGGGTTCGCAAGGGCGACCGCCCGTCGGCCGGTCAGGCCGCCCCATCGGAGCCCATGAGCGAAGCGAACTGGCGTGAGATCAAAAATGGTGCCCCTAGCCGGAATCGAACCAGCACTCCTTGCGGAACTCGATTTTGAGTCGAGCGCGTCTACCAATTCCGCCATAGGGGCTCAGGCCAGGAGGCCTGGATGGGCGCGGACTATACGGTCGGAGGCCTGTTCGTCAACTGGCCAAATGCGCCGCCGTGCCGTGCTTGCGGCAAAAGCCCGCCTTTCTGTTTCATGACGCTCCTGCCATTGTGCGGCGCGGAAAATCTTTCTAGACAGACGCGCATCAAAGCGCGTTGCGTCTGGGCAACCTGCATCCAGGAGAGCCGATGCTTCGCGGACTTTACGACTGGACCTTGTCGCTGGCGGCCCGCAAATCCGCCGAATGGTGGCTGGCCTTCATCGCTTTCGTCGAAAGCTCGGTGTTTTTCATACCTGCCGACGTCTTGTACCTGCCCATGGCGTTGGCGCGGCCCGAACGCGCCTATCGCTACGCGCTGACCGCTACTGTCGCGTCGGTGCTGGGCGGCATTGCCGGCTGGCTGATCGGTTACTATGCCTACGACACGATAGCACGGCCGATGCTGGAGCACTTTGGCGGCCTTGACGCGTTCGAGAGGTGGCAGTCGGCCGGCACCGGGCTGATGCTGGTGCTGCTCGTCACATCGGGTGCCGCCCACCTGCCGCCGATCAAGGTGGTCACCATTCTGGCAGGCGCCCTCCACGTCAATCTTTTCGTCTTCATCGTCTCCGCCATCCTGGCGCGTGGCGCTCGTTTCCTGCTTCTTGCCTGGCTGCTGCGCCGCTATGGCGAGGAGATCAAGGAATTCATCGAGAAGCGTTTGGGATTGATCGTCGGCGCCGGCGCCGCCGCCCTGATTTTGCTCTATATCCTCGTCAAATACGCCTTCTGACCGCCCAAGGTGGGCGGTGGGTCAGGACTATGCCGGCGGACGGCGAATTCAACGGACGAAACATGACAGCCACGATGACAGCCGATACCGGACGCCAGCGGACGCGCACCGCTTTGTTTCTCGCCGTCGCCATGGCCGCCACGGTCGGCTCCGCGCTCGCCTTCCAGCACATAGGCGGCTACATCCCCTGCCATCTCTGCCTGGAGCAGCGCACGCCCTATTATATCGGCGCCCCGCTGATGCTGCTGGCGGTGATTGCCTCGACGCTCAGCGCGCCCGCATGGCTGACGCGCGGCCTGCTTGCCGTCGGCGGCCTGCTGATGCTCTACGGGCTCTATCTCGGCGTCTATCATTCGGGCGTCGAATGGGCCTGGTGGCAGGGCCCGGCCGATTGCACGGCCGGCGCCGGCCCGGTCGACACCGGCGGCAAGGGCGTGCTCGACGCACTCGACAAATTCGTGCCGCCATCCTGCGACAAGGCAGCCCTTCGTATCCTCGGCCTGTCGCTGGCCGGCTGGAACGCCATCGCCAGCTTCATCCTCGCCGCCGTCGCCTTTCGCGGCGCGCTGGCCCGCGATTAATCAAGTGCGAGGTCGCGCCATGCGGCCAGTCTCTAAATGTTGGCACCGCCCCTCATTGCCCTGCCGGGCATTTCTCCCCGTATAGTGACGGGGAGAAAGACGCAGTCATCAATGGTTTCGCCAATCCCGAACGCTGAAAGAAGGGCGCCAAATTTGCAGCCAATTCCCTTCTCCCCGTCACTATACGGGGAGAAGGTGGCGGCAGCCGGATGAGGGGCAGCACCTGACATCGGCGATTGCCCTGGCAAGGCCGATCGCGCCAATCCCTACGGCTCCAACTCCACATCCCAGTAGAGATAATCCATCCAGCTTTCATGCAGATGGTTGGGCGGGAACAGCCGGCCATTGTTGTGCAGGTCGTGCACGGTCGGCTGGTAGGGCTTCTGCAGCGGCCACATCTTGGCGTGCGCCGGCATCATGCCGCCCTTCCTCAGATTGCAGGGTGAACAGGCGGCCACGACATTCTCCCACGTCGTCGCCCCGCCGCGATGGCGCGGGATGACGTGGTCGAAGGTCAGATCCTCGGGCGTGCCGCAATACTGGCACTGGAAGCGGTCGCGCAGGAACACGTTGAAGCGGGTGAATGCCGGGTGCCTCGACGGCTTCACATAGGCCTTCAGGCTGACGACGCTGGGCAGCTTCATCGAAAAGGTCGGCGAAGACACCGCATGCTCGTATTCGGCGACGATGTTGACCCGGTCGAGGAACACCGCCTTGATGGCGTCCTGCCAGGACCAGAGCGACAAGGGGTAATAGCTGAGCGGACGGTAATCCGCATTCAGCACCAGCGCAGGAAGCCCATCCGGAGATACGGCAACCGTCACTTGTTGACCTCCTCGTTCTAGAACCGATCGGCGCGGATACTGTAAGCCCGACATGACAGGGATGTGAAGCGGATTGTCATCAGCCAAAAGCGGCAAAAATGCAGGATTTTCATGCCTTTTTACGGTTTGAGGCCGGAGGTGCTGCGTCCCGGCCCCTGGTTTCGCGATAATAGGACCAGAAAAGCCGCGATGCGACGCCTCGCCACGGGCTCCATGATTCGGCCAGAGCGATCAGCGTTTTCTCCGGCGGACGCGGCTCTATGCCGAGCGCGTGGCCAACCGCGCTCTGCAGCGCGACGTCGCGCGCGGGGAAAATATCGGGGTGGCCGGCGGCAAACAGGAGATAGACTTCCGCCGTCCACGGGCCGATGCCCGGCACCGCGATCATAGCCGCGATCGCCTCTTCGGCGTCGAGCGAACAGAGGTGATGCAGGTCGAGCCCCTCAACCACGGCCTGCGCAACCGCGATCAGACCGCGCTGCTTCGGCCGCGACAGCCCAGCCTCACGAAACATGTCCTCGCCGGCGGCAAGGATCGCCTGCGGCGTTAGCGGATCGACCAGTTTCACCAGCCGGCCGAAAATGGCATCGGCGCTCGCACGGGATACTTGTTGCGAAACGATAATGGAGGCCAGGCTTCGAAAGCCGGGCTCCGACAGCCGCAGCGGCACCTCGCCGGCCATGCCGCGCACCTTTTCCAGGCGCGGATCGATTGCGCAAAGCGCATCCAGCCCGCGCGCAATATCGTCCAGTGTCGCGATGCGTTGCATGTTTTCTTGTTCCTGAACCGACCTCACGGTAGCAATTGGCAAAACCGCTGCACAACCCGATTGCCGCTTGTGAGATGACGCTCCTGACATTCCGCTTCGCGCCGAGCCCGAATGGCGAACTGCATCTCGGCCATGCCTATTCGGCACTGCTCAACCAGCAACTGGCGCGTGCGGCCGGCGGCCGCCTGCTGCTGCGCATCGAGGACATCGACACGATCCGCTGCACGCCTGAATTCGAGGCCGGCATCTTTCGCGACCTCGAATGGTTAGGTCTCGAATGGGAACAGCCGGTGCGGCGCCAGGCCGAGCATTTCTCCGACTATCAGGCCGTGCTCGACCGGCTGGTCCGCGAAGAACTCGTCTACCCTGCCTTTATGAGCCGTGGCGAGATCAGGGCCTTCATCGCCGACAGCGAAAAGCGCGGCCGCGGCTGGCCGCGCGACCCGGACGGCGTGCCGCTTTATCCCGCCGCCGACAAGGCGCTGCCGGTCAGCGAACGCAACCGCCGCATCGCCGAAAATGCGCCCTTCGCCTGGCGCCTCGACATTGATGCAGCGCTGGCGCGCGTCGGCACGGATTTGTCCTGGCGCGAATTCACCAACGAGACGCTTTCGGCGACGCAGCGTGTCGAGGCGCGTCCGCAGGACTGGGGCGACGTCATTCTGGCGCGCCGCGACATCCCGACCAGCTATCACCTGGCCGTCGTCGTCGACGACGCTCTGCAAGGCGTCAGCCATGTCGTGCGTGGCCGCGACCTTTATTCCGCGACCGGCATCCAGCGCCTGCTGCAGGAACTGCTCGGCCTCGGCCAGCCGCAGTATTTCCACCACCGTCTCATACTCGGACCGGATGGGCGCAAACTGTCGAAGAGTTTTGCTGATACCGGCCTTGCCGCGCTGAGGCAGGCAGGCATGTCGCCGGACGATGTCAGGCGGCTGGTCGGGCTCTGACTAAAGCCGGGCTAGCCCCGCCTTGAGCAGCGCCAACGCGCCGATAAACGCGAAGGCGCCGCCCAGTCCCCAGGCAACCGCGAGCTTCAGATCTCTCAGGACGATGCCATGTTCGTTCGCGGCCATGACCGCGACGAAAAAGCCGAGCGTGAACAGCAATGTGTTGCCGGTCGACCCAAAACCGTCCTCCTGCATGATGGCGTCGAGCGCTGAACCGAAGAAGAAGCCGAACACGGCCACACTGGCCACCGTCATCAACAGCCAGCTTGTATCGAGATGCAACAGCATGCGCGCTCCCTGTCGAAGCCAAAACGCCATGTCGCCGGATCGATCGACAGAAGTCGATTGCCCTGACGCCGCCTTTTGAATTCGGCCACCTCCTACATCAGGATGAGCTTATGTACCAATTGTTTCACTTTGCTTGCCGGATTGAACCGCATTAGAGCAATTGCCGTATTTGTCTCTTCACCGAATCGGACCTCTCCACCGGAAACGGCTTCCCCGAAATGCACAGTCTCAAGCGGTTCATCCCCGCCTCGTTTGTCGTCCTGTGGGCGACAGGTTTCATCGGCGCGCGCTACGCCATGCCCTGGGCGGAGCCCTTCACCTTTCTGGCAGCCCGCTTTGTCATCGCCGCCTTGCTGCTTGCCGGGCTGATGCTCGTGCTTGGCTCGAAGCGAGCCACAAGGGCAGAAGCGCTTCACGCCACGGTCGCCGGCATCCTCATGCATGGCATCTATCTCGGCGCCGTGTTCTGGGCGATCCACAGGGGCATGCCCGCCGGGCTTTCGGCGCTGATCGTCGGCCTGCAACCGCTGATCACCGCCGTGCTTGCCGGCCGGTTCCTCGGCGAGGACATCCTGCCGCGCCACTGGGCCGGCCTTGCCGTCGGCCTTGTGGGAGTGATCATCGTGCTGTGGCCGAAGCTCGGCGCTCTCGGCGGCGGCGTTACGCCCGAAACCCTGACGGCGTCGCTGGTCTCGGTGCTGGGCATGAGCGCCGGGACCATCTGGCAGAAGCGCTATGCCTCGGGTGGCGACCTGGTGGCGGCGACGATGTGGCAATATATCGGCGGCGGCTCGCTGATGATCCTGGCTTCGCTGGCACTGGAGACCCACACGGTGATCATCAACGGCGAACTGATCTTCGCCATGGCCTGGCTGGTCCTGGTGCTGTCGATCGGCGCCATCTTCCTGCTGATGGTGATGATCCGCGACGGCGAGATGTCGAAGGTCGCGTCGCTGTTCTACCTGGTGCCGGCCGTCACCGCTGTCATCGCCTGGGCGCTGTTCGGCGAACAGCTCAGCCTCGTGCAGATCGTCGGCATGGCAATCGCGACGCTCGGCGTCGGGCTGGCCACGGCTCGGCCAGCCAAAACCTAGCTGCCGACACGTGCGCGCGCTTCGAGAAAGCGGCTGATCGCCGCATTGAGTTCGCCGCCGAGGATGAAGATCGCCGACAGCATATAGAGGAAAACCACGGCGATCATGATCGAGGCGAGGCCGGCATAGGTCGTCACATAGGACGAGAAATGGTCGAGGTAGGTCGCGAACATCGTCGAGCCGACAAGCCACGCAGCCAGAGTGAAGATGATGCCAGGCACCAGCGAGACAAAGCGGCGCTTGCCCGCCGGCAGCCAGTAGTGGACGGCAAACAAGCCACCAATGATGACGGTTGAGGCGATGACGTAGCGCCACAGCGTGATCGTGCCCGTATAGGGTTTGATCCACTCGAAATGAGCTTCCGCCAGCCGCGCCAGCAAAGGCGCAAAGACCAGGAGCACGCTGATCGCCAGGAAACCGGCCGTCGCGATCAGCACGAAGAAAATGCTCTGCACCCGGCGGTAGATGATGCCGCGCGTTTCGGCGACGCGGTAGGCGCGGTTGAGCGAGGTGCGCAGCGCCTCGATGCCGTTGGAGGCGAAATAGGCCGCCAGAAGCACGCCGTAGGTCAAAAGATCGGTGCGCCGCACGGTCAGCACGTTGAGCACCTCGCGCGCGATAGGCTTGGCGATCTGTTCGGGCCAGGTGTCGAAGACCAGGTGCACGGCAGTATCGGCGAACGCCTGCGCACCGAGGAAGCTCGCCAGCGTGGTGGCGAAGATCAGGAACGGGAACAGCGCCATGAGCGAAGTGATCGCCAGATGGCTGGCCATGGCCCAGCCGTCATCGGTGTTGAAATGGCCAAGCGCGTCATAGAGCACGCGGCGCAGCACGACGATATTCCGCATCAAGAGCCGCGTTCCCTTCGATTGTCTCGACGCCGCGAATATGGGAAGGGATTGTGGCAAATGGCAACCCTTGCTCAAACCACGATGCCGCCTGCCAAAGAGTTGCGCACCATCATCGTCACCGGCGCCTCGTCCGGGATAGGCGCCCACTGCGCCCGTGCACTGAAGGCGGATGGCTGGCGCGTGTTTGCAACGGCGCGCAAGCCGGATGACATAGCCGCACTTGAAGCCGATGGCATCGAGGCCTTTTATCTCGACTACCGTGAGCCGGATTCCATCGCAGCACTTGCGGCATCGGTGCTGGAGCGGACAGGCGGACGCCTCGACGCCCTGTTCAACAACGGCGCCCATGCACAGCCCGGCGCCGTGGAAGACCTGCCGGTTGCGGCATTGCGCGAGCAGTTCGAGGCCAATTTCTTCGGCTGGCACGACCTCACCCGACGCATCGTACCGGTAATGCGTCGCCAGGGACATGGCCGCCTCGTTCATTGTTCCTCGATCCTTGGGCTAGCGCCGGTGCCTTTTCGCGGCGCCTACTCAGCCTCCAAGCACGCGCTCGAAGGCCTGATGCTGTGCATGCAGCAGGAACTCAGGGGCAGCGGCATCCATGTCTCGCTGATCGAACCGGGGCCGGTGACCTCGAAAATCGCCAGCAACGGGCTGTTCTGGTTCCTGAAAAACATCGACCACGAGAATTCCGTCCACCACGTCGCCTATGCCACGCAGCTGGCGCGGCTTCGGGCCGGCGGCAGCTCATCACGGCTGAAAAAGGGGCCGGAGGTGGTCTATGCGGCCTTGCGCCATGCACTTCTGTCGCGGCGCCCGCGCCCGCACTATGTGGTAACAGTGCCGGCCAGGATTGGCGTGATGCTCAAGCGCATCCTGCCGGCATCGATGCTCTACCGCGTTCTGGCCGGACGCGCCTGATCGCAACAGAACTGGGAACAGATCATGGCAACCGTCATCAAAGTCCTCCTCGTCCTCGTCATGGTCGCCGTGGTGATCGTGCTTGTCCGCGGCCTCATCAACATGATGCGCGGCGGCTCCGGTGTGAGCTCGAACAAGCTGATGCAGGCACGCGTGCTGCTGCAGGCGCTGGCGTTGGCACTGATCCTGCTGGTGGTGTATTTCACCCGCAAGTGACGGCCGTTCGGGAGGCGACGTGGTCAAGCTCAACAAGATCTACACCCGCACCGGCGATGACGGCACCACTGGCCTCGGCACCGGTGAACGCAGGCTGAAATCCGACCTGCGCGTCGATGCCTACGGCACCGTCGATGAAGCCAATGCCTGCATCGGCATCGCCCGCCTGCACACAGCGGCAAGTTATCCCGCCATCGACGCCATGCTGTCCCGCATCCAGAACGATTTGTTCGACCTCGGCGCCGATCTCGCCGTGCCCGACGACGGCAAGCCGCTGGGCTACGAGCCGCTGCGCATCATCGCCTCGCAGACCGACCGCGTCGAAAAGGATATCGACCTTCTCAACAAGGATCTGCAGCCGCTCAAATCCTTCGTGCTCAATGGCGGCACGCCGGCGGCGGCAGCACTTCATCTTGCCCGCACCGTGGCGCGACGGGCCGAGCGGATCATGGTGGCGCTGGCGCAGGACCCGGCCGAACATGTCAATCGCGAGGGGCTGAAATACATAAACCGCGTCTCCGACTTTCTGTTCGTCGCCGCCCGTGCGGTCAATGACAACGGAAATGCCGACGTGTTATGGGTGCCCGGCAAGAACCGCTGAATTTTCGAAGGCGGGAAAGGGCTTGGGGCATGTTCATCCCGCTTTACGACTCCAACAGGTTGCGCCACATCCGGCTGCAATATGTGACGATCGGCCTGATCGCGGCCAACGTGTTGGTCTTTCTCATCACCACGATCGGCGGCGAAAATTTCAACAACGCCGCCGTGCTCGGCCTCGGCTTCATCCCTTCGGTTGTCCACGACACGGCAGAACTCTCGCCCCAATTCGTCGTCATTCCGGAGAGCCTGAGTTACCTCACCTATGCGTTCCTGCATGCCGATATCTTTCATCTCGGCGGCAACATGCTGTTCCTGTGGGTGTTCGGCGATAATGTCGAGGACGCACTCGGCCACATCCGCTACCTTATCTTCTACCTGCTTTGCGCCATCGCCGGCGCCTTCTTCCAAGGGCTCGTCGCCTGGAGTTCGGAGGTGCCGCTGATCGGCGCCTCCGGCGCCATTGCCGGCGTCGTCGCCGCCTATCTGGTCCTCTACCCCCGGGTGAAAGTGTGGGTGCTGGTCTTTGCCCGCATTCCGCTGCGTATCCCGGCCTACATCCCGCTGATCCTGTGGATCGGCTTCCAGGTGGTGATGTTTGCCGCCGGCGGCGAAAACCATATATCCTGGGCCTGCCATATTGGCGGCATCATTGCCGGTGGCGTGCTGGTGCTCATCATGCGCAGCCGCGGCGTGCCGCTGCTCGCCGGTGACGACGGCGAGCCGGAACCCGCCGATCAGCCAGCCGCTTCTACTGGGCCGGCGCCAGCCGGTCCCGCTCCCGTGCAACCTGAGACGCGTTGGGGCCGGGGTGGCGCTTCCGGTCACAACTGAACCGATTTGAGCGGTTTGGCCGCTGCCGTGGCATATTGACGTGTTGCGTCTCCACAACTACGGAGAGCGCCACCGCTAGGCGGCAGAAGACAAGAATTCCGTCCGGCCAGAATTCCGTTTGGCCGGAATTCAGTCAGGAATGTCGGCTTTCGACAACTCTGCGGAGGCGCACGCTGCTATAGCGCGCCCGGATATCTCAGGAGAGGTGACAGGCAAATGAAGATCCTTGTGCCCGTGAAGCGGGTTGTGGATGCGAACGTCAAGGTTCGCGTCAAGGCCGATGGTTCGGCGGTTGAACTCGCCAACGTCAAGATGGCGATGAACCCGTTCGACGAGATCGCGGTGGAAGAGGCGCTCCGGCTGAAGGAAGCCGGCAAGGCCGAAGAGATCATCGTCGTGTCGATCGGCCCGCAGCAGGCGCAGGAAACGCTCCGCACCGCGCTCGCCATGGGCGCCGACCGCGCCATCCTGGTCAAGACAGACGAACAGACCGAGCCGCTCGGCGTCGCCAAGGTGCTGAAGGGCGTCGTTGACGCCGAACAGCCCGGTCTCGTGATCCTCGGCAAGCAGGCGATCGATGATGACTCGAACCAGACCGGCCAGATGCTGGCCGCCCTGCTCGGCTGGGCACAGGGCACTTTCGCCTCCAAGGTCGTGATCGACGGCGACAAGGCCAAGGTGACGCGCGAAGTCGACGGCGGCCTGCAGACGGTGGAACTGAAGATGCCGGCGATCATCACCGCCGATCTTCGCCTCAACCAGCCGCGCTATGCCTCGCTGCCCAACATCATGAAGGCCAAGAAGAAGCCGCTCGACGAAAAGAGCCCGGCCGATTACCGCGCCGACGTCAAGCCGCGCCTGAAGGTGCTCAAGACCGAGGAGCCCAGCGGCCGCAAGGCGGGCGTGAAGGTCAAGAGCGTCGCCGAACTGGTCGACAAGCTGAAGAACGAAGCCGGCGTGCTCTGAGACTGGAAGGAACAGATAAATGACCATTCTCCTCATCGCAGAACACGACAACGCCAGCCTTTCTGACCAGACCGCCAAGGCGCTCTCGGCGGCGCTGCAGATCGGTTCGGACGTGCATGTTCTGGTTGCCGGCAAAGGCGCCAAAGGCGCTGCCGACGCCGCCGCCAAGCTCAAGGGCGTGAGCAAGGTGCTGCTGGCCGAGGCCGACGAACTGGCCGAGCGCCTCGCCGAACCGCTCGCCGCACTCGTTGTCTCACTGGCCGGCGCCTACGACACCATAATCGCGCCGGCGACCTCGTCGGGCAAGAACGTCGCGCCGCGCGTCGCGGCCCTGCTCGATGTCGCGCAGGTGTCGGAAATCATCGAAGTGATTTCGCCCGATACCTTCAAGCGTCCGATCTATGCCGGCAACGCCATCCAGACGGTGCAGTCGAGCGACGCCAAGAAGGTGATCACCGTGCGGACCGCTTCCTTCCAGGGCGCGCCCGAAGGCGGTTCGGCCGCGGTCGAGACGATCCAGGCAGCGTCCAATCCGGGCCTGTCCACCTTCGTCGAGAACAGGCTGTCGGAGACGGACCGTCCGGAGCTGACCTCGGCCAAGATCATCATTTCGGGCGGTCGCGCGCTCGGTTCCTCGGAAAAGTTCCAGGAGGTCATTCTGCCGGTCGCCGACAAGCTCGGTGCAGCCGTCGGCGCCTCGCGCGCTGCCGTCGACGCCGGCTACGCCCCGAACGACTGGCAGGTCGGCCAGACGGGCAAGGTCGTGGCGCCTGACCTCTATATTGCCGTCGGCATTTCCGGCGCCATCCAGCACCTTGCCGGCATGAAGGATTCGAAGGTCATCGTCGCCATCAACAAGGACGAAGAGGCGCCGATCTTCCAGGTTGCCGATTACGGCCTGGTCGGCGACCTGTTCGTCATCCTGCCGGAACTGCAAAAGGCGCTTTGACGCTTTCTGCCAAAGCGTATTAAATTGTGAAAGGGTGGGGTAGACGAAGCTGCCCCACCCTTTTAGTTTGCACTGCACAAAAAGCAGGCCGCAAAGGCCTTTTCGACGGGATCGCTGCAAATGGCCAAGATCGAGACGATCGGCATCATCGGCGCCGGCCAGATGGGCGGCGGCATCGCGCATGTATCAGCACTTTCGGGTTTCAAGGTGCTGATCTACGACGTCTCGCCCGACCGTATCGAGAAGGGCATTGCCACGGTCAGCGGCAACATGGCCCGCCAGGTCGGCTCCGGCAAGCTTGAGGAAAAGCTGCGTAACGAAGCGATGGCGCGCATTTCCGCAGCCCCCACCATGGCTGATCTCGCCGGTGCCGATCTGGTTATCGAGGCGGCGACCGAGGACGAGACGGTCAAGCGCAAGATTTACGCGCAGCTCTGTCCCCAGCTCAACCCGGAAGCCATTCTGGCGACCAACACCTCGTCGATTTCGATCACCCGGCTTGCCGCGCAGACCGACCGTCCCGAGCGTTTCATCGGCATACATTTCATGAACCCCGTGCCGCTGATGAAGCTGGTCGAACTGGTGCGCGGCATCGCTACCGAGGATCAGACCTTCGAGGCGGCCAAGGCCTATGTGAAACAGCTCGACAAGACCATCACCGTCTCTGAAGATTTTCCGGCCTTCATCGTCAACCGCATTCTGTTGCCGATGATCAACGAGGCGATCTACACGCTCTATGAGGGGGTCGGCTCGGTCGATGCCATCGACACCGCCATGCGGCTCGGCGCCAACCATCCGATGGGACCGCTGCAGCTCGCCGATTTCATCGGCCTCGACACCTGCCTGTCGATTATGCAGGTGCTGCATGACGGCCTGTCGGATTCGAAATATCGCCCCTGCCCGCTGCTGGTGAAATATGTCGAGGCCGGCTGGCTCGGCCGCAAGACCGGGCGCGGCTTCTACGACTATCGCGGCGAGCATCCGGTTCCGACGCGCTAACCACCAGAACGAAAGTTCCGTGCTCCCTCAGGACGCCGCTGCAAGCGGCGGCTCTGCTTGGCCTCTTGACCCGGTATCGTCAGGCGCCACGGAAACGCAGCCGCGGCCGGCGGCCTTGGCCGCATAGCAGGCAGCATCGGCCCGGGCGATGATCTCGTCGACTTCACCGCTGTTGCTGTGGATTGGCGCCAGCCCGATGCTGGCATCGATCGCATGCGGCCGGCCGTCCCAGCTGAACTGCAGGCCGCGGATGGCGTCGATGACCGAGCGTGCGGCAATCCTGGCGCCCGCGCTCGGCCCGGCTTTCAGGATGACCGCGAATTCGTCGCCGCCGAGGCGGGCCACGATATCCTCCGGCCCAAGCGCACCGCGAATGGCCTCGGCAACCCGCTTCAGCAAGGCGTCGCCGGCGGCGTGCCCGCCAGTGTCGTTGACCAGCTTGAAATGGTCTAGATCGATGAACATGAAATGATGTTCGCCCGCCGGCCTGGCTGTGCCGGCCTTGCGGCTCCGGTCGACCAGTTCCTCCGTGGTTCGGATAAAGCTCGAACGGTTGGCAAGGCCAGTCAGCGCATCATGCGCGGCGGCATAGGCGAGTTGGCGCTGCAAGGCGCGCGCATCTGTGAAGTCCTGGAAGACGATGACCAGGCCGCAGAACTCCTGGCGGTCGTTCATGATCGGCGACACCACCTGGCGGATGCTGCAGCGCGTGTCGTCGCGACGGATGAGGACGGCGCGACTGTTCTGGTCGGCAGGGCTGGCGCTGCCGAGCGCCGGCCGCGTCATGCCGATCCTTTGCCCGGTTTCTTCGTCCACCGCCCAGTAGACATGGCCAAGCGTCTTGCCGAGCGCCTCTGCGCCAACAACGCCGGTGAGCTTTTCGGCGACAGGGTTCATGAAGGTGATGCGGTTTGCGGCATCGGTGCAGATGACGGCGTCGCCGATCGACTGCAGCGTCACCCTCAGCCGCTCCTTCTCGTCGGCCAGCATTGCCGCCGATACGATGAGGCTTTCCTCGGTTTGCTTGCGCTGGGTGATGTCGGTCAGGCTGCCGATGGCCCTGACCAACCTTCCGTCCTTGTCGCGTTCGAGCGTCTTGCCGCGATCAAGGATCCAGACCCAGTGGCCATCCTTGTGGCGCATCCGGAACTCGGCTTCGAAGAACGGCGTCCTGCCCTCCAGATGGGCACGATCGGCTTCGGCCACGTTTTCGCGATCGTCGGGGTGGATCATCGCCAGCCAGCGGTCGGGGTCGCCGTCCAGCTCGCCAACGGCATAGCCCAGCATCTTCACCCAGGTGGCGGAGTAGGTGGTGCCACCCTTGCGCATGTCGAGGTCCCAGACGCCTTGTCCGGCGCTGGCCAGGGCAAAATTCCAGCGCGTTTCGGCCTCGGCTATGCGCGCCTCGGATTGCTTGCGCGCGTCGATATCCTCGATCTGCGAGACCAGGTAGAGCGGGCGGCCGCTCTTCTCGTCACGAATGACGGAGCCCGCAAGATGGGCCCATACCGGCGTGCCGTCCTTCCTGAGGTAGCGCTTTTCGAAGTGGAAAGCGTTGACGGTGCCCGCCCGCATGCCGTCCATCGTCTCACGGCCGATCTGCACATCGTCGGGATGGGTGATCTGAAAGAAGGTCAGCGCCTCGATCTCCTGCTTGCTGTAGCCGAGCATGGCGGCGAAGGCCGGGTTGGTTTCGTGGATGCGGCCGTCGAGGCCGACAATGGCGATGCCGATCGCCGAATCCTCCATGGCGCGGCGGAAACGCTGCTCGCTTTCGGCGATCTGCCGGCGGTCGTCCAGTATCCGGTAAATGAACAGGGCGGCGAGAATCAGCGCAACGGCGGCGACCGGCACCGATATCTGCAGGCAGAGTTTCAGCACTTCGGCGCTGACATCGAGCCGCGACAGCAGGAGCGCGACCACGGCAGCGCAAAGCCCTCCGGCCGCAAGCACCAAAGCCACGTGACTGTCAGCCCGCAGGCTTTTTCGCTCTCGTCGCATCACTGTGCATGCCACCCCATGCGCAACACATTTCTGCAAAAAACACTGGATGATCGATTTTAAGGAAAGGTTGCGCCGGAGCCACCGGCAACACGGTGAACCCGCAAACAATTCCCGGCATGATTAAGGATCGGTGATTATTGGGCGATCTTGGACGGCCCGGTCACCAGCGCACGAAGAACCGTCCCCCGAGCGCGCCCAGACCGGCGAGGACGGCGATAGCGAGCGTGTACCAGGTGGCGACGAAAAGCGGCGAATCGTCGAAGCAGTGCGCGGCGTAGAAGGTCGCCGCCAGGCCGCCGGCGAGCAGTCCCGCGACCGCCCCGGCCAACACCGGCCGCGTCGGCGCTCCATAGCGCAGCATCCACAGGAAGACGGCAAGCGGGCCGATTCCGATCAGCGGGATGAAGCCCATGCAGATCATCATGTTGGAGCCGACCATGCGCGTGCTCCACATCGGCTCCGGCACCATGAACAGTTCGAGAGCCACCGCCACGGCCACCAGCAGCGGCGCCGCTAGCATCCAGGCCGCGGCTCTTGCCGTCGAAGCGCCCGGCGTCGACAACGCCCGGACCAGGCCAAAGGCGGTGACGGCGAGCACGATGGTGAACACGAACTTCGCCAGGAACCGCATCGTGTGCATGGCGGTCATGATGTCGGGACGCGGGCCGATGGTGAGAAAGAAGACCAGAGCCGCGATCACCGCCGCGGCTGCCGCCGCCATCAACCAGGCCGAGCGCAGCGGCATCGCCTTGCTGCTTGTGTCGGCGTCGAGTGCCTTGATGAGATCCTCCGTCCTCATGTCACTGCCGCCCGAAGCGCCCCTGCCCAAATCGCTTGGCGATCGCGGCAAGCCCGCGATGCAGCGACACCCGCACCGCCGTCTCGCTGACGCCGAGCCTGGCCGCCGTCTCGCCGATGGAGCGGCCGTCGACCGAGATCGAAGAAACGACGGAACGCTGCGCAGCCGGCAGTCCGTCCAGCGCCCGGTTGATGTCGCGTTCGCTGACGGTCTCGGTTTCCGGCTCGGCAAAGGTCTCGGCGATCTCGTCGATCTCAATTTCGATGCGCCGTCCGCGCCGCCGGAAAGCATCGATCAGCTTGAAGCGGGCTATCGCATAGATCCATGGCAACACCGGCGCGTCCTGGCGCCAGGTATGCCGTTTCACATGAATGGCCAGCAAGGTTTCCTGCACGACATCCTCGGGATCGACCCCGCCCTGTACGATCTTGCGCCTCGCAAAGCCGCGAACCAGCGCGGCGATCCGGTGCAAAAAGTCGGCGTAGGCCCTTTCATCTCCCGCGATCGCGGCCCGCATCAGCCGGGAAAGCTCGGCCTCATCCTTGCCGCTCACAAGAGTTCACTCCCCGATCTTCGCGCCTCGGCACCGATTTGTTACGTGTCCGGCGAAATGATGTCCAAGCCAAAGTGCCGCAAAATCACGAAAGTTTGCGGGAGCGGCGACCGATTGAAGCAGCCGAGCAATGTTGACTACTGCTGTCAGGTATCGATAGGTGCAGCCAGCGAAACCAGAACCACCGCGATTGAGGATGACGCCATGAGATACACGCTCTCCACCCTAGCGGGGGCCACAGCGCTGGCCGTGAGCATGATCGCCGGGCCGGCGATGGCCGCGGATGCCGGCATCATCGTCTACAACGCCCAGCATGAGAGCCTGGCCAAGGAATGGGTCGAAGGTTTCACCAAGGAAACCGGCATCAAGGTCACGCTGCGCAATGGCGGCGACAGCGATTTCTCCAACCAGATCGTCGCCGAGGGCGCTTCTTCGCCGGCCGACGTGTTCCTGACCGAGAACTCGCCGGCCATGACTCTGGTCGAAGCGGCGGGCCTTTTCGCGCCGGTCGACGCCGACACGCTGGCGCAAGTCCCGGCCGAATTCCAGCCGAGCAGCGGCAAATGGGTGGGTGTCGCGGCGCGCAGCACCGTCTTTGCCTACAACAAGACCAAGCTCACGGCCGAAAAGCTGCCCAAATCGATGCTCGATCTCGCCGATCCCGCCTGGAAAGGCCGCTGGGCAGCCTCGCCTTCCGGCGCCGATTTTCAGGCCATCGTCAGCGCGCTGCTCGAGCTCAAGGGCGAAGCCGCAACCGCCGACTGGCTGAAGGCCATGAAGGAGAATTTCACCGCCTACAAGGGCAACGGCACGGTGATGAAGGCGGTCAATGCCGGCGAGATCGAAGGCGGAATCATCTACCACTATTACTATTTCGGCGATCAGGCAAAGACCGGCGAAAACAGCAAGAACGTCGAACTGCATTATTTCAAGAACCAGGATCCCGGCGCTTTCGTCTCGATCTCCGGCGGCGGCGTGCTCGCCTCGAGCAAACACCCGAAGGAAGCCCAGGCGTTCCTCAAATGGGTGACCGGCAAAGGCGGCCAGGACGTGCTGAAGACCGGCACGTCCTTCGAATACGCTATCGGCAAGGACGCGCAGTCCAATCCCAGGCTGGTGCCGCTGGCCGATCTGCAGGCACCGAAGGTCGATCCGGCGACACTGAACTCCAAGAAGGTGACGGACCTGATGACGGCAGCCGGCTTGCTTTAGTCCGCGTTCGTCCTAAAAGGGCAACGATTGCGCTCCTGCCGGACTTTCCGCAGGAGCGCTCTGTTTTCGAGATGGCATTGTCCATGACGACACATTGCGTTTCCGGCCGCGCCTGCGGCGCCCCCGCCCCGGCGGCAGTGGCGCGGTCGAGCTGATGCAAACTGCGGTCGATCTCGCACGTTCAGGCCAGACAGTCGGGCGGTCCCGCCGGAAGCCCATGTCCTGGATCGCGCTTGCCGCCATAATTGTCTCGCTGCTGTCGCTGCTGCCGCTGGCGTTCATCATCTGGATCGGTGTGCAGATCGGCTGGGACACTGCTTCGGCCCTGGTCTTCCGGCCGCGCGTCGGCGAACTCCTGGTCAACACCGTGCTTCTGGTGGCGCTCACCGTGCCGATCGCCACCGTGCTGTCGGTGACGCTGGCATGGCTGACCGAGCGCAGCGACCTGCCCGGCGCCCGCCTGTGGGCTTGGCTGTCGGTGGCGCCGCTCGCCATCCCCGCCTTCGTGCATTCCTACGCCTGGATCACCATGGTGCCGACCTTGCACGGCCTGTGGGCCGGCGTGCTGGTCTCGGTTCTCGCCTATTTCCCGTTCCTCTATCTGCCGCTGGCGGCGGCTCTGCGCCGGCTCGATCCTGCTTTGGAGGACGCAGCCGCAGCACTCGGCCTTGGACCATGGCGGGTGTTTTGGCGTGTCGTGCTGCCGCAGCTGAGACTGGCCATTTGCGGCGGCGCGCTGCTGGTCGGCCTGCATCTGCTGGCCGAATACGGCCTCTACGTCTTCATCCGCTTCGACACTTTCACCACGGCGATCGTCGACCAGTTCCAGTCGACCTTCAACGGTCCCGCCGCCAACATGCTGGCCGGCGTCCTGGTGACTTGCTGCTTCGTGCTGCTCGCGCTGGAGGTGCTGGTGCGCGGCGAGGAACGCTATGCCCGCGTAGGCTCGGGTGCCGCGCGCCGCCAGCAGCGCACCAGGCTCGGTCGCGCCACCCTGCCCTGCCTGGCTCTGCCTGCCATCGCCACGCTTCTCGCCATCGGCGTGCCCTTCGTCACCATCGGCCGCTGGCTGGTCGCTGGCGGCGCCGATGTCTGGCGTTTCGACGAGATCGGCCTGGCGCTTGGCCAGACGCTCTTCCTGGCGCTCGCCGGCGCCCTGTTGGCAACAATCGCCGCCATGCCGATGGCCTGGATCTCGATCCGCGCGCCCGGGCCGCTGCAGCGGCTGCTCGAGGGCTGCAACTACATCGTCGGTTCGCTGCCCGGCGTCGTGATCGCGTTGGCGCTGGTCACCATCACCGTGCGCATCGCCATGCCGCTCTACCAGACGCTGTTCACCATCCTGGTCGCCTATGCGCTGATGTTCCTGCCGCGCGCGCTGATCAGCCTCAGAGCCTCGATCGCGCAGGCGCCGGTCGAGCTCGAACGCGCCGCCGCCAGCCTTGGCCGGCCGCCGCTGAAAGCGCTGTGGTCGACGACGATCCGCCTGTCGGCGCCTGGCGCCGCCGCCGGCATGGCGCTGGTGGCGCTCGGCATCATGAACGAACTGACCGCCACCCAGATGCTGGCGCCCAACGGCACGCGCACGCTGGCCATGGCGTTCTGGTCCTATAGCGGCGAGATCGACTATGCCTCGGCAGCGCCTTACGCCTTCATCATGGTGGCGATGTCACTGCCGCTGACCTGGCTGCTCTATGTCCAGTCGAAACGGATGGCCGGACGATGAGCTTTCTCGAAATAAGCGGCCTCACCAAGCACTACGGCCCGGTCGCAGCCCTTGCCGGCATCGAGCTCAGCGCCGCAAGCGGCAGTCGCACCGCGATCGTCGGCCCGTCCGGCTGCGGCAAGACGACGTTGCTGCGGCTGATCGCCGGCTTCGAGGCGCCCGACCAGGGCCGCGTCGTGCTCGACGGCGAGGTGCTGGCCAATGGCGGCCATGCGGTGCCGGCGCACCGCCGCGGCATTGGCCTGGTGGCGCAGGACGGCGCCCTGTTCCCGCATCTCAGCATCGGCGACAATATCGGCTTTGGCATGGCCCGCGGCGAGGACCAGCGCGCCGAGCGCATCGCCGAGCTCGCCTATACCGTCGGGCTGGACAAGGCGATCCTCAAGCGCCGCCCGCACCAGCTCTCCGGCGGCCAGCAGCAGCGCGTGGCGCTGGCCCGCGCCATGGCGATGAAGCCCAGGCTGATGCTTCTCGACGAACCGTTCTCGGCGCTCGACACCGGTCTGCGCGCCTCGATGCGCAAGGCGGTCGCCGAACTACTCGAAGCCGCCGGCATCACCACCATCCTGGTCACCCACGACCAGGCCGAGGCGCTGTCCTTCGCCAGCCAGGTGGCGGTCATGCGCGACGGAAAGTTCTCTCAGATCGGCACACCGCGAGAACTCTATCTGCAGCCGAAAGACCGCATGGTTGCCGAGTTTCTTGGCGACGCCATCATCTTGCCGGCAAAGATTTCAGGCGGCTTCGCCACCTCCTCGCTTGGTCGCATGGCCGTCGACTCGAAGGAGCGGCGCGACATCGCCCGCATCATGCTGCGACCGGAGCAGGTGCAGGTAAAGCGCACGTCGCGCGAAGGCATGTCGGGTCCTGCGGGCACGATATTCGCCGAGGTGACGGACTCGGAATTCGCAGGCTCGATGTGCACCATTGCCGTGCGGCTGTTGAACAACCCCGATCCGCCGGACGCCGCGGCGATCGGCAGCACACCGCTGACCTTACGCAAGCCGGGAATCGACGCACCTGCCGTCGGCGAGATCGTGCGTCTGACAGTTTCCGGCAAGGCGCATGTCTTCGCCTGAACTGCCGACGCGTCGGATTGGCGCGAGCGGCTGCGTCAATCGACTCGTTTCCCAGCATTGTCGAACCAATGCAGCTTCTCGGCCCTGGCCACGACGCGCAGTTGATCGCCGGGTTTGGCCGTGGCGCGGCCGGCCACACGCACGACGATGCGGTTGCCGCCGGCGGCACAGTGAAGAAAGCTTTCGGCTCCCACAGGTTCGACCGCCTCGACCGCCGCAGGCAGAATAAGCGCGCCGGATGATGCCTCGGCACTGAAGGTGACGTCGGCATCCTCAGGGCGGAAGCCAAGCGTGGCGGCGTTCGTAGGCGCGAAGTCAACCGTCTTGCCGTCGGTCAGCGCCGGACCAGCCGGTCCTTGCGAAAGAGGCAGAAGGTTCATCGGCGGCGCTCCGATGAAGGAGGCGACGAAGGTCGATGCCGGCTTCTCGTAGATGTCGAGCGGCGCGCCCGTCTGCTCGACCAACCCGCCATTCATGACGACGAGAATATCGGCCAGCGTCATCGCCTCAAGCTGGTCGTGGGTGACGTAGACCGAGGTGACACCGAGCGAGCGCTGCAAATTCTTGATTTCGACCCGCATCTGGCCGCGCAGTTTGGCGTCGAGGTTGGAAAGCGGCTCGTCGAACAGGAAGACTTTCGGATTGCGCACGATTGCGCGACCCATGGCCACGCGCTGGCGCTGGCCGCCGGAAAGCTCGCGCGGGCGCCGGTCGAGCAGCGCCGTGAGCTCCAGCACCTTGGCGGTCGAGCGAACCCTGCTGTCGATCTCGTCCTTGGGAGTACCCCGGTTGCGCAACCCGTAGGCCATGTTGTCGTAGACCTTCATATGCGGGTAGAGCGCATAGTTCTGGAACACCATGGCGATGTCGCGCTCGGTCGGACCGATCGTGTTGACGATCTTGCCGTCGATGGCGACGGTGCCGGAAGAAATGGTCTCAAGCCCTGCAATCATCCGCAACAGCGTGGACTTGCCGCAGCCGGACGGCCCAACCAGCACGCAAAGCTCCTTGTCGGGAATGGCGATCGAGACCCCCCTCACCGCCTCGACGCCGCCGGGATAGACTTTCTTCACATCCTTCAGATCGACGGTCGCCATCGGCTTCTCACTTTTCGGAATCGACAAGTCCGCGCACGAACCAGCGTTGCATCAGCACCACGATCAGGATCGGCGGCAGGATGGCCAGCATCGCGGTGACCATGACCAGATGCCATTGCGTATCGGCATCGGCGAAGGAAACCATCTTTCTAAGGGCGATGACGATGGTGTTCATGTCGTTGCTGTTGGTGACGAGCAGCGGCCACAGATACTGCGTCCAGCCATAAATGAAGAGGATGACGAACAGCGCCGCGATGTTGGTGCGCGACAGCGGCAACAGGATGTCGAAAAAGAAGCGCCATGGTCCGGCGCCGTCGACACGCGCCGCTTCCACCAACTCACCTGGAATGGTCATGAAGAACTGGCGAAACAGAAGCGTGGCGGTGGCCGAGGCGATCAGCGGAATGATCAGGCCGGCATAGGTGTCGATCATGCCGAGATCGACCATCACCTTGTAGGTCGGCAGGATGCGCACCTCGACGGGAAGCATCAGCGTGATGAAGATCAGCCAGAAGAAGACCATCCGAAGCGGAAAACGGAAGAACACGATCGCATAGGCCGAAAGGATCGAGATGAAAATCTTCCCCACCGCGATGCCGAGCGCCATGATCGTGGTGTTGAGCAGCAATCGGCCGACACTGACGCCGCCGATGCGGCCGACACCGCCGAACAGCGCCTCGCTGTAATTGTTCCAGACCTGGTCGCCGGGCAAAAGAGGCAATGGCGGCTTGAGGATGGTCTGCAGCGTCTGCGTGGAGGCAACGAAGGTGTAGTAGATCGGGAAAGCGACGATCAGGATGCCCAGGATGAGCACGGCGTGGGCGATGAGGGCGCGAAGCGGGGACTGACCAATCATCGCTCGCGCTCAACCGTAGTGGACTTTGCGTTCCACATAGCGGAACTGGATGGCCGTGAGTGAGATGACGATGACCATCAGGATGACCGACTGCGCGGCCGAATCGCCGAGGATCAAATTGACGAAACCGTCATTGTAGACCTTGTAGACCAGCGTCTCGGTGGCCTTGCCCGGCCCGCCGCCGGTGACCGCATGGACGATACCGAAAGTCTCGAACAGCGCATAGACCGTGTTGACGACCAGCAGGAAGAAGGTCGTCGGCGCGAGCAGCGGGAAAACGATGGTCCAGAAGCGCTTCGTCTCCCCGGCGCCGTCCATGGCCGCCGCCTCTATCAACGTCTTCGGCACTGCCTGCAGCCCGGCGACGAAGAACAGGAAATTGTAGCTGATCTGCTTCCAGGCAGCCGCAGACACCAGCAGGATCATGGCTTGGTTGCCGTTAAGCAAGGGATCCCAGGCGATGCCGAGACCTCTCAAGGCGTAGGCCAGCGAACCGATCGAGGGGTTGAACAGAAACAGCCACAACATGCCGGCAATCGCCGGCGCCACCGCATACGGCCAGATCAGCAGCGTGCGATAGAGGCCTTTGCCGCGCACCACCTTCTCGGCCATGACGGCAAGCAACAGGGCCACACCCATGGCGACGATCGCGGTCGCCAGAGAGAACACCAGCGTAACTTTGATCGAGTTGAGGTAGGCCGGGTCGGCCAGCACCTTGCGAAAATTGGCGAGCCCGACGAACTTGCTCTTCAGCCCGAACGGGTCTTCCCTGAGCATCGACTGGTAGAGCGCCTGCCCGGTCGGCCAGTAGAAAAAGATCAGCGTAATGGCGAGTTGCGGCGCCACCAGCAGGTAAGGCAGGGTCTTGTTGGGAAAGACGACGCGTGGAGACAGGGTGATTCCCTCGCTATTCAGGAAATCGTCCACGCGGGTCCGCGTGGACGAGGTTCAACTGACAAATCGCTTCAGTTTCCGATCGCTTCCTGAATCGCCTTGTTGCCGCGTGCGACCGCGTTGTCGAGCGCCTGCTGCGCAGTCTGCTGGCCGGCCAGCATCTTCTCGAACTCCTCGTTCTCGATGTCGCGCACCTGCGGCAGGTTGACGAGGCGCACGCCCTTCGAGTTCTCGGTCGGCGCCTTGCCCAGCATCTGCAGGATCGGCGTCTCACGGCCCGGGTTCTTGTCATAGAAGCCGGACTTCTTGGTCGCCTCATAGGCAGCGAGCGTCACCGGCAGATAACCCGACTTCTGATGCAGGTACTCCTGCACTTCGGTCTTGGAGAGGTAGGAGAAGAACGCCGCGACGCCCTTGTATTCCTCGTCCGATTTGTTGCCGAACACCCACAGGCTGGCGCCGCCCGGCGTGGTGTTCTGGGGCGCGCCCTTGGCGTCACTATCATAGGGAAGCTGGCCGATGCCGTAGTTCATGCCCGACTTGACGATGTCACCGAGACCCCCCGACGATTCGGTGAAGATGCCGCATTCGCCGGCAAGAAAGATCTGCTTGGCTTCGGAGGTACGGCCGCCATATTTGAAGGTGCCATCCTTGGCCAGGTCGGCGAGCGCCTGGAAATGATTGACGAAGATCGGCGCATTGATCTTGAGCTCGACGTCGGTTCCGGCAAGTCCGTTCTGGTTGGTGCCATAGGAAACGTCGTTCCAGGCAGCGAAGGCCTCAAGGTGGATCCAGGTCAACCACGTCGAGGTATAGCCGCAGGAAGCGGCGCCGCTCGCCTTGATCTTCTTGGCGGCTTCCCACACCTCGTTCCAGGTCTTTGGCGGGTTGTTCACATCAAGCCCGGCCTTCTGGAAGATATCCTTGTTGTAGTAGAGGATGGGCGACGAGGAATTATAGGGGAAGGACAGCATGGTCCCGTCCGGCTTCGAATAGTAGCCGACGATGCCGGGCAAATACTGGCTCTTGTCGAAGGTCACGCCGGCGCTGGTCAGCACATCGGCCACCGGCTTGATCGCACCTTCGGCGGCCATCATGACGCCGGTACCCACGTCGAACACCTGGATGATGTCGGGCGCTTGCCCCGCACGAAAGGCAGCGATGCCGGCATTCAGCGTTTCGGGATAGGTGCCCTTGAAAACAGGGAGAATTTCATAGTCGCTCTGGCTGGCATTGAAATCCTTGGCGATCTTGTCGACCACCTCGGCATTGGCGCCGGTCATTGCATGCCACCAACTGATCTGGGTGGCGGCGAAGGCGGAGGTGGTGGAAAGCAGGGTCAAGGTGGCGGCAACACCGGCCGCAAAGCCGAACAACTTCATGTTTCATCTCCCGTTTGTCATTGGCGAAAGGGGCGCTCCCGCGAACGCAATATGTGTCGCTGATGACAATCGGACAACGGATTTGTTGCTGTTTCGTGAATTTCATACCCGGCTAACTTCGCGCCCCCTCGCCTTGCAACGAGGACAGAGAGAAATGCCAAGCCGGCTCAGCGATAGAATGGGGCATGGTGGGCCTGCAAGGATCGCCGACCGCCCAGCGATGCGTGAAGGGCCCGCGTGACAGCGCCACGCACCTGCACCGTGCGGCCGCCAAACCGGCGCTCGGCCAGATCGAGATCGGCCGAGCGGCATCGCGCCAGGCGCTGCTGTAACCGTGCGTCTGGAATGAGACAGGATCGCCGCAACGTACAACCCGAAAAACCCGCTGTAGTTGTAGTTCGCATAACCGATTCTTCGTCAAGCGTGGCATACTAATCAAGTGGACGGCTTGATTGCTGTGGGAGAGCAGGTGGGGCGAGATGCTGACGGTCTATAATTGTATCGTGCATGAGCACGATCTGAGACTGGTCGCACTGGCAGCGCTCATTTGCGGTATTTCTTCCTTCTCGGCGGTCAACCTGCTTCGCCATGTCGACCGCTCGAGCGAGCGCAACCGCTATACCTGGCTGATGATAGCAGCCACTTCCACCGGCTTCGGTATCTGGGCGACGCATTTCATCGCAATGCTTGCCTTTTCTCCCGGAATCCCCAACGCCTACAATACGGAAATGTCGGCGCTTTCGCTCGCCGGTTCCGTCGCCCTGACCGCCGCGGGCATGTGGATCGCCACCTTGCGCCGGGGCATCGACTACCCTCTGGTCGGCGGCGCGGTCCTCGGCGCCGGTATCGCCGCCATGCACTATATCGGCATGGCCGCCTTCGAGGTCGAAGGGCGCATCGTCTGGAACCCGCTGCTGGTCGGCGTCTCGGTGCTGACAGGCGTCACCCTCGCCGCGCTGGCGCTGCTGGTCGTGTTGCGACGGCCGTCCATGCAGGCCACAATCGCCGCCGCCATCCTGTTGACGCTGGCGATCTGCAGCCTGCACTTCATCGCCATGGGCGCGGTGTCGATCTTCCCGGACTCCTCCATCGAGATATCGCAGTTCACGGTCGAACCGGTGTCGCAGGCCTTCGCCGCCGCTGCAGTCAGCATGGCTATCCTGGTGCTTTCAGCCGCAGCATTGTGGATCGACCTTCGCTTCCGGCGTCACAAGCTCGAGGCCGAGCGCATGCACGGCCTCGCCAACGCCGCCGTCGAGGGGCTGATCGTCTGCGACGGCGCCCGCATCGTCAGCGCCAATGACAGCATCGCGGCACTCACCGGCATTGCGCCGGAAGTGCTGAACGCGATGCTGCTTGGCGACCTCTTCGGCGAACGCACCGCGGCCGGCATGTCCGACTGCAGCGGACAGGCACAGGAAGCCGAACTCAGAGCCCATGACGGCGCCACCATCCCCGTCGAACTTATCGCCAGAAGCATCGACTATTGCGGCAAGCGGCACAGCGTGGTCGCCGTGCGCGACATCCGCGAACGCAGGAAGGCCGAGCAGGAGATCCTGCGCCTCGCCCATTTCGACCCGCTGACCGGGCTCCCCAACCGCCGCAGTTTCTCCGGCCGGCTCGAGGCCGAAATTGCCGCAATGGACCGCGGCGGCAAGGGTGGGCATCTTGCGCTGCTGCTGCTCGACCTCGACCGCTTCAAGGAAGTGAACGACCTGTTCGGGCATGGCGCCGGCGATGCCATGCTGCAGAAGGTGGCGCTATGCGCCTCCGCCGTGCTCCGCCACGGACAGATGCTGGCGCGTCTCGGCGGCGACGAGTTCGCCATCATCGCTCCGAACCTTCCCGATCCGCAGGCGGCCGGCCGCATCGCCGAGGCGGTGCTGGCGGCCATGCGCGAGGAAAACCGGCTGTCGGTCGGCGGCGGGCTGGTGTCGGCCAGCATCGGCATTGCACTTTATCCGCTCGACGCCGATGAGCCGACACTCCTGGTCAGCCACGCCGACACCGCGCTCTACCGCGCCAAGGCCGAGGGCAAGGACACTTACCGTTACTTCGAGGCCTCGATGGGCGCCGAGGCGCGAGACCGGCGCGTGATGGAGCACGAACTGCGCCAGGCCATGGCGCGCGATGAGTTTCGCCTCGTCTACCAGCCACAAAAGGAGATCAGCAGCGGGCGGATGGTCGGGTTCGAAGCGCTGATCCGCTGGCGCCATCCGCAGCGCGGCGACGTGTCGCCGGCGACCTTCATCCCGGTGGCCGAAGACAGCGGCGTCATCATCCAGATCGGCGAATGGGTGCTGGCGACGGCCTGCGCCGAGGCAGCGCGCTGGAAGAACCCTCTCACCGTCGCGGTCAATGTCTCGGCGGTGCAGCTCCACAATCCGAATTTCAGCCGCAAGGTGCATGAAGTCCTGCTCGGCTCCGGCCTGACGCCCGGCAGGCTCGAACTCGAGATCACCGAAACGGCGCTGGTCAAGGACATGCCGCGCGCGCTGGCGACCTTGCGCCAGGTGAAGGCGCTTGGCGTGCGTGTGGCGATGGACGATTTCGGCACCGGCTACTCCTCGCTGTCCAATCTCCGCGCCTTCCCCTTCGACAAGATCAAGATCGACGGCTCATTCATCAAATCAGTCGACAGCAACGGCCAGGTGGCAGCCATCGTGCGCGCCGTTCTGGGGCTTGGCCGCGGTCTCGGCCTGCCGGTTCTGGCCGAGGGCGTCGAGACGCTGGGCGAGCTGAAATTCCTCGACGCCGAGGCCTGCGAGATCGGCCAGGGCTACTATCTAGGCCGGCCCAGCCCGATCGAGGCGTTCAGCGAACTGACCGGCGTCGCGGCACCGGCGGCACAAGACGACGCCGGCGTCAAACAACGCGGCGGCAGCATCTTGATGCTGCCGCCGGCGGCGGCCCTGCGCTCAGCCTAGAGCAATTAGTGTGAAACGGTTTCCGTCCGAAATTGCGTCGAAACAAAAAAGTTAGCGCGGGTAGCCGTTTCGACGAAACGGTGAACCGCTCTAAGGGGCGAGTGCGGCCTCGACCAGGCGCTTGGCATCCGGTCCCGACCATTCGGCCGGTCCGTTCATATGCGCGATCAGGCAGCCTTCGCCATCGATCAGCATGGTGACGGGGAGGCCTAGCGCCAAGCCACGCGTCTTGACGTCGTTGAACAGCGCCAGCGTCGAATCGCGGTAGTAGCCGAGCGACCCGATGCCGATATCGGCGAGGAACTTCTTGGGCTTCACATCGTCGCCGGCATCGACATTGACCGCGACCACTTCGAAGGCATCGCTGCCCTTTTCCTTCTGCAAGGCGTCGAGCGCCGGCATTTCGGCGCGGCAGGGCGCGCACCACGTTGCCCACAGATTGAGCAGCACGGTCTTGCCGGCATGATCGGCGAGCGTCATCGGCTTGCCGTCGGGACCGTTGAAGGCGAGACTTTCCAGCGATTGCGGCGGATCGGCGGGCAGCAATGCCGCAACCTGGCCGGTGGCTGCGGCGGCAACTTTTTTGGCGCGGTCGCTCTTGGCGGCGCAGGCGACGTCGTCCTTGCTGTTGCCCGCGCCGGCCGCAGGTGCGCTGCCGGTGGCTGCGTTGTTGCCAGACCCGCTCTCGCTGACATATACCGCGACCGCGCCGGCCAGCACGCCCGCCAGCAAAGCGGCGAGGATCAGGCGCGGGGCCGGGAAGTATCTGTTACCGTCTGCCATTTTCTAAGACTGCTCCGGAGCACGGGTTATAGCGATGAGCGACAAGAAGGCCAGCAACCAGATGTGGGGCGGACGTTTTGCCTCGGGTCCGGCCGCGATCATGGAAGCGATCAACGCGTCGATTTCGTTCGACCGCAAACTCTATGCCCAAGACATAAGAGGTTCGGTCGCCCACAGCGAGATGTTGGCTGAAACGGGCATTATTTCGGCGGCCGATCAAGAAAAAATCGCTCACGGGCTGAACACGATCCTGAAAGAGATCGAGGCCGGCACGTTCGAGTTCTCGACCCGGCTGGAAGACATCCACATGAACATCGAGGCCCGCCTCGCCGATCTGATCGGCCCGGCCGCCGGCCGCCTGCACACGGCGCGGTCACGCAACGACCAGGTGGCGGTGGATCTCCGGCTCTGGGTCAAGGACGAGTGCTTTCGCGTCGCCGAGGCGCTGAAGGGGCTGATCTCAGCCTTGCTCGACCGCGCCGAGGAGCATGCGGCGACCGTGATGCCCGGCTTCACCCACATGCAGGCGGCGCAGCCGGTGACCTTCGGCCATCATTGCATGGCCTATGTCGAGATGTTTTCGCGCGACCTGTCGCGGACCCACGATGCCATCGAGCGGATGGATGAAAGCCCGCTCGGCGCGGCAGCGCTTGCCGGCACCAGTTTTCCGATCGACCGCCACAAGACCGCGAAGGCGCTCGGCTTTCGCGAGCCGATGCGCAATTCGCTCGACAGCGTCTCCGACCGCGATTTCGCGCTGGAGTTCTTGAGCCTGGCCGCGATCTGCGCCACGCATCTGTCACGGCTCGCCGAAGAAATCATCATCTGGTCGACGCCGCAATTCGGCTTTGTCAGGCTGTCGGATTCCTTCTCCACCGGCTCCTCGATCATGCCGCAGAAGAAGAACCCGGACGCCGCCGAACTGGTGCGCGGCAAGACCGGCCGCGTCACCGGCCATCTGGTCGGCCTTTTGACGGTGATGAAGGGCATGCCGCTGACCTACGGCAAGGACATGCAGGAAGACAAGGAATCGGTCTTCGACGCCGCCGAGACGCTCGATCTGATGCTGGCGGCGATGACCGGCATGGTGCGCGACATGACGGTCAATGCCGCCGCCATGAAAAAAGCCGCCGGCTCGGGCCACGCGACCGCGACCGACCTCGCCGACTGGCTGGTGCGCACGCTGGGCCTGCCCTTCCGTGAGGCACACCATGTCACAGGCCGCGCGGTGGCGTTGGCCGAAGAGAAGAAGGTGAGCCTTGAAAAGCTGGCGCTGGAGGATCTGCAGTCGATCAATCCCGGCATCACCCAGGACATCTTCTCGGTTCTGGCCGTGCAGAATTCGGTCAAGAGCCGCACCAGCTTCGGCGGCACCGCGCCGTCGGAAGTCAGGAAGCAGATCCGCAGCTGGAAAAAGCGCATCGCCAAGGCATGATGCCGGGGTGCAATGCGCCTAAAACTCGGTTAAAAGCGCAGCACATAAAGTTTCGGACGGATGGATCGATGACCGCAAGCAGGATTTTGGTGACGCTGACGCTGCTGACGGCGATGGCTGCCGTGACCGCTTGCGGCCGTAAGGCTGGTCTCGATACGCCCTATGAAGCGGCCGTCCAGGCCCGCAAGGACGCCGAGCGCGCCAAACAGCCGGTGCCGCCGGAGCCGGAAAAACCGGTCGTGGACAAGAAGTTCATCCTCGACCCGCTGATCTAGAGCCGATGAGACCGGCTTGGTCTTTCTGACCAGGTCTCGTGCTAACCAGGTCTCGTGCTCCAACTTCCGGAAACACTCTCGTGAACCATTTCGATTACCGCGACGGCGTGCTCCATGCCGAGGACGTGGCGATACCAGACATCGCCGCAAGCGTCGGCACGCCGTTCTATTGTTATTCGACGGCAACCTTGACGAGGCACTACCGGGTGTTCGCCGGGGCCTTTGCCGGGCTCGACACGCTGGTCTGTTACGCCTTGAAGGCGAATTCCAACCAGGCGGTGCTGCGAACGCTGGCAAAGCTCGGCGCCGGCGCCGACACCGTCTCGGAAGGCGAAATGCGCCGCGCGCTCGCCGCCGGAATCCCGGCCAACAAGATCGTGTTTTCCGGTGTCGGCAAGACCGCGCGCGAGATGGATTTCGCGCTCGAGGCCGGCATTCTCTGCTTCAATGTCGAATCCGAGCCGGAGCTTGAATTGCTGTCGGCCCGCGCCACCGCGCTCGGCAAGGTGGCGCCGGTGTCGCTGCGCATCAACCCGGATGTCGACGCCAGGACGCACAGGAAGATCTCCACCGGCAAGGCCGAGAACAAGTTCGGCATTCCATGGCAAAGGGCGCGCCAGGTCTATGCCCGCGCGGCCGGTTTGCCGGGCACCAAGCCCATCGGCATCGATACCCATATCGGCAGCCAGATCACCGAGTTGCAGCCCTTTGACGATGCTTTCGCGCTTCTGGCGGAACTGGTCGGCGCGCTGCGCGCCGATGGCCACGCCGTCGAGCATGTCGATCTCGGTGGCGGCCTCGGCATCCCCTACCGCACCGACAACAGCCCGCCGCCTCTGCCCGATGCCTATGCCGATATCGTCAGGAAGCATCTGACAAAGCTTGGGGTGAAGGTGATGTTCGAGCCGGGCCGGCTGATCGTCGGCAATGCCGGCATCCTGGTCTCGGAAGTGATATTCGTGAAGGAAGGCGACGCCAAGAACTTCCTCGTCGTCGACGCCGCCATGAACGATCTGATCCGGCCGACGCTCTACGATGCCTTCCACGACATCAAGCCGGTGGTGCAGCCGCCGGCCGACACGCCGCGCATGGCGGTCGACGTCGTCGGCCCGGTCTGCGAGACCGGCGACTATCTCGGCCTCGACCGTGACCTGCCCCGGCTCAAGTCTGGCGACCTCATTGCCGTCACCACCGCCGGCGCCTATGGCGCGGTGCAATCCGGCACCTACAACACCCGCCTACTTGTGCCTGAGGTTCTGGTCGACGGCGACCGTTTCCATGTCGTACGCCGGCGCCAGACCTATGACGAGCTTATCGGCCTGGATTCGGTGCCCGACTGGCTTGCATAGGAGCCGCCACGGCGGCTGCGCTACAGCCGGTTTTGGATGAGCATCCTTGTGTCGGCGATCCTGTCCTCGTCGCGGCGGTAGAACGTCCATTGCTTGATGCGCTTGGGCCGCAGCAGGCCGGCCTGGGTAAGCACGCGCATATGTTCGGAGAGCGTCGCCTGCGTAATGCCGAGCTTCTCCGCGATCAGCAGCGCGCAAACGCCATCCTCGACCAGATCGCCGTCTGCCTGGGCCGGGAAATGCGCCTGCGGATCCTTCAGCCAGTCGAGGATCTGCAGCCTGCGTTCATTGGCGATCGCCTTGAAGACATCAACCTCTTGCATTTAGCCATTTTGCCAAGTTACTAATTGCTGTCAATCCCAAGGAGATGGTCATGACGAACGGCAACACCGTCACGCGCGAACGCATTGCCGCGATGGAACCGCGCATCCGCCGCTATATCAGGCACACGCCGGTGCTGCGCGTCGACATGGCCGATTTCGACCGGCCGCCGCTGGCGGTCGACCTCAAGCTCGAATGCCTGCAGCATTCCGGTTCGTTCAAGGCGCGCGGCGCCTTCACCAATCTGCTCGAACGGCCGGTGCCTGCGGCCGGCGTGGTTGCGGCTTCGGGCGGCAATCATGGCGCCGCGGTCGCCTATGCCGCCATGCGGCTTGGCCACAAGGCGACGATCTTCGTTCCCGAAGTCAGCCCACCGGCCAAGCTGCAGCGCATCCGCGGCTACGGCGCCGAACTGATGGTCGGCGGCGCCCGCTATGCCGAGGCGCTGGCCGCCAGCGAGGCTTTTGCTGAAAAGACCGGCGCGCTGCAGATCCATGCCTTCAACCAGGAGGAAACATTGGTCGGCCAGGGCACGCTCGGCCTCGAAATCGAAACCGATCTGCCAGACATCGACACGCTGCTGGTCGCTGTCGGCGGCGGCGGCCTGATCGGCGGCATCGCCGCCTGGTTTGCCGGCCGCATCAGGATCATCGCCATCGAGCCCGAAGGCGCGCCGACGCTGCATCGCGCCTTCGAGGCCGGCCACCCCGTCGATGCGCCGGCCGAAGGCGTCGCCGCCGATTCGCTGGCGCCCAAACGCGTCGGCGAGATGATGTTCCCGATCGCCGAGGCCTTCGTCGAACGCTCCATCCTGGTCACCGACGACGCCATCATCGCCGCGCAAAAGGCGCTGTGGGAGCGGGTGCGGATCATCGCCGAGCCGGGCGGCGCAGCGGCCTTCGCAGCGCTGCTGTCCGGCCGCTACACGCCGGCGCCGGGCGAGCGGATCGCCGTCCTTGTCTGCGGCTCGAATACCGATCCGGCAAAATTCTAAACCTTGCTTCGACTGAAGTGGGACGCAAACCCGTCAAAGCTTTTCAAGTTTTCCGGAACCGCCTCGCCTTTGCCGTGTTTGCTGGTAAACTTCTGCTTGTTGAGTCCGGGCCATCCCGCCCGGGCAGGAAGGGCCGATGACGGAACGCCCCATTTCCAGTGGCGATCGCAGCCTGGCCGGGCGGCTTGCCCTGAGCCGGCTGGCGACACGGGTCTCGATGACGGTCGAGCGCGGCTGGCCGCTGCTTCTGCCGCTGCTCATCATCGCCAGCCTGTTTCTCAGCCTCTCCTGGCTCGGCCTTTTCCCCCGGCTGCCTGACATTGCGCGCGTTATCCTGGTCACGGCGTTCGGTATTGCCACGCTGGCGGCGCTCTATCCGCTGCGTTTCTTCAAGCTTCCATCCGCCGCTGAAATCGACCGCCGTATCGAGGCCGCCAACCAGCTGCAGCACAGCCCGGTGCTGGTGCAGACCGACCGTCCCAGCGGCAAGGAAAGCATCTTTTCCCAGGCGTTGTGGCGCGAACACCAAAAGCGCATGGCCGACAAGCTCGGCAGCCTTGGCGCCGACCTGCCGCGTACGCGCGTGCCGGAGCGCGATCCGTGGGCATTGCGTGCCGTGGCGGCGCTGCTGTTGGTCACCGCTTTTGCCTTCTCCTTCGGACCGTCCGGCGGCAGGCTGTCCGATGGTTTCAGTGCCCATGCGGCGCGCGACATCGTACCGCCGCGCATCGATGCCTGGGTGACCCCGCCGGCCTATACCGGCAAGCCGCCCATCTTCTTGACCGCGCCAGTCATCGATGGCAACGCCAAGCAGGCGGTTGCCACCTTCACCGTGCCGCAAGGCAGCGACGTCTCGCTGCGCGTGACCGGCGGCTCCGGCGAGGAAACGCTAAGCTTTGCCGACAAGGGCGGCAATGCTCGCGCCATCGACCCGTCGGGACCACAGGTGGCGGCCGTCAAGGCAGCGGCGGTCAACCCCGCGACCCCCAAGCTGCGCCAGTTCACCGGCAAGCTGACCGCCGACGGCACGCTGACGCTGAAGTCGGGCGAAGCCGATCTCGGTCGCTGGGCCTTCGCGGTGATCCCCGACAAGCCGCCGACGATCCGCTTCGTCGGCGAGCCCAAGCGCGCCGTCAACGGCGCCTTCGAGCTCAACTACCAGATCGACGACGACTATGGCGCGGCCACCGCCAAGGCGGTTTTCGCGCTGGCCGATCCGGCGGCGCCCGATGCGCATCCGCTCTACGGTCCGCCTGACCTGCCGCTGGCGCTGCCGCGCCGCGGCGGCAAGGCGAACGCCGCCAAGACCACTAAGGACCTCACCGAGCATGTCTGGGCCGGCGCCAGCATCAAGCTGTCGCTTGTGGCCACCGACGATGCCGGACACACCGCGACCAGCGAAACCAAGACTATTGTGATGCCGGAGCGGCCCTTCGCCAACCCGCTGGCGCGGGCGGTGGTCGAGCAGCGCCGCCTGCTGGCGCTCGACGCCAATGCCAAGCCGCGCGTGCTCGACCTGATGGACGCCATCACGCTGCGGCCCGAGGACACGTTCGACAACATGTCGCATTACCTCGCCATCATGAGCGCCCGCAGCCGGCTGAAGATGTCGGACAGCGACGATCAGTTGCGCAACGAGGTTGCCTATCTCTGGGAAATCGCGCTCGGCATCGAGGAAGGCAATCTCTCGTCCGCCGAAAAGCGGCTCCGCCAGGCCCAGCAGGCGCTGCAGGACGCCATCAAGCGCGGCGCCAGCGACGAAGAGATCGAAAAGGCGATGAAGGAACTGCGCGAGGCGATGAACGAATTCCTGCAGGAATTCGCCGAGCGCGCCAAGCAGAACCCGAACGCGCCGCAGATGCAGCAGAATGGTCGCGAGCTGCGTCAGAGTGATATCGACCGCATGATGGACCAGATCGAGAACCTGGCGAAGTCGGGCGACCGCGACAAGGCGCAGGAGCTGCTGTCGCAGCTGGAAAACATGATGAACAACCTGCAGGCCGGCCGTCAGCAGCAGGGCGGCGAGCAGGACAGCGAGATGCGCCAGCAGATGGACAAGCTGGGCGAGATCATGCGCCGCCAGCAGGAGATGATGAACGACACCTACCGCATGGACCAGATGCAGCGCGGAGATAATCAGCAGCCCGGCGAAGGCAATGGCGACGACCCGGACCAGCCGGGCGTCGGCAAGGATCGCGATCCTCTCGCCCGGCCGAAGTCGATGACACCGCAGGAATTCGCCGATGCGATGAAGCAGCTGCAGGAAGGCCAGGGCCAGTTGCAGAGCGAACTCGACAAGCTGAAGAAGGGCCTGGAAGGCATGGGCATGCAACCCAATGAGGGGTTTGGCGACGCTGGCAAATCCATGGGCAATGCCGAAAAGTCGCTTGGCGAAGGCGAAGGCGACCAGGCAGTCGGCCACCAGGGTCGCGCGCTGGAAGCGCTGCGCAAGGGAGCCAAGGAGATGATGAAGCAGCTGCAGGCGATGCAGGGCGACCAGGGCGGCAGCCAGGAAGGCGGCCGCCAACAGGACGCCGGCCGCGATCCGCTGGGCCGACCACGCGCCAGCCGCGGACCCGATTTCGGCGATTCGGTGAAGGTGCCCGACGAGATCGACGTGCAGCGCGCCCGCCAGATTCTCGAGGCGATTCGCAAGCGGCTCGGCAACGCGCTCAGCCCCGACATCGAGCGCAGCTACCTCGAGCGGCTGCTGGAGCTGAAGTAGCCTCCAAGGCAACATCCGTCGAACTGAATGGTATCAGCGCCATGCCGAAACTCGGTGCCGTCACGCCCATCCTGCGCATCTTCGACATCGCCAAGGCACGCGAATTCTATGTCGACTTTCTCGGCTTCAAGGTCGAGTTCGAGCACCGCTTCGACGACAATGCGCCGCTCTATATGGGTGTAATCCGCGACGGCTGTGTCCTGCATCTGAGCGAACATCATGGCGACGGCGCGCCGGGTATAGCCATGCGCATCAAGGTCGAGGACATCGCGGCATTGCACCGCGAACTGATCGGCAAGAGATACCGCTACGCCCGGCCGGGCCTCGAAACCACGTCGTGGCAGACCCGTGAAGTGTCGGTCGGCGACCCCTTCGGCAATCGCCTGCATTTCTACGAGGATGCAACAGACTAAGCCGGCCGGTTGACGAACGCCTCGCGGATCGCCTCCTGCATGCCGTCGATAGCCTCGCCTGAGGCATTTGGGCTGCGGTGCATCACCACATTCGAGGAATCGATATGACCGAACCCGTCAGCGGCGGTGAGTTCACGACAGCCGTCCGGAATATTGCTGTGCGAGATCGGCGCGATCGCCAGGCCAGAGGTGACGGCGAGCTTCAGGCCGCCGGTGGTGTCGCTGGTATAGGCGACACGGTAGGCCAGCCCACGCTGCTCCAGCGATTTGATGGCGAAGTCCTTGCACCAGCCGGCCCGGTTGTAGAGCGCGATCGGCACCGGCCGCTCCTCATGCATGTGATGCAGGCTCGATGTCACCCACACGGTCGGATCGTGCATCAGCACCTCGCCGCCGGAAGGATCCTGCCATTCGAACACCACGGCGAGGTCGAGTTCACCGGCCGCCAACGCTGCCAGCTGGGCGCCCGAATGTGCATAGCGCACGGTGACCTCGACCTTGGTGTGACGCTTCGAGAAGGCGCCGAGCGCGCGCGACAGGATGGCGTGACCATATTCCTCGGGAATGCCGATGCGCACAGGCCCGCCAAGCGGTGCCGCCGCCATCGATGCCGCCGTCTCGTCGAGCAGAGAGACGATGCGGCGGGCATTGACGATCAGCTCGCCGCCACGGCGCGTCAGCGCCACGCCGCGCGAGCCGCGTTCGAACAGGCTGTCGCCGACCAGCTCCTCGAGCTTCTTCATCTGCATCGACACCGCCGACTGGGTGCGCCCGGCCTGCTCCGCCGCCCGGGTGAAATTGCCCGCTTCGGCAATGGCGACGAAGGTGCGCAGGAGATCGCTGTCGAGGGGTGGCCGCATCGAATCCGTCATAAGCAAATTTGATCGCTGGTATCATTCCAATTCGTTTGCAACATGTCAAACGCCGCAGCATAGTCCGCTCGCCCATTGGATATGCCGCCGCGAAATCGGCTGCGGACCAATCAAAGAGTCCTCACTCATACCCGCTGCCCGAAACGGTGGCGGGTTCTTTTTACCCCATGGCCGGGCGGCTGCGGGCAGTTAAGGCAAGGGCCGGCAGAACAACATGCGCAACCGGATCGTTCTCGGCATCATCAGCCTCTGCCTTGGCGTGCTGGTGTTCTCGCTCCAGGACCCGCTGGTCAAGGCGGTGTCGGCCGGCTATCCCGTGACCGAGGTGATGTGGATCCGCTCGATCGTCGCTTTGCCGATCCTGATCTTTCTCGTTCGCGCCGACGTCGGCCTGCGGGCCATCGCCTCGAAGCGGTTCGGCCTGCTGACGATACGCGCCTTCATCCAGTTCTCCTCCTATACGGTTTACTATCTGGCCATCGCTGCCTTGCCGCTCGCCGACGCGGTGGCGCTCTATTTCATGGCGCCGCTGTTCATCATGGCGATGGCCGGGCCCTATCTCGGCGAGCGCGTCTCCTGGCAGGCTCTCGCCACCGTGCTGACCGGCATGCTGGGCGTGGTCGTGATGCTGCGCCCGGGCGCCGGCCTGTTCGACTGGGCGGCGCTGCTTTCGTTGGGCTCGGCTTTGCTCTACGGCTTTTCACAGCTGATGGCGCGCAAGATCGGCGACACCGAATCCTCCACCGTCATGGCCTTCTACCAGAACGGCGCCTATCTGGTCGGCGCCGCTGCGGTTGCCGGCACATTCTGGCTTGCCGGCATAACCCATGCTGTCCACCCCAGCCTCGAATTCCTGGTGCGGCCGTGGGTCTGGCCGACGACCCCGGATTTCCTCAAGATGGCGGCCTGCGGCTTCGTCGCTTCGGCCGGCATGATTCTGCTGTCGCAGGCCTACAGGCTGGCGCCCGCCAACCGCGTCGCCACCTTCGAATACACCGGCATCATCTGGTCGCCGTTGTGGGGCTTCCTGTTCTTCGACGAGGTGCCGCGCTCGACCACTGCCATCGGTGCGGCGCTGATCATCGGCGCCGGTCTGCTGGCGCTCAACACCGAACGGCGCCGGAGCGCTGCGCCTGTCCTCGCCGCGTCTCAGGATGTCGCCTGAAGCGTGTCAGGCGAAGCAGGCGAGCGCCTGGTCGACCCGCGAGCGGATTTCAGCCAGCGTGAAAGGCTTTTGCACGACGTCGATAATGACGCCGTTCAATTCCTCGGCGCGCTCGCGCTGGTCGGCATAGCCGGTCATCAGCAGGATCTTCATGTCAGGGAAAAGCTTGGCTGCGGCGATCGCCATCTCGATGCCGTCCATTTCCGGCATGCGGATATCGGAGACGACGAGGTCGTAACCGCCGCCTGCAGCACTGACCATCGCCAGCCCCTGCGCGCCGTCGGCGGCGATATCGATCGAGTGCCCGGCGCGTTCGAGCGCGCGGGCGGCGAGGGTGCGGACGGACTCATCGTCCTCGACGATCAGAAGCTTTGCCATGGGCCGGAATTTGGCGGGCAAAAGTTGACTTTTTCTGAAAATTTGAAGCGTCGGGGGCCTTTTCTCAGGCATCGCCTTTAACGACACCGACAAACGGCAGTTCGCGAAAAGCGTGAGCGACGTCCATGCCGTAGCCGACGACGAAGTAATCGGGACAGTCGAAGCCGACATAGTCGGCGTTCAGCTCGGTCTGGCGGCGCATGCGCTTGTCCAACAGCACCGCGATGGCGCAGCTTTTGGCGCCGCGCGACAGCATCAGGTTGCGGGTGAAGGAGAGCGTCTTGCCCGACTCCAGGATATCGTCGATCAGCAGCACGTCGCGGCCGGCGACCTCATTGTCGATGTCGCGCAGCACCCTCACCTCGCCGCTGGTGGTGCCGGCGCCATAGCTGGAAATGAAGATGAACTCGACCTCGGGCGACAGCCCGACATCGTGCATGGCGCGGATCAAATCGGCGGCGAAGATGAACGAGCCCTTCAGCACCGAAATCACCAGCAGGTCGTGATAGTCGTGCTCGGCGATCTCCTTGGCGAGTTCGAGATTGCGCCGCGCGATCGCGGACGCCGAAAACAGGACCTCGATGTCCTTGCCGCGCACAACTGGCATCAACAACCTTTCCAGAGAACCGACTAGCCGGCGAAGGTGACCGCCACGGCCTTGACGCCGTTTCTAGGCACATCGAGGCGGGTGGAAAAGCCGAATCTTTCGCCGGGCGCCAGAGAACGGTTGGATGTCCCCAGAGTATAACGGGTGATGCGGCTGTCATTGCCGGTGACACGTATCTCCAGCGGCGGCAATTGTCCCGCCTTCAAACCGTCATTGACGGCCTCGCCATCCACGAACAGCACCGGGGCGGGTCCTGAGGCGTCGACACGCGACGTGACGCCGGCAATGCTGAGTACGGCGCCCTCCGGCTGTTCGACTGACCAGAACGGCGTCTGGCGCACCAGCGCATGGCCACCCGAGACCCAGAAGGCGGCAAGCGCCGCACCGATGCCGGCAATCCAGAAGATCGGCCCGCCACGCGATGCCGGCCGCCCGGCTGACGCATCTGATTTGCGCAGCATCTCCATGCCTTCCATCGACGGCGTCGCGATGTCGCGCGCCGGCGTCGGCATGGCTTCTATCAGTGGGATCAGCTGCGGCAGCACCTCATAATCCGCATCGACGATGTCGGTCGCCACAGGACGCGATTCCGGTGCGACACTTGTCCCGGTCATGATTTCGCCGGAAACCGGGCGCGCGGTTCGTTGCTCAGCCATCATGGCCCCGCTGTTGCCTTTTCGTTTCTTTTGCGTAAATGGAAATGGTTAACGCTTCCCCACCGGAACCCTTGTGACGCATTCAAAAACAGCGAAAATTAACCGACGGTTAACCATGGCGGCCGATGGTCGTTGGACAGAAAGGGTTGGCACGCCGCCGCCACACACCTCAGGTCGTCGCACGTGATCCGCTTCGAAAATGTCGGCCTTCGCTATGGCATGGGTCCGGAAATCCTCCGCGACATCTCCCTGCACATTCCGGAGAGCTCCTTCCAGTTCCTGAGCGGGCCCTCGGGCGCCGGCAAGACGACGCTGCTGCGCCTTCTGTTCATGTCGCTGAAGCCGACACGCGGGCTGATCACCATCTTCGGCAAGGACCGCTCGCGCATCTCGCGCGCTGAACTGCCGCATCTCAGGCGCCGCATCGGCGTGGTGTTCCAGGATTTCCGCCTGCTCGACCACATGACCACCTATGAGAATGTCGCTCTGCCGCTGCGCGTGCGCGGCCGCGAGGAAGCGAGCTACCGCACCGACGTCACCGAACTTTTGAAATGGGTCGGCCTGGGCGAGCGCATGCATGTGCTGCCGCCGGTCCTTTCGGGCGGCGAAAAGCAGCGCGCGGCAATCGCTCGGGCCTTGATCGAACAGCCCGAAATCCTGCTTGCCGACGAGCCGACCGGCAATGTCGACCCGCCGCTGGCGCGCCGGTTGCTCAGGCTGTTCATTGAGCTCAACCGGCTCGGCACCGCGGTGGTGATCGCCACTCACGATCTCGGCCTGATGGAGCAGGTCGACGCGCGCCGCATGATCCTGGCCGGCGGAAGGCTGGATATTTATGACTGAGCTATCGGCCGAACAGCTGCATGAAGACGCCGCCGAGCCCGCAACGACGACGCAGCGCGTCCAGCGCCGCATGGCGCCGATCGTGCCGGCGCAGAATATTGCCGGCCGCGCCTTGGTGCTGGTCATCGCCATCATGACCTTCCTGTCCTGCATGACTTTCGGCGCCGTCACGCTGGTGCGCGACACTGCCTCGGTCTGGGAAAACCAGATCTCGCGCGAGGCGACGATTCAGATCAAGCCGGTCGACGGCCTCGACATGGAGGCAGCCCTTGCCCAGGCCTCGCAGATCGTCGGCGAATTCCCCGGCGTAAAGGAAACCCGGATCATCGATCGCGACGCCACCGCGCGCCTTTTGGAGCCATGGCTGGGCTCGGGCCTGAATATCGACGAATTGCCGGTGCCGCGCCTGATCATCGTCACCATCGACGAGACCAGCCCGCCCGACTTCAGCGCCATCCGTGCGGCGCTCACGCCCAAGCTGCCGAGTGCTTCGCTCGACGATCACCGTACATGGGTCGACCGGCTGGTCGCCATGGCCCGCACCACGGTCACCATCGGCATCGCCGTGCTGGTCCTGATGCTGTCGGCGACGGTGCTGACCGTAGTGTTTGCGACGCGCGGCGCCATGGCGGGTAACGGCCATATCATCGAAGTGCTGCATTTCGTCGGCGCCGAGGCGCGCTTCATCGCGCGCGAATTCCGCTGGCATTTCCTGGTCACCGGGATGAAGGGCGCAGCCGCCGGCGGCGCAGCCGCGATCCTGGTTTTCATCGTCTTTTCCTGGTGGTCGTCGCGCAACATGGCAACGCCGCAGGCCGACCAGGCCACCGCTTTGTTCGGCAATTTCGCCATCGGATCGGCAGGCTATCTCGGCGTCGGCCTGATGGTGCTGGTGATCGGCGGACTGACGGCGGCGACCTCGCACGCCACCGTCGTCGCCTATCTCAGCGACATCGATGTCCGCCAGCCGGATGCGGGGTGACCCGTGAGGGCAGAAGCGAAAACAGTTCGGGGGCAAGGACAGGAATGGAAGGGACGATCACGGATCGAAAACCGACGTAACGCAATGTGCGCTTTTTTCCTTACCAAAAAGGCATTTCAGGATTAACCATAGGATGATGAACGCGCGGGAGTCGACCGGAACGGCTGGACAGATGCCAGTGGTGCGTTTGCGTGTGCGTACCGGGCTGGGCCGTTTGCGCACCGCCCTGCGTCTCGCCTCCCTCTGTCTACTGCTGCTGGTGGCCCTGTTTGCCGGTGGCTTCGGCTGGTTCGCCAGCAAGGTCAGCCACATGACGACCCCGACCAACCCGGCCAAGGCCGATGCGATCATCGTCTTGACCGGCGGTCAGGCCCGCCTCGACGCAGCACTCGATCTGCTTGCCTCCGGCAAGGGCGAGCGGCTGCTGATCTCAGGCGTGCATCCCTCTGCCAGCCGCCGCCAATTGCAGGCTGCTACCGGCGGCGACAAGGCGCTGTTTTCCTGCTGTGTCGACATCGACCGCGCCGCGCTCGACACGATCGGCAATGCCGAGGAAAGCGCTAAATGGGTGGAGAGCCACGCCTATGGCAGCGTCATCCTCGTCACCAACAATTACCACATGCCGCGCAGCCTGCTCGAGATGGGCCGCCTGCTGCATGGCGCCAGGCTTGAACCCTATCCGGTGGTCAACACCAATCTGGACAATGGCGACTGGCTGACCAAGCCGGAAGCGCTACGCGTGCTTCTGACCGAATACAGCAAATACCTGCTGGCGCTTGCGCGCGGCGTCGTCCCGGTCCGCCAGACTGCCGACAGCGTCGCACTGGCCGAGGTTTCGACCGCCAAGGACTAAAGCAATTCCAGGAAAAGTGTGTAGCGGTTTTCCCGGGAAAAGCACGTACGCTTTCCCTTGGGAATTGGACAGACGACTCTGACGGCGCTCGATTACCCCTTGGCCGTGCCGTCTTCCGCGCCACGCAGCCGCGCAATCTCCTGTTCGAGGCTTTCAATCCGCTTGTCGCGTTCGGCGAGTGCGGCCGCGACATCGGCGGCCTCGAATCGCTGCGGAATGTGTTGCGGGCAATTGGCATCCCAGGCCGAGACGGTGAACAAGATGACCTGCTGGGGGCGCGCCTTGTAGTCCTGCGGCATCAGCCTTGCCAGAAGCTCGGCATCGTCCTCGACGACGCGCGCCGTGCCCCAGATCTTGACGCGCTGGCGATGCGCATAGTCGATCAGGAACAGGAATGCCTGGTTGTTGTCGGCGAGATTCCCCTGCGTGATGAACTGCCTGTTCCCGGAGAAATCGGCAAAGCCGATGGTCTTCTCGTCCAGCACCTTGAGGAAGCCGGCTGGCCCGCCGCGATGCTGGATGTAGGGCTGACCCTCGCCATTTGCCGTCGACAGGAAGACGCTGGTCTGCGCCGCGATGAAGTCGGCGAGGTCGGGCGTCATATGGGCGCGCCATCCGCCGCGCTCCTCGGCGCTGGCATAGCCCTTGCGCGAACCTTTGCGGGTCTGGATCGCCTTGACCGTCGGCGTGAAGGCGACATCGCTGGTGAAAGTATGAGCATTCATGGAAGCCTCCGCGAGGCCGAAACACGGCCATTGTACGCGAAGAGGTAGATCCTTCCATGTTTTGGATGTAGATGGCATAGTTGCAAGCTATCCTTCCAATTTCCGGAAGAAAGTATGGATCGTCTCGAAGCCATGTCGCTGTTCGTCGCCGCGGTGGAAGCGGGCAGCCTTTCTGCTGCCGGCCGCCATTTCGGCATTCCACTGGCAACGGTCAGCCGCAAGGTTTCCGACCTCGAAAAGCACCTTCAGGCGCGCCTGCTGAACCGTTCGACCCGGCAGCTCACGCTGACCGATGCCGGCCAGGCCTATCTCGCCGCCTGCCGCCGCATCCTCGGCGAGGTCGGCGAAGCCGAACGCACCGCTGCCGGCGAATACAGCACGCCGACCGGCGACCTGTTCATCACCGCGCCGGTCGTCTTTGGTCGCTTGCACGTGCTGCCTGTCGTCACCGAATTCCTGGCGGCTTATCCTCAAGTCAACATTCGCCTGACGCTGGCTGACCGGATAACCCAACTGGCGGAGGAACATCTCGACCTTGCCATCCGCATCGGCGAGCTTGCGCCTTCGAGCCTCATTGCCATCCGCGTCGGCGCGATCCGTCGCGTCGTGTGCGCCAGCCCCGCCTATATCGCCGCGCATGGCATGCCGCGGACGCCGGACGATCTGGCCGCGCATGAATGCATCAGTTTCGAGGGGCCTTCCGCTCTCGCCAGCTGGAGCTTTGCCGGCGACAAGGGCGAACTGATCGTGCCGATCCGCTCACGGCTGCGCGTCAACACGGCGGAAGCTGCAATCGATGCCGCGATTGCAGGCGCCGGGATGACGCGGGTGCTCTCCTACCAGATCGCGGACGCAGTACGTTCCGGCGTGCTCGTCCCGGTCTTGCGGCCCTTAGAGCCGCAGCCATGGCCGGTGAGCCTCGTCCATGCCGGCCAAGGCCTGCTGGCGGTGAAACTCAGGGCGTTCCTCGATTTCGCCGCTCCGCGGCTGAAGCAGCGGCTATTGCAGGCGACGTGGTGAGTTGAGACTGGCTTGAGTCAGTGGCGAGCCGGCCTATGTCAGGCCATTGCGGCGTTTCCTTTTTGCCCGCGCTTGGTGTAACCAACGCACACCTCCTCAACGGGCCCTTCCCCGCATGCTCTATATCCGCTCGCTGGCGTTCAACTTCGTCTTCTATGTCAATCTGATCGTCCAGATGGTCCTCTGGACCCCTTACTACTTCCTCTCGCCACGCCATCGCGCCTGGTTCGTGCCGAAATTCTGGTCGCGCACCAGCCTGTGGCTCTACGACAAGATCGCCGGCACCAGGAGCGACATCACCGGCGTCGAGAACCTGCCGGAGGGCTCTTTCATCCTGGCGCCGAAACACCAGTCGTTTTGGGACGCGATCGCTTTCTTTCCGTTCCTCCACGACCCGCTTTATATCCTGAAGCGCGAGCTGACCTGGATCCCCTTCTTCGGCTGGTACATCCTGAAGATGCGGATGATCCCGGTTCACCGCGGCAGCCGCTCCAAGGCGTTGAAGCAGGTCGTTGCATCGACAAAGCAGGAGATGGGGCGCAATCCGCGCCAGCTGATTATCTACCCCGAAGGCACGCGCCGAGCGCCAGGCGACGAGCCGGCTTACAAATACGGCATTGTCGAGCTCTATACGCAGCTTGGCGTCCCGGTGGTACCGGTCGCCCATGTCGCCGGCCTCTACTGGCCGCGCCGCAAATTCCTGCGCTTTCCCGGTACCATCAAGGCCCGCTTCCTGCCGCCGATTCCGCCCGGGCTCGGCAAGGACGAATTCATGGACCGGCTGATCGGCGATACGGAAGCCGCCTGCGACCAGCTGCTAATCGAGGCATCGCAGGCTCCTAACCCGCCGCAAATGCCGCCGACGGCGGTCAAGCGGCTGGCCGAACTCGCCGCGGCCGCCAAAGCAATTCCAGGAAAAGTGTGAGCGGTTTTTTCCGTCCTGAATCGCGCCAAAACAAAAAAGACCAAAGCTTGATCTCTTCTGCGGGCCGGCTCAAGGCCACGCCGCCAGCGCCGTGGTCAGCACCAGCGTCGCCGCGAAGGCCAGATTGATGATCCGCGACGCCAGCGGCTGGCGCAGGGTGCGGGCGAAGGCCGCGCCGGCCAGCAGCCACAGCACATGGATGGCTACGATCATCAGGGTGAGAACCGCCAGCCTGGCCGGGATGCCGAGAGCATCGGCGCCGGCTGCGGTCGCGGAGCCAGCAAGGACCGCAGCAATCGCCACATAGGCTTTCGGGTTGGCAACGGCGAGCAGGAAGCCGCCGAGGAAGGTCGGCAGAACCGCGCTGCTGTCACGCGCGGCCAGCGGCGGCGCTGTCGCTATTCTGTAGGCGAGGTAGAGAATATAGGCGGCGGAAGCGACCGCCAGCACCGGCGCTACGCCCGGCATCGAGGTAAGGATAGCCTTGATGCCGGTGGCCACCACCAGCAGCACCGCGACGGTGCCTAAAATGATCCCCGATGTGTAGTGAAGCGAATTGCGCAGGCCGAAGGCGGCCCCTATCGCCGTGACGCTGATCGTCGCCGGGCCAGGACTGCCCATGACGACGGTTGCCGCCAGCACCAGCGCCAGCAATTGCTGCCAGGGCTGCGCCTGCGAAAGAATGTCTGCGGCCATGCTGCCTCTTCTCCACAATAATGGAGAGCAGTGTGGCGAGGCGGACAGCCGTCGTCTTGAACGATCGTGCCGAAGCTGCGCGGCTAGGCGCTGGCCTTGTCCAGCGCCACGAGATCCTCCGCGCTGAGCTTCAGCGATGCGGCGCGCGCCAGGCTGTCGACCTGGTCCAGCGTCGTGGCGCTGGCGATCGGCGCGGTGATGCCGGGCTGCGCCATCACCCAGGCGAGTGCCACTTCCGCCTGCTTGGCCGAATGGCGCGCCGCGACGGTGTCGAGTGCGGCCAGAATGCGCATGCCGCGCGCATTGAGATAAGCCTTCACGCCGCCGCCGCGTTCACTTTTGCCGAGATCGGCCTCGCTACGGTATTTGCCGCTCAAAAACCCCTTGGCGAGGCTGAAATAGGTGATGACGCCGATATCCTCGGCCACGCACAGATCATGCAGCGGCCCGTCGAAGGATGAGCGGTCGTAGAGATTGTATTCCGGCTGCAGCACGCTGTAGCGCGGCAGCCCGCGCAGGCTGGCAACATCGAGCGCGGCGCGCAGCTGGCCGGCGTCAAGATTCGAGGCGCCGATATGGCGGACCTTGCCGGCAGCGAGCAGCTTCTGGTAGGCGCCGAGCGTCTCCTCATAAGGGGTTGTCGGGTCCGGCCAATGCGAGAGATAAAGGTCGATCACATCGGTCTGCAGTCGCTTGAGCGACGCCTCGACTGCCCTTTCGATATGGGCAGCGGACAGATCCTTCTTGCCTTGTCCCATATCCGAGCCGACTTTGGTGATGACGATGATCTTGTCACGGTTGCCGCGGCTTTTCATCCATTTGCCGATGATGGTCTCGGACTCGCCGCCCGCGTGGCCGGGCACCCAGCGCGAATAGGCATCGGCGGTATCGATAGCGTTGAGGCCGGCGTCGCCGAACCGGTCGAGCAGGTCGAAGGAGGTCTTCTCGTCCGCGGTCCAGCCGAAGACATTGCCGCCCAGGACCAGCGGCGCGATGGAAAGGTCGGTTTGACCGAGACGGCGTTTTTGCAAGACGGGGCTCCGTGGGGCTGGCGGCGGGCGACCCGAATGCTTCGGGCCGCAGCTAAGCTAGGTCTCGCCGCGCCGAGGTCAAAGGCCTCAGCCAATTTTTCCAGCGGGCCAGCGCTTCACAAAGGCGCGAGAGCTTCGCCTGCAGGCTCGCCGTGGTCTACTGGCTCACGAGGCGATCCGCTTCGCCACCTCTTCCAGCCAGTGGTCGCTGATACCCAGCGCCGCGAGATGCTGCAGCGTGTTGAGCACATAGTCCTCGTTGTTTCCGGACTGGCCGACGGCGCCACGGATAACACCTGCCGCATGCGCGGGGTCGAGCCCGCCGGCATACTGCTCATGCTGGCGGTCGACGATATAGGCGACCGCTTTCACTCTCTCTCCCGCGGCCGCCCCATTCCCGTCGAGGCTGACATCGAGCACACGCTCGAGGTAGACGCTGGTCACCAATTCGCGCTCGCGCAGATAGGTCAGCACCTCATCGCGCAGCTCGCCGGGCACGCGAAAGGCCAGCCCGATGCAGGAGCCGCCACGGTCGAGGCCTAGCACCAGGCCCGGCCGCTGGCGCGTGCCGCGATGCACGAAGGAATAGACGCACAGCGACCGGCGGTAGCCGTAAAGCCGCGCGCGCCGTGTCTCGACATGGGCGAATCCCGGTCGCCAGATCAGCGAGCCGTAGCCAAAAACCCAAAAATCGCCCATATCGCCAAGCCTGATTGCACGAGAGTGACGCCGCCGCATCGGAATCGGTGCTCTTCTGTTCTTTTTGCTTGTTGCGTAAGCCACAGTCCACCCGCAACACGCCCGCGTTAATGAAAGCCGCAGCATGACGTCAAGTGACGAGCGTCCGTCGAAGTTTCGCCACCGGCTGATGTGGCTCGCTGCCTTGGTCGTTATGCTGTTCGGCGCCTACAGCGCGGTCTGGTTCTATGTCGCCGGTCGCGTCAGCAGCGAAGCCGACAAGGCGGTGGCCTCGCTCAAGGACAAAGGCATCGAGGCCGGCTGCGCCAACCTCACCGTCAGCGGCTACCCCCTGCGTTTTGCCATCTCCTGTGACAATCTGGCTTACGAGGACGACGCCAGGAACGTTGCCGCCTCGGCAGGCAGCTTCAACTTCGTTGCAGAACTCATCCGGCCTTTGTCGCCCGCCGCCGAGTTGCGCGGGCCACTGCGGACCTCGGTGCCCGGGATGGCGCCGCTATGGATCGATTGGGACAATCTGCAGGCCAATGCCAAGCTCTCCTGGCCCTTGCCACGCAGCATTTCGCTGCAGGCCGAGAGCTTGTCCGGCCAGACCGATCCGGCCGACGACACCGACCCGGTTTCACTGTTCAGCGCCGGAACGGCGGCGGGCGAGTTGCGGCCGGACGGTCAGGACCTTGGCTATACCGGAAGCTTCACCGATCTTGAGATCGACGCCGACGCGATCGGCGGGCGCGTGCTGCCGCCGCTCGACGGCAGCGGCGACGCGACGCTGAAGAACGGCGTCGCGCTGATGAAGACGCAGGCCAGGAGCCTGCGCGGCCAGGCGGTCGGCATCCACAAGCTCGATCTGTCGTCGGGAACCGCGCGCATCACCGTCTCCGGCCCGGTGTCGGTCGACGCCAACGGCCAGGTCAATGCCGACCTGACGATCAAGCTGCAGGATCCCAAAGCCGTGGCGGCAATCCTCGCCACCGCAATCCCCGAGCAGAAGAGCCAGATCGAGCAAGGCTTTGCCGGTCTGGCGCTGCTCGGCAACGAACCGTCGATGCCGCTCAAGGTGGTGAAGGGCAAGGTCTCGCTCGGCTTCATTCCGCTGGGCAAGATCAAGCCGCTCGATTAGAGCAATTCCAGGAAAAGTGTGAGAAGTTTTCCGTCCGGAATTGCGTTAAAACAAAGAGATAGAGCATGATCGCAAAGAGCGGCAACGGCTTTTGGGGAGAGATCATGCTCGAGCAAGCCGACGCATGAACCGACCGGTGAAACTGCTGAGCGTTGGCGCGCTGACGCTGGATACCATCCTGCGCGTCGAAACCCTGCCCACGCATCAGGGCAAGTTCATCGCCTCGGACGGCATCCAGATCGCCTCGGGCATGGCGACAAGTGCTGCCTGCGCCGCCCGCCGTCTCGGCGCCGAGGTGTTCCTGTGGGCAAGTGCAGGTGACGATGCCGTCGGCGACCAATTGCTGGCCGGCATCGAGGCCGAGGGCGTCGATTGCCGCTTTGTCCGCCGCGTCGAAGGCGCCCGCTCGGCGCTGGCCGCGATCCTGGTCGACGCTCATGGCGAGCGCATCATCGTGCCCTTCTACGACCCAAAGGCGCAGGCCGACCCCGAGGCGGTGCCTGTCGCCGATCTTTCCGGCTTCGATGCCGTGCTGGTCGATGTGCGCTGGCCGGGCGCCGCCGCTCTTGCCTTGACCGCCGCGCGCGACGCCGGTTGCCCGGCAATCCTCGACGCCGACACGGCGCCGCTGGAGGTGCTGGAGCGTCTGTTGCCGCTGGCTTCGCACATCGTCGCTTCGGAGACGGCTGCACGCATTATCTGCGACCACGCGCTGGATCCCGAAACCGCCTGCGCCGACCTCGCCAGCCGCACAGACGCCTTTGTCGCGGTGACCGGCGGCGCCGCGGGAAGCTGGTGGCATGACCGGTCCGCCGGATGCGTGCGCCACATCGCGGCGCCGAAGATCAAGGCGGTCGACACGCTGGCCGCCGGCGACGTTTTCCACGGCGCCTTTGCTGTCGCGTTGGCGGAAACCATGCCGATCGAGCAGGCGTTGCGCTTTGCCAGCGCGGCGGCCGCGCTCAAATGCCAGCGCTTCGGCGGCCGGCTGGGGGCGCCAAACAGGGACGAGGCAATGGCCATGGTCGCGGCGACCTGGCCCGTCTGAAACAGATTTAACTTTTCACCGGGTGCTCGACCGCCTGCCGGCCGAAATCCGGCACGTCGATATCCTGGCCGGCCTCGATGATCGAACGGCGAACGGCCCGGGTGCGGGTGAACAGGTCGAACAGCTTGTCGCCGTCGCCCCAGCGGATCGCCCGCTGCAGCGAGGCGAGGTCCTCCGAAAAGCGCGCCAGCATTTCCAGGATGGCATCCTTGTTGTGCAGGCACACGTCGCGCCACATGGTCGGGTCGGAGGCGGCCAGACGGGTGAAGTCGCGGAAACCGGAAGCCGAATATTTGATCACTTCCGACTTGGTCACCGATTCCAGATCGTCGGCCGTGCCGACGATGTTGTAGGCAATGATGTGCGGAAGATGCGAAACGATGGCCAGCGTCATGTCATGATGCTGCGGGTCCATCGTGTCGATGTTGGAGCCGCAGCGCCGCCAGAATTCCGACAGCTTTTCCAGCGCGGCCGGATCGGTTCCCGGCAGGGGCGTGAAGATGCACCAGCGGTTTTCGAACAGCTCGGCGAAACCCGCATCCGGGCCCGATTTCTCCGTACCTGCCAGCGGGTGCCCCGGAATAAAGTGCACGCCGTCCGGTACATAGGGCTGCATTTGCGCAATGACCGAGGCCTTGGTCGAACCGACATCGGTGAGGATGGCGCCCTTTTTCAGCGCCGGCGCGATCTCTTGCGCCACCTCGCCCGACGATCCCACTGGCACCGAGACGATGATCAGGTCGGCATTGCGGACCGCTTCCCTGGCGTCGGTGGTGTAGCTCTCGCCAAGACCGAGCTCCTTCGCCCGTGCCAGCGTGGTCGGGCTGCGCGTCGCGATGGCGACATGGCGGGCCAGGCCCTCGCGGCGGATGATGCGGGCCAGCGACGAGCCAATCAGGCCGATGCCGACCAGCGCGATCTTTTCAAACATCGGTAATGTCATTGTTTCAGCTTTTCAGGAATGTCGTGAGGGCGTCGATGACGCCGCGATTGGCTTCTTCGGTGCCGACGCTCATGCGAAGCGCATTGGGAAAGCCATAGCCGGTAACGCGCCGCAATATATAGCCGCGCTGGGTGAGGTAGTCGTCCGCCGCCTCAGCCGAATGCCTCTTGTCGTCGGGAAAGTGGATGAGGACGAAATTGCCGACGCTGGGCGTCACGCGCAGCCCAAGCTTCGTCAGCTCTTCATTCAGCCAGGTAAGCCAGGTCTCGTTGTGCAACGAACTGCGCTCGACATGGGCGCGGTCGCGGATGGCGGCAATGCCGGCCTCGATCGCTGTTGCGTTAACGTTGAAAGGGCCGCGGATACGGTTGATGGCATCGACTATGTGCAGTGGGCCATACATCCAGCCGATGCGCGCGCCGCCAAGGCCGAGCTTGGAGAAGGTGCGGGTCATGACCACATTCTGTGCGCTGCCCGCCAGCTCGATGCCGGCCTCATAGTCATTGCGCCTGACATATTCGGCATAGGCCGCGTCCAGCACCAGAAGCACGTTGCCCGGGAGCGCGGAATGCAGACGGCGGACCTCCTGGAACGGCAGATAGGTGCCGGTCGGATTGTTGGGATTGGCGAGGAAGATGATTTTGGTCCGCGGCGTCACCGCGGCCAGGATCGCGTCGACGTCGGCGCGCTCCTCGGTTTCCTTCACAGCAACCGGCTTGGCCCCCGCCGACTGAATGTAGATCTTGTAGACCATGAAGGCATGTTCGGTAAAAATCGCCTCATCGCCTGGCGCAAGATAGGTCTGCGCCAGCAGGCCCAAAATCTCGTCGGAACCGTTGGAGCAGATGATGTTCGCCGGGTTGAGGCCATGCACCTCGGCGATCGCTTCGCGCAGCCGGCGGGCGGTGCCGTCGGGATAGACATCGAGCTTGGCAGCCACTTCACGCGCGGCCTCGATCGCCTTCGGCGACGGGCCGAGCGGGTTCTCGTTCGACGACAATTTATGGACCTTGGCGACGCCGGCCGGGGCAGTGCTCTTGCCCGGCACATAGGCGTCGATGTCCATAATGCCCGCGCGGGGCGTCGGCCGTGCCTTGTCCGCTTTCTTGTCCATGTCGCAAATCCATCGAGAATGCCTCCGTCCGGAGGCCGCAGCGGAAATACAAGCCGTAGCCGCGAATGTCGAGAGGCGGGCAATAGCTGGCCGTTGACGCCGGGCCGCACGAGTTCTAGAAGAACGCAACAGTTCCGTGGTGATTTGGCCGGTCGGCTTGCAGCCACGTTAAACAACTCGCTAAAGGGCCGTTTGCGTGACGTAACCGGCTTTGCGATCGCATTGCCGGTTTTTTATTGCCTGACGGCGGGCAAGGAGAGTCACATGGCCGCGCTCCGCGCTACAAAAACCAACAACGAGGCCGACAACCCGTCGAGCCCTGTGTTGCGTTTTGGCCCTGACAAGCCGCTGAAGCTCGACGCCGGCACGCTTTTGTCGCCGTTCCAGATCGCCTACCAGACATATGGCGCCCTCAACGATGCCCGCACCAACGCCATCCTGGTCTGCCACGCGCTGACCGGCGACCAGCATGTCGCCAGCACCAATCCGGTGACCGGCAAGCCCGGCTGGTGGGAAGTGCTGATCGGTCCCGGCAAGATCATCGACACCAACCGCTTCTTCGTCATCTGCTCCAACGTCATCGGCGGCTGCCTCGGCTCCACCGGTCCGGCCTCGACCAATCCCGCCACCGGCAAGCCCTACGGCCTCGACCTGCCAATCATCACCATCCGCGACATGGTGCGGGCGCAACTGATGCTGGTCGACCATTTCGGCATCGAAAAGCTGTTTTGCGTGCTCGGCGGCTCGATGGGCGGCATGCAGGTGCTGGAATGGGCGTCATGCTATTCCGAGCGCGTCTTCTCGGCCCTGCCGATCGCCACAGGCGCACGCCATTCCTCGCAGAACATCGCCTTCCACGAGGTCGGCCGCCAGGCTGTCATGGCTGATCCGGACTGGCATGGCGGCAAATATTTCGAGCACGGCAAGCGCCCGGAAAAGGGGCTCGCCGTGGCGCGCATGGCCGCCCACATCACCTATCTGTCGGAAGCCGCCCTGCATCGGAAATTCGGCCGCAATCTGCAGGACCGCGAAGCGCTGACCTTCGGTTTCGACGCAGATTTCCAGATCGAAAGCTATCTGCGCCACCAGGGCATGACATTCGTCGACCGCTTCGACGCCAACTCCTACCTCTACATGACCCGTTCGATGGATTATTTCGACCTCGCCGCCGACCATGGCGGCCGGTTGGCAGATGCCTTTGCCGGGACCAAGACCCGCTTCTGCCTGGTGTCCTTCACCTCGGACTGGCTGTTCCCGACCGAGGAGAGCCGCTCGATCGTGCATGCGCTCAACGCCGCCGGCGCCTCCGTCTCCTTCGTCGAGATCGACACCGACCGCGGCCATGATGCCTTCCTGCTCGATGAACCCGAACTGTTTGCCGCCATCAAGGGCTTCATCGGCTCGGCGGCCCGCGCAAGGGGGCTCGCCTCATGAGCGTCAATGGCAGCCAGCGCGTCGACCTCGAAGTCGTGGCCAACCTGATACCGCCGCAGTCGCGGGTGCTCGATGTCGGCTCCGGCGACGGCCTGCTGCTCGAACTCCTGCAGGAGACCAAGCAGGTCGACGGCCGCGGGCTGGAGCTGTCACAGCGCGGCGTCAATGAATGCGTGGCGCGCGGTCTCTCGGTCATCCAGGGCGATGCCGATACCGACCTCGAATTCTATCCGGACAAGGGTTTTGACTTCGTCGTCCTGTCTCAGACGCTGCAGGCGACCCGCAACCCGAAGCTGGTGCTCGACGAGCTGCTGCGAATCGGCAACCGCGCCATCGTCTCCTTCCCCAATTTCGGCCACTGGCGGGTGCGGCTGTCGCTGTTCGTCAATGGCCGGATGCCGGTGACCGCGGACCTGCCCTATTCCTGGTACGACACGCCCAACATCCATTTCTGCACCATCCGCGACTTCGTCAATCTGGTCGAGGAACTCGGCGCTTCGGTCGAGAAAGCCACCGCGCTCGACGGCAACGGCCAGAAGATCGGCCTGTCGATGCCATGGTGGTTCTGGAATTTCTTCGGCCAGCAAGCGGTGTTCTTGCTGAAGCGGTAGTTTGCCCCTATTCCAGCACGTCCGTCGCCTTGTGCGGGTGCTGAACGCCATCGGCGATGATCACATCGGCGTGGGAGTTGTCGGTGCGCAAGGCCAGAATCTCGCGATAGGCTGATGAATCGTACCAGCCCCACGCATGCGCCCTGTCCGGAAACTCGATGACGATCAGATGCCCGGGCCATTCGTTTTCGACCACGTCCATGTCGCCGCCGTGGACAAGGAAGCGGCCGCCGAACGGCTCCAATGTGGCGTCGATCCTCTGCAGATACTCGACAATCTGCGGGCCCATTGTGACTTGACGCATATGGGCGACGGCGTAGGCGGCCATGGCTGAACTCCCTGTGAGATCGAAGCCCGACGACCGGCTTCGTTGGCGCAATCTGCAGACATGATGGCCATCGGTCGATTACGTCTGGGGTAATCGGCCGGCTTACCGGCGTCCTGGCTCAACAGTTTGTGATGACATTGCCGCTGGTTTTTTGTAGCGTCGAATCGAATGCCATCCCGGGGTAAGGCTTGGACGGCGACCATCAAAACCTCCGGCCTCCAGGCATTTCGGGGCACAATCGAAGCAACATGTCCAAGGCAACCGACCTCGCTCCGCTGATCTCGGTGATCACACCGACGCACAATCGCCGCAGCAAGGTGGTGCGCGCCGTGGAGAGCGTGCTGGCGCAGAATTTTCCCCGGTTCGAACACATTGTCGTCGATGACGGCTCGACCGACGGTACGGCAGCCGCACTTGCCGAAATCCGCGATCCACGGCTGATCTATGTTGGCTCGAAATGGCGCGGCGCCAATGCCGCCCGCAATGCCGGCATCGAGCGGGCGCAGGCGCCGGTGGTGACATTCCTCGATTCCGACGACGTCTATTTGCCGGATCGCCTGGCGCGGACGCTGGAGCAGTTCGACAACAATCCCTCGCTCGAAGTGCTGATCAGTTCCTTCGTGTCGCTGAAGGGCAATCGCCGCACCAACTGCGTCAACCGCGAGGCGCTGCTGAGCCGCGACTCGCTGGAGCGGGCCCTTGTCGCGCAGACCATCTTCATTGCCGGGTCGGCAATCACCGCCCGGCGCGAGTCGCTGCTGGCCATCGGCGGCTACGACAGTGACGTCACGCGCATGCAGGATCGCGAATTGTTGCTGCGCTTTGCCCGTCGCAGCGGCGCGCAGCTGTCCGAAGTGATCGACTGGAAAAAGTACAACTCGGAGAATTCGATCTCCGGTCGCCGGGACGGCTATGTCGAAGCCTATGCGAGCTTGATCGACAAGCACCCCTATATCGCCGACCGCTACCCCTACATTCCGCCTTACATGATCGCCCGGCAGCTCATCGCCGATGCACTCAAGGGCAGGGTTTCGCAGGCGTTCTCCGGCTATATGGCCAACCGGTCGTCGAAGGCGCTTGGCTATTCGCTGCCGCAGCTGTTGCGTGGCTATGTCGGCGGCCGGCGCTGGCGCCGCGATCTCTATGCCGAATTTCGCGACAAATACGGTGCACGGCCGGCCTGAAGTTTGCCGACAAGCCGCGCAGCGGCTTTCCCCTCCGAACTGCCTCAAACCTCATTTGTCGAGTTCCGGCAGATATGGGTCGGAATATAGCCGCCGGTCGCGTTCGCCCTGCAGGCAGTCCATGGGTGCGGCGGCATCGATCGGGACCACGGTCGCATCTGCGATGCCGCTCACCTCCAGGATCAACTTGCGGCGTATGGCGGTGGCGAATTCCGAGGCCGCATAGATCGGCAACACGAAGGAGCCGGGCCCACCGGTGACGCAGTCGTCATAATACTGGTCGAGATGGCTGAAGGTCGGCGACGGGCTGATCAGGATCGGCAGGCCGTTGATGACGATGCCCTTGGCCACCGCCGCATCGCGTGTCGTGGCGACGGGCAGCCCGGTGTTGTTGGGACCGTCGCCGGAAATGTCGATGACGCTGCGTGGCGCATCGAACCCCGTGCCCTCGAACAGCCCGGCGCCGAAGGCAAGCGCGCCCGAAATCGAGGTGCCGCGAAAGCTGCGGAACGGCCGCGCTTCTATTCTGTCGGCGAAGGCGTTGGCGCTCTCTGCGCTGTCGATCACCTGCCAGGCGATGACGCCATCCTCGCGCACGACGCCCGCCCATTCGAAATAGGCAAGCGCGATGCGCCCGGTGGTTCCCGAGCGCACGGCCTTGATGAAATCGGGATGCCTGAGCGCCTCGACATAGCCCGCGCGCTGCAGCGCGAACTCCCTCTCGTCCATCGACTGTGAGATGTCGACGGCCAGCACCAGTTCGACATCCACGGCAACGGCCGGGGCAGCCACGGGCGTGGTGCAGGCAAGGCAGGCAAGCAGGCTGAGCGCATCGAGCATGGCCGCACCACGGACGTTTGGACCCGTGAATCTTCGCCGCGATCGCGGCGAAATAAAGCCCCTTCTACTTCTTTCGCCGCACGGCCGCTTTCGGCGGCGGGTCGATGGCGCCGGTCCTGACTCGGGCGGGTTTCAGTGGCGCAGCACCCGTATCCTTCACGATGTTCAATGCGCGTGGAAAGAAATGACCATTGTGCAGTCCGCGCCCGATGTTGAGGATCGCGGTTTCCGGCAGGCGTTTCTCCAGCATGGACAGTACCCTTCGCAGCGAAGGACCATCGAACGCGTCCATCGCTTCGTCGATGATCACCCATTTCGGCTGCCGCAAGGCCAGTCTGGCGAAGGCCAGCGACCGCTGTTCGTCATCGTTGAGTTCACGCTCCCAGCGTGCGGAACGGTCGAGCGAGGATGACAGCCGCTCGAGGCCGACCTCGGCCAGCACCGCCCCAAAATCAGCATCGCCAGCCGGCGCCGAGCCATTCGGATGCAGCACTTCGCGTAACGTGCCGGCAGGAAAATACGGAACACGCGGCACGAAAATCGGCGTTTCTCCGGCCGGCAAGCCGATCCGCCCGCTGCCCCAGGGCCAAAGGCCGGCAATGGCGCGGAAGAACAATGTCTTGCCGGCGCCTGGGTCGCCGGTGATCATGACGCGCTCACCGGGATGGATCTCGACATGGCTGTCTGAAAGTTTGGTGCAGCCCTCCGGCGAGGCCACTTGGAGCTTCTCGAAGGTCAGGCTGCCATTGGCGTTATCGCCGAATTCGATGCGCTTTTCCTTGTCGTGCAACACATCGGTTTCATCGAGCGCAATGCGGAAGTCGGCAACGCGCATCAGCGTGGCGCGCCAGTCGGCGATGCCGCCGATATTGTTGATGAACCAGCGCAGCGACGAGTGCACCTGGTTGAAGGCGCCGACCGCCATCATCAACCCGCCAAAGCTGATATCGCCTGAAAAATAGACCGGCGATGCCACAAGGATCGGCGCCACCACGGTGATCCAGCCATAGGTATCGGTCACCCAGGAAAGGTTGATCTGCGCTTTGTAGATGTTTCGCATCGCGCCCAGCACCGTGCCAAGGTCGATTTCGAGCCGTCTCTTGGCATCGGCTTCGCCGTGATAGAGCGCGATGGCGTCGACATTCTCGTTGACGCGCACCATCCCGGAACGCAGCTCGGCCTCGCGGGTGTAGCGGTCGCTGTTGAGGCGGATCAGCGGCCGCCCGACCAGCCAGCTCAGCCAGGAGGCGATGCCGGCATAGAGGAACGCGGCCCAGACCATGTAGCCCGGTATCGCCAGCGACCAGCCGTTGATGTGGAAGACGAAGCCCGACGAGAGTTGCCAAAGCACGCCGACGAACGACACCAGCAGGATGAAGGATTGCAGCAGGCCGACGCCGAGGTCCGTCGACAGATCGGACAGATGCGCGGCATCCTGCTGCATGCGCTGGTCGGGATTGACGCCGATGGCGCCGGCATTGGCGAGCCGGAAGGCCCGCGCCGGCCGCATCCATTGGTCGATCAGGTCGAGCGTCAGCGCCTCGCGCAGCTTCAGCCGGATCATCTGGTTGAGCCAGGTCTGAGCAATGTTGAGCAGCAGCAGCGTGCCGGCAATCACGGCAAAGATCATCAGCTGGTGCAGGAAGGCCGCCATGTCGCGACGCGCCAGCGCATCGTAGAAAGGCTGGTTCCAGCGGTTGAGCAGAACCTGGCCGATCGACGTCGCGACGATGACCGCCATAATGCCGACCGACGTCCAGACCAGCCACTTGCGCACCGGTGAGCCTATCAGCGCCCGTTTGATCGTCGCCACCTGATCGCGCAGGCTGCTGGCATCGACGGTTACCGGCTGAGCGGCGGCGGACTTGTCCGGTTGATCAGCCATGCACGAGGTCCTTGCGTTCAGAAGCGTTGCTGAAACCAGATGGAGAGACTTGAAGGCATCCGCCGCTCAAACGGACCGCGAATGCATCTGCGACAGATAGGTGGGAAAAACCCACGCAACACCAGTTTTCATGATGATCACGAAGGTGTCACCTGACGCGTCGTCGATGTCACCCCTTCCGCCCGGCGGCCAAGCCGCGTCGCACCGTGCGGTGACAGTACCGGCACGAAGACACGGCGCGAAGCGCGCTGCGCGACCGGCACGCCCTGATAGAGCCGCTTCTGCGCCTCGACCACGATGACGCCGGAAAAGATCGGCCAGAACCGCCGGCCGGCGCGCTCCAGCACATTGTGGAACCGCATCATGAAGCGCCGCGGCGATGGCGGGAAGAACAGCGCGTCGGACCAGGAAGCCGGCGTGAAATTCGCCTCGCGCAGCAATTCTGTCAGCTGGCCGCGCGAGAACGGCCGGCCATTGCCGAACGGCGTGTGCTCGAACCGCGCCCAGACACCGCGCCGGTTGGGCACGACGATGACGACGCGCCCTGCCGGCGACAGCACCCGCCAGATCTCGTTCAGCGTCTCGCGCGGGTTTTCGACATGTTCGAGCGAATGCACGAGCAGCATGCGGTCGATGCAGGAATCGACCAGCGGCAATTCCTCGTCGAAGACCAGCGCCGTAGCCGTCGGCCCGTTCGCCGGCCAGACGACGGCGCCTTGCGTAGCAGGCATGAAGGCAAACACCCGCTCGGCATCGGTGCCGAACCGCTCCAGCCACGGCAAGGTATAGCCGAGCCCGACCAGCCGCTCATTCGGCACTGTTGCCCATATTGAGGACAGCGCCATGGTGATCGAGCGTTCAGCCAGGCGGCCGAGCGTGGTCGAATAGAAGGAGCGGAGATCGACGATATCGGAATGCATGCGCGGGACGGTAGCTGCGATGCCGCCGAAGTTCAACAAAGCCGCCAGGCTCTGCAAAGCTAGATGACATCAGCGGCCAAGCGCCCTATGTCTGCGCCAACAGATGGAGAGATGCCAATGCCGGTCGAAATCGAACAATTCATGTGCCGCAGCGACAATTTCGGTGTGCTGGTGCATGACCCGAAAAGCGGCGAGACCGCCATTATCGACGCACCCGAAGAAGCGCCGATCATTGCCGCTATCGAGCGTACCGGCTGGAAGCCGACGATGATCCTGACCACCCACCACCATGTCGACCATGTCGAGGCCAATCTGGCGCTGAAGGAGCGCTTCAAGCTGCGCATCGTCGGACCGGAGGCGGAAAAGGAAAAGATCCCCGGCATCGACGAGACCGTCGGGCAAGGCTCGGTCGTCCATCTCGGCGGTGAGCGGATCGATGTCATCGCCACGCCCGGCCACACTGCGGGCCATGTCTCCTATCATTTTCCGGCCTCGAAAGTGGCGTTCACCGCCGACACTTTGTTCGCGCTCGGCTGCGGCCGGCTGTTCGAATGCAAGCCGCCGGTGATGTATGAGTCGCTGAAGAAGCTCGTCGCACTCCCGGCCGACACGGTCATCTATTGCGGCCATGAGTATACGCTTTCGAACGCCCGCTTTGCGTTGACCGTCGACCCGACCAATTCGGCGCTGAAAGAACGCGCCGCCAAGATCGAGACCCTGCGCGCCGACAACAAGGCGACGCTGCCGACCACGATCGGCGAGGAATTGTCGACCAATCCGTTCCTGCGCTGGCACGACCCGGCGATCCGCAAGCATCTCGGTATGGAGGCGGCCTCCGACGCCGAAGTGTTCGCGGAAATCCGCAAGCGCAAGGACAATTTCTGAGCATCATTCCGGGATCAGCCATGACCAGCGCCGCTGAAATCATCGCCACGCTCGGCCTCAAGCCGCATCCGGAAGGCGGCTGGTATGCCGAGACCTTTCGCGACGGCGCCGGGCGCGGCCATTCGACGGCGATCTATTTCCTCCTTGAACAGGACCAGATTTCGGCCTGGCACCGGGTCAAGGACGCGGCCGAGGTCTGGCACTTCCATGCCGGAGCGCCGCTGGCGCTGTCGATGTGCGAGGAAGGTAGTCCAATGCTTAACCAGGTGATCGAGCAGGTGCTCGGCATTGAGCTTGCGGCGGGCGAGCGGCCGCAGATCGTCGTGCCGGCCGGCTGGTGGCAATCGGCGCGCAGCCTCGGCGAATGGACGTTGGTCGGCTGCACCGTGGCGCCGGGCTTCGACTTCGCCGCGTTTGAAATGGCCGAGCCGGGCTGGCAGCCTTAGGCCAGAAGAAAACCAAGAGTTATGCAGAGCTGGGCGGCATAGTAGAGCACCCAGACCGCATAACGGATGCCGGCGCGATAGGGTGCTATTGCCGGAACCAGGAATTTCTCCGCGGCAAGCAGCCCGTCCGATGCCATGAACATAACAGCGCCGCCGATGACCCACGGATTGGCGAGCGTCAACGCCGAGATGCCCATCGCCAGAATGGCCGCGATATAGATGGCGATCGGCACCCGCAGGCCGGGACTGACACGGCGCCAGAGCGCCGCCAGCATGACGACTGCGAAGGCCGCCATGGCAAGCGCGATGGCGCCGCGCCATGTCTCGGTGCTGAGCACATCCAGCCCGCCGCCGCCGAGCAGGAAGAGCGGCACATAGAGGACATGCGCCGCAAGGAAGCTGGCCAGCCCGCCGAGGAAGGCCTTTTCGCCGTCACGCGACAGGAAGGCATCGCCGACGGCGCTGAGCGCCAGCGCAGAGACGAGCAACAGCGGCCCACCTTGCATGAAGGCCAGCGCCGCAAGCATGGCCACGGCCAGCGTCTTTGCCACCGAGCGGGCCAGCGTCGGCCGCATATCCAGGGTGAAGGCGTAGATCACCGCCGCCACCAGCGAAAAAATCAATGTTGCATTTGCGTTGGCGTCGATGCCGCCGGCAAACGGCATCGTCATGCGCTTGCCCCGCCAGTTGCCGCCTTGCGCAGGAACAACGATTTCGCCGCCAGCGCCGCGCCGCCGGTGATCAGTACGCAGGCCGCCAGGATACGCAGCGACGGCTCGGCAACGCCCGCCGCGATCAGCACCAATGTCGACAGCAGTGGCGCCGCATAGCTTGCCGCGCCGAGCACCTGGATGTTGCCTCGTTTGACGCCGATATCCCAGGCGTAGAAGGCGGCACCCACCGGCATCAACCCCAAACCAACCACCGCCAGCCACTGGCCGGGGCCATCGGGCAGCACCGTCTTTTCCAGCAGAAGATGGCAGATGAGGGACAGGGCTGCCGTGGCGGCGCAGAACCAGGTGACGATTGAGGTCGGCACCGCCGGAAAGCGCCGCGACAGCAGCGAATAGGACGACCACAGCAGCGCACAGACGGCCGCCATCGCATAGCCGAAGGTGTAGCGAGCATCGAAGGCGAGGCCGCCACCCTTGGTGACGATCAGCACGGTCCCGGCGAGCCCGAGCAGCGCGCCGACGACATGGTTCCAGGCCAGCTTCTCGCCCGGCATCAGCGCTGATCCCAGCACGATCAGCAGCGGCCACAGATAGGCGATCAGGCTTGCCTCCACCGCCGGCGCGTTGCGCAGCGCGGTGAAATAGAAGAAATGGTAGCCGAACAGTCCGGCAATGCCGATCACCCAGACCTGGCGTGGGATCTTCAGGCTTTTATCGGTCGCCGGCATGAACAGCCGGGCAACCAGCCCGACCGCGGTGCCGATGGTGAAGGTGATGGCCGAGAGCAAGAATGGCGGCACGGCGCCCGACGCATCGGTGAGCAACGCCAGCAGCGCCCACATGGCGACCGCCGAGAAACCGATCAGTGTTGCGCGCCCCATGCCCGTCTCCGGCGACTCGCCCCATTTCTATTCGGGTGGGCGCGTCTATTCAGTAGCTTCGAACCGCCCCGCGCTGACAGTCAAGGTGCCGATCTGCGTCCCGACCGTGGCGTGGATCGGCGCATATATGCCGGTTTGGCCGAGCGGTGCAAACGTCACCATCATCTGGCTCTTCTTCTTCAGGTAATTCAGCGCCTTGCGGCCCTTGCGGTAGCCTGCCACCGGCTCTAAGCTCATCTTGCAGGTAACGGTGTCGCCCTTGTAGCCCTTGACCGAGATCGATCCTTTCGAGGCGTAGGTCAGCGTCAGGTCGGCGCGCATCTCGCCGTCATAGAATTTCACCTTGCGCCCACAGACCTGGTCGAGGCTGTCAGCATGGATGACGGTAGCCGCCATCGGATCGAGCACCGATGCCAGATCGTTGCTGCCCAGCGGTATCCAGTTTTTGGGATTGCGCTTTTTCGGCTCGGGAATGACCTGGGTGGCGGTCACCGCGCCATTGGCAAAGCGGATATCGACCATGGAAGCCTTCTTGCCGGACTTATAATCGGCGCGAAATACCTGCGGCTGCATCTGCTTGCCCAGGATCTTGCCCTTTGACGAGATCGTGCCGCTCGTGTCGTCGAACAAGGTGGCGAGACCCGCGCTGGAGACGGTGCCGTCTATGGAATAGCTATCGCCTTCGTAGTGGCTGGAAAATGTCGCCTTGGCCACGGAAAGGCCCAGGAACGACACCGTGTATTCGCCCTTGAAGGACTGTGCGGTGGCTGCGGGCGCGGCGGCAAGGGTTGATGTTGGCAAGGCGGCGACAAGTATGGCGACAACGGCATGTGACGGGCGAAGCATGGCGGGCTCGGTCCTTGATTTTTTTAACCGGAGGCGGGCGACTCCGGCTTGAAATGTCCCTGTCCGACCGCTTATAGGCTGAATTCCGGCCTTTATGTGAAACGCCCGTCACAGTCGTGGGCAAGCCGGAGCTTGACGCATTGGCGAAATGCAACTAAGGAACGCCAACTTTTCCATAAGGCCGCCTGACTGAAACCGCGCGCCACCCGGCGCGGGCGAACAAGGTTTGGCAGGCTAGACAGAACTGAAGGTTAGAACCATGTCCCGCACCTGCGAACTCACTGCCAAGGCAGTCCAGACCGGCAACAATGTGAGCCACGCCAACAACAAGACCAAGCGCCGCTTCCTGCCGAACCTCGTCAATGTGACGCTGATTTCGGAAGCGCTGAACCAGAATGTGCGCCTGCGCATTTCGGCCAACGCGCTGCGTTCGGTCGAGCATCGCGGCGGCCTCGACGCCTTCCTGGCCAAGGCCGACGCCAAGGAATTGTCGCAGCGCGCGCGCCTGTTGAAGAAGCAGATCGCCAAGAAGCTGGCCGACCAGCCCGCCGCTTAACGATATCAAGGCGGGGGACGACCGCCCTGAGCATCGGAGCAATCCGATGCTCAAAACTTCTAAGGCAGCAGCATCGGAGCAATCCGATGCTCAAAACTTGCAAGGCAGCGCGACCCGAACTTCGGCTAGCGCCTGGCTGGTTCCATTACCCAGGATAAAAAAATGACTTCCTTCTCGCGATATCTGCCCTTTGTGGCCGCCATGGCGCTTGTCGTCGTGGCATCGAACATCCTCGTGCAGTTCCCGATGCAGGGCCAGGCCGGCGGTCTGTCGCTGGGCGACATCCTGACCTGGGGCGCCTTCACCTATCCCTTCTCCTTCCTGGTCACCGACCTTGCCAACCGCCGCTACGGGCCGACCGTGGCGCGCCGCATCGTCCTTGTCGGCTTCATGACCGCTGTGGTCTGCTCGATCCTCGTCCCGCCCTTCCTGTTTCGCCACGGCCTGATCGAGTTCGAGACATCAGCCGACCGGCTGGTGCGCATCGCCACAGCTTCCGGCGCGGCCTTCCTTTGCGCGCAATTGCTCGACGTCACCGTGTTCAACCGGTTGCGCCGGCAGAGCTGGTGGCGCGCGCCGATCGTCGGCACGCTGGTCGGCTCGGTGTTCGACACCCTGGTGTTCTTCAGCATCGCCTTTTCGGCCGCCTTCGCTTTTGCCGGCCCGAACGACAGCTTTGCGCTGGAGACGGCGCCGCTGATGGGCGTGCTGCCGGTCGAGACCATGCGCTGGGTCTCCTGGGCCCTGGGCGACCTCTCGGTGAAGCTGATCATCGCTGTTGTGGCCCTGATCCCCTACCGGCTGCTCGCCGCCCACTGGAGCCAGCCGGCCGTGGCTGTCTAGGCCGTGATCCCTTGGGTCCAGCTCGGCTCGGCCAAAACGCCTGACGGCGGACAGGAACTGCGGTTAAAGCAGCGCGGCAGCGAATTCTCGATCATGCTCGGCACCAATGAGCTGATGAACAGCCGCCTCGGCGGCTCCGAGGAAGCGCTGGCCAAGCTCTCCTGTGAAAAGATCGGCGGCCGCGCCCAACCGAAAATCCTGATCGGCGGCCTGGGCATGGGTTTTACGCTGCGCGCTGCGCTTGCCCAATTGGGCGCCGACGCAGGGATCACCGTTGCCGAGCTTGTCCCCGCCGTCATCGCCTGGGCGCGCGGCCCCATGGAAGCGGTCTTCGCCGGCTGTCTCGACGATCCCCGTGTGACGGTTCGCAAAGCCGACGTCGGGCACATCATAAGATCCGACAAGGCAGCCTGGGACGCCATCCTGCTCGATGTCGACAATGGCCCCGAAGGCATCGTCTACAAGGGCAACGACGCCCTCTATGGCGCTGCCGGCCTCGGCGCGGCGCGTGCAGCGCTCAGGCCCGGGGGCGTGCTGGCTGTTTGGTCGCAAGGCCCCGATGCCGGCTTCACACTTAGGCTCAAGCAGGCGGGCTTTGTCGTGGACGAGGTGAAGACGCGCGCCAATGGCAAGCGCGGCGCGCGCCACGTCATCTGGATCGCCACCAAGCCTTAGGGCTCTCAATCCTGGTGCAGGATGAATTCCAGATAGAGGTTGCGCTGCAGGATCGAATGGTTGTCATCCGAGATCAGCGACACCATCAGCGCTCTGTCATCGCGGGTCCAGACGTCGAGTCCTTCCATATTGTCGATCTGGTAGCCCATGTCGGCTTCCATCAGCACCGGCCCGTCGGCAACCGCGCCCTTCTCGACGCTTTCGCCATAGATGCGCCTTAGCCGCATCCTGACACCGCCGGCCATCGAGAAACTGCGCTCCAAAAGCAGCAGGTCGCCATCCGGCAGGAAGGCGCCGTCAGTGATGTCGAAATCACCGTTGCGCTTGACCGTGAAGACGCCCTTGTGCGGCCCTTCGATGATGGCGGCATAGATGTTGCCAGCCTTGTCCAAGCTCTTTTCCGAGACCACGACGAGGCCGCCCTCGTGCTGGCCGTTGGGATTGGCGTGGGTGACGGTCTCGAAACCGCGGTTCTGTCGCAGTTCGCGGGCTGGAACCAGAAAGTTCAGTTGCTTGAACGGCGCCGTCATGTTGCTGGGGTCGATCTTGAACTGGGCGACGCGGTGATCGCGCTCGAAGCCGACGGTGGCGATGCCGTCCTTGACTGCAAGGCCCTCGGCATCGACTTCCCATTTCCTGTCGATCGGCCGGCCCTTCTCATCGACCATCTGCTGCATGCGGAAATTCTGGATGCCGGACGGCCGCTTGTCGGCATCATGGGTGATAGAGCCGAAGAACCAGAAGCCCGTATCGGCGACGCCGATGAAATCGCTGCCGGGTTTGACGAACCGAAATGCCGACAGCGCGCCGAAATCGCGCGTCGTCGAGTTCATCTCAAGACCGCCGACGAATTCCAGCGGCCCAAACTGCTTGTCGGCGCTGCCGATATGGAAGGTGGTGATCGGCCGCGCCGAGACTTCGACCGGCTCGACCGCGCTTGGGCCGGCGGCGATGGCCGGCGCAAACGCCATGCCGAACAAGGCAGTGACCGCGAAGAGCATCTGCCGAAACCCGCCGCGCAAAAAAATCATCCGGCGCGCCGGTAGCCGCCGCGGCGTGTATCGCGCACGTTTTCCTCGGCGAACAGCGAGGCCAGCTGCTCGGTCATGGCGCCGGCCAGTTCCTCGGCATCGACGATGGTGACGGCGCGCCTGTAATAGCGGGTGACGTCGTGGCCGATGCCGATGGCCAGAAGCTCGACCGGCGAGCGCGTCTCGATCAGCTCGATGACGGCGCGCAGATGCCGCTCGAGGTAATTGCCAGGATTGACCGACAGCGTCGAATCGTCGACCGGCGCGCCGTCCGAGATCATCATCAGGATCTTGCGCTGTTCGGGCCGGGCGATCAGCCGGTTGTGCGCCCATAACAACGCCTCGCCGTCGATGTTTTCCTTGAGCAGGCCCTCGCGCATCATCAGGCCGAGATTGCGCCGGGCGCGACGCCACGGATGATCGGCGGATTTGTAGATGATGTGGCGCAGATCGTTGAGCCGGCCGGGGTTCGGCGGCTTGCCGTCCTTCAGCCACTTCTCGCGAGCCTGTCCGCCCTTCCACGCCCGCGTGGTGAAGCCGAGGATCTCGACCGAGACGCCGCAGCGCTCCAGCGTGCGCGCCAGAATGTCGGCACAGGTGGCGGCAACCGTGATCGGCCGACCGCGCATCGAGCCCGAATTGTCGAGCACCAGCGTCACCACCGTGTCGCGGAATTTGGTGTCGCGCTCCTGCTTGAACGACAACGGCTGCATCGGGTCGATGACGACACGAACCAGGCGTGCCGGATCGAGATAACCCTCTTCGAGGTCGAAATCCCAGGAACGGTTCTGCTGCGCCATCAGGCGGCGCTGCAGCCGGTTGGCGAGCCGGCCGACGACGCCGGAGAGATTGGCCAACTGCTTGTCGAGGAAGGCGCGCAGCCGGTCGAGTTCTTCCTCCTCGCACAGCTCTTCCGCACCGACCGTCTCGTCGAAGGCGGTGGTGAAAACCTTGTAGTCGATCTCTTTCGGCAGGTTGGCGAAGGGGTTGTCGTTACGGCGCGCCTCGCCCGGCGTCTCGGCGTCCGCATCGTCATCGTCGGAAAGATCGTCGGCGGTGGCGTCGGACGCCTCCGTCTCGGACGACTGTTCGTCATCAGCCGAGGCCTCGGCATCCTCGGACTGCGACTGCTCGGAGCCGGAATCGTCTTCACCGCCCTCCTCGCTCTGCTCCTCGCCTTGCGGCTGGTTGTCGTCATTGTCCTCGGAGTCTTCGGTTTCCTGGTCGTCGCCGAGTTCCTCGGCCATCTCCATGGACGCAAGCATCTCGCGCACGACGCGGGCAAAGGCCTGCTGGTCGCCAAGCTTGGCCGACAGTCCGTCGAGATCGGCCTTGGCTTTTTCCTCGACCCAGGGCCGCCAGAGGTCGACCAGACGCTCGCCGCTCTTCGGGATCGGCCGCCCGGTCAGCTTCTCGCGCACCATCAGCGCCAGCGCTTCCTCGATCGGCGCGTCGGCCTTGTCCTTGACGTCGACAAGGTTGGCCTTGGCGTATTTGTCCTCCAGCATCGAGCCGATATTGTCGGCGACGCCTTGCATGGCGCGGCTGCCGATCGCCTCGACGCGGGCCTGTTCCACGGCGTCATAGATCGAGCGCGCCAGCTTGCCTTCCGGCGCCAGTTTGGTGTGGATGCGCTGATCGTGGCAGGCGCGCTTCAGCGCCATGGAATCGCCCAGGCCACGAGTAATCGCGATGTCTGTCTTGGACGCTTTCTTCGGCAGTTCGGGCAGACGGGCGCGGCTGCCGGCGAGCGCCGGGCGGTCCTTGGCGAAACCGACTTCGAGCTCCTTGTCGCCGGCGATGGCGCGCATGCAGACGGTGACGGCACGCTTGAAGCTGTCGGCTTCAGACCCCGTCTTCGACTTGTTGCGCGTGTTGTCGCCCGGACCCGCCATCGAGGCTCTGCTCAGCCCAGCACCACGTTGGCGGCGCTCTCGGGCAGGTCCTCGCCGAAGGCGCGCTGGTAGAACTCGGCCACCACCGAACGCTCCAGCTCGTCGCACTTGTTGAGGAAGGTCAGCCGGAACGCCATGCCGATATTGCCGAAGATCTCGGCATTTTCGGCCCAGGTGATGACGGTACGCGGGCTCATCACGGTCGACAGATCGCCATTGATGAAGGCCGAGCGCGTCATGTCGGCGACCCGCACCATCTTGTTGACGATGTCCTTGCCCTTGCCGTCGCGATAGTGCTTGGCCTTGGCCAGCACGATGTTCACCTCATTGTCGTGCGGCAGGTAGTTCAGCGTGGTGACGATCGACCAGCGATCCATCTGCGCCTGGTTGATCTGCTGCGTGCCGTGATAGAGGCCGGTAGTGTCGCCGAGGCCGACCGTGTTGGCGGTCGAAAACAGCCGGAACGCCGGATGCGGTCGGATGACCCGGCTCTGGTCGAGCAGCGTCAGGCGGCCCGACGATTCCAGCACGCGCTGGATGACGAACATCACGTCCGGACGGCCTGCATCGTACTCGTCGAAGCAGAGCGCGACATTGTGCTGGTAGGCCCAGGGCAGGATGCCGTCGCGGAATTCGGTGATCTGCAGGCCATCCTTGACGACGATGGCGTCCTTGCCGACGAGGTCGATACGGCTGACATGGCTGTCGAGGTTGACGCGCACGCAGGGCCAGTTAAGGCGGGCGGCGACCTGTTCGATATGGGTCGATTTGCCGGTGCCGTGATAGCCAGACACCATGACGCGGCGATTGTAGGCAAAGCCGGCAAGGATCGCCAGCGTCGTCGCCTTGTCGAACAGATAGTCCGGATCGATGTCCGGCACATGTTCCGAGGTCACCGAATAGGCCGGCACCACCATCTTGGACTCGAAGCCGAATTTGTCTTTCACCGACACCGTCGTGTCGGGCAAATTGGCGATGTCGCGATCGACCTTGTTCATCTCTATCCAAGTCTCCACGGGCGAAATGCCTGATTTCGCCGGCAATCGATTTTGTCCGGGGGCGGTCTTAGAGCCTTTTCCACCCTTATGAAAGTTGGAAAACGACACGAACCGTTAGGTTGCTCAGCACAAACCCGCCTGCTTGAGCACGCGATAGGCCTGCAGCACATCGCGGAACCGGTCTTCCGAACCTCTATCGCCGCCATTCGCATCCGGATGGTGGCGCTTCACAAGTTCCTTATAGCGCGCCTTGATGTCCTTGCCAGTCGCCTTTGTATCAAGGCCAAGCGTTTCCAGCGCCTTGGCCTCAAGTGGTTTGGCCTTGCGTTCGCGCGCCTCGCGCGGGTCCTTTGGCCCTTTGAACAGGTCGAAAGGATCGCGCATGCGGTTGTAATAGCCGGCGCGACCGGAACGCTGCTGGGCGAAATCGGGCGAGGAGCGCGTCGAGGCGCCGGCGACGCCCATCTTCCATGTCGGCCGGTGGCCGGTCATCGCTTCCTTCTGGAAGCGGGCTATCTCGGTGTCCGGCACGCCGGAGAAGTAGTTGAAACCCTTGTTGTATTCGCGCACATGATCGAAGCAGAACTGAAAATACTCGCCTTCCTTCATGCGTCCGACCGGCGCCCGGTGAGTACCGGCCTCCTTGCAGCCGTCCCACTGGCAGATCGGCGAGTGCGACTTCAGCTCCGCATCCTTGTCGGGACGGACCCGAATTTTCTCGAAATATTTGGGGTACGGTTTCATCTCACCCATTTATGGGCTGTTCGCACGTGCGAAACAAGAATTGACATTTTCGCGATCATCGCCCTAACCGCTGAATCGCGGCATAAAGCAGGGCGAATGGCGATTTTTGAGGCGGCCCGGCGGGATCGATCCCGATTTCCCGATCACGCCTTGCAGATATGGTGAAGGGAGATGGCGATGTCCATACAGGCGACGATGGAAGACAAGCTGAACAAGGCGTTTTCGCCGGAGCGGCTGGCGATCGTCAATGAAAGCCATCTCCATGCCGGTCATCACCACCACGGCTCCGGCCATCACGGTGCCTATGACGGCACTGGCGAGACGCATTTTCGCGTCCGCATCGTCTCATCCGTCTTTGCCGGCATGAGCCGCATCGACCGCCACCGCGCCGTCAACGAATTGCTCGCAGCGGAGCTGCAAGCCGGCGTCCATGCGCTGGCAATCGAACCGGCTGCACCCGGCGAAAAGACCCGTTGGTAAGTCTCTCCGCCTCAGATCACCGCTTCGATGAGAAACGGTCCCGGACGCGACAGGGCACTGTCGAGCAGCGCGTCGAACCGCTCGCACGTGTCGGCGCGGGCCGCCTCGACGCCCATGCCTTTGGCCAGCGCAACCCAGTCCAGCGCCGGATGGTCGAGATCGAGCATGCGCCTAGCGTTCTCGCCGATCTCATTGACCCCGACATTCTTCATTTCGCCATGCAGGATGGCGTAGGTCCGGTTGGAAAAGATGATGGTCACGACGTCAAGCTTTTCCCTGGCCTGGGTCCACAGTCCCTGCACCGTGTACATGCCACTGCCGTCGGCTTCGAGATTGATCACCTTGCGGTCCGGGCAGGCGATCGCCGCGCCGGTAGCCATGGGAATGCCGCCGCCGATCGATCCGCCCGTACCCATCATGTAGTCGTGCGGCGCCGCAAAGGCGGATAGCGTGAAGAACCGTCTCGCCGAGGTAACCGCTTCGTCGCAGACGATGGCATTGGCCGGAAGTTTGCGCGCCACCGACAGCGCGATGGCATCGTCCGTCAGTCTGCCGCTCAGCGTCGGTTCGTCTGGAAAGGCGGTTGCGGCGGCGAATTGCTGCGTCGGCTTGATGCCGAGCTCGTCGGCCAGCGCCTCCAGCGCCGCTTTCAGATCCTGGCCATGCGCCGCCAGCGAAAGCACCTTGCAATCGTCCCGAACCAGCCGCCCGGGCTTGCCGGGATAAGCGAAGAAGGCAACCGGCTCCTTGGCGCCGACCAGCACCAGCAAATCGATATCCCGGAGCGTGGCCGTCGCCGCATCGACCGGATAGGGAATGCGGGTCGGGGCGAACCGCCCGCGGCCGCGCTGCATGCGGGCGATCAGAACCTCACTGAACAGCCTGACATCGCTTCCCGATGAGATTCTCCCTGCGATTTCAAGTCCATCGGCGCGCGCCGCCTGCCCACGCACCACCATGACGACACGGCCCGGCGCGGCGCGGATTGCTTCGGCGATCGTGCGCACAACAGCCATGTCGACGGCGGGCGGCGGCTCCAGCTCCACCTTGCCAGGTGAAATCGCAGCAACTTCGCCCCAGGCGGCATCCGCAGGCAGGATCAGCGTCGTGACGCCAGGCGGCGTGAGTGAGGCGCGGAAAGCCGCCTCTGCGGCCGGCACAATATCGGCCGGCCCCTTGACGCGGCCAACCCAGTTCGACATCGGCGACGCCAGGCCTTCTATGTCGCTGGTCAGCGGGGCATCGAGCGGCAGATGGTAAGAAGCATGGTCGCCGACAATGTTGATCATCGGGCTGCGCGCACGCCTTGCGTTGTGCATGTTGGCCAAACCGTTGGCGAGACCCGGTCCGGTATGCAGCAACGTTGCTGCCGGGCGGTCGGTCATGCGCGCATAGCCGTCGGCGGCGCCGGTCACCACGCCCTCGAACAGGCCGAGCACGCAACGCATCTGAGGTTTGCGGTCCAGTGCGGCAACGAAATGCATTTCGGATGTGCCAGGATTGGCGAAGCAGACCGTGACGTCATTGGCCAGGAGCACGTCGCACAGCAGATCGGCGCCATTCATGATTTTCTTTCCCAATCGACAATTCAGGAACAATTGCACCTGTAGGCGCCGGGTCGGCAATGTCCCGCCGGGGCTTTTGGTCTGATCCAGGACGCCTCGCGGGGATCCGGGATCAACCGACGGTCGCATTCAGGAAGGCCAGCATCGCGGCGGTCAACGCGTCGACGTCCTCGCCGAAGTCGTGATTGATCGACATATGCGTGTAGGCGTTGCCGTCGAACAGCGTCACTTCAGTGCCGGTGGCGCGCAGGCGCTTGGCAAAGCCTTCCATTGGTCGTCGCAGCCTTCGGCGCGCGAATAGGCGATGAAGGTCGGCGGATGCTTGTGTCCATCGAGATAGCTGGCCGGCGACAACGCCGCCCATCAGCGCCGCAGCACCGGGCAACCCGCCATTCCAGCCACTCCGAATGTTTCCTCCCAAGCCTTCTACCCGGATTGCAGCCACTCTCCTTCATGTGAAGGGAACCAACAATGCTTTCCGACAGTTGAAGGTGATGAGGCGATTGGAATCCAGATCGGCTCCGAGGGCAGAACATCATGCGTGCAACCCAATCCGACGTCTTCGATCTTTTTTCGGAAATTTATGCCAATGCGGCGGACGAAGAGGTCAGCATCCAACAGTATCTTCTTGCCTGTCGGGAAGACAAATCGATGTACGCTTCGGCTCCCGAAAGGATGGTCGACGCAATCGGCGAACCAAAACTGGTTGACACCAGCAAAGACGAGCGGCTCGGCCGCATTTTCGCGAATCGGACCCTCAAGGTCTACCCTCATTTTTCCGACTTCTATGGAATGGAGGATACGATCGAGCGCATAGCCGGGTATTTCCGCTATGCCTCGCAGGGGCTCGAAGAACGCAAGCAGATCCTCTATCTCCTCGGCCCGGTCGGCGGCGGCAAATCCTCTCTGGCCGAGCGCCTGAAGAAACTGATGGAGCAGCGCCCGATCTACACGCTGAAGGTCGGCAACCAGATCAGCCCAGTTTTCGAGTCGCCGCTTGGGCTGTTCCATCCCGATCACATGGGTGATCTGCTAGAGGATAAATACGGCATAGCCCGGCGCCGGCTGAACGGATTGATTTCGCCATGGGCGGCCAAGCGCCTCGACGAATTGTCTGGCGACATTTCCAAATTCAGCGTTGTCAAGCTGATGCCTTCGCGGCTGCGCCAGATCGGCATTGCCAAGACCGAACCTGGCGATGAGAACAATCAGGATGTCTCGGCCCTGGTCGGCAAGGTCGACATCAGGCAATTGGAAAATTTTAGCCAGTCCGACCCCGATGCCTACTCCTATAGCGGTGGCCTGAACCGGACCACGCAAGGTCTGCTTGAATTCGTCGAGATGTTCAAGGCACCCATCAAGGTTCTGCATCCGCTGCTGACCGCGACACAGGAAGGCAGCTACAACGGCACTGAAAATTTCGGCGCCTTTCCCTACCAGGGGATCATCGTCGCCCATTCCAACGAGTCGGAATGGCAACAGTTCAAGAGCAACAAGAACAACGAGGCGTTTCTCGATCGCATCCTGGTGGTCAAGGTACCCTATTGCCTGCGGATCACCGAAGAGAGGCAGATCTATGAGAAATTGCTGCGTGAGAGCGAGTTGGCCGCCAGCCCCTGTGCCCCTGAAGTTTTGGACATCCTCAGCCGCTTTGCAGTTTCGACGCGCTTAGCCGAGCACGACAACTCGCCGCTCTACACCAAGATGCGCGCCTATGACGGCGAAAATCTGAAGGAAGTCGATCCCAGGGCAAAGTCGGTCCAAGAATATCGCGACGCCGCCGGCGTCGATGAAGGCATGACGGGCGTCAGCACGCGCTTTGCCTTTAAGATCCTTTCGCAGACATTCAACTTCGATAATGAGGAGGTGGCCGCCGATCCTGTGCATCTGATGTACATTCTGGAGGAGGCGATCAAGCGGGAGCAGTTCCCGAAGGAAACGGAAGCGGCCTATCTTGAATTCATCAAGTCGGAGCTTGCGGCGCGCTACGCCGAGTTCATCGGCCACGAAATCCAGAAGGCCTATCTGGAGTCCTATAGCGAATACGGCCAGAACCTCTTCGACCGCTACATCGCCTATGCGGATGCCTGGATTGAGGACCAGGACTACAAGGACCCCGACACCGGCCAGATCCTCAACCGGGAGATCCTGGACAACGAACTTTCGCAGGTCGAGAAACCGGCAGGCATCGCCAATCCCAAGGACTTCCGTAACGAGGTGGTGAAGTTCACTCTGCGCGCTCGCGCAAGAAACCACGGCCGCAACCCGTCATGGACCAGCTATGAAAAACTGCGCGAAGTCATCGAGAAGCGGATGTTCGGACAGGTCGAGGACCTCTTGCCGGTGATCAGCTTCGGCTCCAAGCAAGACAGCGTTACGGAAAAGCGCCATAACGAATTCGTACAGCGCATGATCGAGCGTGGCTACACAGAACGGCAGGTACGCCGGCTGGTGGACTGGTACATGCGGGTGAACAAGGCGGGTTGACAGAGCCGGATGGTTCCATGCCGATCTTCATCGACCGTCGCCTGAACCCCAAGGACAAGAGCCTTGGCAATCGACAGCGCTTCCTCAGGCGTGCTCGCGAGGAGTTGAAGCGGAGCATTCGCGATCAAATCCGCACTGGCAGGATCGCCGACGTGGATACCGAGCACGCCGTGCCCATGCCCGAAAGGAAAACGGCCGAGCCGAGCTTCAACGATGACAGGGCCAGCGGACGGCGCCGACACATCCTTCCGGGCAACAGGCATTTTTCCCCTGGAGACCTGCTCCCGAAGCCGCATGGGGGCGGCGCGGCGTCGTCGCCAGGAAACACGGCGTCGGAAGACGATTTTCGTTTCGTGCTGTCACGCGAGGAGGTGCTCGAACTCTTTTTTGAGGATCTCGAACTGCCCGACCTGGTTAAGCTCAATCTCAAGGAAATCCTTGCCTTCAAGCCGCGCCGGGCCGGCTTCGCGGCAACCGGTTCCCCGACCAACATCAATGCCGGCCGCACCATGCGCAACAGCCTAGGCCGGCGCATTGCGCTGAGGCGCCCCACGCAGCAGGAACTGGAGGCGATCCTCCGGGAAATCGTCACGCTTGAGTCGGCCCCGGCCGGCGCGGCGGTGCGCCAGCGCATCGCGGAATTACGCGACGAGCTTGACCGGCTGGAGCGACGGCGCAGGCGAATTGCCTTTGTCGATCCGGTCGATATCCGATTCAACCGCTTCGACGCCCGGCCGGTGCCGAATGCCAATGCCGTCATGTTCTGCCTTATGGACGTGTCCGGATCGATGGGCCAACGCGAAAAGGACTTGGCCAAACGCTTCTTCGTGCTGCTGCACCTGTTCTTGAAACGGCGCTACGAACGCACGGAGATCGTCTTCATCCGCCATACCCATGAGGCGCACGAAGTGGATGAGGACACGTTCTTCTACAACACGCAGAGCGGCGGTACGATCGTCTCCACCGCGCTCGACGAAATGCACCGCATTATCGGCCAGCGCTATCCTGCCAGCGAGTGGAACATTTACGCCGCGCAGGCCTCTGACGGGGACAATTTCACCACCGATTCCGAGCGATGCATAGAGCTCATGAACCGCAAGCTCATGCGCCTGTGCCAGTATTTCGCCTATGTCGAGATCATCGACGAACGCGAGAGCCACATATTCGGTGCTACCGAAAACGGGACGTCGCTTTGGCGCGCCTACAGTACGATCGAGCTGAAATGGCCCAACTTCCAGATGAGCCGCATCGCTGCTCCTGCGGATATTTACCCGGTCTTCCACCGGCTCTTCGCCAGGCAGCCGGTGGCCATCAAGAGCGCTTGAGAGAGAGAGATGGTCAGGCGAGCCAACGAAACGAATTTGTTGTTTTCCGGTTCCGACTGGAATTTCGAGAAATTATCGCGGGCTTTTGAAGAGATCGAGGCGATCGCGGTCGACGAGTTGCATCTCGATACTTACCCGGTCCAGATGGAGATAATCTCCTCCCAGCAGATGCTCGACGCCTACTCATCTATCGGCATGCCACTGATGTATCGGCATTGGTCGTTCGGCAAACATTTCCTTCACCAGGAGCTTCTTTACCGTAAGGGTGGTCGGGGGCTGGCCTATGAACTGGTCATCAACTCCAATCCCTGCATCGTCTACCTCATGGAGGAAAACACCATGGCGTTGCAGGCCCTTGTGACGGCCCACGCGGCGCTTGGCCACAATCATTTCTTCAAGAACAATCATCTGTTTCAGCAATGGACCGACGCCGGGGCAATCCTGGGTTATCTGGACTTCGCCAAGGGCTACATCGCCCGGTGCGAGGAGCGGCACGGCCTTGCAGCAGTGGAGGCCATTCTCGATTCCGCCCATGCGCTGATGGAACAAGGGGTGTTCCGCTACCACCGGCCGCCAAAGCTCTCGTCGGAGCGACAGCGCGAAGGGCTTCGCGAGCGCCTCGAATACGAAGAGCGCTCCTACAACGATCTGTGGCGCACGCTGCCGCCGTCGCAGAACAAAAACAAGTCCGGCAATGAGGATCAAGGGATGGCGGAGCGCAAGAGATCGCTCAACCTTCCCGAGGAAAACCTCCTTTATTTCCTCGAGAAGAACAGCCTGATCCTGGAACCCTGGCAGCGCGAGATCATCAGGATCGTCCGCGTCATTGCGCAATATTTCTACCCGCAGCGACAGACTCAAGTGATGAATGAAGGCTGCGCCACCTTCGTGCATTATACGCTCATGAACATGCTATTCGATCGTGGCCGGATCGGCGAAGGTGCCATGCTCGAAATCCTGCGCAACCATTCGAACGTGATCTTCCAGCCGGCCTTTGACGATCCCCGGTTTTCAGGCATCAATCCCTATGCCCTCGGCCTCGACATGATGCAGGACATACAGCGCATTTCGACCGAGCCGACGGCGGAGGACCGCGACTGGTTCCCGGACATTGCAGGACATGGCAACTGGCGCGAGGTCCTGCTTGAGGCCTGGGCCAACCACCGCGACGAATCCTTTATCCGCCAGTACCTCAGCCCGAGCTTGATCCGAAAATGGCGGTTCTTCGTGCTTGGCGATGGAGCCGACAAACCGCATTTCGAAGTCGCGTCGATCCACAACGAACGTGGCTATAACAAGATACGCGCCCAGCTTGCCCACAGTTACGACCTTGGAGCGAATCGGCCGGACATCCAGGTGATTGATGTCGACCTGCTCGGCGACCGGCAGTTGCGGCTGCAACACAGGGTAAAGGATGGTGTTGTGCTCGAAGGGGCCAGCCGTGACGCGACGCTCCGCCATGTCCGCAGCCTCTGGGGCTACGAGGTCAGCCTGGTCGCAGTTGACGCTCAAACCGGTGCGACCATCCACGAACGGTCTACGAGCCAGATCGCGGCATAAGCTCGGCAAAGAGCGTCATGTGGCGGGCCTGCTCGGTACCTTTAAGATTCGCCCGCCGGCCTGATCCTGATTCTGGCGATCCGGTTCTTGTCGCGCTTCATCACCACGAAGCGCTTGCCGTGGAAGGTGAAAGCCTGCTTTTCCTCGGGGATCGACTGCGTCTCGTGGATGACCAGGCCGGCAATGGTGGTCGCTTCCTCGTCAGGCAGGTTCCAGTCGAGCGCCCGGTTGAGATCGCGGATCGGCACGGTGCCGTCGACGACCACGGAACCGTCCGCCTCCTGCTTCACGCCCTGAATGTCTACATCGTGCTCGTCGGCGATCTCGCCAACGATCTCCTCGATAATGTCCTCCAGCGTCACCAGCCCTTCGACCTCGCCATATTCGTCGACGACGATAGCGAAATGCGCCTTGGCGCGCAGGAAGGCGTTGAGCTGTTCCTGCAGCGTCGTGGTGTCGGGCACGAACCAAGGCTTCGAAGCGATCTTCATCACGTCGATCCGGGAAAAGTCGTTGCCGACCTCGTTCAGCGCTCGCAGCAGGTCCTTGGCGTGCAGCACGCCGACAATGTTGTCGAGAGAGCCTTTCCACAACGGCATGCGGGTGTGCGGGCTTTGCAGGATCTCGCGCACCACGGCTTCCGGCCCATTGTCGGCATTGACCGAGCGCATATTGGTGCGGTGGACCATGATGTCGGAGACTTCGAGCTCGGCGAGATCGAACAGCCCGCCGACGCGGTCGCGGTCCTCACGCACCATCTGGCCGTCGCGGCGGAAATCGTCGACCGCGCCGCGCAACTCGTCCTGTGTCGAGCGCTGCGGCTCGATGCGCGACAGCTCATAGCCGAACATGGCAAGCAGGCGCGTGCGCACGGCCAGGACCAGCAGGATGAGGATGGCAAGGACGGCGACGACGGTCCAGCCGGGCTCGTTGATCATCGCTGCCGGCTTTCCTGGCCCGGGTGGTTCTCCCTGAGGAACGAAAGCACTTCCGACGCCGGTACATCCTTGGCAATAAAAGCCTGGCCAACGCCGCGCGTAAGGATGAATGTCAGCGCGCCGCGCGACACTTTCTTGTCCTGGGTGATGAAGCCAAGCAGCGCCTCGGCATCGGGCAACTCACCAGGGATGTCGGCCATCCGCCAGGGTAGACCGACGGCGCGAAGATGCGCCTCCACGCGCGCCGCGTCGTCCGGGCTGGCCAGATTGAGCCTTGCGGAAAAACGGTGCGCCAAGGCCATGCCGATGGCCACGCCTTCGCCATGGACGAGGCGGGCGCCGTCATACTGTGTGGCGCCTTCCAGCGCATGGCCGAATGTGTGGCCAAGATTGAGCAGTGCGCGGTCGCCGGTTTCGAACTCGTCGCGGGCGACGACATCGGCCTTGGCGCGGCACGCCTCGGCGATCGCCTCCGCCCGTTCCGCACCACCGGCGAACACCTTTTCCCAGTTCGCTTCCAGCCAGGCGAAAAACGCCGGTCGGTCGATCAATCCGTATTTGGCAAGCTCGGCATAGCCGGCGCGAAATTCGCGGATCGGCAGCGTGTCGAGCACTTCGGTGTCGGCCAGCACCAGCTTCGGCTGGTGGAAGACGCCGACCAGATTCTTGCCGCGCGGACTGTTGATGCCGGTTTTGCCACCGACCGAGGAATCGACCTGCGCCAGCAGCGAGGTTGGAATCTGGACGAAATTCATGCCGCGGCGCACGATGCCGGCGGCAAAGCCGGTGAGGTCGCCGATGACGCCACCGCCGAGCGCAATGACGACATCGCCGCGCTCCAGCTTGGCGGCGAGCACGCCGTCGACCACCTCTTCGAGATGGGCAAAGCTCTTGGTCTTTTCGCCGGCCGGCAAAGTGATGACGGCAGGCTGGATGCCGCGTGTTTCCAGACCGGCCTTCAGCGCGTCGAGATGTGCCGCCGCGACATTGTCGTCGGTGACCACCGCCGCCCTCGTGCCGGGCAGGCGGCGCGAAATCTCGGCGCCGGCGCGCGCCAAAAGGCCGGGGCCGATCAGGATGTCATAGGCGCGCTCGCCAAGGCCGACCTCGACAGTGACCGGTTCGCTCACAGCCGCACCTCGCCCGGCGCAGTCGGAGCCGGAATGCCGAAATGCCCGCACAGCGCGTCGACAACCTCCGTCGCAATGACCTCCTTGCGGTCGTCGCGTGTCGGCACGGTGATGTTGGACGTGGCATAGACCGGGTAGCGCTCGCCCATCAGTCGCTCGAGCACGGCGCGCGGATCGGCGCTTTTGAGCAACGGCCGGTTCTGCTTCTTGGACACGCGCTCCATCAACAGGTCGATCTCGGCCTTCAGCCACACCGACACGCCATGCCCGGCGATCGCTTCCCGCGTCTGCGCATTCATGAACGCGCCGCCGCCGGTCGACAGCACCTGCGGCCCACTCTCCAGCACGCGCAGGATGACGCGCTGCTCCAATGCCCGGAATTCGGTCTCGCCATAGCGTTCGAACAGTTCCGGCACCGTCATGCGCGACACGGTTTCGATCTCCTGGTCGCTGTCGACGAAGGGCAGCGACAGCATCGTCGCCACCTTGCGGCCGATCGCCGTCTTGCCGGCGCCCATCAGGCCGACAAAGACGATCGAGCGGCTGCCCAGCCTGTCGAGCAGCGCGGCATGGCTATCGCCGGGAGGATTTGCTGGTAACGCGTTCATGAGACCATGCTGTTTCTAAGCCGTCTTTGCCGGCGTATCGACATCAAAAGCCCGTTTGCGTCAAGCATAGCGCCTTTCGCACGCAGAGCCCTTCGTCCTTGAATTGACGGAATTAGCGTCCCATAAGGACACAGGGCTTGGAATCGCAGAGCAAGAAGACGGGCGAAGATTGATGCCGACACTGTTCCGCTTTGTCGTGACGATGATGATTCTTGCCGGCATTGCCTATGGTACGATGGTGGCGTTGGCGATGTTCGTCGAGCCGAAAAAAGCCGAAATGACCGTGCGCATTCCACCGGAAAAGCTGAACCCCAAGAAAAACTGACCCAAAACTGACCCCTGGAACATGAACAGCGCGGCTCGCATCGAAGCCTTTCTCGAGATGATGAGCGCCGAACGCGGTGCCGCTGCAAACACGCTGTCTTCCTACCGCCGTGATCTCGAAGACGCTTCGCAGCAGATTGCCGGCGGGCTTGCCGCTGCCGCCGCAGCCGACATCCGCGCCTATCTCGACGATATCGCGGCGCGCGGCTTTGCGTCGACGTCGCAGGCGCGCAAACTGTCGGCGATCCGCCAGTTCTTCAAGTTTCTCTACGCCGAGGGCTTGCGCGGCGACGACCCGACCGGCACGCTGGACAGTCCGAAAAAGGGCCGGCCGCTGCCCAAGACGATAAGCGAGGCCGATACCGGTCGGCTGCTCGACCGTGCGGCGCTTGAGACAGGCGATGGCGTCAATGGCGACCGGGTGGCGGCACTGCGCCTGCACGCTTTGGTCGAGGTGCTCTATGCCACCGGCCTGCGCGTCTCCGAACTTGTCGGCCTGCCGGTGACCGTCGCCCAGCGCGACGACCGCTTCTTCATGGTGCGCGGCAAGGGCGACAAGGAGCGCATGGTGCCGCTGTCGGCCAAGGCCCGCATGGCGATGCGGGCATGGCTCACGGCCCGGGCGTCGGTGCCGGCTTTCGCCGACAGCCCGTTTCTGTTCCCGGCCGCCGGCGACAGCGGCTTTCTCTCCCGGCAGGTCTTTGCCCGCGACCTCAAAGGCCTTGCCGCGCGGGCCGGCATATCGGCGGCGAAAATTTCGCCGCATGTGCTGCGCCATGCTTTCGCCAGCCATCTCCTGCAGAACGGCGCCGATCTCAGGGCGGTGCAGCAGCTGCTCGGCCACGCCGATATCTCGACCACGCAGATTTACACGCATGTGCTGGAAGAGCGGTTGGTGCGGCTGGTCAACGATCATCATCCGCTTGCCGACTAGGCCTCATATCGCTATGTGAGGGCAACGTGCCCGCGCGGAGCCTACATCTGCGCGATGTTTGCCTTCCGACGCATCGGTCCGCTCAAGAATGTACAATTACCTCGATTTCGAAAAGCCGGTGCAGGACCTTGAACTCAAGATCCTCGAGCTGAAGAAGCTTGCCGAGAATGGCGAGGCGGTCGATGTCGGCGACGAAATCAGCCGGCTCGAGAAGCGCGTGCGCGACGCGCTGCGCGACATCTACAAGGCGCTGACCCCGTGGCAGAAGGTGCAGGTCGCGCGCCACACCGACAGGCCGCATTGCCTCGACTACATCAAGGGTCTGTTCAGCGATTTCACGCCGCTCGCCGGCGACCGCAATTTCGGCGAGGACCAGGCGATCATCGGCGGCTTCGCCCGCTTCCGCGGCGAACCGGTGGCCGTCATCGGCCAGGAAAAGGGCTCCGACACGGCGAGCCGGCTCAAGCACAATTTCGGCTCGGTGCGCCCTGAAGGCTACCGCAAGGCCGTGCGGCTGATGGAACTTGCCGACCGTTTCCAGATCCCACTTCTGACGCTGGTCGACACCGCCGGCGCCTACCCCGGCGTTGGCGCCGAGGAACGCGGCCAGGCTGAAGCCATCGCCCGCTCAACCTCGGCCTGCCTCGGCCTCAAAGTGCCATCGATTTCGGTTGTCATCGGCGAAGGCGGTTCCGGCGGCGCCATTGCGATCGCCACCGCCAACCGCGTCTACATGCTGGAACACGCCATCTATTCGGTGATCTCGCCGGAAGGCGCTGCCTCGATCCTGTGGCGCGACACCACGCGCTCGAAAGATGCGGCGACCAACATGAAGATCACCGCCCAGGACCTTCTGGAAATGAAGATCATCGACGCCATCATTGCCGAGCCGCTCGGCGGCGCCCAGCGCGCGCCGGAAACGGTGATCGCCGCCACCGGCGACCTCATCGCCAAGACAATGAAGGATTTTGCCGGCGCCAACACCGATTTTCGCGAACAGCGCCGCGAAAAATATCTGGCGATGGGCCGCAGCCTCTGATTTTGGCCGGCAGCGCACCGCAATGTGGCGTCAAGGAGCAATTTCGCCACAAAAATGCCGCCGCATTCGGCTCAATAAAAAATCCGTGACACCGGGCGAATTGCCGTGGGGGGCGCCGTCCGACGCTTGCGGTAAGGAATTTTCAAGGTTAACGGGCTTAGGGTCCGTCAGTGTTCAGCATGCAGGCCCGGGCGCTATCCGGCCGTGACGCGAGAAAAAGACATAGCCGTATCCATGTTTACCAAGCTTGCCCGCACTGGACTTCTGATCGCCGCGCTTGGCGTTGCCGGCTGCAACGATTCCTCGATGAAGAATTTTGCGCCGGAAGCCAGCAAGCCGCTGCCGGACAAGATCCTGGCCGACATGAAGGCCAAGGGCATGATCCGCACCTCGTCGGTGATGGCCCGCATCTTCAAGGAAGAAGGCAAGCTCGAAATCTGGAAGGCCAAGACCACCGGCCGCTACGAGATGGTCGCCAGCTACGACATCTGCAAATGGTCGGGCAAGCTCGGCCCGAAATACACCGAGGGCGACCGCCAGGCGCCGGAAGGTTTCTATACGGTCCGCCCGTCGCAGATGAATCCGCGCTCGAACTATCACCTGTCCTTCAACATCGGCTATCCCAACGCCTATGACCGTGCCAATGGCCGCACCGGCGCCAATCTCATGGTGCACGGCGCCTGCTCGTCGTCGGGCTGTTATTCGATGACCGATCCGCAGATCGAGCAGATCTACGCTTTTGGTCGCGATGCCTTCCAGGGCGGCCAGACCGAGTTCCAGATCCAGGCCTTCCCATTCCGCATGACCGCCGCCAACATGGCGCGTTACCGCAACGACCCGAACTATGAGTTCTGGAAGATGCTGAAGGTCGGTTACGACAATTTCGAGATCACCAAGGTGCCGCCGAAAGTCGATGTCTGCGACAAGCGCTATGTCTTCAACCAGGTGGCGCCCGAGGGCACGACATTCGATCCGACCGGCGCCTGCCCGGCGACCACGCAGCCGGATTCGCTGAAGAGCGCACTCAACGCCTATCAAAGCAGCTATGACGCGGCCTTCACCGGCGCGGTCAAAGCCAGCGTGCCGGCGCCCAAGCCGACCATTGCCGGCATCAAGGAAGCCGCCATCGTTTCCGAATGGTCGAAGCGCCGCGCCCGGGGCGAGCGCGTGCCGATCGAACCGCCGTCGCTGAATTCCGACGGCACGCTGACCGAGACGGCGCGCATGGGCCGCATCGATTCGCCCGCCGGCCGCAAGATGGCGGCGCTGGACGCAGAGAAGGAAGCCAAGCGCAAGGCCGAGGAACAGCGGGTTGCTGCCATCGAGGCTGCGAAAGCCGCCAAGGCCCAGGCACTGGCTGAAAAGCAAGCCGCAAAGGCCCAAGCGCTGGCCGAAAAGGAAGCAGCCAAGCAGGCCCCCCAGCAGCCGGTCGCCACTGCGAGCGTCGAGGCGGTGCCTGCAGAACCGCCGGCGGACGAAAGCCGGATGTCGAAGATCAAGAACAAGCTGCTAGGCATGTTCGGCGGCTGAGGTTTTTCGCCTTGCCGATGCATGTCGCCCAAAAGTGCGCAGCGGTTTTGGGACAAAGACATGCATGAAGACAAACAAACAAATCACACCGCGATCTATGACCTCAAGGGCCTGAACTGCCCCCTGCCCGTTCTCAAGGCGAAAAAACGCCTGGCGGCAATGCAGCCGGGCAGCCGGCTTTGGCTGGAGACCACCGACCCGCTGGCGGTCATCGACATCCCCGCCTTTTGCGCCGACGCTGGCCACCAGCTTGTTGAAACATCAGCCGTCAGCGGCGGCCACCGCTTCCTGGTCGAACGCGGCGCATAGCGAGCCTGACAATCAGCCCCCGGCTATCGCCAGCGGATTGCTCTCCAGCGCCGCGCGATCCGGCGTGTCGATCGACGGCCGGTTGGTGAAGGCGGAAAACAGCCGGCGCACATAATCTTCCGGCATATCGAGCGTGATCAGCACCAGCCTGGTGCCGCGTTGGCCGTCCGGCCAGGCCAGCAGCCGCGCCGGCGGATGCAGGATCTTCTGCACCCCGTGGACGACAAGCGGCCGCGACGGGTCCTCCGCAAGCTCGATGACGCCCTTCATCCGCAAAAGCTTGTCGCCATGCGCAGAACGCAGCAGGTCGAGGAACATCTCGATCGCCGAAAACGGCACCGGGCCGTCATGGACCAGCGAGTAGGAGCGCACGCGGGAATCGTGGCGGTGGTGGTGCTCATGCTCGCCGTGGTCATGATCATGATGATGGTGGTGCTCATGGGCGGCTTCTTCGCCGAGCCAGCGCCGGACATCGGCGGATTTGGTCGCCGGATTGTAGAGGCCGCAATCGAACAGCGCCGTGACGCCGGTTCGGCCGTCGCCGGCGTCCAGCACCACGGCGCCTGGATTGAGCTGATGGAGTCGCGTTCGCAAAGCATCGACGTCGCCGGGATCGCTGGCCAGATCGACCTTGGTCAGCACGATGCGATCGGCGACCGCCACCTGCTTGACCGCCTCGACATGGCCGTCGAGCGTCGCATTGCCGTTGACCGCGTCGACCAGCGTGATGACGCCATCAAGTCGGAAGGCCTGCACAAGGGCGGGATGCGCCATGATCGACTGCAGCACCGGCGCCGGATCGGCGAGCCCGGTGGTTTCGACAATGACGCGGGCAAGGCGGGCGATACGGCCGGTCTGCAGCCGGTCGACGAGGTCAGCCAGCGTATCGACCAGTTCGCCGCGCACCGTGCAGCACAGACAGCCGTCGGACAACTGGATGATGCCGTCCGAGGCCTGCTCGACCAGAAGGTGGTCGATCGCCACCTCACCGAATTCGTTGATGATGACGGCCGTGTCGACCAGTGCCGGATCTTTGAGCAGCCGGTTGAGCAATGTCGTCTTGCCGGCGCCGAGGAAGCCGGTGACCACCGTGACGGGTATCGGAAAGCCAGCCATCGCCTAGTTCGCGGCTTTGACCAGCTGGTCGCCCTGCACCGCGGTTGCCTGGCCCACCACGGCCGGTTCGGCGCCCTTTGGCGCCGGAATGTCTGGCCGCCAGCTCGGCAGCGGCACATCGGCGAATTCCTGGCCGCCCTGGTCGAGCATCGCCTTCGGCGCCGGCCCGGTGGCGCCGCCGAGGCCCACGGCAACCAGCGTCGGCACGTGGTCGAGCTTTTCCTGATAGGGCGATTTCGGCACGTCGGCACCCTTCGCGGCCACCGGCGGAGCCGCCTCGGACTGCTCGTGCGGCGCCTTCTTCTTGCAGATCTCATCATGCATGTCGTTGGGTGACATTGTATCGCCATAGGAAGGCATGGCCGCGACCGTGAGCCAGTTCGGGTCGGGCGTGGCAAAGCCCTGGTCGAGCAGCCTGGCGGCGGTCTCGGCACGGCTGATCGCCGATTTTTCGCCGAGCACGACCGCGACCAGCGTGCGGCCATTGCGTGTCGCCGAGCCGATCATGTTGAAGCCCGAGGGACAGACGAACCCGGTTTTCATGCCGTCGGCGCCGGGATAGCGCCCGATCAAGAGATTGTAGTTGGAGATCGCCTTCTTGCCGACGGCAAGGCCTTCGATCGAGAACCAGGGGGCGTATTGCGGGAATTCCTTGCGGATCGCCATCACCAGCAGGGCAAGATCGCGCGCCGTCGTATACTGCTCCGGCGAAAACAGTCCGTTCGGATTGACGAAATGCGTTCCGGTCATGCCGAGCCGCGCCGCCTCCGCATTCATGCGAACGGCGAATCCGGACTGCGAGCCGCCTATGTTTTCGCCGATGGCCATGGCGATATCGTTGGCCGATTTGACCAGCATCATCTTCAACGCATTGTCGAGCCGCATCACCGAGCCCGGCTTGAAGCCCATCTTGCTGGGCGGTTCGCCCGCCGAATGCTTGGTCACCTTGATCGGTGAATCGAGCTGGACCTCGCCGGCGGCAATCGCCCGGAAGGTGACATAGGCGGTCATCAGCTTGCTCAGCGAAGCGGGATACCAGCGCTTGAAGGCGTCCTGGTGCTGCAGAACCTTGCCGCTGTTGAGGTCGAACAGGATCACCGGATTGGCCAAAGCTGGCCCAGCCAGCATGGGTAGCGCCAAGCCGCCCGTTAGCAGTAATTTGAGGATATGGCTGTGCCGCATCATGGAATCCGAAATCGCCTCTTGCCGTAGTCGCCCCTGGCTCCGTAAGATTTCGTTACGCGATGGCCAGCATGACCTGATCCGGCCCTCAATTTCCGGATCACATTGTCTGGGGTGCTATTTACCCTATGTGACGCCAAGATGGCAAAGTGCCAAGATGGCAACAAGCATGGCAATCACAATTGCAATCAAGCAGGCCAGATCGTCTGCTCCAACAGCGAGATGGAACCATTATGCCGATTCTCAACCGCGCCGCCGAGATGCAGGATGAAGTTGCCGGCTGGCGACGCCATCTGCACCAGACGCCAGAACTGAATTTCGATGTCTTCAAGACCGCCGCCTTCGTCACCGAGAAGCTGAAGGAATTCGGCTGCGACGACGTGGTGACGGGCCTCGGCAAGACCGGCGTGGTCGGCATCATCCATGGCCGCAAGGGGCAAGGCGCGACCATCGGCTTGCGCGCCGACATGGACGCGCTGCCGATCAACGAGATCACCGGCAAGCCCTATGCCTCGACCGTTCCCGGCAAAATGCACGCCTGTGGCCATGACGGCCATACGGCGATGCTTTTGGGCGCCGCCAAATATCTGACCGAAACGCGCAATTTCGCCGGTTCGGTCGCGGTTATCTTCCAGCCAGCCGAAGAGGGCGGCGGCGGCGGCAACGAGATGGTCAAGGACGGCATGATGGAGCGTTTTGACATTTCGCGCGTCTTTGGCATGCACAACATGCCGGGCCTGCCGGTGGGCCAGTTCGCCATCCGGCCGGGTCCCATCATGGCGGCGACCGCCGAGTTCACCATCACGGTCAAGGGCCGCGGCGGCCATGCGGCGATGCCGCACGGCACGATCGACCCGATCGTCATCACCAGCCAGCTGGTCGGCGCCCTGCAGACGGTCGCTTCGCGCAGCACCGATCCGGTCGAGGCCGTGGTGGTTTCGGTGACGAAGTTCCACGCCGGCGACGCGTACAACGTCATTCCCGAGACCGCCGAGATTGCCGGCACGGTGCGCACACTGAAGAAAGAGATCGCCAAGAAATCGGAAGAGCGCATCCGCACCATCTGCGAAGGAATAGCCACCGCCTTCGGCGCGACGATCACTGTCGACTATGACGCCAACTATCCCGTGACCTTCAATCATCCGGAAGAAACGGTCTTTGCCGGCGATGTCGCGGCAAATGTCGCCGGCGACACCCAGGTCCACCGCGCCATCCAGCCGGTGATGGGCGGCGAAGACTTCTCCTACATGCTGGAAGCCCGACCTGGCGCCTTCATCTTCATCGGCAATGGCGAGACCGCCGGCCTCCATCATCCGGCCTACGACTTCAACGACGAAGTCATACCGCACGGCATGAGCTACTGGGTGAAACTGGCCGAAACGGCGCTGGCAGCCTGACCTGCCCCGACGAAAGGCCGGCCGATTAGCCTTCGGCCGGCCTCTTCATTGCCTTCGGCGAGCCTCTTGGCGAAACGATCGGAAGCGGCTATGTGTCGGGCCGCGTGGTCCCGTAGCTCAGTAGGATAGAGCGGCAGATTCCTAATCTGTAGGTCACAGGTTCGATTCCTGTCGGGATCACCAGCAAGATCAAAGGCTTGGTGACTGAGATAGCCTGTCGGCATGTTGCAGCACTGATGGACTGGTTTTCGGTGATTTTCACGGACGCGACCAAGCAAGCAGCCTGACTTTAGTTCCATAGAAAAAGTCCATCCCTGAGGTCTCAGGAGCGAGCTTTAAGCATCTACACCCGCGAAGAGAATCGACCTCTTGCAAGTACAATTCCAGATCGAGCGATGGTTCCCAGTCGATCCGTTACGGTCTGAGTTCGGCGCCGCCAACTCAACGAAGCCGGCCGTATCCTAGCTGGCAACCAGGGGCACCGTGACGGTCGTGGCGTAATTTATCGGATACTGGTCGAAATACGGGAAAGCGATGACGAAGGCATAGCTGGCGGTCAGATGCGCCATCTTGAAACCGCCGCTGGCAGGGTCGGTCGCGATCGTCACAATGACGTTCTTCAGACCCAGGTTCACCAATTTCTGCGTGGCGATGGCCTGGATGTCGCTCTGCGAAAGCGTGTTGTTCAGCTGCAGCGCCCGGGAAGAGGTTTCCAGTGTATAGCGGACGGTCGACACGGCATTCATGGCCCAGCCGAAGGCGAAGATTCCGAACAAAAGCATCACCAGGAAAGGCGCGATCAAGGCGAATTCCAGCCCGGCTGCGCCGGAGCAGTCACGGCGCCACCTGGATCCGATCCTTTCAGCGGACACGGATCACCTGCTGATGACTGATCGCGCGCGGGTCCGGGAAGACACCGAAGTTAAACGGGGGCACCCAGGTGCCCGTCGCCGTTATCTGGACGAAGACGGTCGGCAGCTTCGTTCCGCCGCAAATGGTGGTCGCATCCACGACCGTGGCGCCGCACAAATAGGAGCGGACCAGTACGACCGCGGCGTCCTCGGGCTTGTCGTTCCAGCTCGAAAGCGCGACCGCCTGCGTTCCGGTGTCATTGGACGCGCCGGCCATTACGAGATTGGCCGCGGTTTTAACGCCCGCGCGCATCTGCAGGTAACTCGTTACGTAGGACCAGCCGTCGGCGATGCCGAGGCAGACGAGGCACAGGATGGGCAGCAACATGGAAAACTCGACGGCAGCTATCCCGGATTTGTCCAGGACAATGCGCAAGGTCCGCCCACCCATCCCGCTACTCGACGAGCTGAACGGATTGCGTCGCCGGAATGTTCTTCATCCCGAGGCTGGTGCAGTCCTGCTTGATGGTCGTACTGCCGGACCACTGGATGGTGTCGGCGACGACCTGAGTGCAGCCACCGTTCCCCGAGAAGTTGCCAAGGTAGTTGACCTGCTGCCTGGGAAAATAGATGGCGCCGGTCAAAAGCGAGTCCGCTGTGCCATTGAAGGTGCTCTGCGCCGCAGTCCCGGTCCTGTCGCCATAGAACAGCACGCCGGAATAGGCTCCGGAGGTAGGCGCGCTCAGCGTCACCTTGGCGTTGCCGTTCATGCTGACAGTGTTGCTGCCTGCCATGAAGATGGTTACCCCGCTGCCCGCGACGACCGCGTTGGCGTTGACCTTCATACCGCCCTGCACGACGTAGACGCCGGGCTGCAGGGTGACGTTGCCGCTGAGGCTCATGCCGCTACAGTAGGTGCCAGGCTGGAGTGTTTGCGACGTCTTGTTGCCGTTGACAGACTTGCACGGGTTCCCGGCCGTCGGCGCCGCCAAGCTGGAGAAAGGATCGGCTGCCGGCAAGGCTTGGGTGATGTTGGACTTGCAGACCGTGGTCGCCGGATTGTTCAGCACCATGCCGCCGACCGTGATCAGGCAGTCGGCCTTGAGCACCGCCGAGCCCTGCGTCTTTATGGCGTCCGAGGCAATCGAGTCCGACATGACCGAACAGCCGGTGAGGTTGACGGTGGTGTTGCCGGAAAAGAGCGCAGCCTGGGAGGCCGACTGACTAAGCGCCAGCACGCAAGCTTTGGAGGCGTCATTGATCAGCGCCACCGCCCTTGCCTGTTCGGCAACGGGCGCCTGGTTGAAAATCGCCGTGAAGTAGCGGTCGAGGTTCTGCTTGACGATGACCTCCACTGCCTTCTTCGCGGTGTTCGGGCCGGACAATGGCGGCGTGTTGACCTGGATCGTGCCCGGCGTGGCAAAATTGTTCGAGGTCGCGGACTGCGTGGCGGCGGCGATGATGGTCGGGTTATCGGAACCCGCGACTTTCTCGAGCGCGCCGGCATAGGCCGCGGCATCGGCAACGGCCTGCAGCTTAAGGCTGCTGTAATACCAAAAGGATGTCTCCACACCGAGGCCGGCGCCGCCAACCACGACCGGCAAGGTGAAGGCAACGATGACGGCAACGTTACCGTTCGTGGCGCGCCTTAGGCGGCTCAAAGCAAACCAAATCCGGGTGAACGCGTTGGATGCCATATGTATTAGAAACCACGAATAGATAAACGAATGTCTAAAAACTCCATTCCGATTCGACGTAGTCGAACGGGCTAGCTAGGCGCAAGTTGCAGCGACCGCGCAACATCCTGTCGGAGGTTCCGCCCCAATCGACGAATGCGAAATATGCCGCTATCCCGAACTTTGTTGTCGACCAAGTGACATTTAAATGCCCCCTCTGCGAAGAAGCTATCGAGAAGACAGGGGACACCGCGCTGCCGGTAAGGGGAAAGATCGGCTCACGCCGCCTCAGGAACTTTGTGCAATCCGTCCGGGGCTGGCTCTGAGGGCCACACACGCCCGAAACCAACCACTCCAGCCACGATCAGTCCGTGAGGCGCCCACGAAACAACGTGGTGCCGTCGGTCAGCTGCGACCTGGAGATATCCCGGAACCCAGCCCCGGCCATCCACCCGCGATACTGACCTTCCGTGTACGATTCGCCCGCGCGGTAAAGGTTCAGGAAGGTGAGATTGAGAAAGACACCCTCAGGCGGGCCGAGACGGTCGTCATCGACGACACCCCACCCCGCAATTGCGATCTCGCCTCCTTGGGTGAGGCAACGCGCCGCGTTCAGGATCGAACTGCGCGCCTGGTCCGGCGGCAGGACCTGGACGACGGCCTTCAGGATTGCCAAGTCATGCCGGCCGGTCGATGGCGCGACCGTTATGTCGCCTTCTTCGACAACCACATCGCCGGCACCGTATTCCGACAGGATCGCTGGTGCGACCGCTGCGACCGTCGGGAGTTCCATCAAAGTCGCCGCAATATGCGGCCATCGCTCGCGAAGTCCGACCAGAATGGTCCCGGCGCCGCCGCCGATGTCGATCACCGAACGGACCGCCGAGAGGTCCAGCTCACGGGCCAGATTCCGGCCGAAAATCACCCCTCCCGGTGCGAGCATGCGGCTGAAGGCCGCTGCGGATTCTGGCCCCGCTTCAGAAAAGTCATGCAGCGCGGCCGGCCGGTTCTGCCGCAGCGACTCTGCGGTCAAAAGGTCGGCTCCCCAGAGTTCGCGCAGCAGCACATGATCGCCGCCGCGATAGGTCGGCTTGGACGTGTCGAGAAACTCCGACGATTCGGCTCCGTTGCGAAACTGACCATCCTCGACCTCGAGGAGACCGATGCTGGCGAGCGCGTAGAGGAGCCGCGACAGACGAGCGGGCTCGACTTTGAGCGCTGCCCCAAGGCTGTCGGCAGTCGCAGCATCGCCGCCGAGCCGGGTGAAGATGCCAAGGTCCAGCCCGGCACGAAGCGCCAAGGCAGGGGGCACCCCTGCGATCAGCTTGTCGATCCGATCGGAATCCACCATGTCATATCCCGTTGTGCGATCCAGGATCGACTTTGAACAGCTCGGCCAACCTCGTCAAATCAGTTCGCCAGCGCGCCGCTCTCCGCGTTGAGCAGGTTCAGCTTGGCGGTATCGGGTTCGACGTAAAGCGTATCTCCGGGGCCAGCGCTGATCCTACCAGCGCCCGCGACCGTTGTGCGCCGGCCCGGCATACCTCAAAAATCCGGCTGTGATAATGGCTGGTCGCGCCTTCGGACGCTACGCAGGTAAGGCCAGCAGCGCCAGTCCGGCCAGCGCCGAGCCGGCCAATGTCGGCAGCATGCCGATCCTCAGTTTCAGCATGGCGACCATGGCGGCCGCCGCCAGCAGCGCGGCGCGCCAATCCAGCGACGACAGCACCGGTAGCTCCATCCCAAGACCAAAACGGTGCACCGCGCCGAAGACGACATGCAGTGCGAACCACAGCGCAAGGTTCATCACCACGCCGACCACAGCCGCCGTGATCGCACTCAGCGCCGCCGACAGCGCCTTGTTGCCGCGCAGCGCCTCGATGTAGGGGGCACCCAGAAAGATCCAGAAGAAGCACGGCACGAACGTCACCCAGAGCGTCAGCAATGCGCCGAGCGATCCGGCCACAAGCGGTCCCATCGCACCGGCGTGACGATAGGCGGCGACGAAGCCGACGAACTGCAGCACCAGGATCAATGGTCCCGGCGTCGTCTCGGCCAGACCAAGCCCATCGACCATTTCACCCGGCGCCAGCCAGCCGAACGAGGTCACCGCTGCCTGCGCGACATAGGAGAGCGCAGCGTAGGCGCCGCCGAATGTGACCACCGCCATCAGGCTGAAGAAGCCGCCAAGCTGTGCCCAAACACTGGCAGGGCCGGTCAGCGCCAGGATCAGTACGACCGGCCCGAGCCAGATCGGCAGCCAGATCGCGATGGTGCGCGGCGCGTGCCATTTCGTCGGCTTGGTGTGAGCGAGGTCGCCGCGTTCGAACATGACGTCGACGGCGCCCCTGACATCGGGCAAATTGTCCTTGCCGCGTGCGGCTCCGGAAAAACGCGCCGGTGCCAAGCGGTTGCCGATCCAGCCGGTCAGCCCTGCAACCAGGATGATCAGCGGAAACGGCAGCCTGATGACATAGATGGCAAGGAACGCGGCCACCGCGATCGCCATCATCACCCGGTTCTTGAGCGCCCGTTTGCCGATGCGGAGGACCGCCTCGACGACGACGGCCAGCACCGCCGCCTTGATGCCGAAAAACAGCGCCTCGATGACGGGCGCATCATTGTAAAGCACGTAGAAGATGCTGAGGCCCAGCATGACAAACGCACCGGGCAGCACGAACAGGATGCCGGCAACGAGGCCGCCGGCGGTCCGGTGCAGCAGCCAGCCGATATAGATGGCGAGCTGCTGTGCCTCGGGGCCTGGCAGAAGCATGCAGTAGTTGAGCGCATGCAGGAACCGCTGCTCGCCGATCCAGCGGCGATCCTCGACCAATTCCTTGTGCATCAGCGCGATCTGTCCGGCCGGCCCGCCGAAGGAGAGCAGGCCGATCCTTGCCCACAGTTTCGCGGCTTGGCGGAAGGTCGGGACGATCGGAGCCTCGGTAGCCTGTGCATCGTCGTCCGCGGCGAGGGCGCTCATGGCGCTTTGCCCGCGCTGGGCCAATTGTGGGTTTCGTCAGTGGCATCGCGGCACCATCTGAAGAACGCATCGTAGAGCAGCATGCCGGCATCAAGCTGTTCGAGATCGTCGCGGAACATGCGCGACAGCCCGAGCGATGCAGCGAGGAACCCGGCCGCCTGCGGTACGAGATCGAGGCGCGCCGTATCGGCTGCACGCACGATCAGCGCAAGGCGATCGAGCGCTTCGGACCGCAACCCGAACTCTTCGATCATCGTGTCGAAGGTGCAGCGCTCGCCGCGATGGCTCCAGAACACGTCGTCGATGTCGAAGGCAACCGCCCCAAACCGATCGGCGGCCGCCAGCACTTCAGACGGCTCGACAAACAGGAACACCGCCGAGGGATCGACGAAGCGGCGGATCAGCCAAGGACAGGCGATGCGGTCGACCTTGGGGCGGGCACGCGTCACCCAGACCGTGCGGCCCTTGTCGTCGCGGGGCGGTATCTTGTCGGCCTTGACCAGAAGTCCCTTGGCCGCCTGCCACGCCTCGAAGCCGCCTTCAAGGGATTCGGCAGCAATGCCCTCATGGCGCAGCCATGCGGCAACGCCTTGCGAAAGCTTCAGCCCCTTCTGGCAGATGACGACAGCATGAGCCCCCGTTAATTCGGCAGCCCAGCTCGAAACAGACTTGAAGTCGCGCCGGCACGAGGCCGGAAGCAGGCGCGGATCGGCGTCGTAGTCTTCGTCGATGCGGACATCGACAAGAACAGGCGCGTCGGACAGACCGACAAGGCGGGAAAGCTGCGCTACGGTGATTGCGGTTGTTGACGGCATGGCGTCCACCTCCAGAGTGAGAGTTTGGACGCGATCATTGGGCTGACGCCTCACGGGGTCGTCGCGAAGGAACCCCTTGCCACAATGCTGGATTGATCCTTCGTCTTTGTCAAGGAAAGAGCGGCGCCGGGGGACCGCGCCTACTGCGCCGTCCAGCCGCCATCCATCGGCAAAGTCGTGCCGGTAATCTGCCTGGCCGAGTCCGAGCACAGAAACAGCGTCAGCGCGGCGAGCTCCTCCACGGTGACGAATTGCTTCGTCGGCTGTGCCGCCAGGAGCACGTCGCGCTTGACCTGTTCCTCGGTCATGCCGCGCGCCTTCATCGTGTCGGGGATCTGCCTTTCGACCAGTGACGTCCAGACATAGCCGGGCGCGATGGCGTTGACGGTGATGCCGTCCTGCGCGACTTCCAGCGCTACCGTCTTGGTCAGACCCGCTATGCCGTGCTTGGCCGAGACGTAAGCCGACTTGAACGGCGAGGCGACCAGTGCATGCGCCGACGCGGTGTTGATGATGCGGCCCCATTTGCGCGCCTTCATGCCGGGCACCACGGCCTTGATCGCGTAAAAGGCGGCAAGCAGATTGATGCGGATGATGGCTTCCCACTTGTCGTCGGGAAACTCCTCGATTGGCGCGACATGCTGTATCCCGGCATTGTTGACCAGAATGTCGAGGCTGCCCAAGGCCTGCTCGGCTTCGCGCACCATGGCGGTCACCGCTGCGCCGTCCATCATGTTGGCGCCGGAGTAGCGGCACTGGACGCCGAAATCCTTCTCGATGCCGGCGCGCTCCTGTTCGATCGCCGCGGCTTCGCCAAGGCCGTTGATCGTGACGTTGGAGCCCTCGGCGGCAAGGGCGCGGGCAATGGCCAGGCCAATGCCGCTGGTCGATCCGGTGACGAGCGCATTCTTCGAAGAAAGGGAACCCATGGAGATCTCGCGACTGTTAGGAGGACTACAAAGGCACATAGTTTGTGCGCCGCAACATGACAATGCCATAACCATATGCCGGCGCCATCACAGCCCTAAAACGCGCTTTGCCGGCCTCGCCGAGCGCCGTCTCAAGGCTGACACGTCAAGGCTGGCACGGCAGTGTTATGGTGCGGCGCAACATAGTCGGCCGCGCATTCGCGCAGTCATTCCTGAAGCATCGATCCAACGAATCAGGGGGGCTGTAGCTTGAAATCGCCGATGTCGTGATGCGTGCCTATGCCATGCCGCTCACTAACCGTCCTTTCCGCCCGGCCCGTATCGCTTCTTCGACCGCGACGCCCTAAGCTATCCCGCAATCTCCAGTAGGGCCGATACCAGCAAGTGGCGTTCGTCGGCGGACAGCACGTCGGAATCGAAGAGGTTCATGCTGCGCAGCCCTTCGATGGCCAGAAAGCAGACCAGCAGCGTCTTGAGGTCCGGCGTCTCGCTCTTCAGCCGCTGCAGCAGCTGTGACTTGAAGGCTTTTATCGGCGTCAGGAAATCCGGATCCTCGGCGATCGCCGAGAATATCCACGAAGCCGTCGGCTTCGGCTCCTCACAATCATCCGCCGAGAGCCGGATATAGGTGGCGAGCAGGCTCTCGCCGCTGGCGCCGGCGACACGGCCCGATTCCAGCGCCAGCTCGAACGCGCGCAGGTAATTCTCCACCAGGCCCTGCATCAGTTTGGCCTTGGTCGGAAAGTTATATAACAGGCCGCCTTTCGACACGCCGGCGCGGCTGGCGACGGCGTCAAGCGACAGGCTGCCGGGACCGGTCTCGCGTGCGACATCGGCGGCGGCGGCGAGTATCTTGTCGCGCGAATTTGCCCTTTGGGTCTTCATCGATCCCTTCCCCCGCACCAGCCTAGGCGGAATTGACAAGACCGTCCAGACGGTACAGTAAGTTCGCCGTCATTTGTAATCGGGACCTGGCGTCGATAAGTGTCCCGCTATTCGGCTATTTTGCCGGACACCGGCCGAGGGGACAGTTCGTGAAGCGCTTCATCTCTATCACCGCAATTCTGCTTCTGCTCGCTCTGGTGTGCGTCGGCGTTGTCGGCTTCAACCTGTTCCGCGACAACGCTATCAAACAGTATTTCGCCACCATGAAGCCGCCGGCGACGACCGTATCGACGGTTGTCGTCAAGCCTTCCGACTGGACGCCGGGCGTCGAGGCGATCGGCACGGTACGCGCCGTGCGCGGTGTCGACCTTACCGTCGAGACCAGCGGCATCGTCAAGGACATCCTTTTCCATGCCAACCAGAAGGTGCCGGTCGATTCGGTCCTGCTGCAGCTCGACGATGCCGTCGAACGCGCGGATCTGGTCGCGGCCAAGGCGCAGTCCGTGTCCGACAAGACGGCGCTCGAACGCGCGCTGGAGCTGCAGCGGCGCGGCGTCGGAACGGATGCCACGCTCGACACCGCTCAAGCCGCTGCATCGGCCTCCGCCGCGCAGGTCAACAAGCTGCAGGCCGTGCTCGATCAGAAGCAGCTGACGGCGCCGTTCGCCGGCACCGTGGGCATCCCCAAGATCGACCTCGGCCAATATCTCTCGCCCGGCAACGCAGTGGTGACCTTGCAGGATCTGGACACCATGCGGGTCGATTTCTCGGTACCCGAACAGCAGCTGCCGCTGCTCAAGATAGGCCAGGCGGTGCGGCTCGGCCTCGGCGGCACCGGCGGCGGCGCCGACATGCCGTTTGCCGGCTCCATTCGCGGCATCGATCCCAAGATCGACGCTTCAAGCCGCCTGGTGTCCGTCCGCGGCGAGGTCGCCAACCCTGACGGCAAGCTGACGCCCGGCCAGTTCGTCCAGGTTCGCGTCGAGCTGCCGCAGGAGAAAAACATTCTGTCCTTGCCGCAGACGGCATTGACGTCGAGCCTCTATGGCGACTTCGTCTTCGTCGTCGTTCCGGCGAAGCCGGCGGAAGGCGCCCCAGCCGCGAAACCCGAGGAAAAGCCTGCCGCGGGGGCCGACGCAGCAAAGCCGGCGGCAGATGCAAAGCCGGCAGACGCGAAACCGGCTGCCGAAGACGCCGCGGCGAAGCCCGCGGACAAGCCGGCTGTCGACCCCGCGAAGCCCGCGGCAGAACCGGAAAAGCCGGCGCTCGTGCTGTCGCAGGTGTTCGTGAAGCCCGGCCGCCGCAACGACGGCATGGTCGAGATCATCGAGGGCATCAAGACCGGTGACGAGGTCGTCACCGCCGGTCAGAACCGTCTCTTCAACGGCATGTCCGTCGCTGTCGACAACACCATTGACCCCAGCAAGTCGGCTAACCAGCAGGCTCAGCAATGAACTTTTCCGACATCTTCATTCGCCGGCCGGTCCTCTCCACCGTCCTCGCCTGCATGATCCTGCTCCTGGGTTTCCAGGGCATCTTCAACCTGTCGATCCGGCAGTATCCCAAGGTTGACGAGACGGCGATCACCATCACCACCGCCTATCCCGGCGCCAGCGCCGACCTGATCCAGGGCTTTATCTCCGCCCCGATCGCGCGGGCCGTCGCCTCGACCGAGAACATCGACTACGTCACCTCGTCCAGCCGGCCGTCTTCGAGCACTGTGGTCGTCCAGATGAAGCTCGGCTCCAATCCGGATGTCGCGCTCACCGAGGTCCTGTCGAAGGTGCAGGGCGTACGCGGCACCTTGCCGGATGCATCCAAGGACCCGGTCATCGTCAAGGGCACCGGCCAAGAGTTCGCGATGATGTACATCTCGATGCAGAATCCGAACATGAGCAAGGAGCAGCTCACCGAATATATCGAGCGCGTCGTGCGGCCCCGCATGTCGACGGTCGAAGGTGTCGCCGACGTGCAGATCTTCGGCGCCGAGGAATATTCGATGCGGGTCTGGATCGACCCGGTCAAGCTTGCTGCGCGTGGCGTCACCGCCGCCGAAGTGCTGGCGGCGATCAACAACTCCAACTTCCTGTCGGCGCCCGGCAACACCGAGAACGAATATGTCGTCTCCTCGATCACGGTTCGCTCGACGCTGCAGACGCCTGAGGCCTTTGCCGAGCTTCCGCTGCGCTCGACGGACGGCCAGGTGGTGCGCTTGCGCGACGTGGCGCGAGTCGAGCTTGCCGCCGAGAGCACCGACACGAGGGTGAGCTTCAATGGCAAGCCCGGCACCTTCCTCGCCATCTTCCCGACGCCGGCCGCCAACCCGCTGACAACGGCGGAGGCGATCCACAAGATCGTGCCTTTGATTCAAGAGACGCTGCCGAAAGGCATGACCATCGAAATCGTCTACGATTCCACCGAACAGATCAGCGCCTCGATCGACGAAGTGTTCAAGACCATCGCCGAAGCCGTCGCCATCGTCGTCGTGGTCATCCTGTTGTTCCTCGGCTCATTCCGCTCGGTGATGATGCCGATCGTGACCATCCCGCTGTCGCTGGTCGGCGTCTGCTTTCTTTTGTTTGCGGTCGGCTATTCGATCAACCTTCTGTCGCTGCTGGCCATGGTGCTGGCCATCGGCCTTGTCGTCGACGACGCTATCGTGGTGGTGGAGAACATTCATCGCCACATGGAGGAGGACCACATGTCGCCGATGCAGGCGGCCTTCAACGGCATGCGCGAGATTTTCTCCGCCATCGTGGCCATGACCATCACGCTCGCCGCCGTGTTCGCGCCGCTGGCCTTCACCGGCGGCCTGACCGGCGCGCTGTTCCGCGAGTTCGCGGTGACGCTCGCCGGTTCGGTGGTGCTGTCCGGCCTCATAGCCGTCACCATCACGCCGATGATGGCGGCGCGTCTGCTCAAGGCGGGATCGCACAGTCGCTTCCAGCGCGTCGTCGACGGAACCTTCAGCCGTGTCGAGCATGTCTATGAGCGGGCGGTCACCGCCTCCTTGAGAAATCGACCGGTGACACTGCTGATGGTCGTGGCGCTGGTTGCGCTCACCGGCTTCATGTTCACCAAGACCTCGAGCGAACTGGCGCCGGAAGAGGACCAGGGCTTCCTGTTGTCGATCGTGACGGCACCGCGCTACGCGACCTCGGACTACACCGAGACCTACGTCAACCAGATCCTCGGCCTGGTGAAGGACATTCCCGAAACCAGGGCGCAATTCTCTGCCGTTGCCTTTGGCGGCGCCACCAACGGCGCCTTTGTCGGCTTCGCCTTCAAGGATTGGGCCGAGCGCCAGCGCAACTCAAAGGAGCTTCAAGCCGATATCCAGGGACGCCTCGGCAAGGTGGCCGGCGTCGAGGCCTTCGTCTTCGCGCCGCCGACGCTGCCGGGCTCCGGCGGCGGCCTGCCGATCTCCATGGTGGTGCGCTCGACCGGTGGTTCCGCCGAGGTCTACGAGGCGGCCGAGCAGATTAAGAACAAGGCGCAGGCCTCCGGCCGCTTCATCGTCGTGCAAAACTCGATGTCCTTTGACGCTCCGCAGGTGACGGTGACCATCGACCGCGACCGCGCGGCGGCTCTCAACCTGCCGATCGCCGACATCGGCCAGACGCTGACGCTGCTGGTCGGCGGCGCCGAAGTGGCTCAGTTCGACCGCGACTCCAACAGCTACGACATCATCCCGCAGGTGCCGAAGGAATTCCGCGACAATCCCGAGAAGCTCGGCGAATATTTCGTGCGTAGCGTGACCGGCGAAATGGTGCCGCTTTCAGCGGTAGTGAAGATTTCGACCAACGCCGCGCCGGCCGCGATCGAGCAGTTCAACCAGCTGAACTCGGCGACGATATCAGCGCTGCCGCTTCCCGGCGTCACCACGGGCGACGGGCTGCAGACCCTGGAGAACCTTGCCAAGGAGAGCCTGCCCGATACCTTCTTCATCGATTATTCCGGCCAGTCCCGGCAGGAGAAGGAGCAGGGCAACACGATCCTTATCGCGTTCGCAGCCGCCGTAATCGTCATCTATCTGGTGCTGGCGGCGCAGTTCGAAAGCTTCCGCGACCCGCTGATCATCATGATGGCGGTGCCACTGTCGATCTTTGGCGCCATCGTGCCGCTCAATCTGGGGCTTGGAACGCTCAATATCTACACGCAGGTCGGCCTGATCACACTGATAGGTCTGATCACCAAGCATGGCATTCTTCTGGTCGAGTTCGCCAACCAGCAGCGCGAGCTGCATGGCATGAGGCGGCGCGATGCGATCGTCGCCTCGGCCAAGGTGCGCTTGCGGCCGATCCTGATGACGACAGCGGCGATGGCGCTCGGCGTCGTGCCGCTGATCGTGTCCAGTGGTGCTGGTGCGGCGGCGCGCTATTCGATGGGCCTCGTGATCTTCACCGGCATCCTGGTCGGAACCATGTTCACCCTGTTCGTGGTGCCGATGTTCTACACCTTCATCGCCAGCAAGGACCTGCCGCACCACGCCGAAAAGCCAGACCCGAAGCTGATGCCGGTGCACGCGGACTGAGCTGCGAACGGCGTTAGCGAACAAACGAAAAGAGGCCGGAAATTTCCGGCCTCTTTTTTGACTGGATTGATTTACCGCGAAGCTCTGATGGAGCTTCAGGCGGGAACTTGCGGTGCGGCATGACCTGGCCGGCTGCGCTGCACCATCGCTCCAAACGCAGTCTGCTACTTGACGATGACGATGCTGGTGTTGGTCGGGCCGAAGGTTTCGACCAACTGGTAGAAGTCGGCGGCATTGTCGGGATGCAGCCGCACGCAGCCATGCGACGCCGGCCGTCCCAGCCGCTTGATGGCGTTGGTCGCATGCACGGCGTAGCCGCCGCTGAAGAAGACCGAATGCGGCATCGGCGCGTTGTCGTATTTCTTCGAATGCCACATCTCGTGCATGCGGGTCGGCTTGAACGAGCCGGTCGGCGTGACATGCCCACTGTCGCCGGTCGAGACCTTCCAGGCGAAAGTCGGCCGGCCATCGACCAGCACTTCCATGGTCTGCTGCGACAGCGAAACACGCGCCACGATCTGGTTTGCCGCGGCATGGGCGGTGCTGTTGGCGGTGCCAAGCAGAAGCGCGGCGCCGCCGGCTGCGGCGGTGACGTTGATGAGTTTGGCGGAAATGGCTTTGTACATGATGGCTCCTCTTTGCCGGTCCTGCCGGCGTCAATTCGGTGGCCGCCTTATCCCCGCGCCATGTTTCAGACTGACTTCGCTGAGGCTCGTTTGTGTTTCGAATCTGTTTCCTCTGGTTAACAAGCAAGGTGGACAAGGGAAGCGTGCTCCGCCTTCGCTGCGCACTCCCGATCACGCACCGCGCCCCCAAACGAAAGTGCTGATGTCCTTATATGAAAGAAGATTGGCTTCGCTCGAAACCGACTTGCAACAAAGCGCGGCCTGGGCGGCATGATCTGGTTACAGGCTCGCGGCACAGTCATCCCAACGAGAACAGCCGGCGCCAACGAAAATGAGCATCAAATCGACCACCCTGTCCTGGCTCTTCAGGATAAGCATCGCCGCATTTGTCGTCGGCGGCATCGGCACAGTAGCCGGCACCCCGATGACGAAACTGGCGGTGATGAATTCGGGTGAGATTTCGACGCTGCATGCCGCGCTGTTCATAGCCTTGGTCTGGATTGTCTCCAGTCTGCGCATCAACCGTCTCAGGGCCCTCTGGCGGGTCGGCCTCGGGTTGAAGTGGATGCGCGGCCCCTCCGGCAACTTGCTGCCGAGAGGACCGAAGGCCCGCGTCGCAACGGGGGGCTCCGTGGGCGACGCGGGCACTTCGGGTTTATCCTGAAGCACCCGCGGTTCTGATTTTTGGGGACAACCGATGAAGACGAAATCTGCAGCCTCCGTGCTTTCGGTACTGCTCTATGCACAAGGCCTGCTCGGCTTTGCCGGTCTCGCCACGGTTCTCCTGAAGGACCGCGCGCATGCCGCCAGCGAAATCGTAGTCGCCAGCGAAATCGTAGTCGCCAGCGAATTGCCGTCGGGACCATCGCTTCTGGTGGTGCGCTGACGCCTATGCATGGCGCCCGAGATTGCGCAGCTTTTTTGGGCGAGCCGAGGAACAATCCAGCCTCCCGACCCTCAGTCGGCGCGCTGCGTCGGCGGGTCGAACCGGTAGCCTGCGCCGCGTATAGTTGTGATGGTTTCGGTGTCGAGCTTGCGGCGCAGCCGCACGATGCGCGAATCGATCGAGCGGTCGAAGGCATCGGCATTTTCGGCGGGCGCCGCCGCAATGATGTCGTCGCGCGTCAGCACCTTGCGCGGGCTGGCCAGAAACAGCCTGAGCAGCGCCACCTGGCCCGGCGACAGCTGTTCTTCCGTACCCGAACGGTGCATGACGATGGCCGACCGCAAATCGACGGTGGCATTTTCCAGCACGATCAGTTCCTGGGCGGACCTGCCGCGCCGCGTCAGCAGGCCGCCGATGCGCGCGGCAAGCTCCCTGACATTGAGCGGACTTTCGACGACATCTGCGGCGCCAAGCTCGAGCGCCAGCACCTTGTCGACCAGATCGGCCGGCCGGCAGATCAGGATGAAATCCGGCCCCGCCTTCCCGTCCGCGCTCTGGCCGCCGCCATAACGCCTGAGCAGGTCCCGCCCTTCCGCCTGGCTGAGGCTGTCGCCGACGATGACGATATCGATGCCTCCGGCCGAAAGCAGGGATTCAGCTTCCCAGGGCTGCCGCGCCTCGCGCACGTCATGGCCGCGCCGGTCGAGATGATCGGCAAGATCGCCGGCCACCACATCGGCGACGGAAACCAGCGCGATGACGGATCGTGCAGCCATGTTTTTCTTCCCGTTCCCCCGCAACCGGATATGAGTGCTGGACATCATGTTTATACCCAATCTACTTTCCGCTGAAAGCGGGAGCGAGGCCATAGTGCGGGCACGGATTGTCATCGTCGAGGACGAGCCCGATCTCCGGGACGCGGTCGCCGAGTATCTCGGCGCCAACGGCTACGATGTGACCCAGGCCGGAAGCGCGGCCGAGGCGCGCGCCTTGCTGGAGACGGAATCGTTTCATTTGGCCATTCTCGACATCGCCATGCCGGGCGAGGACGGACTGTCGCTCGGCCGCTGGCTGCGCTCGAAAATACCGGTCGGCATCATCTATGCCACGGCTGCCGGCACCGCACTCGACCGCATTGTCGGGCTGGAGCTTGGCGCCGACGACTACATCGTCAAGCCCTACGAGTTGCGTGAGGTGCTGGCTCGTGTGCGCAGCGTGCTGCGCCGCGTTCCGCAGCCGAGCCCGCCCCAGGCGGCGAAGACACAAGCCGATGGCGGCCGCCGCCTGACCTTCGGCCCGTTCCAGGCCGACCTCGACGGCAGGCTTGTCACCGGCGCCAACGGCGCCGTCATCGACATGGCCAAGAGCGAGTTCGATGTGCTGGAGGTTTTCCTGACCCGCGCCAACCGGCTGTTGACGCGATCGGCGATCTCCGAGGCGATTGGTTTTGTTGAGGATCCTGAATCGTCGCGCGCCGTCGACATTCGCATCATGCGGCTGCGCAAGAAGATCGAAACCGATCCGGCCAATCCGAAATTTTTGCGCACAGTGCGCGGCGAAGGCTATATCTTCTCGCTGCCGACCGGTGACGGGCACTAGAGCAATTACAGGAAAAGTGTACGCGGTTTTCCGCCCGGAATTGCGTAAAAACAAAGAGATAGAGGCTTCTCCGTTTCCGTGAAACGGTGAAACGCTCTAGCAATTCCAGGAACAGTGCGTAGCGATTTCCGTTCGGGATTGCATTGAAACATGGAGCGTTTCACCTTTTTCGTGAAATGCTCCATAGCTGCCTAATTCGACGGCCCTTTACTGATGGCTGACATGACCGCTGAACCAGCACCACGTATGGACCCGCAAGGCGCTCGCCAGAGCGCCGCGATGGCGGCTGTGCGCGTCGTCCGCCGGTTGCGCGATGCCGGCGACTGGCAGCGCGAGATGGAAACCATCCTCGAAACGCTCTGCAGCGCCATGAATTGCCAGCGCGGCATCCTGTTCAGGCTGCGCGAATTGCCCGGCCAGGGCTTCGCCCAATCGGTCGCCGCCTACTGGATCGATCCTCGCTTCGGCGGCGAACTGGCTTCGCCGACGGTGATCATGCAGTCGATCGTCGATACCGATCCGCTGCTGGAGCGGATTGGAGAGGACGAGCGGCAAGGCAAGATCTTCGCCGGCCATACGCGCGATCTCGACGGGTTCCTCAGGGCCGATTTCGAAAAGCAGCACATCAAGTCGTTCCTGTCGGTATCGGTGTTCGCGCACGGTCATCTGTGGGGCACGTTCGCGGTCAATGACTGCCTAAACGAGCGCGAATGGACCGAAGAGGAAGAGGCGACGATGCACATCATCGCGCTCGCCATCGGCGACGCCATCGAGCACTCGCCGTCCGACGCCCATGCCAGCGAAGTCATCCGCCGCACCATGCTGCAGGCGTCGCTCGACGCCATCATCGTCATCGACGAGACCGGCTCGATCATCGAATTCAATCCGGCCGCCGAAAAGATGTTCGGCTATCAGCGCAGCGACATCCTCGGCAAGGACCTGCTCGATACCGTGGTGCCGGAATATTACCGCAAGGGCTATGTCTCGGGCGCCGAATACATGTCTGGCCGCGGCGCGCCGATGGTTGGCCAACGGCTTGAGACCGTGACACAGAATGCGGCCGGCGAGGTGTTTCCCATCGAATTGACGGCGACCGAGATGCGGGTGGCTGACCGTCAGCTCATCTTCGGTTCGATCCGCGATCTGCGCGATAAGCTGCGCGCCGAAGAAGAGATCAACCGCCAGCGCGAAAAACTGCACCAGAACGAGAAGATGGCGGCGATGGGTTCACTGCTGGCCGGTGTTTCGCACGAGCTCAACAACCCGCTCGCCGTGGTCGTTGCGCAGTCGACGCTGCTGCATGAATTCGCCACCGACCCGCAGACCAAGGTTCGCGCCGAGAAAGTGCGCGCCGCTGCCGAGCGCTGCGGCCGCATCGTCAAAAGCTTCCTGTCGATGGTGCGCCTGCATCCGGCGGCGCAGGCCGAGACCGATCTCAACCAGGTGATCCGCGCCGCACTCGAAGTAACCGCCTATGGCGCACGCTCGAGCGGCATCATCATCGACACCGATTTCGCGCCCGGCCCGCTGCTGGCGATGGCCGATGCCGACCACGTCACGCAGGTGGCCGCCAATTTCCTGATCAACAGCCAACACGCTCTGGCCGGTATCGGCGGCGACCGCCTGATCAAGGTGCGGACATTCCGCAGCGATCGCGGCAACCCCGGGTTTTCGGTCGAGGACAACGGACCGGGCATTCCCGAGGCGATCCGCAGCCGCATCTTCGAATCCTATTTCACCACCAAGCCGGTCGGCGTCGGCACCGGCATCGGCCTGTCGATCTCGAAATCGATCGTCGAGCGCCACAACGGCAATATCTGGTTCGAGGAGGTGCTGCCGCGTGGCGCGCGCTTCGTCGTCCAGCTGCCGGTAATCACCGGCGGCGCGGCAGCAGCCGGCGACAGCCCGGCTCGTTCCAGCGGCTTGCGCCATGCGCTGATCATCGACGACGAACCCGACGTCGCCGGCTCCCTCTCCGACATCCTGGAACTGATGGGTATCAAGTCGCGGGTCGTGCCGGCCTGGACGTCGGCGGCGGCGACCTTGACCGGCCACATGCCGCCAGACATCGTCTTTTCCGACTTGCGCATGCCCGGCACCAGCGGCATTGCCATCTACCGCGAATTGCTCGCCGACAACCTGGCGCTGGCCAAACGCTTCGTGCTGGTCACCGGCGACCTGATCGGCGCCAAGGCCGAGATCGAAGCCTTGCCGGCGCCGCAGCGCCCGCAAATCCTGGAAAAGCCGTTCTCGACGCTGGACGTCCGCGGCGTACTCTCGGCAATAGCCGACCAGGTCGCCGCCGCCGGCTAAGTTTTCGGAAGCACCCATGTAGGGTCTATCGAGATTCGGGTCAGGCCGAGTCGAGAATGGTGGTTCCCGAGAACCGGAGCGGAGCGTACTTGAAGTACGCGAGCACCGGAAGCGCAGGGAACCTCCATGCGCAGGCCGGCCTCACCCGAATATCGATAGGCCCTAAAAAAGAGGCTCCCGACCGAGGGAAGCGGCGGGAGCCAAGAACGAGCGCGGGAGGAAGCGCTCGGGAGGTTCAGAAAACGTTGGGTGTCGTGGTCAGCGGCGCTGCGTTGGCGATCATGCGGACGGAACGCGCCTTGTGCACGCCGGACTGGGCGGCGATGACGCGCAGGCACTCCGCGCTCTCGGCGCCCCAGGCCTGACCCTGGCAGGCAAAATCGATTTCCGGCTCCGGCAGCCGGGCGGTCTTGATGGTGGTCGGCGCGCCCTGGACAACATTGGCCGGCGGGTTGAGCGAAGCAAAAGCCGGACCGGAAGCCGGTGTCAGGAACATGACGGCCAGAGCGCAGGCGCCCAGCATGGAGAACATCGCAACCGGATGGTCGCTGGCGCGCTGACGCAGTGCCAGTTTGGCGCGTCGTTCGTTGCTAGTGATCTCGACTTTCGTATGCATTGCTGCTCCCCTTCGTTTTCTTATGAAACGAACCTAAGCGCGCCTGGTAACGGGCGAATGATGCGCTTGGCTTGCCCGCGTAACAGGTTTGAAACAAGAAATTCGGGCATATCCGGACAGATCCGGTCATGTGCCGACGGCAAGATGCGTTTGCGAAGCTGTTTCATCCGGGCAATCAAATGTTGACGACAGGCGGGCCGCGAACGCACCAAGCCCGCTTCCTGTCGGCCGCACTATGAACAAGCTCACACTGCGGATCGAATTTGCGGACGCCAGGTATTTTCGTCTCGGAGCGGGCCGTGTTTGCAAGCTCGGCACGGCCAAATCCGCATGCCGGACAGCTATTTCACGCCCCCGGTTAACGCCCGGATATTCCGGGATTTTCTGGCTTTCAGCTGGTCCTGTTGTGCCGACTTGAAAAGTTGTGATTTCTACAAGCCATTGCATTTCAATGTAAAATATGGTTTTATTGAATGAGTATTCAATAAAAGAAGAGCTTTTTTATGAACCCGCATCTCCGTGACGTGGCGATCCCCAATGATTGGGACCGGCGGGGTCTGCCGGGCTGGAGTTATCACTCCGACGCGCTTCTCGAACTTGAGAAGGAATACGTCTTCCGCAACCATTGGCAGATCGCCGGCCATGTCTGCGACGTGCCGAATGCCGGCGACTATCTGACTATGGACGTGGTCGGCGAGCGGGCGCTCATCGTGCGCGGCAAGGACGGCGTCGTGCGCGCCTTCAACAACATGTGCCGGCATCGCGGCAGCCGCGTCGTCGCCGACAGCCAGGGCACCTGCAAGAACGCGCTGGTCTGCCCGTTCCATGGCTGGGTCTACAATCTCGACGGCACGCTGCGCGGCGCCGCCCGGCCGCGCTCCTTCCCCGAGCTCGACAAGACCGAATTCGGCCTGATGCCGCTCGACCTTGAGATATGGATGGGCTTCATCTTTGTCCGCTTTCGCAAGGGCGGCCCGCAGCCTTCGGTGGCCGAACTGTTGAAGCCGATCGAGGCCGAGATGGCACACTACAACGTGGCCGAGATGGTGCCGTCCTGGGGCATCTGGACACAGAAAACGCCGGTCAACTGGAAGTCGGTGCGCGACGTCGACAATGAAGGCTACCACGTCGCCATGGCGCATCCGGCGCTGCAGGATCTCTACGGCTCGACCTATTTCGACGAGCCGTTCATCAACGGCGTGTCGCGCTCGTTTGCCACCTACAATCCGCATGCCGGCCGGCGCTGGAGCGTGCGCGAATACATCAAGCTCACGCCCGATGCCTCACACCTGCCGGAGCATCTGCGCAGGGCCTGGATCTATTACGGCATCTTCCCCAACAACGCGCTGTCGATCATGCCGGAATCGGTGCAGTTCTATCAGGAGTTCCCGCTGTCGACCGGCGAGACGCTGCTGCGCGGCGCCATCTACCGCTACCCCGACGAGACCCGGGAACAGGCGGCCGCCCGCTATCTCGCCTACCGCATCGACCGCGATACCATGAACGAGGACGTGCAGCTTTCCGTCTGGTCAAACGAGTCCATGATCTCGGAGGCCTTCGAGGGTTTTTATCTCTCCGACCTCGAATACGGTGTGCGCACCCACCACGACCATCTGCGCAAGCAGATCCCGGTGCTGGGCCTGGAGACGGCGCCGGAGGAGAAGGACATGTGGAACCTCAATGAGGCTATGCGCTCGCAGGTGTAGGGGCGGAACTGCCAGTCACCCCTGCCACACGCCCTCTTTGCGCAGATCGTCCATGGTCCGCGAAATGCCTTCGCGCAGGATCGCCACCATGTCGTCGATCTGCTCTCGCGTGATGATCAGCGGCGGCGACATCACGCACATGTTGATCAGCGGCCGGACCAGGAGGCCGAGTTCGTGGCAATGCGCGTCGATGCGCTTGCCGACATCCTTGTCGAGCTGCAGCGGATCCTTGCTTTCGCGGTCGGCTACGCACTCGACGCAGCCCATCAGGCCCATGCCGCGGACTTCGCCAACCAGCGGCAGTTCCTCCAGCGTCTTCAACTGCGCCTGGAAATAGGGCGCGACATCGCGCGTGTGGGCCAGCACGCTGTCTTCCAGGATATCGAGGTTCTTCAGCGCCACCGCGCAGCCGATGGGATGACTGGTATAGGTCAGGCCATGGCCGAACATCGCATCGGGATGGTTGGAACGGCGCATTTCCTGAAGCAGCCGCTCCGAGATGATGACGCCGCCAAGCGGGAAATAGCCTGATGTAACGCCCTTGGCGAAGGTGATCATGTCGGGGTCGATGCCGAAGCCATCGCCGGAGGCAAAGACATGGCCGAGCCGCCCGAAGCCGGTCACCACCTCATCGGAGATATAGAGGATATCGTTGTCCCTGCAGATTTCGCGAATGCGCTTGAGATAGCCATCCGGCGGCACGACGACGCCGCCGGATGCCTGCACCGGTTCGCCGACGAAAGCACCGATCTTCTCTGCGCCGACGCGGGCGACCGCATCGCGAAACTGATCGACCAGGAAATCGCAGAAGGCGGCGATGTCAATGCCTTTCGGCCGCCGGAACGGGTCTGGCGAGGACAGTTTGACGACCAGATCGTCGGCGCCGTCCATCCAGTCGCGGTCGCGCGGCCGGCCGTTGAGCGAGGCCGACAGATAGGTCGAGCCGTGATAGGCGCCGCCGCGGCTGAGGATCAGCTTCTTTTCCGGCCGCCCGCGCACATTGTTGTAGAACTGCATGAAGCGCAGTGCCGTCTCGACAGCCGACGATCCGCCGGTGGTGAAGAAGGTATGGCTGAGATCGCCCGGCGCATGATCGGCGAGGCGCTTGGCGAGCTCGGCCGACGGCGCATTCATCGTATACCAGGGCGTGTTGTAGGACAGCATCATCGCCTGGTCGTACATCACCCTGGCCAGCTCCTCGCGGCGGTGGCCGACATTGATGCACCACATGCCGGCCGGCCCGTCGATCAGTCGCTTGCCTGTTACATCGGTGAGGTAGATGCCATCGCCCTCGCCGATCAGCGCACGCGCTTCATTGCCGACCGAGCCGGCATAAGGCCAGGGCTGGATGAGATGGCGCTTGGCCAGCTCGACCGCATCGCCACCGTCAGCCATTTCCATCGCTCTTAGGTCTCTTGCAGCCGCCATCATTGCCTCGCATCGTCTGAGCGTAATTTCACCGGACAGAAAGCGAAGCGCCAAGGGCAGGAAAGCCGGCTTTCTTCACTTCATTTTGAATGTCCGTTCAATCAATATTACAGAAATAGCGCTTGATTTCAATGCACGGATGCGCTCATGATGAAAGAAAGCCGGCAAGCTTGAGCGCAACCAGCAAAGCGCGCTCCGCAAAAATTGGGAACAGGCAGCCGGCCCGGTCGATGGGAGCATCATGGCGGAACAGTTCGAGCCAGCAACCGAGATCACGCCCGGGTCGCTGCAATGACGGTAGCTGCCGAAGGGGTGCCCACGCGGCGCATGACGCGAGCAAGGCGAAACGCCCTTCTGCAGTCCGAGTCCGTCCAGGGCCTTGCCCTGATCAGCCCGACCTTGGTCTACGCTTTGATCCTGCTGCTGGTGCCGATCCTGGTGGTCTTCGCCCACTCCTTCTGGACGCAGAACTACCTCACCATCGACCATACATTCACGCTGGAGAATTATCGCATCGCGCTGACCGAGCCGATCTACCGCGATCTGCTCTGGCGCTCGCTCTACATTTCGCTGACGGTGAGCTTTTTCACCGTCATCCTCGCCTATCCGATCGCCTATTTCATCTCGTTCCATGGCGGTCGCCACAAGAGCCTGTGGCTGTTCCTGATCACCATCCCGTTCTGGACCAGCTATCTCCTGCGCGTGATGTCATGGAAAGTCATCCTCGGCTATAATGGCGTGCTGAATTCCGGCCTGATGGGCCTCGGCATCATCGACGAACCATCGACCGCGCTACTCTACAATTCCAGCGCCGTCATCATCACGCTCACACACGCCTGGGCGGCCTTTGCCATCCTGCCGATCTTCGTTTCGCTCGAGAAGGTCGACCGCACCTTGGTCGAGGCTGCCACCGATCTTGGCGACGGCCCGCTGCGCTCCTTCCTGCGCGTGACGCTGCCGCTGTCGGCGCCGGGCGTCATCTCGGCCGCTCTCATCGTCATGATCCCCACCGTCGGCGACTACGTCACCGCAAGGCTGGTCGGCGGCAAGGATGGCGTGATGATCGCCAATGCCATCGAGTCGCAGTTTCACAAGGCCTCCAACTGGCCACTCGGCGCGGCACTGTCCGTGACCACCATGCTGGTCGTGACGCTGATGGCGGGCGCCACCGTGCTCATCATCCGCGCGCTGCAGAGGCTGGCGCGATGACGGCGAGGCGGCGCCTTTTCCCCGGCGGCTGGCTGTCCGCCTACGCCCTCCTCTACGTCGTCTTTCTCTATCTGCCGGTGATCTTCCTGCCGATCTTCTCGATCAACACCGCGCCGACGCCAAAATTTCCTCTCACCGGCTATACGCTGAAATGGTACCAAGACCTGCCGAAGACGCCGGCGCTGCTTGACGCCGCCTGGAACAGCCTGATCGTCGGTATCTCGGCATCGGTGCTGTCGACGCTGCTCGGCATCCTCGCCGCCCGCTCGATCACCCGCTACCGCTATCCCGGCCGCCGCACAATCAATGGCCTGATCATGGCGCCGCTGGTGCTGCCGGAAATCATCCTCGCCATCTCCATGCTGCTGGTCATGCTGCAGTTAGGCCTAAGCCTGTCGCTGTTCACCGTCGTGCTCGGCCATGTCCTGATCTGCATTCCCTATTCGATGACGGTGCTGACCGCCGGTTTCGAGGGCTTCGACCGCAGCCTCGAAGAAGCCTCCGCCGATCTCGGCGAGAGTGCCTTCGGCACCTTCCGGCGGGTGACGCTGCCGATGGTGGCGCCGGCGATCATTTCCAGCCTCCTGGTCTGCTTCACCATCTCGCTCGACGAGTTCGTCATCGCTTTCTTCCTGACCGGCACCGAGACGACGCTGCCGATCTATATCTGGGGCCAGTTGCGCTTTGCCGCCAAGCTGCCGGGTGTGTTGGCGCTGGGCACGCTGCTGCTGGTTGCCTCTTTCGTTTTGATGACCGTTGCCGAGATCCTGCGCCGTCATGCGGCCAGACGCACCCAGAGCGAGGGAGGCCTCTATGCCTGAGCAGTCCCGGGCCGAACGGCCTCAGGATGAGCCATCCAAGCAAGATAAGTCCGAGCGGGCCCAATCTGATCGACCCCAAACCGACCGAGCAATGATCGAAATCCGCAGCGTTACCCGCAGCTATGGGGCGTTCAAGGCGCTCGACGACGCCTCGCTGACCATCAAGGAGGGCGAATTCTTTTCGCTGCTCGGCCCTTCCGGCTGCGGCAAGACCACGCTGCTGCGCATGATTGCCGGTTTCGACAACCCGACCAGCGGCTCGATCTCGGTCGGCGGCCAGTCGATGGAAGGCATCCCGGCCAACCGCCGGCCGACCAACATGGTATTCCAGAGTTATGCCATCTTCCCGCATCTCAATGTCGAGCAGAATGTCGCCTATGGGCTGAAACGGCTCAGGCTGGGAGGAACGGAAGAAAAGCGCCGCGTCGAGGAAGCGCTGGCGCAGGTGTCGCTCACCGGCCTCGGCAAACGCCTCGCCACCGAGCTTTCCGGCGGCCAGCGCCAGCGCGTGGCGCTCGCCCGCGCCTTGGTGATGCGGCCCAAGGTGCTGCTGCTCGACGAGCCGCTGTCGGCTCTCGACAAGAAATTGCGCGAGCAGATGCAGGTCGAACTGCGCCGCCTGCAGCAGGCGGTCGGCATCACCTTCGTGCTGGTCACCCATGACCAGTATGAGGCGCTCGCTATGTCCGACCGCATCGCCGTAATGTTCGGCGGCAAGATCGCCCAGGTCGCCTCGCCCAAGGAAATCTACCAGCGGCCGGTCAACCGCCAAGTCGCCGATTTCCTCGGCGGCATGAATTTCGTAAAAGCGCAGATCATAGAGGAGAATGCCGCCTCGCTGGTCGTCGACACGCTGGGCTTCGGCCGCGTCAGGACCGACAAGCCGAAGGCCTTCATGCGCAATGGCGGCGGCGCCACTCTGGGCATCAGGCCGGAGCGATTGCGCGTGCTGTGGCACGATGCGACGGCGAAATTCGAAGTGGCCGGCAAGGTGGTCGAACGCCACTATTTTGGCGAGATCACCCACCTGATCGTCGAGATACCCGGATTGGAAAAGCCACTGTCGGTCACCGAGACCAACGACTTCGGCGCCGACGATATCCCCGTCGGCACTTCGGTCCGCCTCGGCTACGATCCCGAGGCCCTGGTGGCGATGGCGGACTGAGCATGATCCCGAAAAGTGGGAACCGATTTTCGGAATAAGATCATGCTCCACTAAGAATTTTAAGTTCCGTCGCGATCTGTTTGGCTGCGATCCGCCCCATCACGATGGCGCCTTCGACATAGCCCGGGAATGACGGCGACAGTTCCGACGATGCTAAATGAACCGGGGCAGCGCCGGCACGGATCGTGCGCTCGGCATCCCGTGCCGTCACATCGACAATTAGGTCGCTGTAGGCGCCGCCGCTCCAGCGGTCATCGATCCAGTCGCGCTGGCTGAAATCGATAATGCCGGCCGCCTCCGGGCCAAGGGCATCAACGAGCCTTGCCGTGACCTCCGCACGCAGCGCCGCGTCCGCGAGCGGACGCCAACGCAACGCCAGTGGTCCGCCGACGAAGACGACCAGCGCGGCATGTTGCGCATCCTTGCTGGCGTCACAGGCGAACAGGCCCGGCAGGTCGCGCCACATCACCATGCCGCACAGGTCGCGCTCGCGCCAGAACGGCGTGGGATAGCGCACCAGGATCTTGATCACCGCACCGCTTTCCCAGACGCCGAGCGCCTTTGCGAGAGCCGGCGGCAGAGCGGGCGCGAAATCCAGCTTCGCGGCCGTCGCCGGCGGCAGCGCGACCAGCACTTTTCGCGCTTCGATGGCGCTGCTTGCCGAGACGGCACGAACCCCTTGCGGCCCGTGCTCGATGCGCGTAACCGGCTCGTTCAGCCAAACCCTGTCGCCGAGATCTCCCGCCATGTCCTCGGCCAGCGACTGCATGGTTTCGAGCAGCGAATATTGCAGCTCGGGCACCTCGTTGGTGATGCGGCGGTCATTGTCGATGAGGTACCACAGCGGCACCTTGTCCATCGCCAGGCACCACAGGCCTTCGATCATCGAGCGGAAAGCCGTCTTGGCGTCAGTGGGATCAGGCTGGCGTTCGAGCCAGGCGGCAGCGCTCATGCCGGCGATCGAGGGATCGTCCGGCTCGATCGCATTCATCCGCTCGCGGATTGCCATCGCGCCATGATAGGTCCGTTCGGCCTCTTCGACCGACAGCGACGGATGGGTGATGAAATCGCCATTCACATAGGTTTCGACGAAGGCCTTGCCACGGGACGCGGCCAGCGCCGTCACCTCCGGCATGTCTTCGCAGAAAAACTGGCCGCCGCTGTCGATGCGCTCGCCAAGCCCGTTGCGAATAGCCTCGACCCTGCCGCCGACGCGGTCGCGTGCTTCGAGCAGCACGACATCGATGCCGGCCTTTCTCAGCTCAAGCGCAGCCGACAGGCCCGTGAAACCGGCGCCGACGATGACGACATCGGTTCTTTCAGTCCTGTCGCTCAATAGCCGGCCTTGATCTTCTCGAATTCCGTGACCATGCGCTGCTTGAGCTCAGGCGGCACCGGCTGCTGGAACAGCGTCTTGTCCAAGAACTTGTCGAGATTGTCGAAGCCACGGTCGCTCAGCACCTGATGGTCGATCGCGGCCATCCCGGCGCTGTTGCCGTGGCCGTAGCCGAAGGTCTTGACCAAGTAATCGGACACGGCATGCGCGTTGACCGCACTGAGGAAATCATAGGCCTGATCGAGCTTGCCCGGCGCATCCTTCATCAGCACATAGCCGCACACCCAGGTGGATATGCCTTCCCTCGTGTCGCGGTTCATGGCGATCGGCATGCCTTGGCCCTTGAGCGTCACGAAGGTCTCATTCCAGCCCCAGACGAGGTCGACCTCATTGCCGGTAAAGGCCTGGTTGAGGTCGGTGTCGTCGGTCCAGTAAAAGCGGACGTTCTTGTGGACGTCACGCAGGAAGGCGGACGCCTCCTGGAACTGCGCGTCGGTCATCTTGGTCCAGTCCTTGAGGCCGATGACCAGGCTGGCCAGCGCATAGGCGTCATCGACATTGTCGCCGATGGTGACGCGGCCCTTGAATTTGGGATCGGCGAAAATCTTCAGCGACTGCGCTTCCTCCGCCGTGACCTTGTCGGTGCGGTAGAGCAGCGAAGTGTTGCCCCAGTCGAACGGCATGAACCAGGCCTTGCCGTCGGCGGTGACGGCGAGATCCTTCATCGCCATGATGCCGGGATTGAGATCCTGCCAGCCGGCGATCCGGGAGGTGTCGAGCGGCTGCAGAATGCCGGCCGCGCGCCACTTGGTCACGCTTTGCGAGCAGGGGTGGGCGATGTCGGCCTTGAAGCCGGCGCGCATCTTCTGGAACGCTTCCTCCTCGTCGCCGAAGAAAGCAAAGGTCGGCTCGGCGCCGTATTTGGCGGTGTAGTCGGGGTGCAGCAACGGATCTTCATAACCCGACCAGTCGAACACGACGAGGTCTCCGCCGCCTTCGGCATAAGCAAGCACGGCGCCTGCGCCGACCGTAAGGGCGGCAGCAAGAGCAAGGCGGCGAAGCATGGAATTCATGGCGCGAAACTCCTCATCGCGAAAAGCGGCCGGGCGACGTTACGGAATTTCAGCGGCCTTGGCGAGACCGTCTGCCCGGCGCACTGACAGGCAGACGGAGGAAGCCGGACAGAGCTTTAGTACCCCGCCTTGATCTTCTCGAATTCGGCGATCATCTTGAGCTTGAGCGACGACGGCACGGGCGATTGGAACAGGGTCTTGTCGACGAATCTCTGCACATCGTCATAGCCCTTTTCTTTCAGGATCGCCGGGTCGACGCCGGCCATGCCCTTGGCGTTGGCCTGGCCATAACCCCAGTCCTTGACCAGCACCTTGGCGGTCTCGGGATCGTTGATCGCGTTGAGGTAGTCATAGGCCTTGTCGACATTGCCGGGTGCGTCCTTGAACAGCACGTAGCCGCAGACCCAGGTCGAGATGCCTTCGTCCGTATCCTTCTTGGACTTGATCGGCACACCGGCAGCGACGGATTGTACCGTGGCATCGTTCCATGCCCAGGCGAGATCGACCTCGCCGCCGCTCAGCAACTGGACGACGTCCGTGGTATCGGTCCAGTAGGAGCGGACATTCTTGTGCACCTGGCGCAGGAAGTCGGACGCCTGCTTGAACTGGTCGTCCGTCATCTTGGTCCAGTCCTTGAGCCCCATGGCAAGGCTGGCCAGCGCATAGGCGTCGTCGACATTGTCGCCGATCGAGACCCGCCCCTTGAACTTGGGATCGGCGAAGGCCTTCAGCGACTGCACATCCTTCGCGTCGATCTTGTCGGAGTTGTAGGTGAGCTGGGTGTTGCCCCAGTCCCACGGCATGAACCAGGCCTTGCCGTCCGAAGTGGTGGCCAGATCCTTCATCGCCATGATGCCGGGATTGAGATCCTTCCAGCCGGTGATCTTCGAGGTGTCGAGCGGCTGCAGCAGCCCCGCCTCGCGCCACTTTGTCACGCTCTGCGAGCAGGGATGACCAAGATCGGCCTTGAAGCCGGAGCGCACTTTTTCGAAGGCTTCGTCCTCGTCGCCGAAGAAGGCGAAGGTCGGCGAGTCGCCGTTCTTCTCGACATATTTGGGGTGGAAGCTCGGGTCCTCATAGCCGGACCAGTCGAACACGATCAGGTCCTTGTCGGCGGGGACCGCAATCGCCGCGGCCGAACCAGCCAGCGTCGCCGTCAGCGCCAATGTCAGTGTCAGGCGTCGGGCTATTCTTTTCATGCTGTTCCATCCTCTTTGTTTCTGATTGTTCGCTCCGGCTTGGATCCGCCGGTTGTTGTCAACGTCCGCTGTCCGGCGGGTAGTGCTTCGGAAAGGCGGCCGACAGGAATTCGTTTGCCGCCTGTAGCGCGCTCTCACGGGTGACGTCCTCGGTCCCCATCATCAGCCGCAGCCACAAGCCCTCCAGCATGGCGCTGAGCGCCAGCGCCATGACCTGCGGCTCATAGCCATAACCACCGCCCTGCTTGAGCGTGGCACAGAGGTCGATGAAGATCTTCTGGTAGGCCGCGTCGCGCGCGCCGCACAGCGCCTGGTAGGTCGGCCGCGACTTGGCCTCGCCCCAGAACGCGCACCACGCCGCGAGCTTGCGCTTGTTGCAGATCGAACGGTCGAAATCGGCGGCGACCAGCGCCCGCAGCTGCCGGGCTGGATCCTCGCCGGCCTTGGTCAGCGCGACGCGCCAATGCGCCGCATATTCGTCGGCCATATAGGCCAGCGTGGCGACGAGCAGCTTCTCCTTGCTCTCGAAATGGAAGTTGACGATGCCGCGCGACAGGCCGGCGCCGTCAGCGACATCGGCCATCGTCGTTTCCGAATAACCGCGCTTGGCCAGCGAATCGATGGTCGCTTCGATCAGCTGCTGTTGCCTGACCTCCTTCGACGCCTTGCGGCCGCGTTTTTCCGGCTCGGTTTTTCCAGACGTGTCGGAGGATCGCTCTTCGCGCGCTGCAGCTTTCATCGGTGCCGTCATGCTCCACATTGCCGGCTATCCCACCACAGCCGGCTTCCACCCGCGAAGATGAGTGGGACGGTGCTCGCCACTGTCAAGCACCTTCTGCATGGCTTCCCAGGTCTTGATGTTCTTGTCGACATAGGCCGCTCCGACCGCGACTGCCGCCGTCTCGTAGAGCGGGCCTTCAGCCTTTCCAGCTCGCCGCGTGCGACCTCGCGGTACCAAGAATTGCGGTCCTTCACAGTGACATCGGCAAAGCCGGCGCTGCGCATCGCTTGCGCATAGCGTGCCGGCGAGGCCATGGCGAAGGACAGGCCTTCGGCCGCGACATAGGCCTTCATCTCAGATGACGGCTCGCCGTCATGGCCGATCAGCCAGTCGGAGGCGGCAAGGACGCCGCCCGGCTTCAGCACGCGGAAGATTTCCGCAAACAGCGCGTCCTTGTCGGACACGTGCACCAGCGCATCCTTGGAGAAGACGACATCGAACGAAGCGTCGGCAAAAGGCAGCGGCCCCGGCGGCGCCTGGACGAAGCTGGCGCGGTCTGAAAGCCCTCGTGCAGCGGCATGCTTTCTGGCCGCCTCGATCACCGGCCGCTCGATGTCGAAGCCGGTGGCATGAGCAGCACCGTGGCGCTCCACCAGATGCAGCGCGATGCCGCCGGAGCCGCAGCCGATGTCGAGGATCGTCTTGCCCCTGAGCGACAGCCCTTCGACCACCCGGTCGACCTCGTCTGGTCCGCCCGGCGACAGATAGCCCTCGCCCCACAGCGCCTCGAGGAAGCGGATCGCGGCGTCGTCATATTCCGGCTCGCCATCTGCCGTTTCGATCATCAGACCTTAAGTCCCGTCAGCCGAATTGCGCAGGTTCGAATGCCGGCAAAGCGTAGCGTATTAACAGGAAAACGCAATATCATTTGTTGAACATTCATTCAGAATGGCTGGACAGAATAGCCGCTGCCGTGCCAAATTCCGCGCATTCGGCGACAAATCACGCGAAAATGAAGGGTCGAGCACCATGAAGGCTGGGCGCGAATGAAAGCTTGGGATGCGATCGTCATCGGCGGCGGACACAACGGCCTGGTCAACGCCTGCTATTTGCAACGCGCCGGGCTCGACGTGCTGGTGGTGGAAAAGAACGACTGGGTCGGCGGCGCCGCCACCAGCCGCGAGCTGACGCCGGGCTTCCTCTACTCCAACTGCTCCTATGTCTGCTCGCTGTTTCGCCCCGAGATCATGCGCGACCTCGAACTGCCGCGTCTCGGCTTGCAGGTTATTTCCTATGAAGGCGGCGCCGTGTTCACCCGCGACGGCGACTACCTCGCCAACTACCGTGACCACGATGCGCACCGGCGCGAATTCGCCCGCTTCTCCAGGCGCGACGCGGAGGCCTATGACCGCTATTCGCGCGACGTGACGCGGCAGTGCCGTTTCATCCAGCCGCTGCTGATGCGCACCGCACCGGACCCGGCCAGTCTCAAGCCGCGCGACCTCGGAGAGCTTCTCTATCTCGGCAAGAAATTCGTCGGCCTGTCATCAGAAGAAATGGCGCTGACGCTGCGCTTCTGGACCATGTCGATCTCGGAATTCCTCGACGAATATTTTGAGACCGATGTCATCAAGGCGAACTTCGCTTTGTCCGGCATTATCGGTACCGCGCTCGGGCCGATGTCGCCCGGCACAGCCTACGTGCTGCTGCACCATTATATGGGTGAGGTCGACGGCTCGGTCGGCGCCTGGGGCTATGCGCGCGGCGGCATGGGCGCCGTCACGAAGGCGCTCGCCGCTTCCTTCAAGGCGTCCGGCGGCGCTATCCGCACCGGCGCCGAGGTCGACCATGTGCTGGTGAGCCGAGGCAAGGCCAAGGGCGTGGTGCTGGCCGGCGGCGAGGAGGTCTACGGCAAGCTCGTCGTCTCCAACGCCGACGTCAAACGCACATTCCTGAAACTGGTCGAGGAGAAGGAACTGCCCGACATTTTCCTGCGGCGGGTCAGGAACTTCAAGATCCGCGGCTCCTCCGGCAAGGTCAACATCGCGCTGGATTCTCTGCCGGAATTCCCGGCACTGCCGAAGGATTCACCCGTTTATCGCGGCGACATGCATTTCACCGATTCCATGGAGCGCATGGAGCGCGCCTATGACGACTGGAAGGTCGGTCGCTGGTCGGCCGACCCATTCCTCGACATGGTCATCCCAACGACGCTCGACCCGACCATGGCGCCGCCGGGCAAGCATTTCATGAGCTGCTTCGTGCAGTACGCACCGCCCAAGGTGAAGGGCCAGGACTGGACCGATGCCGACCGCGACGGTTTCGCCGAAAGCGTAGTTGCGCAGATCGCCGAATACTCGCCAGGCTTCCGCGACCGCATCGTCCATATGGAGGTGCGCACGCCACGCGAGATCGAGGCCGAGGTTGGGCTGACCGAAGGCAATATTTTCCAGGGCGAGCTGACCTTCGACCAGCTGCTGTTCAACCGGCCGGTGCCGGGCTACGCACAATACCGCTCGCCGGTCGGCGGGCTCTATATGTGCGGCTCCTCGACACATCCCGGCGGCGGCGTCATGGGCGCACCCGGCCGCAATGCGGCAGCCGAGATCCTGCGCGACCTCGCCAAATCGACCTCCCATATGAGCGCGGCCCATGACGTCATTTGATGCCATCATCATAGGCGGCGGCCATAACGGCCTTGTCGCTGCCGCCACTCTGGCCAAGGCCGGCCGCAAGGTGCTGGTGCTGGAAGCGGCCGGCGATGTCGGCGGCGCGGCGCGCACCGAAGAGTTTGCGCCGGGTTTTCGGGTCTCCTCGATCGCGCATGTGCTGAACCGCCTGCACCCCGACGTGGTGAAGACATTGGAGCTGGAGAAACACGGGCTGCAGGTCACCCGTACAGACTTCATGCCGTCGGTCGCCTTGGCGAAGGACGGCCCGCCGCTTGTCCTGCACGGCGCCTACGGCGAGGTGCTGACCGGTTCCACTCCGTCCGAGCAGTACGCCTGGAGGGAATTGCGCGCGCAACTCATGCGCTATGCCGGCATCCTGAAACCGTTCCTGTCGCGGCGCCCGCCCGATCTCGGTGGCATGTCGCTGCTTGAAACCGCAGCGCTCGGCCAGACGGCCGCGGCGCTGAAAAAGCTCGGCAAGGAAGACATGCGCGACTTCCTGCGCGTTCTCCTGATGAACGTCGCCGACCTGCTCGACGAGCAGCTTGCCGATATCAGGCTGAAGGGCCTGCTTGCCTTCGACGCCACGCTTGGTAGCCATCTCGGTCCGCGCTCGCCGACCTCCCTGCTCGGCCTCTACTATCGGCTGGCCGGCGAGACCGGCGGCAAAACCGGCGCGCAGATGCTGCCGAAAGGTGGGATGGGTGCAGTCGTCGCCGCGATCCGCGCGGCGGCGGAGAAAGCCGGCGTCACCATCCGCACGGCAGCGCCCGTGGCCAGGATAGTCGTCGAGAAAGGCCGCGCCGTCGGCGTGACCCTCGACAGCGCCGAGGTGCTGCACGCCAGAACGATCGTCTCCGCCATCAACCCGGCGACCACCATGCTCGGCCTGGTCGGGTCACGCGAGATCGGCACCGGCTTCGTGCGCAAGGTGAAAAACATCCGCATGAGGGGCGACGCGGCGAAGCTCCATCTGGCGCTCAATCGGCCACCGCAATTTTCCGGCGTCGACACCGATAATCGGAAGGGCCGTCTGGTTATCGCGCCCTCGCCCGACCATGTCGAGCGCGCCTTCAACCCGTCGAAATATGGCGAGTTCTCAGCCGAACCAGTGATGGAGATCACACTGCCGTCGCTCTCCGACCCGTCGCTCGCGCCAAGCGGCGCCTGTGTACTGTCGGCTGTCGTGCAATACGCGCCTTATGCGCTGAAAGAGGGTTGGGACGCCGGCAAGCCGAAATTCCTCAGAGCTGTTATGGCGCAGCTCGAAGCCTACGCCCCCGGTATCGGCAAGTCCGTGCTGCATGCCGAGCTTTTGACGCCAGCCGATATCGAAGCCAACTGCCGCATGCCGGGCGGCCACTGGCACCACGGCGAATTGCAGGCCGACCAGATGTTGATGTCGCGGCCGGTCTCCGGCTGGTCGGGCTACGACACGCCGATCGAGGGGCTGTTCCTGGCCGGCGCCGGTTCGCATCCAGGCGGCGGCGTTTCGGGTGCTCCCGGTTTGAATGCGGCGCGGCGCATCATCGCGATGAAGGGATGATCGGATGTTTCAGCCAGTCAACGCTGCACTCTACGGCGAAGGAATGCCGTCATGACGAGTCCGATCAACAACGCCGCCCGCACCACAGCGCAGGGCCATTTCCGCACCTTGCGTCTCGGCACGCCGTTCCAGCCGCGCATCGATGCGGTGGCCAAAACTCAGGACTGGTACAATTGGGCCGGCTATCGCGCGCCGCATTCGCTGTGGGACGAGGAACTCGAATATTTCTCCATCCGCAGCCAGGCGGCTTTGTTCGACATCTCGCCGATGACCAAATACCGGATCGAGGGTCCGGATGCCGAAGCCTTCCTCGATCGCGTCACGCTGCGCGATGTCACCAAGCTGAAACCGGGCCGCGTCCACTACACCGCATGGTGCGACGACGAAGGTTTTGTCCTCGATGACGGCACGCTGTTCCGGCTGTCGCCGACCCGCTTCCGCCTGTGTTCGCAGGAGCGGCACCTGCCCTGGCTGCTGGACAGCGCGACCGGCTTCGAGGTGACAGTCGAGGAAGAGACTGGAAGCGTCGCTGGTCTCGCTCTGCAAGGCCCAACCTCCTTCGCCGTGCTGCACGAGGCGGGTTTCGCCGGCGTTGAAAAACTCAAAGTGTTCGATCTCGCCGAATTCCCGCACGATGGCGGCACTATCACCATCTCGCGCACCGGCTTCACCGGCGATCTCGGCTACGAACTGTTCGTGCCGGCCGAAAAAGCGCTCAGCCTCTGGGACCGCCTGATGACGGCAGGCGAACTGCGCGGCATCCGCGCCATCGGCTACGCCGCCCTCAACCGCGCCCGGCTGGAAGCCGGCCTGATCGTCGCCAATGCCGACTTCACCACCGCAGACCATGCCATTCGCGCCGACCGTCTGCGCATGCCGGACGAGATCGGGCTCGGCTTTATGGTCGACCTGGGAAAAGGCCATTTCAACGGCCGCCGCGCCATCCTCGAAGCCCGTGCCAAACGCAGGCTGCGCCACATGCTGGTCGGGCTGGAGATCGAAGGCAACATCCCGGCCGAGCACGCCATCGTCTACCACAAGAAGCATCAGGAGGTCGGGCTGGTCAGCGCCGCCATCTGGTCGCCGATGGCCAAGCGCAATATCGCCATCGCCTCGCTGACGCGTCCCTATGGTGATACGATGGTGGAAGACCTCTGGGTCGAGATCTACGCCATGCGCGAGTTGCAGTACCAGAAGCTGATGAAGCGGGCCAAGGTGGTGGCCCGTCCTTTCATCAAGCTCGACCGCCGCACCGCCAATCCGCCGGCGGATTTCTGATCATGGCCGACGAACCGGATGATGAGACGGAAGCCGCCGAACAGTGGCAGCTGGTCAACACGCCGCTCGGCGAAAAATGGTCGGGTCGTACCCGCTATGCCGCCGCCATGTACTTCTACAAGCGCGGCGAAATGAGCGCCGAGACGCTCGAAGTCTACCGCATCTGCGCGCGGTTGGACTGGGAGAACCCGCTGCCGATGATCAGGGATCGCGGCGGCCAGGATTGGCTGAAGCGCATGGGCGCTTAAGCCTCAGCCTATGGTTCTTTCGAGAACGCTCAGCCAGTTGCGATAGGCGATCTTCTCGATCAACGCGCGTCCGAAACCGCGCGCGGCCAGCGCATCTATCAGCTTCGGCAGACCGGCAACGTCGCCGATGACCGCCGGGATCATGGCGCCGTCGAAATCGGAGCCGAGACCGACGCCGTCCTCGCCCAGCGCCTGCAGCAGCGAGTCGACATGGCGCACCATGATGTCGAGGCTGGTGTCCGAGTTCATCCGTCCGTCTTCGCGCAGGAAGCCGGTGGCGAAGTTGAGCCCGACCATGCCGCCGGTCTCGCGGATAGCGCCGAGCTGCCAGTCCGTCAGGTTGCGCGAATGGGTGCACAGCGCATGCACGTTCGAATGGGTGGCGACCAGCGGCGCATCGCTGAGTGCGGCGACATCGCGAAAGCCCTTTTCGTTGAGATGCGACAGGTCGACCATGATCTTGAGCTGATTGCAGGCCTTGATCAGCGCCTTGCCGGCATCGGTCAGCCCCGGTCCGGTATCGGGCGACGACGGAAAGCGGAACGGGACGCCGTGGCCGAAGGCGTTGGGGCGGCTCCAGACAATGCCGAGCGAGCGCAGGCCGGCTTCGTAGAGCACGTCGAGCAAGGTAAGTTCGGGATCGATCGCCTCGACGCCTTCAATATGAAACACCGCCGCGATCGAACCTTTCGCCATCGCCTCGCGAATGTCACCGGCACTGCGGCAGACGGTCAGCGCCCCCGCTCGCTCCAGCCGAAACAGGATCGAGGCCATGCCGATGGTGGAATTGAGCGCATCAGCGCGCGGCAGTTCCGGCGGCAACGGCTCATTGTCGCTCGGCGCCGGCGGCACCGCAGAGCGTTTGCTCTTCTCGACCGGCGGTGGAAAGATCGCGAACATGCCGCCGGCAAAGCCGCCCTTCTTGGCGCGCGGCAGATCTATATGACCGCCCTGCGTCCCCTCGATGAACAGCTTTTCGACGTCTGTGTCTTTCGACTGGTACAGTCGCAGCAGCGTGTCGTTGTGGCCGTCGAAGACGGGGACGAGATCGGATTCGGTCATCAGGAAGCCATTCGGTCAGTTGGCAGGAGCGGACGAACCGCAGCGAACTGTGTACTTAGGCAAGAAGGCCGAACTGCGCAAATGCCAGAGAGGCGTTCGCTCTTGTGGCTGAGCGACTCCGACCACCTGCCGGTCCCCGCTGCTTCGCAGCGTCCCGGCGTTCGCCGGCCTTTCATCATGCCACCGGCACGATGAATTCGCCTGCGGCGAACCGGCTGCTCACCCCACAAGGGGGGAAGGGAAAAAGGTCTATTGCTTCAGCACATCCGCCCATTCCGGATGGCGGCGGAACTGGGCGTTGGCGAAGGGGCAGAGCGGGATGATCTTCTTGCCCACTGCCCGCGCGTCCTCGACGGCGCGTGTGACAAGCCGAAGGCCGGCGCCCTGGCCGCGAAACACGTCCGGCACTTCGGTGTGATCGATGATGATCTGGTGCTCGCCGACCTTGGTGAAGGTCATTTCCGCCTCGGCGCCACCGGGCCTGCGCAGGACATAACGTCCCTTCGAGCCGCGGTCCTCGAGTTCGATCTCAGGCAATTCGTCAGGCATCGCTTGCTCCTTCAACCGGCGCATCGGCAAAAAGCCGCCTCGACGCTTCGATCTCGTTTGGCCGAATTTCGTGGCCGCCATCGTGCCACTCCACTGTGACATCGGCGCCATCGGCGCGCAAATAGGCCTCCAGCCGGGATGTCAGGTTGGGCGGGCAGATCGGGTCGCGCTTGCCGGCGGTGACCAGGATGCGGCGTCCGGCAAGGCTGCCCTGCACCTGCGGTTCGAACGGGATCAGCGGGTGCATCAGCACCGCCGCATCGAACAGCTCGGGCGCGGCGAACATTACGGACGCCAGGATGTTGGCGCCGTTGGAATAGCCGAGACCCAAGACCGAAGATGGCCTTGCCGCTGCCACCTGCGCCTTGATGAAACCGGCCATCTTGGCGGTCGCCCGCGCGAGGTCGTCCATGTCGTAGACGCCCTCGCCGGTGCGGCGGAAGAAACGCGCCGCACCATGCTCGGAAACATCGCCGCGCGGCGATACGATCGTCGCCTGTGGCGCGAGGTCGCGCCCGAGCGACAGCAGCTGGCTCTCGTCCGCGCCGGTGCCGTGAAAGACGAAGAGCAGCGGGCCGCCGGGCGAACCCGGCAGCGCCTTGTGGATGTAAGCTTCCTTGCTCATCGTCTCAGCCTTCCAGCTTCTGCAGATGCTCTTCAAGATAGGGCCGCAGATGCTGGTGCTGCGTCGGCAGTTTCAGGGCTTCGCCGAGATGGGCGGTATCCTCGTCGCGGTCGAAGCCCGGCTCATTGGTGGCGACTTCGAACAGCACGCCGCCCGGCGTTCGGAAGTAGATCGCCCAGAAATAGTCGCGGTCGATCACCGGCGTCACGCCATAACCCGTATCGATCAGCGCCTTGCGCACTTCGAGCTGCTGGGCGCGGTTCTCCACCGCGAAGGCGACATGGTGGACCGAGCCGGCGCCGAGATTGGCAAAGCCCGCGGTAGGAAGCGATTCGATATCGACGACATCAGCGCCGTTGCCGTTCTTGATGGCGAGCCGGCTGACACTGCCGGACTTGTCCACTTGCTCATAGCCCATGAACTTCAACAGCTCTTCCGTGGCGCCACCATCCTTCAATCTGAGCGAGACCGAGTGGAAGCCGCGTATCGCCTCATCAGCGGGAATGCCGCCTTTCAACCATGGCGCGCGGCTGTCCGCCTTGTCTTCGACCAGCGCGAAACCGTCGCCGTCGGGACCGGCGAAGGCCAGCCGCTTCTCGCCGAACGTCTCTTCGCGGGAGACACCCGCAACGCCTTCATCGGCGAAGCGCTTTTCCCAATAGCCGAGCGTGCCGGCCGGCACCGAATAGGCCGTGGTACCGACTTCCCCGACGCCATGGCGGCCCCTGGCAATGTCCGGGAACGGAAAATAGGTCATCACCGAGCCGGGCGTACCGTGCTCGTCACCATAATAGAGGTGATAGACATCTGGCGCGTCGAAGTTGACGGTCTTCTTGACCCGGCGCAGGCCGAGCTTGTGCGTGAAGAAATTATTGTTCTGGCGCGCATCGCCGGCCATCGACGTCACGTGATGCAGGCCCTTGATCTGGTCGAGCATTGTCTTGCTCCTTCCCTTCGGTTTGCGGCTCTTGCCGCTGTCCACGCCTATATGAGGGGCCGCCTGGCAATGGCAAAGGCGGCAAACTCAGAATGGACTGTATCCCAATAGTGAACAGCAGGAAATTTTCGTTCACCATTTAAGCAAGACTGACAGGCTTGCGCTGCCGCCAAATTCCGGTTCATTGAACGTCTTCCCGACGTGACAGGATAGAGCATTGGCCGCGAAAAGCAGACGCCCGAACATCCTATTGATCTCCTGCGACCAATGGCGGGGCGATTGCCTGTCGGCTGCCGGCCATGCCGTGGTGAAGACGCCGAATGCCGATGCGCTCGCCGCCGAAGGCGTCCTTTTCATGCGGCATTACGGCGGCGCGGCGCCCTGCTCGCCGGCCCGCGCGTGCCTCTACACCGGCCTCTACCAGATGAACAATCGCGTCTGCCGCAACGGCACGCCGCTCGACGCCCGCCACGGCAACATGGCGCTTTCGGCCCGCGCCCTCGGCTATGATCCGACTTTGTTCGGCTACACCGACGTCTCGCCCGATCCGCGCACGATGGCGCCGGGCGATCCCCGGCTGAAAAGCTATGAGGGCGTGCTGCCCGGCTTCAGCGTTCGCCAGTTCCTGCCTGAGCATCAGAAACCATGGCTGTCATGGCTGAAGGCACGTGGCGTCGACACCAGCGCGGGCTCTCCCGGCATTCACCGCCCCGTGGGCGGGGAAGCGGGCGACGCCGTGACCAGCGCGCCGCCTGTCTATTCCAGGGACGAGACGCCGACCGCTTTTCTTGCCGGCGAATTCATTCGCTGGCTGGACGAACAGGATTCGCCATGGTTCGCGCATGTCTCCTTCATCAGCCCGCATCCGCCCTTTGTCGTACCGCGGCCCTACAACACGCTGTATGATCCGGCGGACGGACCGCCCTTCCGCCATGTCGAGACTTGGCAGGCCGAGGCGCAAAGGCATCCCTATCTGGCTTACGACCTTGGTCGCCAGAAGCGGAGAAGCTTCCGCCCCGGCACCGACGGCCACGTGCGCGACTGGGGCGACGACAACATCCGGGCCATCCGCGCGATCTATTACGGCATGATCTCGGAGGTCGACGCGCAGCTTGGCCGCATCTGGCAAGCGATCAAGACGGCGAATGCATGGGATGACACCATCATCGTGCTGACTTCGGACCACGCCGAGATGATGGGCGACCATTTCATGCTGGGCAAAGGCGGCTTCTTCGACGGCAGCTATCACATCCCATTGATCGTGCGCGACCCGCGTCACGGCAATGCAGCCGGCTCGACCGTCAACCACTTCACCGAGGCCGTCGACATCTTCCCGACCTTGCTCGATCTGCTGGACGCCGACGCCCAGCTGCATCTCGACGGCCGCTCGCTAAAACCGTTCCTGCAAGATGAACCGCCTAAGGATTGGCGCGACGCGGCGCATTGGGAGTTCGACTTCCGCTCGATTGCCAGCGGTGAGGCCGAACGGCATTTCGGCATCGGCTCGCGCCAGTGCAACCTCGCCGTCATCCGTACGGAAAAATTCAAATACGTGCATTTCGGCGGCGGCCTGCCGCCGCTGCTCTTCGACATGCAGAAGGATCCGGGCGAACTGGCCAACGTTGCCGCCGACCCGGCCTATCTCAGCGTGCGGCTTGAATTTGCCGAGCGACTGCTTGCCTGGCGCGCCGAGCATCTTGACCAGTCGTTGGCGCTTGCAGAGCTGACGGACGAAGGGGTGGTGGATATGTGGTAGGCAGTAGGCAGTAGGCAGTAGGCAGTAGGCGGTAGGCAGTAGGCAGTAGGCAGTAGGCAGTAGAATGTTCTGGCGGCCTGATTGCCTCGTCACTCGGTTTCGCCTACTGCCCAATCCCTACTGCCTATTCCCTTACTGTACCATCATCCGCTGCTGGTCGCGCTTCTCGGCATAGCTGCCCTTGTCATACGCAGCCTGCGCCTGCAGCTGCTCCTTGGTGAAGTTGGTGTAGAGATATTTGTTGCCGTCCTTGTCGGTCATGAATTTGAGCTTGTCCATGCCGACCGCGACCTCCTTGGCGCCGATGCCTAGAAAGCCGCCGACATCGATGATGACGGCATCCGGCTTGCTGTCGGGCGTGAGCACGACGTCGCCGATCTCGCCGACCTTGGCGTCGTTGGCGCCATAGACGGTGGTGCCCTTCAGGTCGTCGCCTCTGATGTTGCCGACCGGCATTTCGGTCAGTGTCGACTTGTCGATCGCTGCCGTTTGCGTCGGATCGGTGGCTTTTGTACCGGCCGGAGCTTCCGCGGTCTTGTCCGCTGGCTGAGCATTGTCAGCCGGTGCAACGGCCGTCGGGGCAGCGGGAGCAGTCGGCTGCGTTGCGTCGGAGGTTGTCGTCACCGGCGCCGGATCATAGGGCTTGCGGTCGAAATCAGGCTGCGCCTGCAGTTCCTCCTTGGTCGTCTGCGCCACCAGCCAGCGATCGCCGTTCTTTTCGGCCCACCGTGCCTTGGCGAAATCATAGGTGACGTTCTTTTCACCCATGCCGAGGAAGCCGCCGACGCCGATCACCAGCGACTGCGCCTTGCCATCCTTGGTCAGCACGATGTCATTGACGTCGCCGATATTCTGGGCATCGTCGCCAGTGCCATTGTAGACATTCTCGCCGATGATGTTGGTTGCGAGATTGCCGTCAGCGCGTTTCACCGCCGGTTCTGACGGCGCGGCGTTGAGATCAACCGGCTTCTGCGGGTCGTTCTGCGCCGTGGAAGCAGGCGCCGGGGCCGGATCGTAAGGCTTACGGTCGAAGTCGGGCAGCGCCGTCAACGCTTCTTTCGTCGTCTCGGCGACGAGCCAGCGATCACCATTCCTCTCGACCCATTGCAACTTGCCGTAGTCGAAGGCGACGTTCTTGCTGCCTATGCCGAGGAAGCCGCCAACGCCGATAATGGCGGATTTCGCCTGGCCGTTTTCATCGAGGACGACGTCGCTGACGTCACCGATCTTCTGCGCATCGTCGCCAGTGCCATTGTAGACAGACTCGCCGATGATATTGGTCATCAGCGCGCCGTCGGCCTGTTGCGGCGCCGGCGCGATGGTAGCAGGGGCTTCAGCCGGCGCTGGGGTCGTCGCCGGGGTCGTCGTTGACTGCGCAAACGCACCGGTAGCGATCAGCGTTGCCAGTGCGGTCGTCGCGAACAGTGTGCGGATCATGATTAAGTCTCCTCTTGCGTGATCTCATGTGCGCCGCAATCGGCAAACCACTTGCCGGGAGACCGAAGGCGGCGCCTCCAATGGGATCACAACGTTGTGACAAGGCGCTTGTTCCGAAAAAACGGGAGCATCGAAATACCCTGGGCAAGTCCGCGGAATCGCCCGACATTCCCACCCGGCCGATGGAACCTTTCCCAAGCTTGCCCGTTTCAGCCTGCGGCTGGCATTCCGGCCGCTAAAGAATACGGAGTGGGGCATGCGATTTGCAGCGGTGCTGAACCGGGACGGCGGCACCTTGCGGACCACCGATCTTTCAGCGCTAACCGACCGGATGCGCCAGACGCTCGAGGCGGCTGGTCACTCCATCGAGATCGACATCGTCGCCGGCAAGGAGATTGTCGCGGCGCTCGACAAGGTCGCCGCGCGGCGCGACTTCGACGTCGTGCTGGCCGGTGGCGGCGACGGCACCATTTCGGCCGCCGCGGGGCGGCTGATGAATGGCAAGAAGGCGCTGGCCGTCCTGCCTGCAGGAACAATGAACCTGTTCGCCCGCGGCCTTGGAATTCCGCAGACCATCGATGGCGCGCTGAAGTCCTTTGCCGACGGCGAGATCATGGCGGTTGATATCGCGAGCGCGAATGGCCGGCCGTTCGTGCATCAGTTCTCGATCGGCCTGCACGCCAGGATGGTGAAGCTGCGCGACAATATGGAATTCGCCTCGCGCCTGGGAAAGATTCGCGCTTCGGCCAAGGCCGCCTGGACTACGATCAACAATCCTCCCGCCATGAAGGTGACATTGACGGTCGGCGAAGCCGAGATCGTGACCCGCATCAGCGGCATCGGCATTTCCAACAATCTGTTTGGCGAAGGCCATCTGCCTTATGCCGACAATCCTGCCGGCGGCGTGCTCGGCATCTATGTCACCGTGGCGCGGCAGCGTGGCGAGCTGGTCAGGGCGCTCTTCGACATGGCTCGAGGCAGGTGGCGCGACAGCGATCATGTCGAAACTCATCAGGCCGACAAGGCAATCGTGAAGATCCATACAGGGAGCAAGAAATTCGGCGCCGTCATCGACGGCGAACTGGTCAAGCTGGAGCGCGAAACGACAATCCAGATCCACCCTGGCGCACTGAACGTCCTGGTTCCGGCGCAAGCCGCCCAGGCGAAGGCCGCCTGATGCGATTACGAATGACGCGGAAAACCCTAGCCGCCCGACTGCCCCTCGCCGGCTGGCGCGCTCTGGTTGGCCGGCGCGCTCTGGCCGGTGGGCTGCCCCTGGCTTTCAGGGGTATCTGGATCGATCTTTTGGCCATAAATCTCGGCCGCTCCCCAAGCAATGAAAGCCAGGAGCAAAGCGGCGACCAATATGCGCAGGCCGTGCCAACCCCACCGCCCCTGACGGGCTTTGTTTTCAGGGGCGATCTTGGTCATTGGCGGCGTTCCTATCGCGCAACCGGGATGGTGGATAAAACCATCGCCGGCGAAACATGGTGGGGTAACGATTGCTTGCTACAAAAGTTCCGGCGCGCGACGACGGCCGCGCGAGATGCGCGCCGCCGCAGGTGGGGCCTGCAAGCGAGGGGGCTTGGTGGATAGCAAGGTGGCGAAGCAGGCTGGTTTGCCGGTTGAGGTCCGCCGCGCCGTGGCGGCGCCGGAGCGGCTTGCCGTACTGCATAGGCTTGACGCGATCGACACCGACTCCGATCCCGACTTCGATCGCATCACCGGCCTTGCCGCAGCCGTGATGCAGGCGCCGATCGCGCTCGTCACGCTGCTCGACACCGAACGACAGTGGTTCAAATCCTGTGTCGGCTTCAACGAGACCGAAACCGCGACCGACATATCGTTCTGCGCCCATACCATTGCCGCCGGCGACGAGCCCATGGTGGTGCCGGATGCCAGCATCGACCCTCGCTTCTCCCGCAACCCACTGGTCACCGGCGAACACCATGTCCGCTTTTATGTCGGCGCGCCGATGGTGGTCGCCGGCGCGCGCGTCGGTACGGTGTGCGTATTCGACCGGGAGCCGCATGAACTTCCGTCCGCTGCCGCGCTCGATCATTTGAAATCGCTGGCCAGCCTCGCCGCCAGCCTGTTTACCCTCAAGGACGCCACCCGCAGCGGCGCCATTGCCACGGCTGCTTTGGCGCAGGAGGAAAAGCGCCGAGCCATAGCGCTCGATGCCGCCTCGCTCGCCAGTTGGGCCTGGGATATCCGCACCGACATGATCGAATGCGACGTGCGTTTGTCGGAGCTGTTCAACCTGCCGCGTTCGAACTGGCTGCGGGCGCGCGACATTTTGGCCGCCATCGACCCGCGCGACGTCTACCAGACCGAGACGCGCTTTCGCGATGCCCTGACCGGCAGCGACGACTATTTCGGCGAATACCGGGTCAAAGGCTTCGATCCGCCGCGCTGGATAGTCACCCGCGGCCGCGTCATCGAGCGCGACGGCGAAGGCAAGCCGACGCTTATCTTTGGCGTCAACTACGACATCTCGGAACGCAAGCTCGGCGAGGACCGGCAAAGGCTGCTGCTGCGCGAGCTCAACCATCGGGTCAAGAACACGCTGGCGACGGTGCAGGCGCTGGCGACGCAGACCGTTCGCCACGCTCGCCGCCCAAGCGAATTCCTGGAAGCCTTCGGCGCCAGGCTGCAGGCGCTGGGCGCTGCCCATAACCTGCTGTCGGATCGCGAATGGCGCGGCATCGGTATTCGCGAACTGATGCAGATCGAGGTCAAGCCGTTCGATTCGGCAGAACGGCCGCGCATCGTGATCTCCGGTCCGGAGCTGCTGCTTTCGCCCGACCAGGCGGTGGGGCTCGGCCTGATCATGCACGAACTGGCCAGCAACGCGCTGCAATACGGATCGCTGTCGGTTGGCTCGGGGAAGGTCGATGTCGACTGGATGGCGGCGGGCAAGAAAGGCGCGCACCGCCTTGTGCTGACCTGGATCGAAAGCGGCGGGCCGAAAGTCGACCCGCCGGAACGCCAGGGCTTCGGCTCTATCCTGATCCGCCGCAGCCTCGCCAAGGTTTTGTCGAGCGAAGTGACCCACGAATTCCGCAGCGAAGGCGTGTTCGCCGAAATATCGATGCCGCTTGAAGATCTGCCGGCTTAAAGCAATTTCAGAAGTGCGAAGCGGTTTTCCCGGGAACAGCGTATCAGCGCGACGCGCTTTAGTCGGCTTCGCTGTCTGGATCGCCCGGATCCGGTTTGACGTTCTCGCGGTAGATGGCATAGGCCGCGAGCGCGATCATCGGGCCGAGAATGACGCCCTTCCCGCCTTTCCCCTTGAGCAAGGCCGGCAGCACGGCAAGCGCCGCGGTGATACCGAGCGCCTTCAGGTCGGCATTGCGCCTTCGCGCACGTCGGCGTGCACGCGTTCCAGCCGCAAGTTGATGAATGAGCACGATAAGCCCGGCCAGTACCAGGAAACCAGCGGCGAAGCCAAGACAGGCGGCCATCGAGCCATAACGGTCAGCCGCCCAGATGTAGGCCGCCCCCAGGAGAAACCCGAGGCCGCACAGGGCAGCCACGGCGGCGAGCCCGTAGACGATTGCCGCCGTGCGCGCGCGGCGCATGGCGGCAATGGCTTCACCCGAGGCCAAGGCCGAGATAAGCGGTGCCAGCATGCCCATCTCTGTCGAAACTAGCGCCGGGCAAGAAGCGCAAACAGGAAGCCGACGCCGGCCGCGATCGCCAGTGAAGTGACCGGCTTCTCGCGCACATTGGCCGTGATCTGGGCCTCAAGATCCTTGGCGTTGCCACGCAGGCTGTCGAAGACGGCTTCACCCTGGGCGCGCAACTGGTCGACGCCTTCGGCAGCAGCGCGCCGCGCCGTGCCGTAACCATGTTCGCCGGTCTTGGCCAATTGCTTGGTCAACTTTTCGATATCCGCCTTCAACTGCCGAATGTCGGCTTCCAGGTCGGCGTTCGTCTGACTTTCGTTGGCGGTTTTTCCTGCGGCAGTTGCCATTCTAAACTCCTTGCGTTTGCTTGGCTTCAAACGCCCGACACACGTCATGGTTCCGAAATCGGAGACCGTATCCATGAAAGGGTGTTTGCAAGTGCGAGTCCAGCCCCAGATGGAGGCCTGCCTGTCAGATCAGCGGCCGACGGCCTTCGCTTAGGCCCTCCCAGCGCGCGAGATCCTTCAGCCCCTCCCCGTCGATCACTTCGCAACCGCCGTCGCGCCAGGCGATCAGCTTGCGATCGATGAGCTTGCGGATCGTCTTGTTGGTGTGGACCAGCGACAGGCCGAGCGTATCGGCGACATGCTGCTGGGTAATCGGGATTTGCACCGGCGCCTTGCCGTTGAGCCCGACTGCCGCCGCGCGGCTGGCGATGAAGGCAATGAGATAGGCGGTGCGCTCGACCGCCGTACGCCGGCCGACGCTGAGCAGGTTCTCGTCCAGCATGCGCTCCTCGCGCGACGCCAGCCAGGTAATGTCGTAGGCAAGGCCCGGATGGTTGCGGTAGAGCTCGTGCAGGTTTTCACGCTCGAAGACGCACAACAGCATGGGCGACAGCGCCTCGACCGAGTGCTGCATTTCGCCCATCAGGCTGCCCTGCAGCCCGATAAGATCGCCGGGCATGGAGTAGTTCAGGATCTGGCGCCTGCCGTCCGACAATAGTTTGTAGCGGAAGGCCCAGCCCGAAAGCACGGTGTAGAGATGAGCACTTTGGCTGCCTTCGACCAGCACTGTGGCGCCCTTGTCGACGGCCAGTTCGCCCTTCTTGAACATGCTGACATAGGCAAGCTCCTGCTTCTCGAATTCCCGGAACACCGGCAATGGCCGAAGCGGGCAGATCTCGCATGGGTACTGACGGCTGGAAAACGAACGACCATTCTGGCCAGACATTTCGATCCCTCTTTCGAACGTCTCTTGCCAGAGACTGAGTGCTACGCTTTTGCAAGGCCGCGGTTCCGCTGCCGATGGCATGTCTTTTTTAAATGACAGGATGGCAAATAGCGATCATGACTCGCTACACTCCACTGAGGCGAATTCGAAGCCCGCTTGTGGAGTAGAGCCGGTGGGCGAACTTTTCGGATTAAGGCCTGACCGATCCCCCAAGGTCCGCGATGCGGTTGACTGGAGTCACTGTACCCGATGCTGCAAGAATTGAGGAGAGATTGCCAAGTGCCGCCATTGCTTGAGGGATTGCGAATTCTTGTCTTGGAGGATGAATTCCTGATCGCCATGGATGTCGAGCAGCTTTGCCGCGACCATGGCGCGAACGACGTAGTGATTGCCCGCGCTCTGGCCGAGATCGATGAGCAGAAGGTCGTTGGCGAGTTCGACGCCGCTATCGTGGACCTCATGCTGGGCGGAACGTCCACACTCGATTTTGCCGCGCGGTTGCGCCAATCGGGCCTGCCGTTTGTCTTTGCCTCCGGCTATTCGGACCCCGATGAGATCAAAGGGTCTTTTCCCGGCATCCGCCTGGTCACCAAGCCCTATTCGGGGACCGATCTCGTCGAGGCTCTGGCGGCGGCCTGCGGCCGCGCGCCAGTCTGAGATATCTTCGATGCGTATGTGTAGAGAGCCCAGGCCCGCAAACGGGCCCTCCGCCGTCAGGCAGCGTTTGAACCCGTCACCTGGGACGAGATCGCGTCCGGCCCGTATTCGTCTTCGCCGGAGATTTTGAGGATCTCCTGCAACCGCGTGCGGGCCCGGCTGACCCGGCTCTTGATCGTTCCGACCGCACAGCCGCAGATTTCGGCGGCCTCTTCATAGGAAAAGCCTGAAGCGCCGATGAGGATGATGGCTTCGCGCTGGTCCTCGGGGAGTTGCTCGAGCGCGCCGCGAAAATCCTTGAGGTCAAGCTGGCCGTGCTGAGCCGGATGAACGGCAAGCCTGGCCGTCATGATGCCGTCGCTGTCCTGCACCTCGCGGCCGCGCTTGCGCATCTGGGAATAGAACTCGTTGCGCAGGATGGTGAACAGCCATGCCTTGAGATTGGTGCCGGGCTGAAAGCTCTCATGCTTGTCCCAGGCCTTGACCAGCGTCTCCTGCACCAGATCGTCGGCCTTGTCGGCATTCTGCGTCAGCGACACGGCAAAGGCCCGCAGGCTCGGGATCGAGCCGAGCAGGTCGGTCTTGAACCCTTGTGAGACAGCTGCCATGCCTCAGTCCTTCTTCTGTGCGGGTTCGGCCTTTTCCAGTTGGCTGAGCAACTGGGCAAAGCGATCCGGCACATTGTCCGAGACCAGTTCGTCATAATACTGTTTGAGTTTGCGGCCGATTTCCGAATTCGCCCCGAGCGGGTCGCCGGAATTGGCCCGGCGCCTGTCAGCGGCGCCAGCCAGCGTTTCTTTATTCATGTCCTTCATTTCGCCCTTAAACCCAGCGCCCCGAGCCGCCCCATTACACAACGCAAAGCGGCCCCCTCGTCTGGTTGCCCATCGCACCACAAACGTCGCCCGTACGGTTTCGTTCCACAAGTCTCGGAACTTTTTCGCAAAACCCGCGTTTGGGTGTTGGGGCTTGCAATCAGCTTGACCTGCAATCTATGCAATCACGTCATCTGAGGGAGACGTCTACCATGAGCCTTTCCGCAACCATCGCTCCGCACCTGCCGTTCCTGCGCCGCTTTTCACGCGCCGTATCCGGATCGCAGGAGAGTGGCGATGCGCTGGTCGCCGCGATGCTCGAAGCCATCATCGCCGACGTCGACATCTTCCCGCAAGCGTCAAGCGACCGCATCGCGCTCTACAAGGTATTCGCCAAACTGTTCACCTCCATTGCCATCCGCGTTCCGCAGGAGCAGGCGCAATCGGCATGGGAGCAGCGCGCCGCCGCCAATCTGAACGCCATTGCGCCACGGCCACGCCAGGCTTTCCTGCTGGTCGCGGTCGAAGGCTTCGGTGAAGACGAGGCAGCTGAAATTCTCGATGTCGACGCCAAGGAATTCTCCGAACTGCTTGCCCAGGCGAGCAACGAGATCTCTCGCCAGGTGGCGACCGATGTGCTGATCATCGAGGACGAGCCGCTGATCGCCATGGACATCGAGGAAATGGTCGAGAGCCTCGGCCACCACGTGGTCGGAACCGCGCGCACCCATACCGAGGCGGTGGCGATGTTCGGCAAGACAAGGCCGAAGATGGTGCTGGCCGACATCCAGCTTGCCGATGGCAGCTCGGGTATCGATGCGGTCAACGAAATCCTGTCGTCGACTTCGGTGCCGGTAATCTTCATCACCGCCTTCCCCGAACGTCTGCTGACCGGCGAGCGGCCTGAACCGGCCTTCCTCGTCACCAAGCCGTTCAATCCCGACATGGTCAAGGCGCTGATCAGCCAAGCGCTGTTCTTCGACCGGCAGGCCAAGGCCGCCGCGTGAAGTAGGGCCTTCAATCTCCAACTTTTCGCCGCCTCGCAGAGTTGGCGGCACTGGCGATCGCCTAACCCGGCGATCGGCGGCTGCCCGTCGCGCCGTATGGCGCTCACGCGCGCGAATCAATTCGCGTCCGGGCCCCTTCCAAAGACCTTCTTTTTCGGCAAATGGTGGAACAAACAGCAATCACTCACGTTCTTGATCCAGTATCGGAAGGAGACAGATCATGCTCTACTGGGCGCTCGTATTTCTCGTCGTGGCGATCATCGCCGGCGCGCTTGGTTTCGGCGGCATCGCCGGTACCTCGGCCGGTATCGCGCAAATATTGTTCTTCATCTTTCTCGCCTTCCTCGTCATCTCGCTTCTGGCCGGCCTGTTCAGACGGGCATCGTAGGAGCGGGCGAAGAACACTGGAAGCCGCACCCCTCAAACGGTTTCCAGCCACCGCCGGGCGATGTCCTCCAACGGGACATCGTCCGGCGGACCTTTTCTGGGGACCTACTCAGGAACTGAGTCCAAGTGAATCGTTCGGTCCTGATCAGGTGGACAGGTGATTGATGCGTTCCATTGGCGGAGGCGAGAGCGGACAGGGCGACGAGGTGATCGCACTGCACCCGGCTGAAAGCGGAATGCAGCTTGGCCGGGCCTTGCTTCACGCTCTGCACAATGCCGGCATTTCCGTCCTCTATCAGGATCGTGAATTGAAGACTGTATGGGCCCGCAACATGCGTGCGCCGTGGGTTTCCGACACAGCCGACAGCAACGGCGCGTTGCCACCGGCGCAAGCTGAGCAAATCGCCGCCGCCAAAAGCAATGTGATCGCTTCCGGCAATCCGGAACGCCTTGAACTGAGTGTTCCCACCGGTGATGGCATGCGCTGGTTCCAGGTATGGGTCGATGCCGATCGGGGCCATCGCGGCGACGTGCAGGGCGTCGTCACCACGATGGTGGAAACCACCGAGCAGAAACGCCGCGAACAGACGCTGAAGACGCTGTTGCGCGAAGTCAGCCACCGCTCCAAGAACCTGTTGGCTATCATCCAGAGTATTGCCACCCAGACCGGCCGCTATTCCGAGACACCGGACGATTTCCTGAAGCGCTTTCGCGGCCGCCTGCAGTCACTGGCTTCCTCGCAGGACCTGGTGACGTCGTCGAACTGGCGGGGTGCAGCACTTCGCGAGCTTATCCGCGGCCAGGTCGTTCGCTACGGCGCCGATCCCGCGCAGAGCCTGCGCTTCAATGGCGTCAACCCCTACCTCAATCCCAACGCGGCCATTCATATCGGCCTGGCCATGCACGAACTCGCCGTCAATTCATTCAGCTACGGCGCCCTGGCGCGGCCGGACGGCTTTGTCGAGGTAACCGCCGATCTGTCGAACGTCGCAGAGGCCGCAGACAAGCCGGCTTTGTCGCTGACCTGGGTCGAGGCCATTGTCGCCAATGATAACAGGCGCACCGAGAAACGCTTCGGCAGCGTTGCCCTCGAACGTGTCGTGCCGGCATCGCTGAACGGCACGGCGACGCTGGAGATCACCAGTGACCGCCTCGAATATCGCCTCGTCGTTCCGCACGGCAATTTCGAAACCGAATGAGCGGCGGGATTCCTTAACCGGCTGTTCACCATAAAATCCGATGCTGTGGTTCCCAGAGATTGCTGGATCTTGACCGATTCAACCGATGTTTCGGCCGCAGCCTGCAACGCGAGTATGGGAGGAATGATCATGACGGTTGCCGATATGAACAGGCTGGAGCAGGCCGCCCGGGTGTCGATGAGCGGCTTTCAGGATCCTGACGCTTCAGCCTCGCCTTTGCAGCACGCCTGGCATCCCTTGCTTCGCGTCGCCGCTGTCGCGCTCGTCGCCGCTGTTGTGCTGATCGTGGCGTCGCAATTGGTCTGAGCCAGATGCTCAGGTTCACGCTGCTCCCAAGCAGCCTGGCTCAGAAACTGTCCAGCTCGTAGCCGACCAATTATTAACGCCCCTTTCGGCACAGGAACTTTGACGGCTGTGGACCGTTCTTATGGCGAGAGGACGTGTCGCCGTGGAACACATCGCCGCTTTGCTTTTGGTAATTGGCTGTTCGAACAACATGACCGAATGCCGTGAACTGCCGGTGCCGGTCAGTGTTTTCGAAACCGCCGAAGCATGCACGGCAGAACGTCCATTCGCTGCCGGCGACGTGCAGGGTCAGGCCGAGCACGTCGTTGCCAAATGTCTTACGGTCGACCCCGCGCTGGAAGATGATTACGACCAGATCGTCTGGAACGTGCGCCCGGACGGCACCCTCGACGCGTCTTTGCAGATTTCCAGTGTCGTGGTCGCGTCGAACGCCACGCGCCGCGAAAAAGACTCTCTTAGCCAACAATAAGATCGAGCGGGCAAAGGCTGCTGTTTCGTGCTAAATAGCGGCTGGAGCTTACTAAAGTGAGGACAAAAGTGAGGAGAGATTCTATGCGGAAATTGATTATTGCCATGGTTGCGGTGGTCGCCGTCAGCGGCTGCAGCACGACCGAGCAGGATGTCGGTGTCGGCGCCGGTGTCGGTGCTTTGGCCGGCGGACTGATCGGCGGCGGCAAGGGTGCGCTGATCGGCGCAGCCGTTGGCGCCGGTTCCGGCCTGCTGGTGCGCAACCTGCGCAACGGCTATTGCCAGTATCGCGACAATCGCGGCCGGCTCTACACCGCTCGCTGCTGATCCGCTTCAAAAGCGTCAGACAATCGCGACGGAGACCGGTCAGCCGGTCTCCGTTTGTTTGACTGCATCAGGCTGCGGGATCCTGATTTCCACCGTAAGCCCATCGATGCGAAAATCTCGGGCAATCGTGCCGCGCAATTCGCGCGTGACATTGAGGTCGATCAGCTTGGTGCCGAAGCCGGTCTTCGCCGGCGCTTCGAGTTCCTTCTGCCCGGCCTCGCGCCAGTTCAGAACCAGCATCCGCTCGGACCCGCGCCCCTCGAACGACCAGTCGACCTTGAGCGCACCCACGGAATTGCCGGCCTCGCCATATTTCAGCGCATTCGTCGCCAGTTCGTGAAAGGTCAGGCCAAGCGCCTGCGTCGTCCTCTCGTCGAGCAGCACCTGAGGCCCTGACAATATCCCTTCCGGAAGCTCCTTGCCGAACACCTGGCCGAGCTCGATGCGCAGCAGGTCGCCAAGATCGGCCTTCTGCCAGCGCGAACGCGTCAGCATATCCTGGGAAGCCGCCATTGCCTGCAGGCGGGCTGAGAAGGAAGTTGAGAACTCCTTCACGTCGGTTGCTTGCGCTGCCGTCTGGCGCGCAATCGCCAGCACCCGCGTGATCGAATTCTTGATCCGATGCTTCATCTCCTGCAGCATCAAATCCTTTTCGAGCAGGCTTTTTTCCGTCGTTTCATGCAGCAGCGACTTGGCGTCGTAGGCGCGCTCCTGGTAGCGCGCCACCAACGCGATGGCCCCGGCCAGAAGCAGGCCGAACAGCCCGAGCATGACCGGAATGGCGCGCGAGGACGGTTGCGAAAATGCACTTGTCGGCCGAAACAGCACCGTCCACGGCCGACCGGCGACGATGATCTTGCGCGTCACCAACAGCCTGTCGCCAAAGCTCGCAACCGGCGGCGTTTCCGACTGGAACAGAAGATTGTCGGCGTCGGCCGTGCCGTCATAGACCGCGGTGTTGACCGGCAGCAAAGGCGTGCGGCTGAGCGCGGTCTGGAACAGGTCGCGGGCGCGGAAGGCCGCGTAGAGAAGGCCTGATGTCGATGATCTGGACGCATTGATACCATCCGGCGCGGTTTCGACATTGAGCCTGACGAAGACCAGGAAACCGGTAAAGGTCTGCGCCGCGCCAGTGTCCTGGCCGAGCTGGACCAGACCGCTTGCGTGCTGTGCGTCATCGGCCATCGCTTTTTCGATCGCCTCGCGCCGCACCGGCTCGGTGAACATGTCGTAGCCGATGGTGGATTCGTTGGCAGGGTCGAGCGGCTCGAACAGCACGACGGGCGTGCGCCATGGCTGTGTCGTGTCCGGATAGACCGTGTGGGCGGCGCCGCGGTCGCGCAACATGTCGCGCTCGACCGCCGCTTCGTCACCGGTCTTGGCCAGCCTGAGATAGCCGATGCCGCGCAGGCCGGCGAAATTGTTATCGACATCGAGGGCGCTGAAGAAGGCCTTGAATTCGCTACCTGAAATCTCGCCATTGCGGGCGTCGAACAGCGCCTGCGTCGAGCGCAGCAGTGACAGATGCAGATCGATACGGCTTTCGATGCGGTTGAGCGCGTCGTCGGCCGTCGCCTCGAACTTGATGCGCGCCGCTTCCTGGGTCGCGAAATAGGCGAAGCCCGCCATCGTCAGGCTGATCAGTGCAACGGCAATGAAGGCAAGGATCGGGAAAAACTTCTTCAACGCAGGCCCATGGACGGTTCGGGACCTTTATGGGCAAGTCGCCGCGGCAAGACAATGGCGCGGCCAAGCCATAATGACAGCTGGCATATCATGCATATTTAGCCGGCTTATCGATCTCGAGCATCAGTGAACATGACAGCTGACGATAGCGTGGTCTCAGGCCGCGATCTTCAGCGCACCCGGACCGGGAATGGCGCCGGGCGGGCACTTTCCCAGGATGATCATGCCGAGCACTTCGTCCTGCGTCACATCGGTGGTGAGCGCGGTGCCGACGACCTGGCCGTTCTTCATTACGCAGACCCGGTCGGCAAGCTCGAACACGTCGTGAATGTCGTGGCTGATCAGGAAAATGCCGATGCCGTCGGCCTTGAGCTGCTTTACCAGTTCGCCGACCTGCGCCGTCTCCTGCGGCCCAAGCGCGGCCGTCGGTTCGTCCATGATCAGGATGCGGGCGTTGAACAGGATGGCGCGTGCGATCGCCACCGACTGGCGCTGGCCGCCCGATAGCTTGATCACGGGCTCCTTGAAGCGCTGGAAGCGCGGATTGAGCCGGCCCATCACCTTGCGCGCCTCGGCCTCCATGGCGACATCGTCGAGTGTCCCCCACGCGGTCATCAGTTCGCGGCCGAGGAAGAGGTTGGCGGCAGCGTCGACATTGTCGGCCAGCGCAAGCGTCTGGTAGATCGTTTCGATGCCGTATTTCTTGGCGTCGCGCGGATTGGAGATCGAGGCCTCCTGGCCGTTGACCAAGATCTGGCCGGCATCGCGCTTGTAGGCGCCCGACAGGATCTTGATCAGCGTCGACTTACCGGCGCCGTTGTGGCCAAGCAGCGCCACCACTTCGCCCGGGAAAAGATCGATGGACGCATCGTCGACGGCGCGAATGCCACCGAACGCGATCGAGATGTTGCGCATGTCGATCAGTGGCGTACCGGTGGGAGCAGTTTTTTCCATAATCGTTCCTCCCTAGACGCGCTTGCGGTAGACGGTGTCGAGCCAGACGGCGATGACCAGGACAGCGCCAACGACAATGCTCTGCAGCGGCGAGTCGATGCCGAGCAGCACCATGCCGGATTGCAGCGACTGCATCAGTAGCGCGCCGAGCATGGCGCCCATCACCGTTCCGGCGCCGCCCGCGAGCGACGTGCCGCCGATGACAGCGGCCGCGATCACCAAAAGCTCGTCCAGTGTGCCCAGCGCATTGGTTGACGCATTGAGACGGGCCGACGAGATCGCCGCGCTGATTGCAGCCAGCACACCCATGATCATGAACACCTTCATGGTCACCCAGCGCGTGTTGATGCCGGCGAGTTCCGCTGCCTCCGGATTGCCCCCGATGGCGAAGACATAGCGGCCGAAACGCGTGCGCTTGGTGATGAACGTCATGATGATGCCGACAATCACCGCCATTAGCACCGGTATGGCGATGCCATGCGCGATGAACAGCCCGCCTTCGGGAACGGTGATGCCGTTCTGCTGTGCGTACTGGCGCACGATGCCGATCGGCCATGGATAGGAATTGGCGATCCACACGGCGCCGAGGATGGCCGCGCAAGTGACCACGCCAAGCAAGGTCTCGGCCCAGACGGGGCGCAGTGGAAAGCTGAAGCGCTTGCGCTGTGAGCGACCGTTGAGCAGCGCGAAGGCGACCGCCGCGCAGGCGACGATGCCGACGATCCAGCTGGCAGCGGCGCCAATCGAGCCGCGTGGTCCGCCGCCCATCAGCTGGAAGGTGGCGTCGAGTGGCGCGACCGTGCGCCCGCTGGTGATGAGCCATGCCATGCCACGCCAGACCAGCAGGCCACCAAGCGTCACGATGAAGGCCGGAACCTGCATATAGGCGATGATGAAGCCCTGGAACGCGCCGATCAGCAGACCAAGCACCACGCCGGCGGCAAGCGCGACGACCCAGAGCCAGGGGTTTCCAAGCTGGAAGCCGATGACGCGAATCAGGAATTCGGCCTGTGCCACGCCCATGATCATGCCGATCACGCCTTCGACGGAGCCCACCGAAAGGTCGATGTTGCGCATGACGATGACCAGTACCATGCCGGTCGCCATGATCGCGACCGAGGACGTCTGCACCGACAGGTTCCAAAGATTGCGCGGCGTCAGGAAAAGCCCACCCGACAGGATATGTATGCCGACCCAGATGACCAGCAGCGCGCCGACCATGCCGAGCATGCGCGTGTCGAGCTCGGTCGCTTTCAGGAACCGGGCGACCGCGCCGAGTTCAGACGCTCGTGCCGTATCGGCCTGCGGATTTGAGGTCGTGTCGGTCATGATGTCCTCCAGCGGCTTGCCGTCTGGCGCGGATGCCGGACCACAGCCTAGAAGTTTGCCGCCGATGGCGGAAACACACAATTCTCGTAGAGAAAACGCCGCGGCTTGACCGCCGCGGCGCCTCATTTCTTCAAGTCGTCGAGATCAGTTGCAAGCCGCGACGCTGCCGGCGGCGACGCCTGTGCAGACTTCGTCCTTCTTGATCCAGCCGGCGTCGATGACGACGTTGAGGTTGTCCTTGGTGATCGCGACGGGGGTCAGGAACAGCGACTTGACGGTGTTGCCGCCAGGCGTGGTGAAGTCCTTGGCGCCGGCAATGTCGCCCGTCTTCTTGCCATCGGCAAGCTGCGAGGCGATCTCGGCGGCGTTCTTGCCGAGTTCGCGCGCGTCTTTCCACACCGACACCGTCTGCGTGCCGAGCGCGATGCGGTTCAGGGCGGCATGGTCGCCGTCCTGGCCCGAGACCGGAACCGTTCCGGCAAGGCCCTGCGCCGTCAGCGCGGCGACAACGCCGCCGGCGGTGCCGTCATTGGCCGCAACCACGGCATCGACCTTGTTGTCATTGGCGGTCAGGAACTGTTCCATGTTCTTCTGGGCGTTGGCCGGCAGCCAGCCATCGGTATAGGCCTCGCCGACATTCTTGATCTTGCCCGAGTCGATGGCTTCCTTGAGCACTTCCATCGAGCCCGAGAACAGGAAATCGGCATTCGGATCCGAGCCCGAGCCCTTGATGAAGACATAGTTGCCTTCGGGCTTCGCCTTGAACACTTCGCGGGCCTGCATGCGGCCGACTTCCTTGTTGTCGAAGGTCAGGTAGAAGACGTCCTTGTTCTCGATCAGGCGGTCATAGCCGACGACCGGAATGCCTTCGTCCAGCGCCTTCTGCACCGCCGGGCCGATGGCCGAGGCGTCCTGCGCCAAGATGATCAGCGAGTTGGCGCCCTGCGAGATCAGGCTTTCGACGTCGGTCAGCTGCTTGCCGGGATTGGACTGCGCGTCGGCCGAAATGTACTTGTCGCCGGCGGCTTCGATCGCCGTTTTCATCGCCGCCTCGTCGGTCTTCCAGCGCTCTTCCTGGAAGTTCGACCACGACACGCCGATGACCTTGTCCTTCGCCTGCGCGACCGACATCAGCGCCAGCGACATGGCGACACCCGCCAGCATGGCGGCTGCAAATCTGTTCATTATAACCCTCCCTGCGCCGCCCACGGCGCGACAAAACCGGCCCGAAGGCCTGCACAAAGAGGCTCCATTTTTTCGAGCCTCGAAAAAATACTGGTTCAATGATAAGGCACTGTCAACATCGATTATGATGGATTCTGATGGCGTTGCCGAATTTTTTCGAGCTCCGCAATAAACAATGACAGGGCTGCCGGCGTCTGCCAATATTTGGCTGGTGCCGTCGAACGCCTTCACTATCATGAGGCGCGAGGAGGCCGGGAGGAAAACAAATGTCGGTTGGGATCCGCCACGACGATCTGCGCCGTCGCAACCGTGCGATGGTGATTTCGGCCGTGCGCCGGGCCGGCCAGCCGTCGCGGACCGAGATTGCGGCGACCACCGGCCTCAGCCATTCGACGATATCGGCAATCTCGTCTGATCTAATTCAAGAAGGCATCCTGATTGAAGGCAAGCCTGGCGAGACCGGCTCGCTGAAACGCGGCCGGCCGCAGGTCGGCCTTGGCCTCAACCCGGAAGCGGCGGCGGTCATGACCGTGGTGCTGTCGCTGAACTTCCTCTCCGTCACCGTCATCGACTATGCCGGCCAGGTGGTCGCGGAAGAACAGCGCCGGCTCGACACGCTGACCATGCCGCGCGACGAGCTGATCGGCGAATGCGTAGCAATCGTCGGGCGGCGTCTCGCGGACCCGGACCTCGATGTCCAGAGCATCGCCCGCATTGCCATGGGCATCCAGGGCATCACCGATTCGCAGGCGCGGGCCATGCTGTGGTCGCCAATCACGCCACTGACCGACATTGCCTTCGCCGACATGTTGGAAGCGGAATTCGGCATTCCTGCCACCATGGAGAACGACTGCAATATGATGGCGGTGGCCCTGCAATGGCGCCAGCCCGAGCGCTACCGCGACAATTTCATCGCGATCCTCTTGTCGCACGGCATCGGCATGGGGCTGGTGCTGAAAGGCGAACTGTTCACCGGCACCCATTCCTCGGGCGGCGAGTTCGGCCACATGATCCACCGTCCGGGCGGCGCGCTCTGCCGCTGCGGGCGGCGCGGCTGCGTCGAGGCCTATGCCGGAAACTACGCCATCTGGCGCAGCGCCAAAATGATGAGCGAAGATGCCGAGCCGGTCGATATCGGCGACGCTGATATGCGCGCACTCGCCGCGCGCGCCCGCGAAACCGATGGCCCGGAGCGCGAAGCCTATCGCAAGGCCGGTGAGGCGCTCGGCTTCGGCCTCGGCAGCCTGTTTGCGCTGATCGACCCGGCGCCTGTCGCCATGGTTGGCGTCAGCGCCGCCGCCTTCGACCTGATCGAGCCGGCATTGCGCGAAGCGATCGCCCAGACCGCCGGCGGCCAGCACTCGAAATCGATCTCCTTCGACACCGAGCCCAACGAGCTGCCGCTGATCCGCGAAGGCTGTGCCATGCGCGCGCTCGGCTTCGTCGATCAGGAGATTTTCGCGCCGGGCATTCAGGCCAAATCCGGCAAGCATGTCGCCTGAATGGCCGGCAACGGCGCGACGCGCAGCATCCTAGTCTTCCCTGATCGCGTAGCCGGCGCCGCGAATGGTACGGATGACATCCGGCATGCGGCCGTTGTTGACCGCTTTGCGTAAGCGCCCGACATGGACGTCGACGGTTCGCTCGTCGATGTAGATCGTCTCGCCCCAGACATTGTCGAGCAGCTGGCTGCGCGAGAACACGCGGCCGGGATGGCGCATCATGAATTCGAGCAGCCGGAACTCGGTCGGTCCGAGCCTGATCTCGCTCTTCTTGCGGTAGACACGGTGCGACTCGCGGTCGAGCACGATGTCGCCGACCTTGAGCACGCTGGACAGCACTTCCGGCTTGGCCCGGCGCAGCAGCGCCTTCACGCGCGCCATGAACTCCGGCGTCGAGAATGGCTTGACCAGATAGTCGTCGGCACCGGTGGACAGGCCGCGCACGCGATCGCTTTCCTCACCGCGCGCGGTCAGCATGATGATCGGCAGCCGCTCGGTTTCGGGCCGCACTCTAAGCCGCCGGCAGAGCTCGATGCCGGAAACAGCGGGCACCATCCAGTCGAGCACCAGGAGATCGGGCACGTTTTCCTGCAGGCGGATCTCGGCCTCGTCGCCGCGTGTCACCACCTCGACCTGATAGCCTTCGGATTCGAGGTTGTAGCGGAGGAGCACGCCTAGTGGCTCCTCGTCCTCCACGACCATGATGCGTGGCGCGATCATAGGCAGTTCACCCTCATCAGGCCGGCGTGGCCATCGCCGTCTCGTCCTGCTTCGGACGATTGGCGGGCAATTGCTGGCCGGTCAGCACATAATACGCATTTTCGGCGATGTTGGTGACATGATCGCCGATGCGCTCAAGATTCTTGGCGCAGAACAAGAGATGCGTGCAGGCGGTGATGTTGCGAGGGTCTTCCATCATGTAGGTCAAGAGCTCACGAAACACGGACGTGTATTTGACGTCGATGCGCTCGTCGTCATTCCTGAGTTTTGCAAGCGCTGCCGCATCGGTGGCGGCATATTCCTCGACGACGCCTTGCACCTGGATCAGCACCAGTTGCGCCATGGCGTCGATGGAGTGCGAGAGGTCGCGCGGCGTGACGCTCAAGCCCACGGTGCCGACGCGTTTGGCGATGTTCTTGGCGAGGTCGCCGATGCGCTCGAGGTCGCCCGCCATGCGGATCGAGCCGACCACGGCGCGCAGATCGTTGGCCATCGGCTGGCGCTTGGCGATCAGCGTGATGGCGCGGTCGTCCAGTTCGCGCTGGCGCGCATCCATGATGGCGTCGTCGGAAACGACACGCTGTGCCAGCGCATTGTCCGAATTGAGCAGCGCCCTGGTCGAGCCGCTGACCATCGAGCCTGCCAGATCGCCCATGTCGCGGATCAGCTTGCTGATCTGCCCGAGCTCTTCATCGAAGGAGGCGACGGTATGTTCACCCATGATCTTGGTCCTCGTGCCTGAAAATTCACCCGCCGGACGGCTCAGCCGAAGCGGCCGGTAATGTAGTCCTGGGTGCGCTTGTCGTCGGGGTTGGTGAACATCTTGTCGGTGGCGCCCTCCTCGACGAGATAGCCGAGATGGAACATCGCCGTGCGCTGCGACACGCGCGCCGCCTGCTGCATCGAGTGGGTGACGATGACGATCGTGTAGTTCTGGCGCAGTTCGTCGATCAGCTCCTCGACACGGGCGGTGGCGATCGGATCGAGCGCCGAGCAGGGCTCGTCCATCAGGATCACCTCCGGCGACACGGCGATGGCGCGCGCGATGCACAGGCGCTGCTGCTGGCCGCCGGACAGGCCGGTGCCGGGCTCCTGCAGGCGGTCCTTGACCTCGTTCCAGATCGCCGCCTTCTTCAGGCTCTGCTCGACGATCTGGTCCATGTCGGACTTGCGCTTGGCCAGCCCATGGATGCGCGGGCCGTAGGCGACGTTCTCGTAGATCGACTTCGGGAACGGGTTGGGTTTCTGGAACACCATGCCGACGCGGGCGCGCAGTTCGACGACATCGATGTTCTTGTCGTAGATGTCGTCTTCATCGAGCGTGATCTTGCCGGTCACCCGCGCCAAATCGATGGTGTCGTTCATGCGGTTGAGGCAGCGCAGGAAGGTCGACTTGCCGCAGCCGGACGGGCCGATCAGCGCCGTCACCTGGTTCTGACGCACGTCGAGATTGACGTCGAACAACGCCTGCTTCTCGCCGTAGAAGACGCCGACCTTGTCGCCGCGCATCTTGATGACTTCGTTCGACTTGGCGTTCATTTTGTCGCCCACTGCATTCTCAAGGGACTGTTCGGTCATGATGTTCATACCAAATTGCCTTTTTTCTACCAGCGCCGCTCGAAGCGGCGCCGGAGCACGATCGCGGTGATGTTCATGGCCATGAGGAAGACGAGCAGGATGATGATGGCGCCGGACATGCGCTCGACAAAAGCGCGCTCAGCCTCGTTTGCCCACATATAGATCTGAACCGGCAGCGCGGTCGCCGGATCGAAAGGCGTCGTCGGATAATCGGCGACGAAAGCGACCATGCCGATCAAGAGCAGCGGTGCTGTCTCGCCGAGCGCACGCGCCAGGCCGATGATGGTGCCGGTAAGGATGCCTGGGGCGGCAAGCGGCAGGATGTGATGGAACACCATCTGCATCTTGGAGGCGCCGAGACCTAGGGCCGCCGAGCGGATCGACGGCGGCACCGCGGCGAGGGCGGCGCGCGTGGCGATGATTATGGTCGGCAATGTCATCAAGGTCAGCACCAGGCCGCCGACGAAGGAAGCCGAGCGCGGCATGCCGAGGAAGTTGATGAACACGGCAAGGCCAAGCAGACCGAAGACGATCGACGGCACCGCCGCGAGATTGTTGATGTTGACTTCGATCAGGTCCGTAAAGCGGTTCTTCTTGGCGAACTCCTCCAGATAGATGGAGGCGGCGACGCCGATCGGCAGCGCCAGCAACAGCACGATCACCATCATGTAGAACGAGCCGATGATCGCCACGCCCATGCCCGACGTTTCGGGCCGGCTGGAGGCGCCATAGGTGAACAGGCCGGTGTTGAAATGCTCGGCCATCACGCCGTCGGCTTTAAGCTTGTTCATCCAGTCGATCTGCTGGTTGGACACCTTGCGGCGCGCTTCATCGACGCCGAGGTCGATCTGGCCCTTGAAGGCCGAGTCGAGGTTCGCGGCAGCCAGGATGTCGACGTCACGCGTCCTGCCGATCACCGACGGATCGGCGGAGACGATGTCGCGCAGCTGGACGCGGGCGCCTTCCGACAGCAAGCCCTTGAGCTTCAGCATCATCGGCTTGTTGGCCGGATCGATGCCGAGCTTGGCCACCAGTGCGTTTTCGGCGAGCTTGGGATAGTTCGCCTTGATCAGCACGGTAGGGTCGGTCGCGCGCTTGCCGGAGGGATCGATCACCTTCTCGTCGAAGGTGACCGGCAGCGTCACCGTCGTCTGCCAGAAGGCGGTGTAGCCTTTCGAGACGATGGTGATCAGCATGATGGCCAGGAACGCCAGGCCCACCGAGATCGCAATCACGCCATAGATGCGGAACCGGCGTTCGGCGGCATAGCGCGCCTTCAGCCCGATGTCGCGGCGCGGTCGCGCGACGGCGCCCGCCATCGTGTCCAGGGGGATGTCGGTCATTCGTACTGCTCCCGGTACTTGCGCACGATGTAGAGGGCGACGATGTTCATCACCAGCGTCAGCGCGAACAGCGTCAGGCCGAGCGCGAAGGCGACCAGCGTCTGCGGCGAGTTGAACTCGAGGTCGCCGGTCAGCTGGTTGACGATCTTGACGGTGATGGTCGTCATCGCCTCGAACGGATTGGCCGTCAGATTGGCGGCGACGCCCGCCGCCAGCACGACGATCATCGTCTCGCCGATGGCGCGCGACGCCGTCAACAGGATGGCGCCGACGATGCCGGGCAGTGCCGCCGGCAGGATCACCCGCTTGATCGTCTCGGAGCGGGTGGCGCCGAGGCCGAGCGAGCCGTCACGCATTGCGCGCGGCACCGCGGTGATGATGTCGTCGGACAAAGAGGACACGACCGGGATCAGCATGACGCCCATCACCAGACCGGCGGTGAAGATGCTCTGGCCCTGGATGAAGGGCGAGCCGCCGGTGAGTGCCGCCGACAGGTCGCGCAAGAACGGTCCGAGCGTGACAACGGCGAAGATGCCGTAGACGATGGTCGGAATGCCGGCCAGCAGTTCCAACGCCGGCTTGACCACCGAGCGCACACCGCGCGAGGCATATTCGGACATGTAGACCGCCGACATCAGCCCGACCGGCACTGCGACCAGAAGCGCGACGGCGGCGATGTAGAGCGTGCCGGCGAGTAGCGGGATCAGGCCGAACTGACCCTGGCTGCCGCCGGAACCGGCGGCGGCGAAACGCGGATCCCACACCGTGCCGAAGAAGAAGCTCATCGGCGATACGCTCTCGAAGAAGGTGATCGTCTGGAACAGCATCGACAGCACGATGCCGACCGTGGTCAGGATGGCGATGGTCGAGGCCGCAAGCAGCCCCCACAGCATCAGCTTCTCGACATTGTTGCGCGCCCTGGCGCGCGGCGCGATCTGCCTCAGCGCATAGAAGGCGCCGGCGACCGACAGCGCGAAGGTCAGCACGGCGCCGAACAGGCCGAGCCGGTCCTGGACCTGGTTCGCCTCGACCGCGATCGGGATCATATAGTCCTGTGTGTCGCTGGCCAGTGCCACGCCCTTGGCGGCGAGCAGCGGCTGCAATTCGGCGAAAGTAGCGGGAAGTGCGGTATCGCCATCGAGCCGGCGCAGGCCCTTGGCCAGGCTCTTCACCAGGCTGGCGTCGAGCGCTTCGCTGGCCACCTTTGTGTCGGCGGTGCGCTCGGGCAAAGCGGCATGGATGTGCCGGTCGAGATAGAAGGAAGAGCCGATATCCCAGACGGCGAGCAGCAGGACGGCAGGCAGGACCGCGAGCAGAAAGGCCCACCAGCCATGATAATGCGCGCGCGAATGCGGCTTGACCTTGCCGGTATCCTGCGCCGCTGCGCGCTGGCGGCCGATCACAAAAGCGACCACGCCTATGGCGATGACTATGGCGAGTACGAGCAAGGACGACATCACCCACCCCAGGGAAAATTCAGATCGCCGCCACCGTTGCGGCAAGCGGCGAAATCATGGCGCGGATTTGGTCCGCGCCCTGATCCGGTCGGTTGATTACATCGTCTTTCCGGCGGCGAAGGCGTCGCGCTGGCCCTGACGTTCGGCGTCGGGAGCGGAAACCAGGCCGTACTGGGCGAGCGGGCTTTCCGGGCCGATCATCTGGTCATCAAGGAAGAACTCGACATATTCCTTGAGGCCGGGAACGACGCCCAGATGCGCCTTCTTGACGTAGAAGAACAACGGCCGCGACACGGGGTACGTGCCATCGGCGATGGTCTGCGTCGAAGGCACGATGCCTTCCACGGTAGCGACCTTCAGCTTGTCGGCATTGTTCTCGTAGAAGGCGAGGCCGAACACGCCAACGCCGGTCTTGTTGGAGTCGATGCGGGCCAGCGTCTCGGTGTAGTCGCCATCGATGTCGACAGCCTTGCCGTCCTTGCGGATGGCGATGCAGGTCTTGCCGATTTCCTTGTCGTCGGCGATGCCGGCAGCCTTCAAAGCGGCCTTGTCGCAGCCGGCGTCGAGCAGCTTGGTCTCGAACACTTCACGGGTGCCGTGCTTCTCACCCGGGATATAGGCGGCGATATCCCAGTCGGGCAGCTTCGGATTGACCTGGTTCCACTTGGTGTTCGGGTTGTCGACCAGCTTGCCGTCGACCACCAGCTTGGCGGCGAGCGCCTTGTAGATGTCGGCGGGAACCAGCGCCCAGTCCGGACCCTTGATGTCGGTGGCAAAGACGATGCCGTCATAGCCGATGCGGACTTCCTGGACGTCCTTGACGCCGGCGTCGGCGCAGGACTTCAGCTCGTCCTTCTTGATCGGGCGCGAGGAGTTGGCGATATCGATCGTGTCTTCGCCGACGCCCTTGCAGAACTCCTTGATGCCGGCGCCGCTGCCGCCGGACTCGACCACCGGGGTCTTGAAGTTGGTGAAGGTTTCGCCGAACTGCTCGGCGACGATCTTGGCGTAAGGCAGCACGGTCGACGAACCGGCGACCTGGATCTGGTCACGCGCAGCGGCGACACCGGACGATGCGGCGAACGCTACCGCCACGGCCGATGCCGTAACGAGGAATTTCTTCATGTGGCCTGCTCCTGTTCGGAAGATGGTCTCTTGGCGCCCTCTTCAAACCGGCGCCCGCTGAGGCCAATAGCCTTCGATTATTACAGTCGCATGACAGTTTCGTGTCAGCCCGGTAACGTCGCACAGACGTCTTGTGGGCCGCACCCTTTAAGCCGGTTTGTGGGAATGGAAGTTGCCGCTGGAATCAGACGCTTGCGCAATTCGTGCTGGCATCAAGTCCCGGCACACCGCAGGCCGCGATGCCGAGAAAGAAAAACCGGACGGGAGCGCGTTGCCCGTGACCAGAGCGAATCTTGGCCGAGCCATCGCCAAAAACAGGTCCGTTGGGGTAGATTCGACGCTGTTTCTTGTCGGCGGTCGCTTGCTCCCGCCCGTAACTGAATGAGCGGTTTCGTTGCGACCATTGTCCTGACTGGGCGCCAGCTTTGATATGGTGCGATCGCACCATATCCTTGGCTGTTGCGGCGCGGCCGAATCCCGGCGGCGCCGCAGGTTGCTATCCAGCGTCTCGTTGGGCTTCGCCTGATATGCCGACCCAGCGCTCGACCTTTTCGAGCAGCGCCCTGGGGCTGATCGGCTTGGGCAGATAGTCGTCCATGCCGGCTTCCAGGCAGCGCTCACGGTCGCCCTTCAAGGCATGCGCGGTGACGCCGACGATCGGGATATGCATACCCGTATGTTCTTCCAGCCGGCGAATTGCGGCGGTGGCCTCGAGCCCGTTCATCTCCGGCATCGAGACGTCCATCAGGATCATGCGCGGATTAAGCCGGCCGAAGGCGTCGAGCGCCTTGCGGCCGTTGCCGACGATTTCGAAACTGTAGCCGGTTTCGCCGATTATCTGGGTGAACACCATCTGGTTCACCTCATTGTCCTCGGCAACGAGAATGTCGAGCCGGCGTTCATCCCCGGCGGCCCGGGCGCGGGCACGAACCGGCGGCGGTTGCAGCAAGGCGCGTTCCGATGCAGCGAGCGGCGGCTTTGCCGGCGACGGTTCGTTCCTGCCGCCGCCGGAACCGCTGCTTGCCGCCGGCAGCACACGGCCGTCCGTGATATTGTGATGGTGCCGCTGGATGGTGGCGACCAGCGTTTCCAGAAGCACCGAGGAACGCGCCGGCTTGATCAGCTGGGCGTCGATGCCGAGATCGCGATAGCTGGTGTTGGCGAGCGACTGGTCGACCGAGGTCAGCATGATGATCGGCGTGTCGGCCAGCCCTGCGGTGTTGCGCACGACGCGCGCCATTTCGGCGCCGCTCATCCCCGGCATCTGATAATCGAGCACGACGCAGTCGACCGGCACGCCGTAGGCAGCCGCGGCGACCAGCACCTTGAGCCCTTCGGGTCCGCTTTCGGCGGCGCAGGAATCGAAGGTCCATGACGCCATCTGCTCGCTCAGGATCGATCGGTTGACGGCATTGTCGTCGACGATCAGCACCCGTGAGCCGGTCACGTCGACCGGCATGATCCGCCGTCCGGTCTGTTCCTCGGCCCTGGGCAATGTCACGGTGAACCAGAAGGTCGAGCCCTTGCCTTCGGCGCTCTCGACACCGATCTCGCCGCCCATCAACTCGACCAGCCGCGAGGTGATGGCGAGCCCGAGCCCTGTGCCTTCGTGGCGTCTGGTCGACGAGGTGTCGGCCTGACTGAATTTTTCGAAGACGAGCTTTAATTTCTGCTGCGGAATGCCGATGCCGGTGTCGGTGACCGAAACGGTAAGCTTTGTCCCCGTCGGCCCCCTTTGTCCGGTCACGTCGACCAGCACGTGGCCTTCGTCGGTAAACTTCACCGCGTTGCCGACCAGATTGGTGACGATCTGCCTGACGCGACCGACATCGCCGACGAACAGGCTTTCCAGGCCCGGCTCGACGCGCACGATGAGCTCGAGGTCCTTCTCCTTGGCGCGCGTCGATATCAGCGTCGCCACATCCTCGATCGCTTCGGGCAGGTTGAAGGGCGCAGGGTCGAGCACCAGCTGTCCGGCATCGATCTTGGAGAAGTCCAGTATGTCGTTGATGATGGTCAAGAGCGCGTTACCCGACTTGACGATGATATCGGTGAACGTCTTCTGCTTGGGATCGAGGTCGGATTTGGCCAGCAACTCGGCCATGCCGAGTACGCCGTTCATCGGCGTGCGGATCTCGTGGCTCATATTGGCCAGGAATTCCGACTTGGCGCGGTCGGCCAGCACGGCGCGCTGGCGCGCCTCGCGCAGTTCGGCCTCGCGCAGCTTCAGTTCGGTGATGTCGGTGGTCGACCCAATCAGATAGAGCGAACCGTCGGACGCGATCATCGCGCCCTTGCGGGCGAACTGGTGGCGCACGCTGCCGTCGGCAAGCGTCACCGTTTCCTCGATCTCCTGTGTATCGCCTGTGCGCAGCACGGCGAGATCGCTGTTGACGAAGGCTTCGCCGTCTTCGCCGAAAATCTCGATGTCCGTCTTGCCGATCGCGTCTTCCCTGCGGAGGCCGGTGAGGTCACACCAGCCCTTGTTGACGTAGAACTGCCTGAGGTCGGAGCGCTTGGCGTAGATCGACACCGGCACGTTGTCGATGAGATTGCGGAACACCTCGTTCTCGCGCATGCTCTCTTCCAGCGCCTGCTCGCGCGCCTTGACGTCGGTGATGTCGGTGCTGGAGCCGACAAGGTGCACCGACCCATCGAGCGCCACCAGCCGGCTCTTGCGCGTCATCAATTGCCGCACCGTGCCGTCGCGATGGGTAACGGGCTCCTCGATCTCGCGGCCGCGGCCGGTGACGACGACCTCGGTGTCGTCATGGGTGTAGGTTTCGGCGTCGTCGATGCCGAAAAGCTGGAGATCGGTCCGGCCGATGACTTCCTCCTTGGGGATGCCGGTCAGCGCGCACCAGGCCTTGTTGACGAATTCCATGCTCAGATCCTGCGCCTTGATGAAGGCGGCGACCGGCAGTTCGTCCATGACGTGGCGGAACAGGTCGATCTGGCGCATGCTTTCCTGCAGCGCCTTTTCGCGGCTCTTGATCTCCGAGATGTCGACGCGCACGCCGATGAAGGTGCCGTCCTCGGTGCGCATATCGTAGACCTGATACCAGCGGCCGTCCGCATTGAGGCGCTCATAGGACGAGTTGGGCAGGCGATAGCGGGCGAGGATGGCATTGAGCCAGACATCGGGGTCGCCTTCATAGAGCCTATCGATTTCTCGATCGCCGCTCGATCGGAAATAGCCGACCGAATGTCCGAGTTCCAGGGCCTCGCGGAAGCTGCGGCCGGGCTGCCATGCCGGTTTCAGCTCCGGCAGCGTGTCCTGCAGCTTGCGGTTTGCAAAGACGAACTTGTCGTCGCGGTCATAGATGATGACGGCCGCCGGCAGCGACTCCAGCACCGTGGCGAGGTTCTTGCGGGCGTCCTCGGCTTCGGTCTCGCGGCGCTTCATGTCGGAGATGTCGAACAGGAAACCGGCGACATAGTTGCGGCCGCTGGGCATGCCGACGCGGTTCTTGCGCACGATGCGCGAGCGGCTGGCGCCCTCGGCGTCGAAAGTCTCCTCGACCTCGTAGGGCGTGCCGGTCGCCAGCACGGCGCGTTCGCTGTCTTCGAATTGGGCGGCGTCCTTTTGCTTGAGGAAGTCGCCGCCGGGCCTGCCCAGCATCGCTTGCGGGCTCTGTCCGAACAGTGCCGAAAACGCCTCATTGACGAAGACGAAACGCAGATTGTCGTCCTTGACGAAGATCGGATCCTTGACGCCGTTGATCACCGCCTCGGCCAGCCGCGATTTCTCCAGCGCTAGGGCGAGTTCAGCCTCGCGATCTTTCATGTTGGTGACGTCGACATAGGAGATCAGCCTTTTGCCGCCGGCGAGCGGCGCCAGCGATGCAATCAGCGTACGGCCGTCATTGCGTGGCAATTGCCTGGAGCCCACCAGGCCGGCCGAGATTTCTGCTTCGCGCTCGGCGATGTGGCCCTGCCATTCGGCATCGTCAGCACCGTACGGGTCCATATCGCGGCTGGCCTGCATCAGTTCGCGGAAGCCGCAGCCGATGCCGGCGCGTCGGGGATCGATTTCCCAGAAATCATAGAAGGCGCGGTTGATCACCTCCGCGCGCATGTCCGCATCAAGGACGAGCACGCCGATCGGCATCTGGTCGACCATCGTGCGAAGATTGGCGAAGGTCTCCGTAATTTTGGCGTTGGCACTCTCGATCTCTGCGTCGCGACGCTTGAGCTCGGAGACGTCGTAGTAGGTCAACAGCCGCTTGCCGCCGGACAATGCCGTCACCGAGAACATCATCGTCCTGCCGTTGGCATGGAGAAATTCGCGTGGCGCAACCGAGCCGGCGCTGATCTCCTCGATGCGGGTGGCTAGGTAGTGCCGCCACTGCTGTTCATCGAGATCGCCGTAGATGCCGTTGCGGCGGTTGAGTTCCATCAACAGACTGAACGGCGCGCCGACAGTGACGGCGCCGTCGGGAATCCTGGAGAGCTCGCGATAGGCCTTGTTGACGATGAGCGTGTCGAACTTCGCGTCAAGCACCACGACGCCCATATGCATGGCATCCATTGTCCGCTCGAGATCGGCGAGGTGCTGCGTAGCCTCGCCGGCCGGCGGATCGCTCTCGTCCTGCCGCAGTTCGTCCAGCGCACCGGCCAGTGCCGTGACGTTGCGGCCGATGCCGCGATAGCCGATGAATTCGCCTTCGCCGTCGAACCGCGGGGAACCGGTGATCGAAACCCAGCGGCAGCCGGGACGGCCGCCCTTCAACTCATAAACAAAGTCGCGAAACGGCCGATGCGCCTGCAGATCCTCCAGATGCGCGGCGGCGTGTCGATTGCCGTGCACCATCTGCTTGAGGAAATCGAAGCGGAAACGGCCAAGAATGCTGGCGGGATCGATGCCGGTGGCGGCCTGGTAGTTCTCCGAAAGCCAGGAAAAGCGCAGCTCGGCGTCGGTCTCCCAGACCCAGTCGGCGCCGGCCCCGACCAGTTCGCGCAGCGCTTCGGGCGACCCCCCGACGGACGTATCCTCGCCGTTCACCACCCCTTTTCGGGAACCGCGTCCGCCGCGTGTTCCAACAGTCCCGTCAGCCATCCCGTTCCCACCCCGAAAGCCAAGGCCGAACCCCCTCAGCGGTTCGCCCGCGGAATGTGCCCGAGAAGCATTAATGATCCGCTAACCATAACCAATCCAGACTGCGGCCAGAGCCACATTGCCCTGCGGTATTCCGCCGGTTGTCGGCGGAACCCCGGCCGGGCTATAAGTCGGCGGGGGTGTTGCTGATGACCGGTTGGATCGTGCCTTGTTTCCTGTGCATGGCGCTGCTTGCGGGCAGCGGCTGCGCACGCAGCTATGACGGCACGGTGGTGATCCCGAAGCCGCTCGATATCAGGCGGGTCTGGGATCGCGATCCGTCGCAGACTGAGGCCAGCCGGATGCAGGCGGCAGCCGGTGTGTTTCCGACGCCGCCGCCGCAGGAGCCCTACCGGCCCGCGGCACGCATGCACACAACACAAATAGCTGCGCCAAGGCGGCACGTCAGGTCCAGCCCTCCCAGCATGGCTTCCGAACCGGCCAATCCGCTCACCTGCAAGAATGTCAGCGAACCCGGCAAACGCTACAGGATGGTTTGCGAATAGCTGGTACTAGAGCAATTCCAGGAAAAGTGTGAAACGGTTTTCCGTCCGGAATAGCGTAAAACAAAGACATAGAGCGGTTCGCCGTTTCGGTGAAACGGTGAAACGCTCTAGGCGCAGGTTACTCCGCCGGGAAGAAAGCCGGCCCGACCACCCTGACCGGCCGCGAGCCGGCCAATGGCTCGACCGATTGTCGCTGGGCGGCGCCCCTGGCCTCTGCAGCGTCTGCGCCAGGCTGGAGAAGTTGCGCCACGGTGCCAAGATCCGGCTTCGCTGACGGCAAAGGAATGATCGCGTTGGCCATATTGGCTGGCGTCACCGTGCGCGCTCTCAGCTCGGCAACGCGCCGGTGATAGCGCTTGAGGTCGCAGGCCCTGAAGTTCGCATCATTGCGATATTTGAAGGCCGTCGGCAGGTCCTTGTATGATGTGCGCGTATCGAGCGCGACCATCTCTTCGGTTTCAAGGCTTGGATCACTGAGCGTGTACAGGTCGACGCCGGCATCGTCGCAGATGTAGCGGCACTGATCGACCATCTCCTTGACATCGCCGCCTTGCACGAACTGCGATTTCGGCGCCGGGAAGAAATAGCCGTCGGAGAGACGAACGCAAAACAGCATCGAATTGCTGCCGATCATGGCGCCAGCCGGACGCTGTCTTTGTTGCCCGGCGGCGGGCGTGCAGCCGAGCGCGACGAGCCTGGCCTGCAGTCCGGACGCATCCCGGCGCGAAATCGCGGCGCCGGCGATCTGGCGTTGCACCTGTGTGCGGCTTTTGGCGAGGTCGGCGCAAGCATTGAAGAAGCCCCCCACCGCACTTTGCGCCGTGCACCGGCGTTGCCTCTCCAGCCCCTGGATCGCCGCAAGCTGGCGACGTAGCTGCGCAAGCTCGGAGCTGATCCCGCCGCTGCGGCCGGACGGTGCCAGCTGGCTCCTGAGCGCGGCGCATGGATCGGCAAGGGAAGCCGAAATGCCGAGGACGCTTGCCGACACCAGTGCAAAGGTCACGACAAGCCACAAACGCATCATCGGCGACACCTGGTCCTTGTACCCCTGTGGAGCCGATCGCCGCTCCAGCCGATTGAGCCTCAATGCGTGAGGTAAGTCTAATTCAAGAGACGCCAGCAACCGCCAGGTATTTTATGCCGAGTGTATTATGCCGGTTCCTGTAAATTCGCTATTACACTTTTGTTTCAAGATTGCGACGAGGCCAGGCTCGGGCGAGCCCGGGCCGCCGCAATCATCGATCCCGCGTTATCGGGCCCTTGCGGATGAAACCTTTCTCCGGTGTCTCGCGTTGTGTCGGGCAAAGGAGACGAAGATGTCTATTCACTTCACTGTCTCTGGCCTGACCAGGAACCTGTTCCACTCGCTGGGGCTGGACCATGAGCGGGCGCCGAGAGCGCTCGATCCCGAACAGAGCCTGTTGCTGGAATGCTATCTGGCCGGACAGATTCCGGAATCCGCCTGGGCCGACTACGTCTTCGAGACGCCGGAACTGCAGCGGCATGTCGATATCAGACGCCCGCACAACTGATCAGAGCAACTTCAGGAAAAGTGTGAGTCGTTTTTCCGGGAAAAGCGCGTAGCGCTTTCCCCTGGGAATTGCGTCAAGACAACGAGAGAGGGGGTCGCCGTTTCTGTGAAAACGGTGAAACGCTCGCCCGCTCGCCTACTGCTTGGGCGAAGCGAATTGCACGGTGAAGACATTGCCCGCGACGCCTTGCGCCAGCGTCGGCGAGAAGCTCAACGGGAGGCACTTTTGCAGGGCAGTGGTTGCGGCGTCGACGAATGATTTCCTGGTATCGCGGCCATCGACCTTGATCGCCGTCGGCCGCGGCGGACCGATCAGCGTGCCGTCGCGCTTGAAGCTGAAGCTCAAGGTGACGCTGGCATTTCCAACACCCGCCGGCGGCGTCCAGCACGCCTGGATGGCATCGCCGACCTCCGCCATCGTGTCGAGCGGCGCGGCATTGCACGGGTAGCCTCCGACCAACACAACACCGGCAATCGCAAACACTCTCGCTACGCCCTTCATAAAGCTCCTCGTGTGTCGTCCGCCGACCATGATGGTAGGGTCGAAGCAGACGATGGCAATATGCCTGATGTCTTACAGCATGAGACGCGCCTGATGGCGCATCGGCGAAAAGCAAAAGGCCGGCATTGCGCCGACCTTTCCCTTCACCCTTGCGCCAGTACATCCGTGGTCGCGCGGTGCCTTCAATAGACAGCGTTCTGGTTAATGAATCCTTAGCGTTGCGCGTTGGCCTGCGACTTCACATACGCAATGTAGCCGCGCACGTCGCCGGCCGGCTCGGCATAGGCCTGGCCGAGTTTCTTCTCCATCGCAGCGACATACTCCATGGCCCATTTGGGCAGCGCATAGTCGATGACGGCCAGGAACTCCAGCGTCGATGCCAGGCGTATGTCGGCGATCGACGGGTGCTTGCCGCCGATGAACGGCTTGCCGTCCCTGAAGAAGGAGTGAAACACCTCCAGCGGCTCGGCAATCGCCGCCATGGCGGCCTTCTGCGCCTCGGACTTCTTCTCCGGATGAGCGTCGCTATGGCCGACCTCGCCGGCATAGTGCGGGAAACCCAGCGCCGGATAGGTGGCGCGCGCCACATACGGGTAGAGCGTGCCGATCAGGTAGAACATGGCGCTGTCGACCATCGCCCGCTTGGCCGGCGCCTTGGGATAGAATTTCTCCAGCCCGTGCTTGTTGGCGAGATACTGCATGATGGCACAGCTCTCCCAGAGCACGCCGCGCGGCAGCCCCTTGTCCTCGATCATCGGCGTCAGATGCGCCGGATTGCGCGCCATATATTCGGGCGAGCGCGTGTGGCCCCAGGCGTCGGTCTCGGCGGCGTCGAACCCGGCCGCACGGGCAAACACCCGGACGGTCATGTTGTTGACGCTCGGCTTCAGCATCGAGAGCTTCAGCGCCGGTTTTTTCGCCGCCTTGACCTTCGGCGCGGATTTCTTGGCAGCCGGCTTTGTCGCGGCTTTCGCGGCCGGCTTTGCGGCTGCCTTCGGCGCGGCCTTTACGGCCTTTGCGGCCGGCTTCGCAGCCGCTTTCGCCGCAGGCTTGGCCGCTGATTTCCCGGCGCTCTTGATCACTGTCTTTGCCATTATGGTCCTCCCCTTTTGCTGGCCGTCAGTATGGATTCTTCGGCGTCCGGTCGTCCGACAAGGTCGCGCGCGACCACTCGACCAGCGTCTGGATCGCGTCGGCAAGGTGCGCTTCGGCGATGTTGTAGTCGCCGCGCGCAACGCGCAGCTTGTGCGCCTGCATCAGCACGTCGGCATGGGTGAAACCTGCCGGCGGATCGAAGCGATAGGAGGCGAGTTCGATCAAGAGGCCGAGCGGATCCTCGAAATAGATCGAATCCATGAAGCCGCGATCCTTGACGCCGCTGTGCTTGATGGCGCGTTCGTCGAGCCGGGCGACCGCCTGCAGGAAAGTGACGCGCGACACCGAGAACGCAATATGATGGACGCAGCCCGGTTCGGTGGGCGTGCGCCGCTTGACCGGCGTGCGGCTCTCGTCGGTGAAGACGGTGATCAACCTGCCGTCGCCGGGATCGAAATAGAGATGACTTTCGCTTGGCTTGTCGAGGTTGGGCTGCTCGAAGATGAACGGCATGCCGAGCACGCCCTCCCAGAAATCGATCGAAGTCTGGCGGCCGGCGCCGACGAGGGTGATGTGATGGACGCCCTGCGACTGCAGTTTCTGCATCGGTCTCCTCCTCGCCGACCCTCGCCTATGTTCCCCGGCGTCTTGCGCGCCGCAACGCCCTTTGGCGAGGCTTCGTACATGATGCTAGTGCAATTGGCAGCGCCGCGCCAGAAGCTCGCGGAGACTGCCGGCGCTGGATGGTGAAAGGGGTTTGAGTTGCATGACCTGAGGCTACGCGACCGCTCTGAGCTCGGCTTCCGCCAGCGTGCCCAGGCCCGCGCATTCGGCGCATGCCATGGTCTGCCCGGGACAGCCGGCCCGATGCGTGCCTTGCGGGCAGCAATGCCCTTTCGACTCGCGCCATTTCAAGCAATCGAAAACCTGCCCGCTGCCGTGACAGCACGGGCATATCATTTTTGCCGAACTCATACCTGCTATGCCCAACCAAATCCGCGTTGCCGCAGATGCTATCCCCGCACCGCAAGTAACAGAGATCGCTACGCTTTCAAGCGTCGCGGTCTGACTTAAATTGGGTGTATCTGTGACGCGGATTTGCCGGGTTTTCGCTTATGCCGCCGGCCCTCGCGGTCACACGCGATCCGCGCGGCTGCTGCCCGAAATTGTCGATGATGCGGAAGGAAAGCGGTTGCTTGGTACGCCCAAGGGGAATCGAACCCCTGTTCCCGCCGTGAGAGGGCGGTGTCCTGACCGCTAGACGATGGGCGCGTTCAAGAACCGGCGATATAGGCTGACGGTTTGGAAAAAGCAACTGGGCTTCGAACGGCCGGACCGCTTCTGTGCAATCTCGGTTTGCGGACTTAGCGTTTCGGCTCGATCAGGTCCCACAGATTGCCGTAGAGATCGGCGAAAACCGCCACGGTGCCGTACGGCTCATGGCGTGGCGTTTCATGGAAATCGACGCCGTTTTCCAGCATCGTCGCATGGTCCCTGGCAAAATCGTCGGTTTCGAGAAACAAAACCACGCGGCCGCCGGTCTGGTCGCCGACGCGGCTTTTCTGCACATCGTCCAACGCTTCCGCCAAAAGCAGCCGGGGGCCTTGCCCGGCCGACGGCGTCACCGTCACCCAGTGCTTGCCGTCACCGAGATCGATGTTGTCGCAGAGCGCAAAGCCAAGCTTGCCGACATACCAGGCAATCGCCTCGTCATAATCGGCGACGACGAGCGTAACGGTTGCTATGCGGCGATGGTCGGCAAACCCGGTCATTGTTTCGGCCCGCTCATTTGTTGCGGATGGCGAAGCGGCCGATGATACGGCGCTCGGCGATGTCGTAGACGAAGATGGTGCGGCTGCCGTCGCTGAGCTCGGCGTCGATTGAAATTCGATTGCCCGACAGAGCCTGGCTGATCACCTTGGCTCCGACCGGGAGCACTATGTCGGCCGCGAGCGGCTCGCCGGGCGGAATTGGAATGTCGTTGGCGAGCGGCGGGTTCGCGGGCGGCGCTTTGCGCGATTTGTAGACAATGGCCGCGATCACCACCATAAGGGCCAGCAAAAGCAGGCCGAGATTGATGGCCATGAAACGGATGAGCCTGCCGCGCACCTTTTCGATCTCGGGATCGAGCGGCTTTTCTTCTTCATCGGCAACGGGCCGGGCCATGGCAGAACTTTCCGGAACTTTTTTCGATGAGCGCTCATAGCGAAGAGACCCCTGAATTGATAGAGGCTGGACAATTCATAGAGGCGGCGCCGACCGTGCTCGAAGCCGGCGCGGAAGCGGCCGGCCAGCGCCTCGACCAGTGGCTGGCGAGCGCCCTCGGGCCTGACATGTCGCGCAGCCGGGTGCAGATGCTGATCCGGCAAGGTGCCGTTTCGATCGACGGCAAGCCGGTCGACGAGACCAAGCGCAAGATGAGTGCCGGCGAGCGCGTATCGGTCGTCATGCCCGAGCCGGAACCGGCCGAACCGCAAGGCGAGCCCATCGTGCTCGACGTGCTTTATGAGGACGACGAGCTGATCGTCATCAACAAGCCGGCCGGCCTCGTCGTCCATCCCGGCGCCGGCAACTGGACCGGCACGCTGGTCAACGCCCTGATCCACCACTGCGGCAACAGTCTTTCCGGCATTGGCGGCGTCAGGCGGCCGGGCATCGTCCATAGGCTGGACAAGGAAACGAGCGGCGTCATGGTGGTGGCCAAGACCGACCGCGCCCACAAGGCGCTGTCGGAGGCCTTTGCCGACCACGGCCGCACCGGCGACCTCGAACGTGCCTATCTGGCGCTGGTCTGGGGAATCCCGTCGCGGCCGGCCGGAACGGTCGATGCGCCGCTTGGCCGTGCCGCCGACCGCGTGCGCCGCGCCGTCGTGCCGGAAGGCCGTGACGATGCCCGCCACGCCGTGACCCATTTCACCGTCAAGGAGCGTTTCGGCGAGGGCCAGCAGGCGTTCGCCACCGCCAGCCTGGTCGAATGCCGGCTGGAAACCGGCCGCACCCACCAGATCCGCGTCCACATGGCCCATATCGGCCATCCCGTCATCGGCGACCCCGATTACGGCCAGGCCTTCCGCACCAAGGCCAACCGGCTGCCCGAGCGGCTGAAGGGTCAGGTCAAGGCATTTTCCAGGCAAGCTTTGCATGCCTGGCTCCTTGCATTTCGGCACCCGGCTACCCATTTATCGATGAGGTTCGAGGCGCCGATACCGGGGGACATGGAGGAACTCGTCGGCGGCTTTCGCAAACTCTGAACCCGAGCAATTCCAGGAAAAGTGTGAAACGGTTTTCCGTCCGGAATTGCGTCTAAACAAGCCAGCTAAAACCTGAGCGGGATTGTTCACTTCAGCGTGACACACTGTTTCGTGTTGAACAAATGCCTGTCTTTTCTGGTTTTGTTCCTATATAAATCAGCTGCCGCGGGCGAGCCTTTTGGTGCTCGCGTCACATGCCCGCCGCGTTTCGGGGGCATCACTCCAATAGAGAGGGGGCGCTATCATGGCCCAGTCACTACCCAGTATTGTTTCCGGCGAAGGCGGCCTCAGCCGCTACCTGGAAGAAATCCGCCGCTTTCCCATGCTTCAGCCGCAGGAAGAGTACATGCTCGCCAAGCGCTACGCCGAGCATGAAGACACCAGCGCTGCGCACAAGCTCGTCACCAGCCATCTTCGGCTCGTCGCTAAGATCGCCATGGGCTATCGCGGCTACGGCCTGCCGATCGGCGAAGTGATCTCGGAAGGCAATGTCGGCCTGATGCAGGCCGTCAAGAAATTCGAACCCGAGCGTGGCTTCCGCCTCGCGACCTACGCCATGTGGTGGATCAAGGCCTCGATCCAGGAGTACATCCTGCGCTCGTGGAGCCTGGTTAAGATGGGCACGACCGCCAATCAGAAGCGCCTGTTCTTCAACCTGCGCAAGGTGAAGGGCAAGATCCAGGCGCTGGACGATGGCGACCTCAAGCCCGACCAGATCACCGAGATCGCCACCCGGCTGAACGTGTCGGAAGCTGAAGTCGTGTCGATGAACCGCCGCCTGTCCGGCGACGCGTCGCTGAACGCGCCGATCCGCGCCAGCGAAGGTGAATCCGGCGAATGGCAGGACTGGCTGGTCGATGACCACGAAAGCCAGGAAGACATGCTGATCGAGCAGGACGAGCTGGAAAACCGCCGCGGCATGCTGTCGGGCGCTCTGGCCGTGCTCAATGATCGTGAGCGGCGCATCTTCGAGGCCCGCCGCCTCGCCGAGGAGCCGCTGACGCTGGAAGAATTGTCGTCCGAGTTCGACATCAGCCGCGAGCGCGTGCGCCAGATCGAGGTGCGCGCCTTCGAAAAGGTGCAGGACGCGGTCAAGGCCGCCGCCAAGCGCCAGATGCAGGCCCTGCGCACGATCGAGGCGCAGCCCGCGGCGTAAAGCTGGGTTCGGCTAAGGAACAGAAGGCGGCGTCGGGAAACCGGCGCCGCCTTTTTTTATGTCTTACGCTTACGCTGGCGATTGGCGAAAGCATTCTTGACATCCAATCTCCCCCCTTGCGGGGGAGATCGGCAGCTTCGCCAACTGCCCTCTCAAAGCCCATCAAGCGGAAACTTCAGATACCGCCTCCCATTGGCCTCCGGTTCCGGCAGCCGTCCACCATTCATGTTGACCTGCAGCGCATGCAGGATCAGCCGCGGCATCGGCAGTGTCTTGTCGCGCGCTTCGCGCAAGTCGACGAACTCGGCTTCGCTGCGCGCCGCAACGAGGTGGATATTCTTTGCCCTCTGCTCGGCGACCGTGCTCTCCCAGCACGGCTCGCGGCCGCCGGCCTGATAGTCGTGGCCGACAAACACCCGCGCTTCGTCCGGCAGCGCCAGAATGCCCTGGATCGAATGCCACAGCCGCGCGGCACTGCCGCCGGGAAAGTCCGTCCTTGCCGAGCCGCTGTCGGGCATGAACAGCGTGTCGTGGACGAAGGCTGCGTCGCCAATGACATAGGTGATCGAGGCCAGCGTGTGGCCGGGCGAGAACAGCACCTTGACCGGAAGGTTGCCGATCATGAACGTTTCGCCTTCCCCAAACAGCCGGTCCCACTGCGAGCCGTCGGCGGGGAAATCCGGCCAGTTGTAGATCGCCTTCCACAGCGCCTGGACTTCGACGATCCTGTCGCCGATCGCCGTCGGCGCGCCGGTCCTTTCCTTGAGATAGTGCGCCGCCGAGAAATGATCGGCATGCGGATGGGTGTCCAGGATCCACTCGAGCTCCAGCCCGTTTGCCCGGACGAAATCCAGCAAGGCGTCGGCATTCTTCGTCGCCGTCGCGCCGGATTTTTCGTCAAAATCGAGGATCGGGTCGATGACGGCGCAGCGTCTCGTCACCGGGTCGGTGACGACATACTGGATGGCGCCGGTCGGCTTGTCGTAGAAGCCGGCGACCTCAGGTTTGGCCGAAGCGATGTCCAATGTCCGGCCCCCCTGCCCCTTGCCCGACAGGAACCGTTTTCTCCGTCGGGTTGAACAAGAGCATGGTCATCTGGCAAAGCGCGCCGGTCAAGCACGCCTTGCCACAAATAGGACTGAAGCCACAAATAGCTCCGACGGAGAAAACCTAGGCTGACGGCTGCTTGGTCTTCCTGAGATAGGGCAGGATCGTCTCGAAAGCGCCAAAACGCTTGACCGCATCTTCGTTCGAAACCGCGGCGGTGATGATCACATCCTCGCCCTGCTTCCAGTTGGCCGGCGTCGCCACCTGGTGCTTGGCCGTCAGCTGCATGGAATCGACCGCGCGCAGGATCTCGTCGAAGTTGCGGCCCGTCGTCATTGGGTAAGTCAGCACCAGCTTGATCTTCTTGTCCGGCCCGATGACATAGACCGAGCGCACCGTGGCGTTGTCGGCCGGCGTGCGGCCTTCCGACGTCTCGCCGGCGCCCGCCGGCAGCATGTCATAAAGCTTGGCCACCTTGAGGTCCTTGTCGCCAATCAGCGGGTAGTTCACCGTCTGGCCGGTCGCCGTCTTGATGTCGGCCTGCCACTTGTCGTGGCTCGCAACGGGATCGACGGAAATGCCGATGACCTTGACGTTGCGCTTCTTGAACTCGCCTTCGAGCCCCGCCATCGTGCCCAGCTCGGTGGTGCAGACCGGGGTGAAATTCTTCGGATGGCTGAACAGGATCGCCCAGCCGTCGCCGATCCAGTCATGAAACTTGATCGGCCCTTGCGTGGTCTCGGCGGTGAAGTCAGGCGCGATGTCGTTGATACGAAGGCTCATGGCATTATTTCCCCAGCAACAGATTTCGTCAGGAGCGGCCGTGGACGGCGTCAACGCTCCGGCATTCCCGCATCTTAGCGCAAAAATCGCGGCTGCAGGACAATAGGAAACTATTATTGGCGACGGAACGAGCACTTTCGTTCTACGGACCGACGTTGGGCCGACAATCTTTCGTTTGTGCGGGAAAGGCTCAGGCCTTGTTGACCGCCAGCGACGTGGCCAGGTCTTCCATGCGCTGGGCGAGCGCGCCGAGCGCGCTGGTCAGCACGGTGTCGTTCTTGTCGGCCTTGGTCAGCGCTTCGTCGCGCGTCTTGCGCAGCGTCTGCACTTCGGTCTCCATGCCCTTGACCCGCTTCTGCAGCTCCGAAAGCTCGTCCATCACCATGATGCCGGCCATCACCGTCAGCCGCTGGTCGCCGATCTCGCCGAACGAATCCTTCAGATGCGAGACATAACGGTCGAACCGCTCGGCGAGGTCGATCAGGTGCTCTTCCTGACCCTCGTCGCAAGCCATGCGATACTGCTTGCCGTCGATGGAAACCGTGACCTGTGCCATGGCCTGCAGCTCCTACCTGTCCAGCACCGCGCGGATGGTTTCCATGGCGGTCACCAAGCGGCGCGACACTTCCTTGTTGGCATCTTCCAGCCGTTCGGCGCGGGCTTCGGAATTGTCGAGTTCCTGCGCCAGCCGTGAACGGTCGGCGTTCATGCGCTGCACCTCAGCCTCGGCTTCGGAATAGTCGCGCTCGTGCTCGAGCTTGGCCGCGACGGCGTTTTCCAGCCCCTCGATGGCCTTGCCCAGCCTGTGGATGACTTCCTTGAGTGTGGTTTCGCCGGTCATGGCCTTCGTCCTGTGCCCTGCCCATCACCGAATCGCTTCGCGTTCAGAACGCGTTAACAAGGAAACATTAGGCACCGGGTGAAGGCAACGTCAACAAAGCTCTCGCGACTGTCCCCCGCTAACGCTAATGTAGGTCGCCCCATAAGGTCTCAAAGCCATCACAAGACCGGCAAATGTGCAGCCGATTTGTTGACTAAAAGCCCGTGGCTGCTATGTGTCGCGCACTCTTTCCTGGGCTCTGCCAAGCCCACAAATCCCCACCCCGGAGGTACCATGACGTCGCGTGAACAACATGACCGGATGGCCAATGCGATCCGTTTTCTCTCCATGGACGCCGTCGAGAAGTCCCAGTCCGGCCATCCCGGCCTGCCCATGGGCTGCGCCGACATCGCCACAGTGCTGTTCACCCGCTTCCTGAAATATGATCCGAAGAACCCCCATTGGCCGGACCGCGACCGCTTCATCCTGTCGGCCGGCCATGGTTCGATGCTGCTCTACTCGCTGCTGCATCTGACCGGTTACGAGGACATGACCCTCGACCAGATCAAGCATTTCCGCCAGCTGGGTTCCAAGACCGCCGGCCATCCCGAATACGGCCATGCCACCGGCATCGAGACGACGACCGGCCCGCTCGGCCAGGGTCTCGCCAATTCGGTCGGCTTCGCGCTCGGCGAGCGCATCATGAACGCCGCCTTCGGCAACGACCTCGTCGACCACTACACCTATGTGCTGGCCGGCGACGGCTGCCTGATGGAAGGTGTTTCCCAGGAAGCCATCGCGCTGGCCGGCCACCTCAAGCTCAACAAGCTGATCGTCTTCTGGGACAACAACAACATCTCGATCGACGGTCCGGTTTCGCTTGCAGACAACACCGACCAGGTCGCCCGCTTCCAGGCCTCCGGCTGGAACGCCAGCCACATTGACGGCACCGACCCCGAGGCGATCGCCTACGCCATCGAAGCCGCCCGCCATTCCGACAAGCCGACGATGATCGCCTGCAAGACGACCATCGGCTTCGGCGCCCCGACCAAGGCCGGCACCAACAAGGCGCACGGTTCGCCGCTCGGCGCCGACGAGATCGCAGGCGCGCGGAAATTCTTCAACTGGGACTCGCCGCCCTTCGAAATTCCGGCCGACATTCTCGACGCCTGGCGCACCGCCGGCAAGGCAGGCGTCAAGCCGCGCACCGACTGGGAAGGCCGCCTGGCCAAGGCCAAGCCTGAGTTGAAGGCCGAGTTCGAGCGCCGCCTCGCCGGCAAGCTGCCGTCGAATTTCGATGCCGTCATTGCCGACTACAAGAAGAAGCTGTCGGCCGACAAGCCGAAGGTCGCCACCCGCAAATCGTCGGAAATGGCGCTGGAAGTCATCAATGGCGCGGTGCCGGAAACCATCGGCGGCTCTGCCGACCTCACCGGCTCCAACAACACCAAGACCAGCCAGACCAAGAACATCACGCCGGACGATTACGGCCAGCGCTATGTCCACTACGGCATCCGCGAGCATGGCATGGCGGCCGCCCTCAACGGCCTGACGCTGCATGGCGGCCTCATCGCCTATGGTGGCACCTTCATGTGCTTCTCCGACTATGCCCGTCCGTCGATGCGGCTGGCGTCGCTGATGGGCATCCGCTCGATCTTCGTCATGACCCATGATTCGATCGGTTTGGGCGAAGACGGCCCGACCCACCAGCCGGTCGAGCACCTGGCGGCGCTCCGCGCCATCCCCAACCACAATGTCTTCCGCCCGGCCGACGCGGTGGAAACCGCCGAATGCTGGCAGATCGCCATTGAATCGGAAAAGACCCCGTCCACCCTGGCGCTGACCCGTCAGAACCTGCCGACGGTGCGCACCGAGCACTCGGCCAGGAACCTCAGCAGCCAGGGCGCCTATGAACTGGCCGCGGCGAGCGGCGAAGCGGCGGTGACGATCTTCGCCACCGGCTCCGAGGTCGAGATCGCGCTCGGCGCCCGTGATTTGCTTGAAAAGCATGGGCACCCGACCCGCGTCGTCTCGGTGCCTTGCTTCGAACTGTTCGACCAGCAGAGCGACGCCTACCGCAAGGAGACGATCGGCAACGCGCCGATCAAGATGGCGATCGAGGCCGGCATCCGCCAGGGCTGGGATCACCTGATCGGCTCCGACGGCATCTTCATCGGCATGACCGGCTTCGGCGCTTCCGGCACCATCGAGCAGCTCTACCCGCATTTCGGCATCACCGCCGAAGCCGCGGCCAAGGCGGCGGAAGCCCGCCTGCACGGCAAGTAAGATCAGGGTCAGTCCCGCGCACCTCCAAGGCGGATTCGCGGGGCTGGACCAACCTAATCGATTTAAATTCGGCCTTCTGCGGCTGGATTCTTGTGCCATCCGCCGCTATGAAGCTGCGGACCCATCTGCCGCCTCCAGCTCCCAGGGAGAGTAAAATGACCGTCAGAGTTGCCATCAACGGATTTGGCCGCATCGGCCGCAACATCCTGCGCGCCATCCATGAATCCGGCCGCAAGGACATCGACGTCGTCGCCGTCAACGACCTCGGCCCGGTCGAGACCAACGCGCATCTGCTGCGCTATGACAGCGTGCACGGCCGCTTCCCGCACGAAGTGTCGGTCTCGGGCGACCAGATCACCGTCGGCAAGGAGACCTTCAAGGTCACCGCGATCAAGGACCCGGCGCAGCTGCCGTGGAAGGAGCTCGGCATCGACATCGCGCTCGAATGCACCGGCATCTTCACCGCCCGCGACAAGGCTGCCGCGCACTTGACCGCTGGCGCCAAGCGCGTCGTCGTCTCCGCGCCTGCCGAAGGTGCTGACCTCACCGTCGTCTACGGCATCAACCACGACAAGCTGACCAAGGACCACATCGTCATCTCGAATGCGTCCTGCACCACCAACTGCCTGGCGCCGCTGGCCGCCGTGCTGCACGAGACCGTCGGCATCGAAAAGGGCATGATGACGACGATCCACTCCTACACCGGCGACCAGCCGACGCTGGACACCATGCACAAGGATCTCTACCGCGGCCGCGCGGCTGCCCTGTCGCAGATCCCGACCTCGACCGGTGCGGCCAAGGCGATCGGCCTGGTGCTGCCCGACCTCAAGGGCAAGCTCGACGGCATCTCGATCCGCGTGCCGACCCCCAACGTCTCGGTCGTCGACTTCAAGTTCATCGCCAAGCGCGCCACCACCGTGCAGGAGATAAACGAAGCGGTGATCGCTGCCTCCAACGGCAAGCTGAAGGGCATTCTCGGCGTCACCCATCATCCGAATGTGTCGATCGACTTCAACCACGATCCGCGCTCGTCGATCCTGGCGCTCGACCAGACCAAGGTCATGGACGGCAACTTCGTTTCGGTGCTGTCCTGGTACGACAATGAGTGGGGCTTCTCCAACCGCATGGCCGACACCTCGGTCGCCTTCGGCAAGACCATCGCCTGATCTGAAGGCATCGTCTCGCAGCTTCGAACGCCCGGCTTTGCCCGGGCGTTTTTCGTCAGTCAGCGCGCCGGGCAAGGCGCGCCGGGCCGCCAAACGCCGGAAAATCAGCGGCATAAGGCAAAAAGCCATCCTTGCGCCTTGCACCGGCCATGCCTTCGCCCCACTCTCCCGTGAATCGGTAGAAAGAGGAATTCGAGGGGCAAATCACGGATGGAGCATGCGATCTATCTCGTCACGCTGGTCGGCACAGCGCTAGTCGTCGCCGCAGCGTTCTCGAGCCTGATCGCCTTTCGCTTCGGCGCCCCTTTGCTGCTGCTCTTCCTCTGCATCGGCCTCGCCAGCGGCGTCGATGGTCTCGGCATCGAATTCGACAATGCGCGCGTGGCATATTTTGCCGGCTCACTGGCGCTGGCGGTCATCCTGTTCGATTCCGGTTTCGGCACGCCGCTCAACGCGCTGCGCCAAGCGGCCGGACCGGCGCTGTCGCTGGCGACCTTCGGCGTAATCCTGACCACTGGCCTGTTCGGCGCCGCCGCCTATTATCTGCTCGACCTCAGCTGGCTGGAATCCTTCCTTCTGGGAGCTGCCGTCGCCTCGACCGACGCGGCTGCGGTGTTCTTCCTGCTGCGCGCCGGCGAAATCAATCTGCGCGAGCGCGTGCGCGCCACGCTCGAAGTCGAATCCGGCACCAACGACCCCATCGCCATCTTCCTGACCATCACGCTGGTCGAGATCATCGCCGCCCACGCCAATCCCGAGACCCATGTGCTGGTCACCGACCTGATCCTCGGCTTCCTGCTCAATATGGGGCTCGGCGCCGTCGTCGGCGTGCTTGGCGGGCTCGGCATCGTGCGCCTCGTCGACCGGCTCAACCTCGACCATGGCTTGCTGCCGATCTTCGTGCTAACCCTGTCGCTGATGGTGTTCGCCGCGGCCGGCGCCATTGGCGGCTCGGGCTTCCTGGCGGTCTATCTCGCCGGGCTGATTGCCGGCAACTCCGACATCCGCGCCGTCACCATCCTGAAGCGCTTCCAGGACGGCATGTCGTGGCTGGCACAGATCATCATGTTCCTGATCCTCGGCCTGTTCGCGACACCCTCGCAGTTTCCGGCGATCATGGTGCCGGCGGTGCTGCTCGGCCTGTTCCTGATGTTTGTAGCGCGCCCGGTCGCCGTCTGGCTCTGCCTTATCCCGTTCCGCCTGCCGCGTCCCGAGATCGCCTTCGTCTCCTGGGTCGGCCTGCGCGGCGCCGTGTCCATCCTGCTTGCCATCACCCCGCTGCTCGGCGGACTGGAGAACGGCCGCACCATCTTCAACGTCGCCTTCATCATCGTGCTGGTATCGCTGGTGGTGCAGGGCTGGTCGGTCGGTCCGCTGGCGCGCCGGCTCGGCCTGATCGTGCCGGCGAGGCTCGGGCCGCTCGACAAGGTCGAACTCGAACTGCCGGGCTCCGCCCACCACGAACTGCTCGCCTACCGCGTGGCGCCCGGCAGCCCGGTGGCGCGCGGCGAGCGTATCCCGCGCTGGGCACGGCCCTCGTTGGTGCTGCGCGACGGCCGCTCGATGCGTTTCCAGGACATGGGCCGGCTCGCGGCCGGCGACCAGGTTTACATCTTCGTGCCCGACCGCTATCCGCGCCTGCTTGACAAGCTGTTTGCCAGCCGCGCCGTAGTCGACCCCGAGGATGCCGACTTCTTCGGCGCCTTCGCCGTCGATCCCGCCCGCTCGGCCGCAGAGCTCGAGGCCGCATACACACCGGGATTGAGCGAAGCCGAGCAGAAGCTCACCGTCGGCGCGCTGGTGACGGCAAGGCTTGGCGGCCATGCCGAATATGCCGACCGGGTGCTGATCGGCCCGATCGAATTGATCGTCCGCGACGTCGACGACAAGGGCAAGATCACCGGTCTCGGCCTCTCCTTCGAGCCGACCGCGCCGGTGGCGCGGGTTCCGGTGTTCCTGAGCGCCGGCGAGATCGGCGATCGTGTCTCCGCCTTCATCCGCAACTGGCGCAAGCCGACCGAGACGCAGACTGCAGAGGCGACAGCCAATGAGAAGGCCCTTGAGCCGACGGCGGAAAAGATAACGACAGAAGGCTGACAAGCGATCGGTTCACGCTGACGTCCCGCATCATCACGACAGCCTTCGCCTTGATCTCAAAATTTAGCTCGCACCCCGGCTCAAGCCTTGCATCGTCATCGATGCGAGGTATGGTCCCGGCGATTTTCCACGGAAAGGAACCCGCATGGCCGCCTTCAAGACACTCGACGATATCGGCAATATCAGCGGCAAGCGCGTGCTGGTGCGCGTCGACCTCAACGTGCCCGTCGCCGACGGCAAGGTCACCGACGCCACCCGCATCGAACGCATCGCGCCGACCATCGCCGAGCTGTCCGGCAAGGGCGCCAAGGTCATCCTGCTCGCGCATTTCGGCCGCCCGAAGGATGGTCCCTCGCCCGAATTCTCGCTGGAGCCGATCGCCAAGGCTGCCGCGGAGGTGCTTGGCCGCCCCGTCGGCTTTGCCGGCGACTGCGTCGGCGACACGGCGGGCAGTGCGGTCGCCGCCATGAACAAGGGCGATGTGCTGCTGCTGGAAAACACCCGCTTCCACAAGACCGAGGAGAAGAACGACCCGGCCTTTACAGAGCGGCTCGCCGCCAATGGCGATATCTTCGTCAACGACGCCTTTTCCGCCGCCCACCGGGCGCACTCCTCGACCGAAGGCCTGGCGCGGCTGTTGCCGTCCTATGCCGGCCGCACCATGCAGGCCGAGCTCGAGGCGCTGGAGAAGGGGCTCGGCAATCCGGTCCGCCCTGTCGTCGCCATTGTCGGCGGCGCCAAGGTGTCGACCAAGATCGACCTGTTGATGAACCTGGTGAAGAAGGTCGACGCGCTGGTGATCGGCGGCGGCATGGCCAACACTTTTCTCGCCGCGCGTGGCACCGCTGTCGGCAAGTCGCTGTGCGAGCATGACCTTGCCGCGACCGCCAAGCAGATCATGATCGAGGCCGCCGAAGCCGGCTGCGCCATCATCCTGCCTGTCGACGGTGTCGTCGCCAAGGAATTCAAGGCGGGTGCGGCCAGCGAGACCGTTGCCATTTCGGATGTCCCGGCTGACGGCATGATCCTCGATGTCGGCGAAAAGACCGTGAAGACGATCGGTGAATGGATCGACCGCGCCGCGACCCTGGTCTGGAACGGCCCGCTCGGCGCCTTCGAGATCGAGCCTTTCGACCACGCCACGGTGGCGGCGGCCAGGCACGCGGCGGCCCGCACCAGGGCCGGCAAGCTGGTCTCGGTCGCCGGTGGCGGCGACACGGTGGCCGCCCTCAACCATGCCGGCATCGCCGACGACTTCACCTATGTCTCGACCGCCGGCGGCGCTTTCCTCGAATGGATGGAAGGCAAGCCGCTGCCCGGCGTCGACGTGCTGAAGAAACAAGCCTGACCGGATCGGGGGCGCAAAAACGGACGCCAGGAACTTTCAATCGATTCGAGCTTTCCGATCCCATTCCTTTGGCGGTAGACTTCCGTTACGCGCGGAACGTACCCCCTTAGGAGAAGAAAAATGAGCGAACGTCTCGAAGACATTGCCGCCGCGATGGTGGCCGGCGGCAAGGGCCTGCTGGCCGCCGATGAAAGCTCCGGCACCATCAAGAAGCGCTTCGACGTCATCGGCGTCGAATCGACCGCCGATAGCCGCCGCGACTACCGCGAGATGATGTTCCGCGCCAAGGACGCGATGACGAAGTACATCTCCGGCGTCATTCTCTACGACGAGACCATCCGTCAGAAGGCTGCCGACGGCACGCCTCTGGTCGACATCATCAAGGCGGCGGGCGCCATTCCCGGCATCAAGGTCGATGCCGGCGCCAAGCCACTCGCCGGCTTTCCCGGCGATACCGTTACCGAAGGCCTCGACGGCTTGCGCGAACGGCTCGCCGATTATTACAAACTCGGCGCCCGCTTTGCCAAATGGCGCGCGGTGATCGACATCGACACCGGCAAGGGCGTGCCCTCGGCCAATTCGATTGCCTCCAATGCCCATGCGCTGGCCCGCTATGCCGCACTGTGCCAGGAGGCCGGCATCGTGCCGATCGTCGAACCGGAAGTGCTGATGGACGGCGCGCACGACATTGACACCTGCTACGACATCTCGAAGGCAACGCTGATCAAGCTCTATGACGAGCTGCATGCAGCGCGCGTTGTGCTGGAAGGCACCATCCTGAAGCCGAACATGGTGCTGGCCGGCAGGAAGTCGGGCAAGGTGAGCAGCCCCGAAGAGGTCGCGGAAAAGACCATAAAACTGTTCCGCGAAACCGTACCGGCAGCGGTGCCGGGCATCGCCTTCCTTTCGGGCGGGCAGTCGGACGAGGAGGCGACCGCCAACCTCAACGCCATCAACGCCATCGGCCAGCATCCGTGGAAGCTGACCTTCTCCTATGGCCGCGCCTTGCAGGCCGCCCCGCAAAAGGCCTGGAGCGGCAAGGCATCGAACGCCGCCGCCGGCCAGGCCGCCTTCACCCATCGTGCCCACATGAACCATCTGGCGGCGCTGGGACAATGGACGGCGAGCCTCGAACAGGCCGCCTGAGCGCAGTCCTCCCGTTGTCATACAACCCGGGCCGATGCGCCCGGGTTTTGTTTATGCAAAGCCCGGCTTGGACGGAGTTCGTCCATCCTTATCTACCTTTCGGCAAAAGCTGACGGCGATGTCGGTTTCTGCCCACCCGAAACGTCCTTGGGTGAACAGACAGGGAGAACTTCATGACTCGCAACAAGGTGGTTTCGCGTGAAGACTGGTTTGAGGCGCACAAGGCGCATCTGGCGCGCGAGAAGGAATTGACACGGTTGCGCGAGCGCATCGCCGCCGAGCGACGTGAACTGCCCTGGATGAAAATCCGCAAGGACTATGTCTTAGAGACCGAGCAGGGTCCGAAGAACCTGGCCGGACTGTTCGGCGCCAACAGCCAACTGATCGTCTACCACTTCATGATGACGCCAGGATCGAACCACCGCTGCGAAGGCTGCTCCTTCCTTGCCGACCATATAGACGGCGCCGATCAGCATCTGAGGCACCACGACGTGTCGCTGGTGGTGGTTGCGCGCGCGCCGCTGGCGGAACTGCTGCCTTACAAGCAGCGTATGGGCTGGAAATTCGACTGGGTGTCGTCCTACGCCTCGGATTTCAACTTCGACATGCAGGTCTCCTTCACCGACAAGCAGATCGCGGCCGGCGACACCACCTACAATTTCGAGACGCGTCCGCGCACGTCAAAGGACCTTCCCGGCACCAGTGTTTTCTACAAGGACGAGAACGGCGACATATTCCTTACCTTTATGTCGCGCGCCCGCGGCGGCGAGGCCCAGATCGGCACTTACGACTATCTCGACATGACACCGAAGGGCCGCGGCGAAAATGGCCCTTATCATAGCCTGATGGACTGGGTGCGGCTGCATGACGAATATCAGGACAAGCAGGCGGACAAGCCGAACTGCTGCGACTAGAAGCGCGTTCACCTGCGCCCAAACATGCGCTAAGGCTGCCGTTAACCTCTAACGGTATTGCCATGCGCTTCCCGGCCCTTCTTACCTGGCTCGCCTACCCCGTCTATGTCTGGCAGTGCCTCGGCGTGCGCCGCCGCACCACCCGCATGCTGCCGGCACAAGGGCCGGTCATGCACGAAATATCGGGCAAGGCGCCGGCCATCTCGCTGCTGGTGCTGGGCGATTCCTCGGCCGCTTCCGTCGGCATCGGCAATTCCGAGAACGGGCTTGCCGCGCAGCTTGCAATGCTGGTCGCAAAACGAACCGGCCTTGCCGTGCGCTGGCGCGCCGCCGGATTCAACTCGGCAACGTCGGGCCAGATCCGCGACCATGTGCTGCCCAATCTGTCGGCCGATCGGTGGACGCACATCGTGCTCGCCATCGGCACCAACGACACCAAGAATTTCCACTCGGTGCCGCGCTTCAAGAAAGAGTTCGGCGGCCTGCTTTACGCGCTGCGCGCCAAATGGCCGGAGGCCCGCGTCGTCTGGTCGCCGGTGCTGGAATTCACCCGTGCGCCGGCCATGCCGCCGCTGCTCGGCAAGATACTCGAAATCCGCGCTACCGCAATGAACCGCATGGGCGAGCGCCTCTGTTTCGAGCGCGGCGCCGTGCCGGCGCCACGGCTGCCGATCACCAACCCTGAGGCCGGCTTTGCCTCCGATGGCTTTCATGCCTCGGAAGCCGGTTACCGCGCCTGGGCCGAACATCTGGTCGGATGGGTGCTCGCCGATTGACCTGAGGGGGCACAAGCTCGGACTGGTGGGCTTCAGAGAACTGACGCGAGTATTTCCAAATACTGTTGATTGCAGCCTGCTTCCAATGGATCTGAGCCAGAATATCATCCAGCAGCAATGGATGAGCTACGGCCTGGATTCCGAAACCGGCAACGACACCTGCACGCTGACCGGCAACCGCGCCGAATCGAGCAAGCATGTCATTCCGGCCGGCCCGGCCAACGCCGCGCCTTTTATTGCGGCGAACCTGCCGGAATTCATGACGACGCGCGGTGGCGATTACTTCTTCGTGCCCAGCCTCAACGCCATCCGATTGATTGCCATGGGAACGGTGGACCCGACCTGACCCTCAAGGCTATGCCCAGTGCCCCAGCGCACCCGCCAGCGCGATGGCCGCCATGGCGATCAGGGCCAGCTTCCAGAAATCGCCGCGCCGCTTCAGGCCCGGCCAGCCGAGCGGCTTGATCAGCTGAATGGCCATCATGCCGATGATGACGAGCGCGAGGAGTTTCGACATGCCCGCCTTTGAGCAGCATCGCGACAGGCTGTCAAAGCGGTTCTTGCATGGTCTCGGTCGACTTGGCCATTCCTGACAAAAGGCTCGTTTCCGAACCGACCGCCAAGCACCTCGCAGCTTTCTTCAACGACCTGACATGCTCCTGACAGACTGCTGTCAGGAGGGGTATGCGATAGTGTCTCCATCAGAGAAGAGGAGATGGTCATGAACAGCTTTGGTATTTTGAACAGCGTACAGCACTATGTCGGCAAGATCCGCACGATGCGCAATGAAGTCCGTACCCAGCGCTTCCTGAACTCCTTGCCGGCGGACATCCGCAAGGACATCGGCTGGCCGGATATGTATGAGGGTCACAGCCGCATTCGCGAGATCTGAGGCGTTTTACATGACAATGCTTGGATGCGGACCCCGCAACGCCCGGATCATTGACATGGACCCCCGGGCGGCGACGCCTTGGGCTGGCGCAAAGACTTTTGGCGCCTGCTACGGACAATGCTGAAGGCTCCTGACAGAATGCTGTCAGGAGCACCATGCCATAAACGTGTCAGGAGACATGAATGGTGAAAAGCTGGAACGACAGGCTGAACACGCCGGGCGTCAACGGCGTGAAGCCGACGCCACGCAAAATGGGCGACGTCGTCGAGGGCCAGCCGATGCTGGTGCCGACGGCCCGTCAGGTCGATGATTTCATCCGCACGATCCCCAACGGCCTCGAGATGGATGTACGCGCCTTGCGCACCGCGCTCGCCATCGAGCATGGGGCGCAAGTGACATGTCCGGTCACCATCGGTTATCATCTGCGAACCGTCGCCGAAGCCGCCAATGAGGATCTCGAACGCGGCATGACGCTGAACGATATCACGCCGTACTGGCGTGTGCTCGACGTGAACACGCCGACAACGAAGAAGTTGTCCTTCGGCGCGGAATTCGTCGCCGTGCAGCGCAAGCGCGAAGGACTTAAACCATAATGCGTGTCGCCCAAAAGTGCGCAGCGGTTTTTGGGAGAACGACAAGCATAAAACAGGACATGGATGTCACCCGGAACCGGTTTCGGGACCATGACATTCATAGACAAGCAGCCGAGGGACCATACGATGCGACGTGCCGACAGGCTCTTTCAGATCGTGCAGCACCTGCGTGGCGGCCGGCTGGTCACCGCCCAGAAGCTCGGCACATGGCTCGAGGTTTCCGAGCGGACCATCTACCGCGACATCGCCGATTTGCAGTCGACCGGAGTGCCGATCGACGGCGAGGCCGGCGTCGGCTACATGATGAGGGAGGGTTTCGACCTTCCGCCGCTGATGTTCACGCGTGACGAAATCGTCGCGCTGGTCGCCGGCGCCCGCATGGTGCGGGCCTTTGGCGGCGCGGCCATGGCGCGTGCGGCCGACGAGGCGCTGGTCAAGATCGGCGCCGTCCTGCCCGACGCCGAGAAGGACCGCATCGCCCGCACCGAGATCCACACGCCGATGTGGGTGGTGAGCGACGCCGCGCGTGAGGCGATCGACGTGATCGAGCGCGCTGTCGAGAAGCGACAGGTGCTGACCATCGACTACCGCGACGAGGCCGGCCGCGGCACCGGGCGCGACATCCGTCCGCTCGGTCTGTGGTTCTGGGGCAAGGTTTGGACGCTGGTTGCCTGGTGCGAGATGCGCGACGATTTCCGCGCCTTCCGCATCGACCGCATCGCCTCGGTGGTCATCGCCGGCCGCATCTTCAAGCCTGAGCGCGGCAAGCAGCTTGCCGACTTCTACCGCGCCGTCGAACGCTCGGAGGACTATGGCATGACGCCGGACCGGGCGGCGCGCAGCTGAGACTTCGATAATCAATGAAAAAGCTCGCTCGAAGCGGGCTTTTTTGATGAACTGTCGCAAACCTTACTCGTCGTCCACATCTTCCTTCTTGGACTTGAGCGCCGAGAGCTTGGCGAACACGGCGTTTGCGTCGAGCTCGGCATCCTCGTCCTTCGGCTTCTCCGGCGCCGGCACCAGGCGCTCGGTCACGGCAGCCGGCAGCAGCGTGTCGCCGACAGGCTGCGCCTGCTCGCGGCCGCGCGAGGCGCGGTTGACTTCCATGTCGAGGTCGATCTGCGAAGCGAGACCCAGCGTCACCGGGTCCATCGGCTGCAGATTGGCCGAATTCCAGTGCTTGCGCTCGCGGATCTGTTCGATCGTCGACTTGGTCGTGCCGACCAGGCGCGAAATCTGCGCGTCCTTCAATTCCGGATGGTTGCGGACCAGCCACAGGATGGCGTTGGGCCGGTCCTGGCGCTTCGACAGCGGTGTGTAGCGGGGACCCTTGCGCTTGGATTCCGGCACCCGCACCTTGGGGTCGGACAGTTTCAGGCGCTGGTTCGGATCCTTCTCGGCGCGCGCGATCTCGTCGCGGGTCAGCTGTCCGGTCATGATCGGATCCATGCCCTTGATGCCCTGCGCCGATTCGCCGTCGGCGATCGCCTTGACCTCGAGCGGATGCAACCCGCAGAACTGCGCGATCTGCTCGAAGGAAAGCGCGGTGTTGTCGACCAGCCAGACGGCGGTCGCCTTGGGCATCAGCAGCGTATTGGCCATTTCAAAAATCCTTCTCGTTCGCCCGCGTTCCCGCGCGGGCGGTGGTTTAGAGCCACCAAAATGGGAAATTCGCGGCCTGTATAACCGCTCCGCTGCCGTTTCGCAATGTTTTTGGCGCAGGGCGCAGCCGTCGGACACCGGACAGCGGGGGAGGCCAAGAGGACCTCGGCTCCGGCGGTCATTGATGCCGAGTTGTACAGGGGGTCCAAAACGACAAAACCCGCCGGACAGGGTCCAGCGGGCTCGGAACCGGCGACGGGATACCGTCTGCGGCGGCTCTTGCTTCTGCCGCGTGGTCAGGCCTCATCGGCCGACCAGGCTTCGAATTAGATGGCCTTGCGGGCAATCCTCTCGATGTCGCCGCGGCTGATACCGAGGTCGCTGAGCTGACGGGCGTTGAGCTTGTTCAGCTCGCGCACGGTTTCGTTGTACATACGCCAGTTACGGAAAGCGCGGATCGGGTTCATGGTTGTCCTCCAGTTGTTGGATCAAATCGTTTCGATGACGCTTAGATAGGCAGTGCTGCCCACGAATTGAACAGACGTCTTTGCATAGCCGCAATGCAAATGCTGCATTGCAGCATTAAGCTTGTGTTCATCTTGCCGACAGGCTGAGCGCGGAGCATGGCGCGAGGTTCAGGTCAGGCCGAGCAGAGAATGGCGGCTCCCGAGAACCGGAGCGGAGCGTACTTCAGTACGAAGCACCGGCCTACGCCGGCCGTAGCCTTAACTGCCGCAACTCCTCATGAGGGCTTCGGCCGGCGAAGGCCGGAAGCGCAGGGAGCCGCCATTCGCAGGCCGGCCTCACCTGAATCTCGCCCCATCTAGCCGACGTCGAGAACGATCTTGCCTATATGCTCGCCCTCTTCCATGCGCTCATGCGCCCGCCAGGCGTCGGTCAGCGGGAAGATCATGTCCATCACCGGCGCTACCTTCCGGGTGCCGAGCAGCGGCCACACCTGTGCTTCCAGTGCGGCGGCGAGCGCCGCCTTGAACTCGACCGTGCGAGGCCGCAGCGTCGAGCCGGTGTGGGTCAGCCGCTTGACCATGATTTTCGAGAAATCGGCGCTCGCCACCGCGCCGGCCTGGACGGCGATCTGGACGATCCTGCCCTCGACCGCGGCGGCCTCGTAGTTGCGCGCGATATAGTCGCCGCCGACCATGTCGAGAATGACGTCGGCCCCGTTGCCGCCGGTCGCATCCTTGACCGCCGCGACGAAATCCTCCTCGCGGTAGTTGATCGCCCGGTCGGCGCCGAGTTTCAGGCAGGCGTCGCATTTTTCCTTGCTGCCGGCGGTGGTGACGACATAGGCGCCGAAGGCCGACGCCAGCTGGATCGCCGTGGTGCCGATGCCCGATGAGCCGCCATGGACCAGCAGCGTCTCACCCTTTTTCAGGCCGCCGCGCTCGAACACATTGTGCCAGACGGTGAAATAGTTTTCCGGAACCGCGGCCGCCTCCGTGTGGGTGAAGCCGGCGGGCAGCGGCAGCACGCTGCCGGCATGAACCTTTACATATTCGGCATAACCGCCCCCCGGCGTCAGCGCGCAGACCCGGTCGCCGATGCGCCAGCGCGATATGTCGTCGCCAAGGGCGGCCACTTCGCCCGATGCCTCGAGACCGGGCAGGTCGGAAGCGCCGGGCGGCGCCGGATAGGCGCCCTTGCGCTGCTGCACGTCGGGGCGGTTGACGCCGGCCGCACGCACCCGGATCAGGATTTCGCCGGGACCAGGCACCGGCACGTCGCGCGTTTCCGGTTTCAGCACCCGCGGCCCGCCCGGTTGCGAGATTGCAATGGCCGTCATCGTGGCTGGAATTTTATGTCCGCTCGCCATGAAATTTCCCGTCTCGGTCCGCCGGCTGCCAGCTTCTTGCCGGCTGTTTGCATCTACGCCCCTGCCCTATGTATGCTGATTGCCGGATCAGGCAAATGGCCAAATCAGCCCAATACTGAATAGGGAGGAGCGACGATGGCGATCTTCGACGACGAACCCAAGAAGAAAGCCCGCCCGCATGAGATCGGACAGGATCTGTCGCTGCTTTCGGTCGGTGACCTGACCGAACGGATCAGCATCCTGCGCGAGGAGATTGCCCGGCTCGAAGCCGAGCTCCAGACCAAGGGCAGCACCAAATCGGCGGCCGAAGCCCTGTTTCGCCGCGGCTAGTTTTCGCGTTAGTTTCGGCGTTGAGCATCCGCCGCCGAAAAGCCCGAATGCGCCTGTCTTCAGACCCCGCCACCGAATCTCCAGACGGATCAAACAATGTTTGCAAGCTACAGGCCGATCCTCTCGCTGCTTCGCGGCACCGCTTTCCTGCTTGCGGCTTCGGGATTGCACGGCCTGTTGTTGCCGTTGCGCGGCCAGATCGAAGGGTTTTCGACCGCATCGCTCGGTCTGATGGGCACGGCCTGGGCCGGTGGCTTCGTCACCGGCTGCTTCTTCGCACCGCGCCTGGTGCGCCGCGCCGGCCACGTCCGGGCGTTCGGCGCCTTTGCCGCTTCCGGCGCCATCGTGGCGCTGCTTACCGGCCTGATCATCGACGAATATGTCTGGATCCTGCTGCGCGCCTTCACCGGCTTCACCATGGCCGGAGCCTTCATGGTCATCGAAAGCTGGCTGAACGAGAAGGCCACCAACGAGAACCGCGGCACCGTCTTCGGCCTCTACATGATGGTCACCTATGCCTCGATCATGGGCGGCCAGATGATCGTTGCCGGCGGCGACGTCAGATCGGCATCGCTGTTCATGATCACCGGCATATTGTTCTGCCTGTCGCTGATCCCGACCGCGGTGTCGTCGGCTTCGTCTCCCAAGCCTTTGCAGGACGTCAAGCTCGACGTCAAAGGTCTCTACGCCAACTCGCCGGTGTCGGCGATCGCCTGCCTGTTGGTCGGCATCGCCAATGGCGCCTGGGGCACGCTTGGCGCCGTCTACGGCGCCCGTATCGGCATCTCCACCGCCCAGATCGCACTGATGATGAGCCTTGTCGTTATTGCCGGCGCGGCCATGCAGCTTCCGGCCGGACGCCTCTCCGACAAGACCGACCGCCGTTTCGTGCTGGCGGGCGCGGCTTTCGGCGCCGCACTGTTCGCCATCCTGATCTTCCTGTTCGAACCGCGTTCCGCCGTCCTCGTCATTGTCTTCGCCGCCGCCTACGGCGCCTTTGCCTACACGCTCTATTCGATCGCCGTGGCGCATGCCAACGACCACGCCCGATCGGAGGATTTCGTCAAGGTCTCGGGCGGCCTGCTGCTTCTGTATGGCTTCGGAACCATGATCGGGCCCTTGCTGGCTGCCGCCCTGATGGGCTGGCTCCGCCCCGAAGGCCTGTTCCTGGCCACCGCGCTGTCGCATCTCAGCCTCGCCGCCTACACGCTGCTGCGCATCAGCCGCCGCGCGCCGGTGCCTATCGAAGACCGCGACGCCTTCAAGACCCAGCCGGCCGATCGCTCGGTCACCCCTGAAGCACTGCGGCTCAGAAAAGCGGAAGCCGACGGTTGAGATTTGAAAAGCTTTGCCCCACAAGTATAGGCATGATCTTTTCTGACGCCTTCATGGCGATTGCCGACCCCAACCGGCGCTATCTTCTGGAAGAGCTCCGGCGTGGCCCGAAAACCGTCAACGAACTGGCTTCGGGCCTGCCAGTCTCCCGCCCGGCCGTGTCCCAGCATTTGAAAGTGTTGCTGGACGCCGGTCTGGTTCAAGCCAAGGCCGAGGGCACGAGGCGGGTCTATACAGTCAGCAGTGGCGGCTTCCTCAAGCTCAATATTTGGCTTGATCAGTTCTGGGAAGCATAGGCCGCGATTCCAGCTCGCCTCCCTGGCTTTCAAGTGTCCGTTGCCAGCGCCTTGCCCAGCGCATCGAGCAGGAATCCGGTACCATGCTCGCGCGATGACGGTGTGTCGTGCCCATCAAGAAACGCGCCCTGCTCGGTCAGCACCAGACGCGTGCCCGTGCCTTCCGGGCGAAGCTCAATTGTCGCCAGCGAAACCGAGATTCTGACATCACCGAACAGCATGTCGTAGCTGTAGACGATGCGCTGGTTGGGCACGATGTCCTGATAGGTGGCGGTATAGGTGTGGATCGGCCCGTCCTTCGGCCCGCCGGCATTGACCTCCTGGCCGCCAACGCGAAAATCCATTTCGTGCCTGTGGGTCATCGGGTTGTCGGGGTCGGCGAACCAGCGCCGCTTGGCGGCCGGATCGCTGAGCGCGAAATAGACTTTCGCCGGTGCAACTGGATAGAGGCGCTCGAGGACGAAGGTGGAGTGGACGACGGAACGTTCGGCCATGTCAGGTCCTCTTGGTCAGCTTGATGGTTTCTGCGCGACGAAGACGCCGTTGCGATAGGACGCGCCGAAATAGACTTCGACGGCGCGCAACTTGTCGTCATGGAACAGATGCAGTTCGGTGTTGCGGAAGGTCTTTCCGTCCGCCGTCTCGCAGCGATAGAGGACAAAGGCGGCGTCCTCGTCCTCGCATATCCGCTCGATGACGATCGAGCTGAAGGCCGGGCTGTCCGGCCAGCAGCGCTCGAAATAGGTCGCACGGTCGATGGCGTCGTCATAGGGGCTGGTGAAGGTGAAATCGTCGGCGAGCACCGCCGCGACGGCAGCCTTGTTATTCGCCTGGTAGGCGGAAAAATAGCCGCGGATCAACTCCGCTCTGCTTTTGCCGGGCATGGTCATTTCTCCTCTGCTTCAGGTCATTCGGTCTCGGCGAGAAAATCGCCGAGCCGGTCGAGCCGACGCTCCCATGTCAGCCGCCGTTCGTTGATCCAGTGTTCTGCACTGCGCAGCGCCTGCGGCGCGATCTGGCAGGTGCGCACGCGGCCGAGCTTTTCCGAGCGCACCAGCCCGCTTGCTTCGAGCACGTTGAGATGCTGGACGACGGCCGACAGCGACATCGCCAGCGGTTCGGCCAACTGGCTGACCGAGGCCGGCCCACGCGACAGCCGCTCGACCATGCTGCGCCTGGCCGGGTCCGCGAGCGCCTGGAACATCAGGTCGAGCTGGGCGGGATCGTGCAGCATCGCGATCAGCCGTTATTGTAGGGAAAGAACTTGAAGTAGGGCTGCGCCTCCTCGATCACCCGGGCGAAAGACGGCCGCTTGAGCAGGCGGTCGTGGTAGCGTTTCACGGCCGGATAGCTGTCGCCGAACGGCTCGACCTTGTTGGCGTAGAACAGCGCCGGCGAGGCCGCGCAGTCGGCCATGGTGAAGGTGGGGCCGGCCGCCCAGAGTTTCGAACGCATCTCCTCCCCGATGATCGCATAGGCGTTGCGCAATTGCGCGCGCGCCTCGTCGACCCCGAACGGATCGGTCTTGTCCTGCGGGCGCAACCTGTCGCCGACGATCTTCTGCATCGGCGCCTGCACGTAGAAATCGTAGAAACGGTCGGCCTGGCGGACCTGGAGAGCAAGGTCGGCCTCGGCCGGGATGAGCTCGACCGGCCCGGGATAATGCGCGGCCAGATATTCGATGACGATGGTCGATTCCAGCACCGTGCGGTTGCGTGCATCGTCACGCAGCGCCGGCATCTTGCCGGTCGGCGACACCTTCAGGAACGCTGCCCGCGACTGCTCATCGCCGAGGTCGACGATAACCGGCGTGAAGGGCGTATCGTTCTCGTAAAACGCTATCAGCGGTTTCCAGCAGAACGATGCCAGCGGATGGAAATGGAACGTCAGGGACATTTTTTGCTCGTCTGTTTGCGGTTCGTCGATGCTGGAGCGGTGCCAGCCAGCGCCAACACTGAAGCATTTACTTAACTATTTCCGTGAGGCGAATGTGTCAAGGTTCCAGACTGCCTTCAGGGTTTGGTATGCGTGACGATGGCGGCGACGATCGTGCCCCAGTCGTCGGGATGCAGTTCGTGGCCACCGCCTTCGATGCGGACAAGCCGCCCGCCGGCAACAGCGTCGGCAAGGGCTGCGCCATGCTCGACCGGAAAGATCGGATCCGATGTCCCGTGAATGACGAGCAGCGGAACCTTGATCTCGCGCAGGCGTCCTTTCAGATCCTCGCCGCCCTTCAGCATGAAATGGTTGGTCGCGCTCAGGAAGCCGCCGGATCGGTCGTAGTCCCGTTCGACGAACGCCCGCATCGCCTTCTCGTCGAACGGATGCGCGGTGCTGGCGATCGCACGCGCGTCCTTGACGACGAAGCCGATCACCTGGTCGCGGTTCGACCAGTCGACCTTGGCGCCACCGGCCGAGTGCTCCATATAGGCTTCGGTCGCCCCCGGCAGCTGCGATGTGTCCATCCCCACCGGTGAACTGCTGATCACCGTCAGCGAGGTGACACGCGAGGGATGTCTCAACGCCAGTCGTTGCGCGATCATGCCGCCCATCGACATCCCGACCACATGCGCCTTTCCTATGCCATAGCTGTCGAGGGCGCGCACCGCATCGTCCGCCATGTCGTCGACCGTATACGGCGGCTCGCCCGGCGCATATCTGGTCGAGAGGCCGGTATCGCGGTTGTCGTAGCGGATCACGAAACGGCCTTCGCCGGCGAGTTTTTTGCAGAGCGCCTCCGGCCACCACAGCATCGAGGCCATGGCGCCCATGATCAGCAGAACGGCTGGATCGCCGGGATCGCCGAACGTCTGGGAGACGATTTCGGGTGCTTCGGCGTTTGTCATGGAACTCTCCTCGCTCCGGCCATCAAACTGATTGCGTTTTGCAATCGGTTGCACGATAATAAAACTGATACGATAATGCAACTGGTTTTGAGGAGAGTCGGATGAAAACCGAACACCGCTCGGGATGCCCTATCAATCTGTCGCTGGAAGTGTTCGGCGATCGCTGGAGCCTGATCATCCTGCGCGACATGATTTTTGGCGGCAAACGCCACTTTCGCGAACTGCTCAACGGCTCGATCGAGGGCATCGCTTCCAATATCCTGGCCGACCGGCTGAAGCGGCTGATGGAACTCGGCATGCTGACCAAGGCCGACGACCCCTCGCACAAGCAGAAGGCGATCTACAGCCTGACCGAGATGGCCATCACGCTGGTGCCGATCATGGCGCATCTCGGCGCTTGGGGCCGCGTCTGGCTGCCGGTGAGCGAGGAGCTTTCGATCCGGGCCGAGCTGCTGGAGAAAGGCGGACCGCCAATGTGGGAGCAGTTCATGGACGAGTTGCGCCACGACCATCTGGGCACGCCTGTCGCCACACCCGCGCGGCCTTCCGTCCGCGCTACATTGCAGGCCGGATATGAGGCGGTGGTCGCTCGCAAGGCGTCGAGCGGCATCGAGGCCCCCGCCGCTTGACCAACTTATTTCCCCATTATCAGGCCGGCTCTGCTATCAAGGGACTGAAAAACATAATTTACGGGATTGGATAACGCTCTTGGTCGAGAACTCTAAGGATACTGCCCGCGCCCGGGCGGATATGCGTTTCAAGAAGCAGGAAGAGGCCGCGACGGTGCGGCAAAAGGCGATGGCGGAGTATGTCGCCGAGGCCGACGCCCGCCAGGCCAAGACCAACAAGCTCCGGGCATTGCGCCTTGCCAAGGAAGCGGAAGACCTCGCCAACGCCCCTGCCGTTCCGGTCAAGAAAGCGCCCCGAGCCAAGAAAAAATAGCGCGGCCTTCTTCATCGACGCCCGATCTGGATGCCGGCGGATCGTATCCGCCATGTGCCACGATCAGCAATGCCCGCCATTTCCGCTTTCCCACGCGAAGCAATTTCAACCGCAACCGGGATTTCGCATCCCGCATGTCAGGTCGATGATTGACGCGTTTTGATCAGGAGACAGCCATGACCGCACTGACCCTCGAAAAAGCCAAGCACATCATCGACGCCGCCTTCGCCAAGGGCGCCGAGCTGAAGCTCAAGCCGCTCGGCGTTTCCGTGCTGGACGCCGGCGCGCATCTCGTCGCCTTCCAGCGTCAGGACGGAGCCTCGTTCCTGCGCCCGCAAATGTCGGCCGGCAAGGCCTATGGCGCGCTCGCCATCGGCATGGGCTCGCGCCGTGTCGAGGCTTTCGCCAAGGAGCGGCCGCATCTCGTCGCCGGCATTTCGGACGTTTCGGGTGGACGCGTGTTGCCGGTCGTCGGCGGCGTGCTGATCCGCGACAAGGCAGGCGCCGTCATCGGCGCCGTCGGAATTTCGGGCGATACGTCGGACAATGACGAGGCCGCCGCCATCGCCGGCATCGAAGCGGCGGGCTTCACCGCCGATCCGGGCTGAGGGGGAGCTTCGTCATCCCAGGGCGAAGCAGGAACGAAACTCCGTCGCGAAGACCCCGGGATCCATGCCGCGACCTTTGCCGCAAGTGTAAGCGGAGCAGAATTCTAACCGTTGCAACGCCTTAGCTTCACGGAATGGATCCCAGGGTCTGCGCCGCGTCGCTTCGCTCCTTGCTTCGCCCCAGGATGACGACCAGAAAGAGCAGCCACGCCATTCGCGAACGGATGCGACCATCCAACGAAGGCGGCTAGTTCAAATTTATGTCTCTACTCGCCGACCGCATCGACACCGAAAACCCGGCCAGCACATCGAACAGGGCGATCACCATCAGCGTGAAGAAGACCGAGTGCGCCGCGCCCTTCACCAGCAGGAATTCGACCAGGAACGCCACGAAGACCAGCGTCGACAACAGATGGTCCATGATCGAGGCGTTCGTGGTGCGCACCGACTTCACCATTTCGAGGAACAGGAAGATCAGCCCGATCACCACCATCAGGTCGCCGAGCGTCATCGAGAACACCCCGCCCGACATCATGCTGAACGAGAAGATCTCGGTCGCCCACGGATCGTCGCCGCTGCCGAATATTCCGAGGAGTCCGAGATTGTAGGCCACGAAGGGCACGATCAGCAGCGGGATGGCACCGAACATCAGGCGTCTCCTCTAGCAATTCCAGGAAAGCGGTTTCCCAAGGAATTGCCTAAACAATGGGGGCACCTTCTGTAGAATGCCCCGCAGGCACGCCGTCAAGATTTTTCGCTAGCGCCCGCAAACACGGAAAAAGACCGCGCGAAACAACCCTGTCAGCCACAGTTGCCCCGGCTGACCACCGACACGCCGGGATTCAGCGCTTGAACTGGCCTGTCCGCACGGCGGCGCCGATAGCGTTGAGGATGAAAAGGCCGGCGGTGATCGAGGTGATCTCGTTGACGTCGCGCGCCGGCGCGATCTCGACGATGTCGATGCCGACGACACGTCCCTTGGCGAACAGCCCCTTGATCAGTTCGATCGTCTGCCGGTAGCTGATGCCGCCAGGCGCCGGCCCTTCGACCGCCGGCATGACAGCGGGATCGAGACCGTCGGCATCGATGGTCAGGTAATAGCGGCCACGGTCCGGGATGCGCTTGAGCAGCGCCGCCGTACCGATATCCTGCCATTCATTGGCGGTGACGATGTTGGAGCCGTAGGCGCGGGCCGCCTCGACCTCCTCGAGCCGGGCGCTGCCCTGGCCGCGGATGCCGAGCTGGAAAATCCCGGCTATATGCGCCATCTCCGAAGCGCGGCGGATGGGGCTGGAATAGCCTTCCCTGACCCCGTTGACATTGTCGCGCCAGTCGAGATGGGCATCGATCTGAACCAGGGTGATCGGCCCTTCGCCGTCAAGCGCCCGCAGGATCGGGATTGGAATGCCGTGATCGCCGCCAATGGTGATCGGCAAGGCGCCGGAGACGCGGATCTTGCGGATCGCCGTTTCGGCCAACCTGTAGTGGCTGCCGGCGGCATCGCCGGGGACATCGCCGACATCGACCACCTTGACGTCCTCCCCGTCGAACAGGGTTCCGCCAATGTCGAAATCATAGCGGTCGAGCCCGAGGCTGATGCGCTGCGAGGCGCGCCGCACCGCGGTCGGCGCGTTGGTCTGGTCGTTGACCAGCTCGTCGATCGTGTAGGGACTGCCGTAAGGCATGCCGATGATGGCGACATCCGCCTTCAGCGCATCGAGGTCCTCGACCAGCGGGAAGTTCATGAAGGTCTGGAAGATATCGCGGGGTGCTGTGGTGAGCTTGGTCATGCGGTCCCTCTGAAGCCGGTCGATCATCGCGCGGAAGCGCCGCGACAAGGCATGCGGACTCAATACAGCACCGCCGCCGCAGCTTGTATCGCCACGGACGCCCGGTCTTTGGCATAGTTGGTGGCGCGGCGCACCAAACGCAAAAAAACCGGCCAATGGCCGGTTCTTTTGGTATTCAAACCCTTCGAAAGCTGGTCTCAGCTTTCCTTGGGCGTCAGCACCTGGCGACCGCGATACATGCCGGTCTTCAGGTCGATATGGTGCGGGCGGCGCATTTCGCCGGAATTCTTGTCCTCGACATAGGTCGGGGCCTTTAGAGCGTCGGCCGAGCGGCGCATGCCGCGCTTGGACGGAGAGGTTTTTCGTTTCGGAACGGCCATGGATATGCTCCACTACATGGTCAAAATGCCCCGATAGCCCTCGTGAAAGGGCCGCGTCAGGGCCATAATCTGAGAAAGTCGGGTGCCTATACACGCCCTGCGCCGTTTTGGCCAGCACCGTGGCGATTTTTTTTGTACTGGCAGCGGTTCTACCTAATCAAGACAACCGACATACGCGCCCGAACGGCCGGCGCGGCGTTCGATCAGCGACGCCAGCCGCCGCAGACCCGGACCGGGCTTGGCCGGATTGCGGGCGATCGGATTGGGCAGCGAGACGGCCAGCAATGCCGCCTGCCGCCGCGACAGCTGCTTGGCCGAAACGCCGAAATGATGCTGGGCCGCCGCCTCGATGCCGTAAACGCCCGGCCCCCATTCGGCGATGTTGAGGTAGATCTCCATGATCCGCCGTTTCGACATCACCGCGTCGAAATAGACGGCCAGCGGCAGTTCGACCACCTTGCGCACCGAGCCCAGCGGCCGCGACCACAGGAAAAGGTTCTTCACCGTCTGCATGGTGATGGTCGAGGCGCCGCGCGTCGCCTCGCCGGCCAGCGCATCGTCGACGACGCCGCGCAATTCGCCGAGATCGATGCCGCGATGGAAGCAGAACTGACCGTCCTCCGACATGATCACCGAATTGGCCAGCACCGGCGACACATCGTCGATCGACACCCAGCGCCGGTCGTAGCCGGAGAAGGTCGCGAGGTCTTTGACCATCAAGGTCGATATCGGATGCACGAAGGACGGCAGATAGAGGAAGGTCAGCCCAACGGGTATCGCCGCCAGCACGGCGGCGACGACCAGGCAACGCCGGGCGAGGCGCTTCAGACCGGCGCGGTTCACGCGCCTCGGTCGCGCCATCTCAAACCCCTCGGTTTCATGATCGACGATCGGTTCCGTCAAGCCGCCCCACCCGCGCCATTCTCCCGCCTCCGGCATAATGGCGCGGGGCTTCTTGCGCAACGTCTGAGTGTCGGCTACCGCTCCCGGCCATGACGAAAGACGAGCAATTGGCCTTTGAGGCCGCACTTCTGGGGCGGGCGGCGGCTATCGAGGCCGGGCTCAGGCTGCTGCTGGACGGCCGCACGCTTGCCGGCGAGATCGCCCGACCGGAGCGTCTGATGGCGGCCATGCGCCATGGCGTGCTGAACGGCGGCAAGCGGCTGCGCCCCTTCCTGGTCATGGAAAGTGCCGCCCTTTTCGGCGCCGATGGCGAGGCGTCGCTTCGCGTGGCGACAGCGCTCGAATGCGTGCATTGCTATTCACTGATCCATGACGATCTGCCTGCCATGGACGACGACGATCTGCGCCGCGGCCAGCCGACCGTGCACAAGGCCTTCGATGAAGCCACCGCCATCCTTGCCGGCGATGCGCTTCTGACGCTTGCCTTCGATGTCCTCGCCGATGAGGCGACGGCGCTGCCGGCGGAGCGCAGGGCGGCACTGGTGCTGGCGCTGGCGCGCGCGGCCGGCACTGGGGGCATGGTCGGCGGGCAGACGCTCGATCTCGAAGCCGAGCGCAGCAGGCCGGACGAAGCCGGCATTATCCGGCTGCAGGCGATGAAAACCGGCGCGCTGATCCGCTACGCCTGCGAAGCCGGCGCGATCATTGCCGGCGCTGCACCGCAGGACCGCGACCGGCTGGCCGAATTCGGCTCGGCGGTCGGGCTTGCCTTCCAGCTTGCCGACGACCTGCTCGACCTGACCGCCGATGCCAGCCAGATGGGCAAGGCGACCGGCAAGGACGCAGCCGCCGGCAAGGCGACGCTGGTCGCGCTGCATGGCGCGAACTGGGCGCGCAGCCAGCTCCATGGGCTGGTCAAGCAGGCCCATGAATTGCTTGAGCCTTACGGTGAACAGGCAGCCTTGCTGAAGGCAGCGGCAAGCTTCGTGGCAATCCGCAACAACTGAGGTTTGGGCAATCGGATGCCGAACCGTTTTCGGAATTTGTCGGCCTTGCGCTGCCTTGCTTGGTGTCTCTCAAATGCCCCAAAGCAACTGGGCGCGCTATCTGACCTTGACGACGACCTTGCCCTTGGCGCGTCCTGTTTCGACGTAAGCCAGCGCCTCATTGGTCGCTTCAAAAGGAAAGACCCTGTCGACGACCGGGCGAATCGCCCCATCTTCGATGAGGGACGTGATTTTGCTCAGTTGCTCACCTTGCGCCGACATGAACAGGAACGAAAATCCCACGCCCCGGCGCTTGGCTTTGGTCCTGATACCACGGCTCAGCAGCCGCAGCAGCAGCCTTAGCACCACGTTCAGTCCCTGTTTCCTGGCAAATTCGGGATCCGGAGGACCGGAAATCGAGATGAGCTTCCCACCCGGTTTCAGCACAGTCAGGGATTTCTCAAGCGTCTTGGCGTCCTGGCTGTTCAGGACGACGTCGTAGCCCGACAGGATTTTCTCGAAGTCGTCCTTCCTGTAGTCGACGACGACATCGGAGCCGAGATCCCTGACCAGATCGGCGCTTGCCGCGCCCGCTGTTGTCGCAACGATCGCGCCGAGATGCTTTGCCAACTGGATGGCGAATGTCCCCACGCCGCCGGAGCCAGCCTGGATGAAGATCTTCTGGCCTGTCTTCAGACCCGCCCTCTCGATGAGAGCCTGCCAGGCGGTCAGACCGACCAGCGGGATCGAGGCCGCCTCTTCCATGCTGAGGTTCGCCGGCTTCAGCGCCACGTCGGCTTCACCGATTGCGATGAATTCGGCGAATGTCCCGATCCGGCCGTCGCGCGGCCGCGCATAGACGGCGTCGCCGGGTTTGAATTTGCGGACTTTCGAGCCCACCCTGACAACCCTTCCAGCCACGTCGTGACCGAGAATGAAGGGCCGGCGATAGGGAAGGATGAGTTTGAATTCACCGGTTCTGATTTTGGAATCCAGCAGGTTCACTCCTGCGGCATGGACCTCGACCAGGACGTCATTGTCCAGCAGTTCCGGCTCCGGCATCTCGGCGAGCCGCAAAATGCCTTTCTTGTTATATTTGTCGACAACGAATGCCTTCATGGCAGTGACTTTCTGAAGTGCCTGTTGGTGTGCCGTTTGTGCGTGAAATTCTCCGTCCCGCCGTTGTTCAGACCGGCAAGCGGAACTGCTTGCGCAAGGTCTTGTCGAACATCTCCGCGGGAGCGAAGCGGCGCAGCAGGCTGACCTGGCGCGCTGCCTTCCCTGCGGTATAGCGCCGTCGCGGACGGGCGTCGGTCGCTGCCTTGACGACCACATCCGCCACCACTTCCGGCCGATCGGCTTTGGGCATCACATCGGCAAGCAGCGCCTTGAGACCGGCGCGCGCCTGATCGTAGTCCTTCAACAGGGAATCCGGCTCGATGCCGTTCTGGTCGAAGACGGTGCGCACGAATGCCGGCTCGATGACCAAGACGCGAATGTTGAAGGCGCGAACCTCATGATCGAGCGATTCCGAATAGCCCTCCAGCGCGTGCTTGACCGCCGAGTAGTGCGCTGAGTATGGCGCGGGCACCAATCCTAGAATCGAGCCGATGTTGACGATGCGCCCTTGGCCGCGGCGCCGCATCGACGGCAACACCGCATTGGTCATGCGCATGACGCCGAACAGATTGACGTCGAACAGAACCTGCACCTGTGCGACCGAAGATTCCTCGGCGCCGCCAAGCAGGCCGACACCGGCATTGTTGACCAAGAGGTCGATGCGGCCGGTCTGGGCCAGCACGGTTGCAACGAGGGCGCTGACGGACTCCCCGTCGGTCACGTCGCAGGTCAGCATGGACACCTTAGCCGGGCCGTTGCCGGCCTTGCTGCGGCTTGTCCCGAAGACGGTATACCCCGCCCGCGCCAAGGCCTCGGCACTGGCGCGGCCGATGCCCGAAGAGGCTCCGGTCACGACTGCGGTCTTTCCAGAGTTCGCATTCATTTTTTATGCTCCAAAGCCACTGGGGCTAGCTTTCGTTCGCTGGTTGAATTATGATCATAATATCAAATTACGACCGTAATGCAATAGCAGAAAGGAATAGCAGCCATGCGCTACGAAAAGGGCCGAAAGGACGCCTCCCGCGATCGCATCGTGGAGGTCGCAGCCCAGCGTTTTCGCGGTGACGGCATCGCCGCGTCCGGACTGGCAGCCATTATGGGCGACGCCGGACTGACGAACGGAGCCTTCTATCCGCATTTCCAGTCCAAGGCGGAGCTCGTGCGTGAAAGCCTTGTAGCGGCACTGGAGAGCCAGGTGCAGCAACTGCAGGAGGTATTGGCCGCCGGTGGTCCGGAGATGGGCATAGCGGCGTATCTGTCAGCTGCGCACCGGGACAATCCGGGAGCCGGCTGCGCGTCGGCCGCCCTGTTGCCGGAACTCGCGCGTCAGCCGCCCGAAACGCGCCAAGTCTATACCGAACGCTTGCTGGTTCTGGTGCGCCAGTTGTCTGCAGTACTTCCGCAGACCAAGGACCCGGAAGCCGCCGCCCTGGGCGTTTTTGCGACCCTCATAGGCACGCTTCAGCTGGCCCGCGCGGCAGCGGGGACGGAATTGTCGGATCGCATCCTTGCGGCAGGAGCAGACGCCGCGCGCAGGCTGATCCAGCCACGTGACGGCGAGAAGGCATCCTAGAGGCCGGTGGCGGCAGCGGCAAAGGGCCCTGACATCGTCCTGCGGGTCGCACACAGGAAGGGCCGGCTTTTGGAGGCGGGCCGAACCGGTATTTCGCTCCGATTCAATCGGGTCTAACGCAGATGCCTGAGCTTGTCGGGATTGCGCATGACATAGACGGCCGCGATCTTCCCGTCCTCGATGTCAAGCGCGGTCGTCTGCAGTTCGCCATCGGCCTCCTGGGTGACGAACCCCGGCAGTCCATTGACGAAGCCGATGCGCACCAGCGTCGAGCGATTGTCGCGCAGCCAGGCCGCGACTTGCGCGTATTGCTTCATGACGGCGTCGAAGCCCAGCACCGGCGCCAAAGCCGCCGGACGCTTGCCGCCGCCATCGGCATGAGCGCTGACATCTGCCGTCAGCAGCGCGCCGAGCGCCTGCATGTCGCCGCTGCGCGATGCCGCGAAAAAGGCTTCGGCGATCTCCAGGCCACGCTGCTTCTCCACCTTGAAGCGGGGCCGCGCCTCGCGGACATGGCCCCGTGCGCGAGCGGCAAGCTGGCGGCAGGCGGCTGAATCGCGCTCGATGGCGGTCGCGACCTCCTCGAATTCCAGCCCGAACACATCGTGCAGCAGAAAGGCCGCCCGCTCGAGCGGCGAAAGCCGCTCCAGCGCCAACATCAGCGGCAAGGTGACATCTTCAAGATCGTCCTCTTCGACGATCGGCTCGGGCAGCCAAGGGCCGATATAAGTCTCGCGCTGGCGCCGCGTGGATTTGAGCTGGTCGAGGCAAAGCCGCGTCACCGTGCGGCGCAGGAACGCTTCTGGCTCGCGAACCTGCTAGCGGTCGGTCCCCATCCAGCGGATGAAGGCATCCTGCACGACATCCTCGGCGTCGCTCACCGAGCCCAGCATGCGATAGGCGACCCGCATCAGCTTCGGACCCAGCGGGCCGAAGCCCGCTGCCGCGTCGTCGGGTGCCGTCGCCGTCATCAGGCCGCCTTGGCGCTGGCGCGTATCGTTGCTGCGTCGGTGTAGAGCCCGAAGCCAACGGCGATGCGGTTCCAGCCATTGATGATGTTGATCAAAACGGTGAGCTTCACCTGCTCCTCCTCGGTGAAATGCGCCTTAAGATCATCATAGGCGCTTTCGCGGTCCTGTCCTTCCGAGAGGCGCGTCAGCGCATCGGTCCAGCCGAGCGCGGCACGCTCGCGGTCGCTGTAGCAGGGCGCTTCGCGCCAGGCCGGCAGCAGATAGATGCGCTGCTCGGTCTCGCCATTCTCGCGCGCTTCGGTGGCATGCAGGTTGATGCACTTGGCGCAGCCATTGATCTGCGACGCCCGAAGCTTCACCAGCTCGTTGAGGCTGTGCTCGAGCCCGGCGGCGACGGAGAGTTCGGTCGATGCGCGCTGCCACTGCTTGATCAGCGCAGGGGCGGCGGCGAAGAGGTCGATTTTGGCGGTCATGATTGCAGTCCTTGTGTTGGGTACGCCATCATGACGAGGCAGGTCCGGCCGGTGTGACATTCAGGCTGGATTTTTTCGAAGGTGCTTTCCCGGCGCGTTCAATCGTCTTTGATCAGCACGATCTTCGCCGGATCGAAATCGATCCCGACCATCGTCCCTTCCGCCACAGCGGGTGTGACATCAGGCGATGTCGCGAACAGTTCGACCGCCGGATCGCTGATCGCGATCCGGTATTCCATGTGGTCGCCGAGATACGAGCTCTTGACCACCTGGCCCTTCATGGTGCCCGCTGGCTGGCCGGGCAAGATGCGCACGGCATTCGGGCGCACAGCGAGGATCGCCGGCCCCGGAGCGTTACCGCGACCCGGCATGTCGAGCAGCAAGGGTCCGACCTTGACCCTTGCACTGGTCGCATTGCTGGAAAGCACCTCGACGTCGAGCAGATTGGCGTCGCCCATGAAGTCGGCGATGAAGCGGTTGGTCGGCTCGTTGTAGAGGTCGCGCGGCGTGCCGTCCTGGGCGACGCGAGCGGCGTTCATGACGATGATGCGGTCGGAGACGGCGAGCGCCTCTTCCTGGTCATGCGTGACATAGACCATGGTCAGCGCCAGATCTTGCTGGAGACCCCGGATTTCGTCGCGCACGCGCCGGCGCAGCTTGGCGTCGAGGTTGGACAGCGGCTCGTCGAACAGCAGCACCTTCGGCTCCAGTACGATGGCTCGCGCCACCGCGACGCGCTGCTGCTGGCCGCCGGACAATTCGCTCGGCTGGCGCTTCTCGTAGCCGGACAGGCCGACAAGCGACAGCTTTTCGGCGGCGCGCTCGGCTGCCTGCGCCTTGCCAAGCCCCATAGCCCGCAAGCCGTAGCTGACATTCTCCATCACGTTCATGTGCGGGAACAGCGCATAGGACTGGAACACCATGGAGACATCTCGCTCGGCGGCGGACAGCAAGGTGACGTCCTTGTCGTCGATCAGGATGCGCCCGGTGCTGGTCTGTTCCAGCCCGGCGATCAGCCTGAGCGTCGTCGTCTTGCCGCAACCCGAGGGCCCGAGCAGCGTCACCAGGCTGGCCGGCGCGATGTCGAAGCTGACATTGTCGACGGCGATCACCGCGCCGTATTTCTTGGTGACGCCCTCGAACCGCACGGCCGGCCTGTCCGTGACAACCGGGACAGCATTCTTCGCCGTCTGATCCACGCCGCTTCTCCCCATCAGATTGCTGCCACCACGGCTTCCGCCCCAGGCCGGCGCCGGCCGAGCCGGCGTTCGCCGACCAGCAGCTGGATGCCGATGAGGATGACCATCATGACAACGATCATCACCGCCGAATAGACAATCGCGATGCCGTATTCGCCGACATCTGCGCGCCCGACAATGTAGACCGTGGCGAGATTGAACCGGCCGCTCGCCAGGAAGATGACGGCGCTGACCGCCGTCACCGCGCGCACGAAACTGTAGATCATCGCGGTCACGATCGCCGGCTTCAGGATCGGCAGGATCACCCGCAGCAAGGTAGCAAAAGACCGCGCCCCAAGCGTCAGCGATGCCTCGTCCAGGCTCTTGTCGATCTGGCCCAGATTGGCGAGCCCGGCACGGATCGCCACCGGCATGTTGCGGAAGATGAAGGAGATGACGATGATCAGCCCGGTGCCGGTCAATTGCACCGGCGGCACGTTGAAGGCAAGGATATAGCTGACGCCGATCACCGTGCCGGGAATGGCAAAGCTCATCATGGCCAGGAATTCGAACATGGTGCGCCCGGCGAAACGCTGCCGGTCGAGCAGATAGGCCGTCAGGATGCCGAGCGCCGCGGTGAACGGCATGGCCACCAGCGCCAGGCCGATGGTCATCAGCAGCGACGGCCAGGCCGAGCCGCTGAAAAACCAGCCATTGACGCCTTTCTCGATCGAAAAGGCGGTGAGGAAATATTCGAGCGTCGGCGTGTTGTCGCGCCCGATCGATTGCACGAAACCGCCGCCCAGGATGATGCCGTAGACCACGATGGTCAGAACCAGCCACGGAACGACGGCGGCGTAGCAGCCGATCCGCAAGGCCTTGGGCAGCGTCGCCGGTACGCCGCCATCGCCCTTGCCTGCGACGGTGACGTAGCTGCGGCTGCCGATCCAGCGACGCTGGATGACGAAGGCTGCCAGCGTGAACATCAACAGCACGATCGCCAGCACCGCCGCGCGGCCCTGGTCGTGCGCCGCACCGACCACTGCAAAGAAGATGTCGGTCGACAGCACGTTGAAGTTTCCGCCCAGCACCAGCGGATTGGCGAAATCGGCCATGCTCTCGATAAACGAAATCAGGAAGGCGCTGGCCAGCCCCGGCCGGATCAACGGCCAGGTGACGGTGCGAAACGTGCGCCAGCGGCTGGCGCGCAGGGTTTGTGATGCTTCCTCCATGCTTGGGCTGACCCCTTGCAGCACGCCGACCAGAACCAGGAACGCGATCGGCGTGAAGGCCAGCACCTGCGCGATGGTGATGCCGGCCATGCCATAGATCCAGCGGCTGCGCGGAATGCCGAGATGCACCGACATGAGGTTGGTGACGATGCCGGCGCGGCCGAACAGCAGGATCAGCGCCAGGCCGATGACGAAGGGCGGCGTGATGATCGGCAGGATGGACAGGCCGCGCAGCAGCCATTTGGCCGGCAGCTTGGTGCGAAGCGCAATCAGCGCCAGAGCCAGCCCAAGCGCCGTGCAGAAAAAGCCGACGAGGACTGCGATCGCCACCGTGTTCCACGCCACGCCGCAGGAGCCCTCGCCATAGAGGCAGCGCAGGCTCCATATGTTGGCGCTGAAGATCTTTTCGACGAACAGCGCCGGCACGACATTGCCGTCATTGTCCTTGATGGCCGAGGTGAGGATCGACAGCAGCGGATAGGCGACGAACAGGATCAGCGAAGCAATCACGATTGAGAGCGAGCCGACGACGAAACGGTCGCCCTTGCACCATCCCCGCGCGGCGAGCGCCTCGGCGATGAACATCAGCATCGCCACGGCATAGAGCGCCGCGCCCCAGCCAAGCCCCGGCTGCATCGGTCCCGGCGTGCCGGCGATCCGGGTAAGCAAGCCAAATCCCCAGCCCGAATGGATGATGGAAAAGCCTTCGATGGCCAGCCACAGCAGGCCCGCCGCGCCTGCAACCGCAAGGCTCTTGGGGTTATTGCGCGCCACCAGCCTGCTCGCCAGCAGAAGCGGCAGGACAAGCGGCAACAGCCAGGGCCGGCCACCGAGCGCCAGGATGATGGCCGGTGTCGCATCCGCCGGCTGTGCCAGCCAGTCGAACGACAGGAAGCCGCCTTCGACCTTGTACCAAGGCAAGAGCACGAAGCTCGCCCACGCGGCCATTACCCAGGCGAGCGCGCTGCGTCCAGGAGCGGAACTGACCATGGAACCGGCCGCGGCCATTCAATGTCTTTCTGTTGCCAACGGAGGGTGCGCCGGCGGCCGCGAAGGGCAGCCGGCGATCAGATGCTAGAGTGAGCGCAAAAGAACGCGCTCAGCCGCCATTGCGGACCTCGTCGGTGAACTTCTTCAACAGTCGCTTGCGTTCGGCCGACGAGCCGTATTTGGCGAAGTCGTAGTCGATCAGCTTGATCTTCGAGAGGTCCGGCGCCTCGGGCGGCACCGGCGTGGCGGTGTTCGACGGGATCTGGAAGCTGCCGTTCGGCGCCGCGAGCTTCTGCGCATCCGGGCTCAGCGCCCAGTCGTAGAATTTCTGCGCCTCTTCGACATGCTTGGCGCCCGTCACGATGCTCATCGAGCCGATCTCGAAGCCGGTGCCCTCGCAAGGCGAAACCACCTTCACCGCCGGGTTCTGCTTGGCCGCGTTGATGACGTCGTGCTGGAAGGAGATGCCGATCAGCGTCTCGCCCTTGCCGACGGCGAGTGCCGGCGCGGCCCCTGCCTTGGTGTATTCGGCGATGTTCTTGTTGAGCTGCTTGAGATAGTCGAATGCCTTGTCCTCGCCCATCAGCTGGACGATCGTGGCAAGCATGGTCCAGGCCGTGCCCGATGAATTCGGGTCGGCCATCTCGATCTCGCCCTGGAATTCCGGCTTGACCAGATCGGCCCAGCACGCCGGCGCGGTCAGCCCGCGCTGCTTCAGATCTTCCTCATTATAGCCGTAACCGAGCGCACCGAGATAAATGCCGACCGTGCGGTTCTTCGACCTGTCGGCCTGCTTCAGCGCCCAGTCGCGCAGGTTTGCCAGTTGCGGCGACTTGTATTCCTGGGTGAGGCCCTCTTCCGCCGCCTGCAGATGCGGGTCGCCGGTGCCGCCCCACCAGATATCGGCTTGCGGATTGTCCTTCTCGGCCCGGAGGCGGGCGTAGATTTCGCCGGCGCTCATGCGGGTCATGTCGACGCTGACGCCCGTCTCCTTCTGGTAGGTGGTCGCCATCGCCCGGCACCAGGCCTCGTCGACGGCGCAATACATTGTGAGGCTGCGGTCGGCCGCCTGGGCGGCACTCGCCAATCCGAACATGGCCAGCGCCGCGCCAAGGCCAAGCCAGGCGGCGCGCAAGCCTTGCTTACTGTCAAATGTCTTCATCGATATTCCTCCCTGTCTTCTCACTGGAAACGATCTACCCGTCGTCGAGCGGCACTCCGATCACCTGGGACAATGTCGCCGCAACGCCGGGTGCTGCCGCTAGCACGGGATTGCCCTTCGCCATGCCGTCGCCGTCGAGGAACCGGTTCACACGGCCGCCGGCCTCCTCCACCAGCAGCAATCCGGCCAGGCAGTCCCACGAATTGATGTGCAGCTCGGCATAGGCATCCGAGCGGCCGTCGGCCACATAGGCCAGCCCAAGCGCTCCGGAGCCGGAGCGCCGCACATTGGCGCCGAGTGCCCAGACAAGGCTCACCTTGTCCAGATAGTCGCGATTGGGAATCCTGGGCGACCAGCCGAACTCGACAAAGGCGCGGTCGAACGCTTGCGTCGGCGACACATGGATCGGCGCGCCATTGCGCGTCGCGCCCTGCCCGCGACGGGCAAAGTACGTTTCGCCGATGGCCGGATTGGCAATGCCGCCGATCTCGCTGCGGCCGTTCTCGACGAAAGCTATCGAAATGCAGAAATGCGGAATACCGCGCATGAAATTGGCGGTGCCGTCGATGGGGTCGACGACCCACATGCGGGCAGAGCCCATGCCACCGCCTTCCTCGCCCAAAAACCCGTCCTGCGGAAAAGCCTCTGCCAGCGTCGCGCGGATGTGCTCCTCGACCTTGCCGTCGGTTTCAGTGAGAAAATCCTGCGGGCCTTTCATCGCCACCGGCTGGACGGCGCCCTGCCGGGCATAGCCTTCCATCGCCAGTTGCCCGGCCGTGACAAGCAGTTTCCGGCAGACCTCGGCACGCCTGTCCATCTCGGCCTTGGACAGCCGGTCCGCCTTCGGATGCGCCGCCGCCCTGCTCATGCAGCCGGTCCGGACAATCGCGCCCTCAAAGCCGTCTTCGGCGAAATGGACAGGGTATTCCTCCGATGCCACTCTTGAGCCGGCTTGTATTGCACGGCTGTGCAAAGCTGTTGCATTCGGCCATGCCTGTCAAGTGCGGTGGGTGGCAATGGCAGGAGAGTTGCATTACATTGCACTGGCGTGCAAAGAATCACGAAAACAGCAGCGAGAGCGTTCGCTTGACGGTTCCGAGAATCCGCACCGGTTTTTCCAGCGCCCAGCAGGTTGCCGACCTCGCCGGGGTTTCACGCTCGGCCGTGTCACGTACCTTCACGCCCGGCGCTTCCGTTTCCGGGGAAACCCGCGAGCGGGTGATGCTGGCGGCCGAGCAACTCGGCTATCACGTCAACCATCTGGCTCGCGGCCTGATGCGGGCTTCGACCGGCATCGTCTGCCTCATCGTTGCCGATGGCGACACGCCCTATCATGCCCGCCTGCAGAAGGCGCTGACCCAACATCTGCGGGACGCCGGCAAAATGGCCATGGTGTTCAACACCTCCGGCCCCAGCCACCATGTCGACCAGGCGCTGCGCAACACGCTGAACTATCGCGCCGATGCGAGCATCGTTCTGTCCGGCTCGCCGCCGCAGTTGCTGATCCGCACCTGTCTTGAGAACGGCCAGCGGCTGGTGCTGATCAATCGCGATGACCGCTTCGACGGCCCGCACAATATCGGTGTCGACAACGCTGCAGCCGCAGAGGCAGCGCTGCATGCCTTCATCCGGGCCGGCTGTACCCGCCCCGCTTTGGTGACCTCGGCTGCCGGCACGCCCAGCCTGCTCTCCCGCGAAACCGCCTTCCTTACCGCCGCGCAGAAGGAAGGGCTGGAGGTGACCGTGTGGCGCGAGGGCCGCACCGGCTATGCCACCGGAGCCGATGGCGCTAGGCGACTCTTTTCCGGCCGGCAGCGGCCGGATGCGGCGTTCTGCGTGACCGACCTGATTGCGTGCGGCTTTCTCGATGCGGCCCGCCACGAGTTCGGCATCAACGTACCCCGCGATCTCTGCGTCATCGGCTTTGACGACATTGAACAGGCCGACTGGGCCTCTTACCGGCTGACGACGTTCTCGCCGCCGATCGAGGAGATCGCCAGGCGCGCCGTGCGGCTCGCGACCGGCGCGCGGGAGGAGGCTGGCAGCCGCCTGATCTGCCATGCGCCCATGGTCTGGCGCAGCACGGTGAGGCCGGGCCAGGGCTGATGCGAAACATGTGTCGGTCAAAACGGGAAACGTACTGATGTCCAAGAAAAAGGCCAGGAAGACCCGCCAGGCGGCAAGACCGGTGGAGATAGCTGTAGGCCCCGAAATCCGGAGCATGATGCGCAAGTTCGGCCTGACCGAGGAAGAAGCACTGCGCATGATGCGCGAATGCGATGCCACCCTCTATGGCGCCAACTCCGGGCACGTGCAGCCAGGATCTTGACGGCCCGCCAGGCGCGAACGGAATTTTAATGTAAATCAAGCGTAATCCCGACCGTTAAAATGATGCGTATGTGTTGGGGTTGCGCATGCCGGAATATTCTTTCTTCATCCGCTCGATCCGGATCCGCTACATCTCGGGATTGCTCATCTTTGCGCTGGCTTCCACCGCGGTGATGTTTGCGCTCAATCGCGTCAATTCCTTCCGCCACGACATCGACGCGCTGAGCAGCAATCTCGTCGTCTTCACCCGCGACCTGCGCAACGCCTCCAGCTTTGCCGAAACCGCCAGCACGACCTGGCGCACCGAAACCCGTGACGGCCTTGCCGCCGCCGCGCGCGGCCATTCGCAACGCCTGACCAGCGAGATCGAAACACTGTCCGCGGAGTTGGCCGCGATCAAGCCGAGCCTATCGGCCAAAACGCTGGACGAACTCTCGTCGGCCGCCGTCAACGGCGACCTGTTCTGGTCGTCGCGCGACATCGTGCGCAACTTCAACCTGATGTCGGCGGCGCAACAGACCGACGAATGGAGTTCGCGCGAAATCCTCAACCAGAACGACCTGTTCGTCCAGCCGATGCTGGTGCGTGTGCGTACCGCCATGGATGGCGAACGCCATCTGGCCGACGCCTCCAGCGACAGGCTGCTGTTGTGGGCAAGCGGCCTTCTGTTCGCGGTTCTTGCCATCGTCGCCCTCTGGATCTTCCGGCCGATGGAAAAGGCAATCCGCCGCGCCTTCACCGAATCCGCCGCATCCTTGTTCAAGGCCGAAGCGGCCGACCGCGCCAAATCGGAATTCCTGGCCAATATGAGCCATGAGATCCGCACGCCGATGAATGGCGTGCTGGGCATGGCCGAACTGCTTGCCAAGACCGAGCTTAACGCACGCCAGAAGACCTTCACCGAAGTGATCGTCAAGTCCGGCAATGCGCTGCTCACCATCATCAACGACATCCTCGATTTCTCCAAGATCAATGCCGGTCAGCTGACGCTCGATCCTGCACCCTTCCGGCTTGCCGAAGCGGTCGAGGACGTGGCCACACTGGTGTCGGCGCGCGTCGCCGAAAAGAACCTCGAGCTGATCGTGCGCGTCGACCCGCGCCTGCCTGCCCATGTCGTCGGCGATGCCGGACGGTTCCGTCAGATCGTCACCAATCTGCTCGGCAATGCGGTGAAGTTCACCGAGAAGGGCCATGTGCTGATCGATGTCGGCGGCGAGGTGGTCGACGGCATGGTCCAGCTCAAGGTCCGCGTCGAGGACACAGGCATCGGCATTCCTGCCGAGAAGCTCGAGAACGTGTTCGAGAAATTCGCGCAGGTCGACGGCTCGTCGACGCGCCGCCATGAAGGCACCGGCCTCGGCCTTGCCATCGCCGCCCGCCTCATCGATCTGATGGGCGGCAAGATCGGCGTCGAAAGCGAGATCGGCCGCGGCTCGGTGTTCTGGTTCGCCGTGCCGCTGCCGGCGCATCAGCAGGACACGCGCAACGAGATCGTGCCGGTCGACGTCACCGGCGCCCGCGTGCTGGTCATCGACGACAACCCGGTCAACCGCGAGATCTTGCTGGAGCAGCTCAGAAGCTGGAGCTTCGACTGCGCGGCCGCCGAAAGCGGCGCCGTCGGCCTCGCCTTCCTAGACCGGGCCAGCCAACTCGCTGCTGCGGTCGACTGCATCATCCTCGACTACCAAATGCCCGGCATGAACGGCGCCGATGTCGCCAAGGCGATTTCCGCCGACAGCCGTCTCTCCGCTATCCCGGTGGTGCTGCTGACCTCCGTCGACCAGGTCGATTTCGGCAAGATGGTCATCGATTTCGGCATCGCCGCGCATCTCACCAAGCCGGCGCGCTCGGCCGTCCTGCTCGGCACCGTCATCTCGGCAATCCAGAAAGCGCGGGCCCAGATCGGCAAGGCCCAGTTCGTTCGCGAGCCTGTTGTTCCGCAGGCGGCACCTGTGGCGCCACCCGCCTTCACCGTCATTCGCGGCCCGGCAATTCCGGCGGCCACAGTGCCTGAATCGATCGCCACGCCAAACGGCCCGATCGATATTCTGATCGCCGAGGACAATGACGTGAACCAGCTGGTGTTCGGCCAGATCCTCAATGGGCTTGGCCTCAGCTACCGCATCGCCAGCAATGGCCGCACGGCCGTCGAGATGTACCGGGCGCTGCGACCGAAGCTGATCCTCATGGACGTCTCCATGCCGGAGATGAACGGCTACGAGGCGACCCGCGCCATCCGGGCGGCGGAGGCAGCGAGTGGCAATCACACACCAATCATCGGCGTCACCGCGCACGCACTGAAGGGCGACCGCGACAAATGTATCGAGTCCGGCATGGACGACTATCTACCCAAGCCGGTGTCGCCCGACCGTCTCGGCAGCAAGATCGGCACATGGCTCAGCGAAACGGTGGCGGTAAAGAGGGCTTGATCAAATCGCCGCGTCCAGACGATAGCGGCGCATCCAGTCCAGACTAATCTCGTCCGAGAGCTTGGCGACGCCCGGCTTTACGTCGGCGGCATTCGGCGCCGGAACGCCCAAGGCCTCGCAGATGGATGCCAATGCCGCTGCCGGATCGGCTGACAGGCGCTCATAGCCGATACGCAGCGGGACGATCCCCTGCTCAGCGAACCAGACGTTCCAGGCCGCGTCAAAGGCTTCGAGTTCGGCAAGCTCGCGCTGGATCCGCTTGAAGTCGTAGCGGGGTTCCTGCGGCGGTGCGGCCCGTTCGATCTCCGTTCCGTCGGGCGCGATGTGCCAAAGCCCGGTCTGCTCGGCCTTGATCAGCGACACCGCCTGCGCCAGCTTGTTTTCGCGCGAAAGATGGATGTAGAGGACCCGCCCGAAGGCCTTTTCAAAGCGTGCTTTGTCCGATGGCAGGTCTGGGTAGATCCGGTCGAGGATGGCCGAGAGTTCACCCAGGTTCTCCCGCATCAGGCGCAAGCCGAAGACGGCTGTTCCGCCCTTTCCCGCGCTGATTGCCGCCTTGAGGTAGGCGACATCGAAGTCATGCGCGCTCATCGTATCGGGATGCGGCAATTTCCACTCTTCTGCCCATTCCGCCTTGTCCTGCCGCCGGCAGAACGAGTGCGGATCGCCGGCTGTTTTCGTCGAGGCCAGAAGGCCGCACAGCAAGGTGCTTCCGGTTCTCGGCGTGCCGCAGATTATGTAGCCGTCACGCATCTCGGGGCTCTGTCGCTTGTCATGGATTGGGCTAACCTCGCCAGGCGCGGTGACACGCGCGCTTCGGAAGGACTCCAGTCTAGCCGCGCCGGAAGGGATAGAGGAATTGCTGCCAATATCCGTTCGGAACGGGATGTCCGTGAATGCCGTAGCCGTTCGGCCAGCGCCCTTCGGGCATATGGTGGGTACCGAACAGCCGGTCGAGCAGCGGGAAATGGATGGCGAAATTTACGTCGATCGCTTCTTTCTCGAGGCCGTGATGCCAGTGGTGGTAACGCGGCGACACCAGCATCTTTTCGACTGGACCGAAACTGGTCCCGATGTTGGAATGGATGAAAGACGAATAGACGTAGACGATCAAAATATACGTCTGGATAGCCGATTCATCGAACCCCAGCACGAACATCGGGGTTGCCGTCAGGCTGCGCAGCATGATGATTTCCAGGAAATGCATGCGCGCACCGGCAATCCAGTCCATCGACTTGGCGGAATGGTGCACGGCATGGAACTTCCACAGCCAGGGAATGCGATGAAAGGCCCGATGCACCCAATACTGGGCAAAGTCGGTCAGGAACATTACCGCCAGCAGTTGCACCAGCCACGGCAAGCCGTGGACCCAGGCGCGCACCGAACCAAGGGCGCCCTGTGCATTGACGAAGTTGGACGGCGCCAAGGTCAGGTAGGTCAAAATCTGCACCAGCAGCGACGAGACCAGATAGTAGAACAGGTCCTCGCGCCATTCGTCGCGGAACACGGTCTGATCCTTGTTGCGCGCGAAAAGACGTTCGAGCGGGACGAACAGCACACCCATGAACAAGGCGTTCAGGATGAAGAAATCGAGCCCGAAGAACACCCCGTCGATGTGCAGTTGATGGCGCACCGGAAGCATGCCGACCAGCGACGCCAGCAGCACAGTGAACATCGCTGCCGCGCCGAGCGTCTTTTGCCTGCGCAGCGTCATGCTGAGGATCGCCAGGATATAGCCGGAGATGAGGACGAAATAGAGCACCGGCTTGAAGAACAGCATCTGGTGGATGGGGGCCAGATCCGGCATCGATGTAAGCGACGGGTAGCGCAGCACGATGACCATCAGCAGGGCGGTGACCCCGGCAAGCAAGCCAATCGAGCCGGACAGCCAGCCAGAACCGAACGGCCGTTTGGCGCGCGGCGTTTCAAGTTCACTTACAACGCGTCTAAGGAAATTTGCCACCGCCCCCTATGCCCGGCCTTTTTGACGATCGCAAAAAAGCTCTCGTCGGAGATATCGACCTCTTTTGCTACAGCAGGGCTCATTAATATTTAATCGCCACGACCCTGCACATGACGGGTGACTATCGCTTTTGGGCGATTGGAAGAGCCATGATTGCAACAAAAGAACACCGGCCACTATAGTCGGAATCTTTCCTGGATGCGACGGGCGCATTCAAGCGGCGTCAGCCGGCTGGTGTCGACTTCGAGGTCGTAGTCCATGCCCTTGTGGACGCGTCCATATTGCCAGCGCGCCAGGCCAGGCAGCCTGTCGGCGCGCGCGGCCTCGCGCGCTTCCAGCACCTCCAGCGGCGCCATGACGCCGACCAGATGCAGGTCAAAGCTCGACAGCAACTTGCGGTGCTCCGCTATCTCGTCATTGAAGATCACGTCGTCGACAATGAGATTGTTGCCTTGCCCGGCCATGGCGGCGATGGCATGGCGCATGCCGCGCATGGCTCGCGCGCCGACCGGCCCGCTCCTGATCACCACCGACGGCTTGCCGTCTTCCAGCACGGTCTCAAAGGAAAACCCGTCGGCATGATCCTGCAGCGCCGGCGGCAGCATGTCGATGAAAGCATCCATCTGGACATGCAGGAAGGGCTCGGTGGCGATTGTTTGCAGCGCCCTGGCGATCGAGCTTTTGCCGGCGCTGCCGACGCCATTAAGCAGGACGATTTTGGCCGTCATGTCGCCCCCTATCGGTTGCGCACGACGATACAGGCGCCGCCGACGCTTTGCAGTTTCTGGCAGATGACGTTGGCGGCGGCACGGTCGTCGACGCCGATCCTGACGGCGTAGATGCCGCGTCGGCCGATCGGCGTGCGCACCCGGCTGACCACCGGGTCACGACCGGAAAGCAGCGCCGGAAACCGGCTCCTGACCCGCAGCCACTGATTGATCGCCGCGCCCCTGCGGAAATTGCCGGCCACCTGGACGCCCCATGGCTTCACATTGATCGACGCCATGGCCACGGTTCTCGACATGATCACCGGCAGCTTGCGGCAGGCGACGGCAAAGCTGGTTTTCGCGTCGAGCGGCTCGATCGTTCCGGCGTAGGCGCTGTCGGAGAACTTGTCGGCCGGTTCGCCCATGATGTCGAAGACGTAGCTCTCGGTCTCCATCGGCAGGAAACCGCCGGAATCCAGCCAGCGCGAAACGCGGCTCTCGCCGGCATTGTAGGCAGCCGCCGCCAGGCCGAGATTGCCGAAGCCGGTCTTCATTTCGGCGAGATATTTCGCCGAAGCCGGGATCGCCTGGTCGATGTCGAAAGGATCGGCCAGCCCGCGCATCTTGGCGGTGCCCGGCATGAACTGGGCGATGCCTTCGGCACCGACAGGGCTCACCGCATTGGGGTCGAAGCGGCTTTCCTTCCAGATCAGCCGGGCGAAGTAATCCTTCGGCAGGCCGTTCCGCTCGGCATGCGTCTCGATCAGGTCACAGACACGGCCGATCAATCGTTTCGCCGCCGAGCGCGATTGCGGTGGATCGGCGAGCGCCTGTCCGGCACTCAGCGCGCAGAGCAGGAACAAACCGGCTTTGAGCAGCCCCCGCATGGGCTCATTCGGCCGCGGCTTTGCCGTGCTGTCCAAACCGCTGCTCGATATAGTCGGCAACCATTTTTTCGAAATCGGCGGCGATCGACGGACCGCGCAGCGTCGCTGACTTCTTGCCGTCGACGAAGACCGGCGCGGTCGGCGTCTCGCCGGTGCCGGGCAGCGAGATGCCGATATCGGCGTGCTTGGATTCGCCGGGGCCGTTGACAATGCAGCCCATCACCGCGACCTTGAGGTTCTCGACGCCGGGATATTTCTCCCGCCAGACCGGCATGTTCTTGCGCAAATCGGCCTGGATGTTCTGGGCGAGTTCCTGGAACACGGTGGATGTCGTGCGGCCGCAGCCGGGGCAAGCGGCGACGATCGGCACGAACTGACGGAAGCCCATGGTCTGCAGCAGTTCCTGCGAGACCTGCACCTCGCGGGTGCGATCGCCATTCGGCTCCGGCGTCAGCGAGATGCGGATGGTGTCGCCAATGCCTTGCTGCAAGAGGATGCCCATGGCAGCCGACGAGGCGACGATGCCCTTGGAGCCCATGCCGGCTTCGGTGAGGCCAAGATGCAGCGCATGGTTGGAACGCGTGGCAAGCTCGGTATAGACGGCGATCAAATCCTGCACGCCGCTGACCTTGGCCGACAGGATGATCTTTTCGCGGGCGAGGCCGATCTCTTCGGCCATTTCGGCCGACAGGATCGCCGACTGCACGATCGCCTCGCGGGTTACTTCCTGCGCCGTCAGCGGGAAGCCTTGGCGCTGGTTCTCGTCCATCAGCCGGGTGAGCAGTTCCTGATCGAGCGACCCCCAATTGACGCCGATGCGCACCGGCTTGTCATGCCTGATCGCCATTTCGACGATCGCCGCGAACTGGCGGTCTCTCTTGTCCTTGAAGCCGACATTGCCGGGATTGATGCGGTATTTGGCCAGCGCCTCGGCGCAGTCCGGATGGTCGGCCAGCAGCTTGTGGCCGATATAGTGGAAGTCGCCGACCAGCGGCACATTGATGCCGAGCCGCTCGAGCCGTTCGCGGATGCGCGGCACGGCGGCAGCGCTCTCGTCACGATCGACGGTGATGCGCACGATCTCGGAGCCGGCGCGATGCAAAGCCGCAACCTGCGCGACGGTCTGGTCGATATCGGCCGTGTCGGTGTTGGTCATCGACTGCACGACGACCGGCGCGCCGCCGCCGACGACCACGCCGCCGACATCGACGCCGACCGATGTCCGGCGCGCAAAGGGGGAGGAAAAATACCCGGTCATGCCGGCAGCCTCTTGATCACCCGAGCGACATACGTCCACGTCGACGCACGCTCAAACAGCTATCAGCGCATAGCGCTGAGGTTCGGGCATGAGGTGGAGGAGCAAAGATGGCTTGTCAATGGCGACAGACAAGCAGAGCCGCCAAATCGCAGCAGCGCGGCGACCCCACAGACGGGTTTCGCCGGCCAACAGTATCGGAATCAAGTAGCAAAAACAGGCCTCCGGCGGCATGTCGCCACCGGAGCGATAGTCACGCGCCAAGGCGGCGCGTCTAATCCTGGAAGGGCGTCAGTGTCTCGTCGGTTTCGCCTTCAGTTTTTCAATCTCGTCCTTGAGTGCCAGCTTGCGTCGCTTCAGATTCACGATTTCGAGGTCGTCGACCGATGGATGGTTCATCGCATCGTCGATCTCGCGTTCGATATCACCGTGTTTCCGCTGCAACTCATCAAGATGGGATGCAAGAGACATGATTGGTTCTCCCTTTCATGGTTTCCTCGATTGCAGCCGTCAAAGGCACGTCCACCGCAGGTCGCATCTGTGACGGCACCATGACAGTCTGCCACCATCCGGCTGCGATGTCGAATGCTGCGTGGTAGCATTCCACGACAATGTGATATGTGATATTGGCTGCGCGCCGGCGGCAATTGATGCCGCCCCCGCCCAATCATGCCCATTGCCGGGCGCCGCAGACATGCAGACGGTAGAGAATGTCCGACCAGGAAAAGGCCGATGTCCGCCTCGAATTTTCCCGCCTGAAGCAGGAGCATGCCGATTTCGACGCGGCCATCAATGCGATGATCGCCATGGGCTGCGACCCCTTGCAGATCCAGCGCATGAAGAAGAAGAAGCTTTTCCTCAAGGACCGGCTGATGGCGCTGGAAGACAAGATCATTCCGGACATCATCGCTTAGCCGACGGCCTCGGGGCCTAACTGCTCACCCCGCTATCGACAGCCGCGCCGCGCGATGGCGCAGCAACGTCAGCAATTCGTCGGTCTTCTCCGCTGAAGTGTCGATCGGCACCACCAGGCACAGCGTCGCCTCGACCTTGCCGGCGGCCGCGAAGACAGGGGCGGCCAGGCATTTGGTGTAGGCGTCGACCAGCCCCGAAGTGATGCAATAGCCGGTCGTTCTGGCCGTCGCGATATCGGCAATGAAGTCGTCGAACTGCAGCCTGCGGCCGTCGGGCAGCAAAAGGTCGTCTTCCGAGACCATGTCCTGGATGGCGGCCCTTTCCAATCCGGCCAGAAGCAGCCGCCCCGATGCCGTCCATGGCAGCGGGATCTGTAAGCCAGTGGCCGAGCTGATGCGGAACGGCCTGGTGCCGGGGCTGGAATGGACGATGGTATAGCGCCCGCTTTGCAGCATGCACAATTCGGAGGTCTCGCCGGTCTCGCGCGACAGATTGTCGACCTCCTGCCGGCCCCGCCTAAGCAGGTCGTTGCCCCTGACATAGTCCATCCCATAGAGGTAGAGCTTCTTGCCGAAATAGACCCGGTTGCCGTCGCCCTCCATCTCCAGGAGACCCGCATCGACCAGCGAACGCACCAGCGTATAGGTGGTGGAGCGCGGCGCATTCACCCCCTTGGCGAGATCGCCAATGCCGATGGCGCGCTGCGTGACATGCAGGAATTCCAGGATCTCCAGCACCCGGTTGAGGCCCTTCTCGCGCGAGCCGGAGGTCTTGTCGGGCGTCGGGCTCTCGGCTGGACCAAGCTCCGCCCGATCCGTGAGTCCATTGCTGTCTTGCATAACTGATTCCTGATGTTAGTATCTGTCTTGTATAGGATACATGTGTCTATTGTAAGAGACAATTCAAGTCGGCGACACGTGTGTCTGTAAGGGGAACTCAAACAACAGGAGGTCGCAGTGAACGACGCATCCAAGCGAGATTTTCTGAAACTGGGCATGGCCGGGCTTGCAACGGCGGGCGTGATGACCGCTGTCAGCGCCGAAAAGGCGGCGGCACAAGCCGCATCCGACAGCGTTCTGCGCACCGCGCTTGACCGCGGCAAGCTGATCGTCGGCACCGGCAGCACCAACGCGCCATGGCATTTCGAAAACGATGCCGGCGAGCTGGTCGGCATGGACATCACCATGGGCCGCATCCTGGCCAAGGGTCTGTTCGACGATCCGAGCAAGGTCGAGTTCGTCATGCAAGATCCGGCGCAGCGCATCCCCAATGTCACCACCAACAAGGTCGACATTACCATCCAGTTCATGACCATGACCGCGCAGCGCTCGCAGCTGATCCACTTCTCCAGGCCATACTATGTCGAGGGCGTCGCCCTGCTGACGCTGCCGACCGCGGATAACAAGACCTTCGACAAGCTGCTCGCCGGCGGTTCGGCGACGCGCATCTCGATCCTGCAGAATGTCGACGCCGAAAGCTCGGTCCATTACGCCCTGCCGGAGGCGCAGGTGCTGCAGATCGACACCCAGGCCAATGTGCTGCAGGCACTGGAATCGAAACGCGCCGATGCCGCCGCTGTCGATCTTTCAACCGTGCGCTGGCTGGCCTCGCGCAACCCCGACAAATATTTCGATGCCGGCAAGAGCTGGTACTCGATGCTCTACGGCGCGGCGGTCAGGCAGGGCGACCTGGACTGGCTGACCTTCGTCAACCAGACCTTCACCATCGCCATGTTCGGCCATGAGACCGCACTCTACGACGCCGCCTTCAAGGACTATTTCGGCCAGGAGCCGCCGGCCCGCCATCCGGGTTTCCCGGTTGTCTGACAAGTGCTGGCGGAAGGGTTAGCCCTTCTGCCTTCTAGTTCGCATCCCCTTGGTTATTGCGGGAGACGCATGGGCTATACGCTCAACTTCAACCTGATCTGGCGGCATTTCGACAAGCTGTGGGGCGGCCTTCTGCTCAGCCTCGAGCTTGCCGTGATTTCGATTGCCATCGGCGTCGTCATCGGCCTGATGCTGGCGGTCTGGTATGTCTCGGCCGGACGCGTGGTGCGCGCCATCATTGCGGCTTACGTCGAATTCATCCGCAACGTGCCGCTGATCCTGCTCGTCTATCTCGTCTTCTACGGCCTGCCGACGGTGATCGACGTCGCCTACGACGCGCCGACCTCGTTCGTGCTGACGCTGTCGGTCTATAGCGGCGCCTATCTGGTCGAGGTGTTCCGCTCCGGCCTGGAAGCCGTGCCGCGCGGCCAGCTCGATGCCGGCAAAGCCATCGGCCTGACGCCCTGGCAGCGGCTGGTTCATGTGCGCCTGCCGACCATGCTGCGCATCACGCTGCCGGCGCTGTCCAACACCTTCATCTCGCTGTTCAAGGACACGTCGATCGCCTCGGTGATCTCGGTGCCCGAGCTCACCTTCGGCGCCCAGTGGATCAACTTCAACACCTTCCGCATCGTCGAGGTCTATCTGGTGACGACGGCGATGTATCTGGTGACCGGTTACACCCTGCTGTTCGGACTGCGGCTGGTCGAACGCCGGTTCAGGGCTGCGCGCTGACATGCTGAGCCAGATCCTCTACGCCGTACCGTTCCTCGCCCAGGGCTTCGCCATCACTTTGTGGGTGTCGCTGCTGGTCGTGGTGCTGTCGCTGATTGCCGGCGTCGCGCTCGGCGTCAGCCTGGTCTACGGCCCGGCGCCGCTGCGCTGGGCCGTGCGCATCTTCTCCGACACCATCCGCGGCATCCCGATCCTGGTGCTGATGTTCTTCGTCTATTACGGCCTGCCGGCCATCGGCCTGCATCTGCAATCCTTCTCGGCGGCGGTGCTGGCGCTGACCTTGTTCAAGACGGCGCAGGTCATTGAGTATCTCCGGGGCGCCGTCGGCTCTATTCCCAAGGGCCAGTCAGAAGCGGCGATGGCCATTGGGCTGACTTTTCGCCAGCGGCTCACCTACGTCATCTTTCCGCAGGCCTTCCGGCGCTTCCTGCCGCCCTGGATCAACGGCGTCACCGATGCGGTCAAGGGCAGCGCCCTGGTCTCGCTGCTCGGCATCACCGACCTGATGCAGGCGATCAACCAGGTCATCGGCCGCACCTATGAGGCGATGCCGCTCTACATCCTCGGCGCCTTGATCTATTTCGCCGTCAACTATGCGCTTTCCTACGCCAGCCGGCGGCTGGAACGGCGCTTTGCCTTCATCCGGGACTAGCACGATGGCCACAAGCTCGAACGACAATGCTGCCCTTCTCGACATTGCCGGGGTCTCGAAAGCCTTTGGTTCGGTCGAGGTGCTTCGCTCGGTCAGCCTCAAGGTGGACAGGGGCGAGGTGGTCACCGTCATCGGCCCTTCCGGCAGTGGCAAGACCACCCTGCTGCGCTGCGTCAACTTTCTCGAAAGCTACGACTCAGGCTCGATCCGCATCGACGGCAAGGAGGTCGGTTTTCGTGAGGCCGGCGCGCGCCAGCGGCGCAGCGAGCGCGACCTTGCCAATATGCGCGCCGAAACCGGCATGGTGTTCCAGAGCTTCAACCTGTTTCCGCACCTCACCGCCGCCGGCAACATCATGCTCGGCCTCACCAAGGTGCGCGGCAAGAGCAAGGCCGAGGCGCGCCAGATCGCCGAGCATTGGCTGAGCCGCGTCGGCCTCGCCCACAAGGCCGACAGCCTGCCGGCGGAACTCTCCGGGGGCCAGCAGCAGCGCGTCGGCATAGCGCGGGCAGTCGCCATGGAGCCAAAGATCCTGCTGCTCGACGAGATCACCTCCGCGCTCGATCCCGAATTGGTCGGCGAGGTGCTGGCCGTTGTGCGCAGTCTGGCCGAAGACGGCATGACAATGGTGATGGTCACGCACGAGATGGCCTTTGCCCGCGACGCTTCGAGCCGCATTGTCTTCATGGCCGATGGCGGTGTCAGCGCTGTTGGCCCGCCGAAGGAGATCCTTGCCGAAGAGACCACCAATGAGCGCCTGCGCTCTTTCCTGGCGCGGTTCCGCGCCTCGCATTTCTGACATGGGCGGCCCAAAGCAATTCCAGGAAAAGTGTAAGCGGTTTTCCCGGGAAAAGCGCGAAGCGCTTTCCCTTGGGAATTGCGTAAAACAACAGGCCGGCCCAAGGAGAATTCTTCCATGACGCCTTACATCCGGCTCGCCGAGCTCGGCCTGACGCTGCCCGAGCCGCCGACGCCGATCGCCAATTTCGTCACCCATGCGGAAAGCGGCCGGCTGATCTTTCTTTCGGGTCAAGGGCCGCTGCGCGCCGACGGCACGCTGTGCACCGGCAAGGTCGGCGAGGACGTCACCGTCGAGCAGGCCTATGAGCATGCCCGCCTCACCGGCCTCAACCTGCTCGCCGTCATGCACGCCGCCGCCGGCGATCTCGGCCGCATCGTGCGCGTCGTCAAATTGCTCGGCTTCGTCAATGCGACGCCGACCTTCAGCGACCACCCGAAAGTGGTCAATGGCTGCTCGGACCTGTTCGCCAGCGTCTTCGACAAGATCGGCGGCCATGCACGCTCGGCGATCGGGGTCGGCTCGCTGCCTGGAAACATCACCGTCGAAATCGAAGCGGTCGTCGAGATCGCCGCCTGACCGTCAAGGGATCGCTGAACATGAAAACCTATTCCGATACCGGCTCCAACACCACGATCCGCGAACGGCTGGGACTGCGGCCGATCATCAACGTCTCCGGCACGATGACGACGCTCGGCGCCTCGATCATCGTTCCCGAGGCGATCAGCGCCATGGCCGAGATCGCCTCGCAATGGGTGGAGATGGACGATCTGCAGCGCGCCGCAAGCGTGATCACCGCCCGCCTCACCGGCGGCGAGGCCGGCTTCATCACCGCCTGCTGCGCCTCAGGCATCACAATGGCGATCGCCGGGGCGATGACCGGCACCAATTTGCTGGCGATCGAACGGCTGCCCGACGATACCGAAGGGCTGAAGTCCGAAGTCGTCATCCAGCTCGGCCATATCGTCAATTACGGCGCACCGATCGACCAGTCGATCCGCGTCGCCGGCGCCAAGGTCATTCCGGCCGGCACGGTCAGCGTCACGCAGGATTATCATGTGCGCGAGGCTATCAACGAGCGCACGGCGGCGGCGCTCTACGTCGTGGCGCACCACACCGTGCAATACGGCATGCTTTCCCTTGAGGAATTCTGCGATATCTGCCACGCCAGGGGCGTGCCGGTGATCGTCGACGCGGCTTCCGAATATGACCTGCGCAGCTTCCTGGCGCGCGGCGCCGACATCGTCGTCTACAGCGGCCACAAATTCCTTTCGGGGCCGACCAGCGGCATCGTCGCCGGCCGCAAGGATCTCGTCCGCGCCGCCTATCTGCAAAACCGTGGCGTCGCCCGCGCCATGAAGGTCGGCAAGGAAAGCATCGCCGGCACCATGGCGGCGCTGGAAGCCTGGGAAAAGCGCGACCATGCCGGCATCCGCCGACGCGAGGAAGCGGCGCTTCATCTGTGGGAGGACGCACTGCAGGGCCTGCCCGGCATCGTCGCAAACATCATTCCCGACCCGACCGCCAATCCACTTGACCGGCTGCAGATCTTCGTCTCCCCCGAAAGCCGCTTCAGTGCCGCCGGCCTCGCCTGGGCATTGGCGGCCGGATCGCCGCCCATCATCGTGCGCAACCACGAGGTCGAGCGTGGCCATTTCTTCCTCGACCCGTGCAACCTGCACCCAGGCGAGGCCGAGATCGTCGCCGAACGCCTCCGCGCCGTGCTCACCGCGGCCGACAGGCCGGCGGATGCGATGAGACAGCCGCGAAAGGATTCATCCGGCGCCCTGCGCTGGCCGGACTAGGCTGCGGCGGCCGCCATCCTTGCGGGCCAGCCCGAATTCCGCTAAGGCGCGCCTTTACCGCCGGGAGCATGCGCTTGACCGACCACCGCGCCGACGTCGCCATCATCATGGGCAGCCAGTCCGACTGGGCGACGATGCGCCACGCCGCCGAAACGCTGGAGGCGCTGGGCATTCCGCACAAGCGGCTGATCGTCTCCGCCCACCGCACCCCGGACCGCCTCTATGATTTCGCCAAAGGCGCCAAGGCGGCCGGCTACAAGGTGATCATCGCCGGCGCCGGCGGCGCCGCCCACCTGCCCGGCATGACGGCGGCGATGACGCCGCTGCCGGTGTTCGGCGTGCCGGTCGAATCGAAGGCGCTGTCCGGCCAGGATTCGCTGCTCTCCATCGTCCAGATGCCGGCCGGCATTCCGGTCGGCACGCTTGCCATCGGCAAGGCGGGTGCGGCCAACGCGGCCCTTCTGGCGGCCGCCGTGCTGGCGCTGCACGACGAAAAACTTGCCGCCCGCCTGGATGCCTGGCGCACCGCCCAAACCGCCAGGGTCGCCACCGAACCGACGGACGCGCCGTGAGCCTGCCCGCCGGATCGAGCATCGGCATCATCGGCGGCGGCCAGCTCGGCCGCATGCTGGCTGTTGCCGCAGCGCGCCTCGGCTACCGCACAATTATCCTCGAACCGCAGGCCGATTGCCCGGCGGCTCAGGTCGCCAACCGCCAGATCACCGCCGCCTATGACGATGCGGACGCCCTTGCCGAACTGGCGGCAGTCAGCGCCGTCGTCACCTACGAATTCGAGAATGTGCCGGTAGCGGCTGCCGGCGCGCTCGCCGCCAAGGTCCCGGTCTATCCGCCGCCCAGGGCGCTGGAAGTCGCCCAGGACCGGGTGGCGGAGAAGCTATTCCTGAACGGCATCGGCATCAGGACAGCGGATTTCCGCTCCGTCGACAATGACGACGAGCTGACGGCGGCGCTGAGAGAGTTCGGTGGCAGCGGCATCTTGAAAACCCGCCGCATGGGCTATGACGGCAAGGGCCAGCGCGTCTTCCGCAACATGGAGACGGGCGGCTTTGCCGGCACATGCGAGACCATGGGCAATGTGCCGCTGATCCTCGAATCCTTCGTCGCTTTCGAGCGCGAAATCTCGGTCATCGCCGCGCGCGGGTTGGACGGCGCGGTCGCCGCCTACGATCCGGCTGAGAACGTCCACCGCGACGGCATCCTGCATACCTCGACCCTGCCGGCCCAGATCAGGCTGGAGACGGCGGCGACGGCACAGGGGTCGGCAGCGAAAATCCTGGCGGCCCTCGACTATGTCGGCGTCATCGGCGTCGAGTTCTTCGTTCTTGCCGATGGCACGCTGCTGGCCAACGAAATGGCGCCGCGCGTGCACAATTCCGGCCACTGGACGGAAGCCGCCTGCATCGTTTCGCAATTCGAGCAGCATATCCGCGCCATTGCCGGCCTGCCGCTGGGCAACCCTGGCCGGCATTCAAACTGCATCATGGAAAACCTGATCGGCGACGATGTGCTGCGCGTACCCGCTTTGCTCGCCGAGCCCGATCTGATGCTGCATCTCTACGGCAAGGCGGAAGCGCGCCCAGGCCGCAAGATGGGCCATTTCACGCGCATCAGCCGCCGTAGCTAAGCCATTCCGGCACTTTGCGCGAGGGCGTGGATCGAGCCCTATTGCAGCTCGTCGTTCAGATCCCCGTCCTCGTCGGGGCTGGCGCAACTCGCATCGCCTTCCCTACAATTGGCGCCCGCGGTGAGCTGTTTGATGCGCTGGTCAGTCAGTTCGGTCAGGCATTGTGAAACCTCCATCGGATGGATGGAGCCGCCCTCGCTGTCTGTCGTCGTATAGGCGCATTCGGCGTCGCGGAAGGCGATCCAGGCGCGTTGCGCGACCTGCAGCAGCTTCCTGCTCTTGTCGTCGTTGCGACCGACGAGATCCTTGTAGGCCTGGTTGAGCTTGGCATCGGCCGCCTGATAGTCCTCGCCGGCGCAGATGTTCATCATCTGCTGGCTGTCGTCGTTGCGGTCGCATTCCTGCGCCTGCGCGGTGGATGCCGCTGCCACAACGGCAAGGCAGGCGGACACAAACAACAGGCGCATGGAGGTCTCCAAATCGGCTTGCGGGTGCCGCACCATTCCAGCCCGTCTTCGGCTGCGCAATGGCGTGGAGCCGAGATGGCGGATATTTGATGGCCAAAGCCATTCTCGGCCTCTATCCAGCACGCTTGCGGTTGACACGGGCAAGGCTCCTCGTTTATGAGCCACCGCAAGTTCAAGGCGCGCTTTTCAGGCGCGCCTTAATAATTCGGCCCGGATAGGGCCCAGACTGACGGGCAAGACCATGAAGATCAAGAATTCGCTCAAGGCGCTGAAGGCGCGTCACCGCGACAACCAGCTGGTTCGCCGCAAGGGCCGCGTCTACATCATCAACAAGACCGCTCCACGCTACAAGGCGCGCCAGGGCTGAGTGTTCGGCCGGAGGCTCGTTGTCTCCGTCCATACGATGGTAATTGCCTGGTTCCAGGCACTTTCACGCTAATTTCAGTTTGACGATCCGCCGTCCGGGGTTAGATTCCGGTGATGCGGATTCTTTTTGCATTTTTGGCGACCCTGTTTCTTTTCGGCGTCGCTCCGGCGTCGGCGGACGATCCGCCGGCAAAGCCGCCGGTTGCCCTGACCAGGGAAGCCAGGCTCGACCAACTGTTTGCCGAGCTGAAGCGCGAGCGCAACGAAAAGGCGGCCGAGCGCATCGCCGGGCGCATCTGGGGCGAATGGTTCCAGTCCGGCAGCGCCTCGATCGACCTGATGATGCAATGGTCGCAAAAGGCGATGGACGACCAGAAGTTCGACGTCGCCCTCGACTTCCTCGACCAGGTCGTCATCCTGCAGCCAAAATATGCCGAAGGCTGGAACCGGCGCGCCACCGTGCACTACATGATGAAGAATTTCGGGAAATCGATGTCCGACATCGACCAGACGCTGCAGCTGGAACCGCGCCATTTCGGCGCGCTTTCCGGCCTGGCCCAGATCATGGCCGCCACCGGCCACAAGCAATCGGCGCTCGAAGCCTGGCAGAAGGTGCTTACCATCTATCCGATGATGCGCAGCGCCCAGGACCAGGTCGCGGCAATTTCGGAAGAGCTTGCCGGCGAAGGAATTTGATTAGGCAGTAGGAATTAGGGATTAGCGAGTAGTCAGTAGAGAAGATTGGTCGAGACGCCACCTCCCTACTCCCTACTCCCTACTCCCTACTCCCTACTCCCTACTCCCTACTCCCTACTCCCTACTCCCTACTCCCTACTCCCTACTCCCTACTCACTACTCCCTACTCACTACTCCCTACTCACTACTCCCTGCTCCCTAGAACTTATCCCTCTCCACCGCCGTATCTCCGCGCATGAACCTCATCTACGCCGCCTGTGCCTTCCTCCTCGCGCTCGTCTTTGCCCTGGCCGGTGTCACCCGCGCCGGCGCGTGGCTGATCGAGTGGCGCAACCCGCCGGCCGGCGAATTTGCCGACATCGACGGCACCCGCATCCACTATGTCCACGTGCCGGCTCCGCAAAATGCAGAGCTGCCGGCCATCGTCTTCATCCACGGCGCCAGCGCCAACCTCAGGGATCAGATGCTGCCGATCAGGCCTTTGCTCGAAGGCCGCGCGGAGATGGTCTTCCTCGACCGGCCGGGCTTTGGCTGGTCGGCACGCGGCCCCGGCAATGAGAGCCCGTCGGCGCAGGCCGACACCATCGCCAGGCTGATGGACCGTCTCGGCATCCACAATGCGATCATGGTCGGCCATTCCTTTGGCGGCGTGATCACCGCCGCCTTTGGCCGCGAACACCCGGAGAAGACGCTCGGGCTGGTCTTTCTGTCGCCGGTCAGCCACCCCTGGCCGGGCGGCGCGACCGCCTGGTACTACAAGCTGACCGCCACCCCCATCATCGGCTGGCTGTTCTCGGAGACATTGACCTATCCGGCAGGCACGCTGCAGATGGACAGCGCCACGGCCTGCGTGTTTTCTCCCAACAAGGTGCCGGAAGGCTATGTCGGCAATGCCTCGATTCCGCTGGTGCTGCGTCCCGGCGCTTTCCGCGCCAACGCCATCGATGTCGCCGGCCTCTACGACTATACGCTGAAGGCCGCGCCGCATTACCGCGACATCACAGCGCCGACGATTGTCATCTCGGGCGACCGCGACAAGGTGGTCTATGCCTCGATCCATTCGGTCGGCCTGGTCAGGGACATCCCCGGCGCCGAACTGATCTGGGTCCACAATCTCGGCCACAAGCCGGATTGGATCGCCTCCGACCTCGTCGTCGGCGCGATCAAGAAAGTCGCCGGCAAGGTCGTCGACCTGCAGGCAATGGCAAAAACCGTGGAAGCACGCATCGCCGGCGACGCCTACAATGAGGGGCGATGCCCTGACATCACCGTGCCCGACGCGGAACTGGCCCCGACCTGATCGCAATGTATGTCCTGAAACACGGCATCAAAGAAACCCGGAGAAGCGATGGGCGTTGCCGGACCGCATCTTCTTCGGCTATGGCGCGTGCGCCATTCTTGCTGGCGCCTTTCTCGAGCATGCTCCTCTGGAAGGATTTTACGGCGAACGGATCATTCCCGGCGAGGGCTTTTCCGGGAACCATATTTACGCGACGAACGGCGTGATCGCGTTCGACTATCACGGCTATTCCGCCCGCGAGCAGCTTTTGGAACACCACAAGAGGGGCTGGGCGTCGCGCAATCCCGGGTGGCACTGCACGATCGCCACGGTCGATTTCGATCTGCTCGACACAGTCGAACTCAACCGGCGAAAGATGCTGGGTCCGGACCAGTACCTGCACGACCCCGTTCGCCGCGCACGCCGATTCCTTCAGCGTATCGATCACGCCGAAGGTGCGGCAAGAGCGCTGCGAACTGTGACGAGGTCTCAGCCTATGTTGCGGGTGGCCTGCACGTCCGATCCGACATAGGCGATGCGCAGCATGTTGGTCGAACCCGGCGTCCTCAGCGGCACGCCCGCCGTGATGATGACGCGGTCGCCCGGCTGGCCGAACCCCTCTTCGAAAGCGATGCGGCAGGCGCGGTCGACCATGTCATCGAGGTCGCTGGCGTCGGGCGAGACGACGCAATGCGTGCCCCACAAAAGCGACAGCCGCCGCGCCGTGTTGAGGATCGGCGACAGGGCGATGATCGGCACTTGCGGCCGCTCGCGCGCGGCGCGCAGGCCGGTGGTGCCCGACGCCGTATAGGTGATGATCGCCGACAGTTTCAGCGTCTCGGCAATCTCGCGGGCGGCGAGCGAAATGGCGTCGGCGCCGGTTGCTTCCGGTTCCGAGCGCTGCGCGTTGATGATGCCGGCATAGGTCGGGTCGGTTTCGACCTTGGTGGCGATGCGGTTCATCATCGCCACCGCCTCGACCGGATAGGCGCCGGCAGCGGATTCGGCTGAAAGCATGATGGCGTCGGCGCCCTCGAACACGGCGATCGACACGTCGGAGACCTCGGCGCGGGTCGGCACCGGCGCGGTGATCATCGATTCCAGCATTTGCGTGGCGACCACCACCGGCTTGCCGGCGCGGCGCGCGGCGCGCGTGATCTGCTTCTGGATGCCGGGCACCGCTTCCAGCGGCATTTCCACACCGAGATCGCCGCGGGCGACCATCAGCGCGTCGGAGAGTTCGATGATTTCGGCCAGCCGGGCTACCGCCTGCGGCTTTTCGATCTTGGCCATGATAAGCGCCCGGCCGCGCGCGATCTTGCGGGCTTCCGCCAAATCCTCCGGCCGCTGCACGAACGACAGCGCCACCCAGTCGACGCTTTCCGCCAGCACCGCATCGAGGTCCTTGCGGTCCTTTTCGGTCAGCGCACCGACCGGCAGGTCGGTGTCGGGCAGGCTGACGCCCTTCTTGTCGGAAATGGTGGTGCCGGCGACGACCGCACAGGTGATCGACTTGCCGTCGCTCTTCACCGCCCTGAGCTCCAGCTTGCCATCGTCGATCAACAGACGGTGGCCGGCCTCGACCGAACTCAGGATTTCGGGATGCGGCAGGTAGACGCGGGTCGACGTGCCGGGCTCGGGATTGTTGTCGAGGGTGAAGGTCTGGCCCGGGGTCAGCACCTCCTTGCCGTTGGCGAACTTGCCGACGCGCAGCTTCGGTCCCTGCAAATCGGCCAGGATGCCGATCGGACGGCCGACCTTTTCCTCGACCGCGCGGATGCGGCCGACCAGCGTGCGCATCAGCTCGTGATCGGTGTGGCTCATATTGATGCGGAAGACATCGGCGCCGGCTTCGAACAGCTTCTGCAGCATCTCCTCGGACGAGGAGGCAGGACCGATGGTGGCGAGGATCTTGACCTTGCGGCTACGTCTCATTGACTGTTTGTTCCCGGGGCGGCTGGAGCGCCTCCCGTTGTGGACTCATCGGTCAGCTGGACCATCCAGCTTGCCTGCTCGCCCGTGTCATATTCCTGGAATCCGGCGCGCTGGAAGCCCCGGGCGACGCAATCGGTAACGCCGGCAATCTTGAATTCTTTTTCGGCCACGCACATGTTGATCGGGCCATCCCAGCGCCCGCCGCGCTCGGCGTCTTCTGCATAAAGATAGTAAAACCTCGATGACAGCGGACCTTCGATCAGCGTCTTGCAGCTCGATCCTTCGATGTGCCACCACCCCTCGGTGATCCAGCCTGCCTTGGCGCGGTAGCCGATGCCGACGCCGACCAGGTTCTGCGTGGCGTTGCAGACGCGGAAATCGGCGCGGGCGGGCGAAGCCGCGACCAGCGCGGTGAGCCCTAGCGTCAGGGTCAGGAGCGGCACGGCAAAGGCGGTGCGCGCACGCGGCCTGCCGGCGGAACCCATCCCGAAACCCCTCAATAACGTCATCTGCATCTCTCAACGCCCCTTTTCGGAAAAGTCCGGGCGCATGTCAACGCGCCGTTCTGTCCAATTCCAATCGATTTAGAAAGGCCCCCGACACGCGATACGCCGCGCGTCACAGGATTTTCGCAGAAACCGTGGCCAAACAACGGCATTGCGCAACAGTCCTCTTCGTGGGAATGACGATACCACCCTCCCCGGAAGCCAGCGAACAGACCTTTCCAGCCAATGACCCGATCCACAGTTTTCGCGCCTTTCGATATCGTCGAAGGCGACCGCAAGCGAGGCATCGTGCTTGTCGCCGACCATGCCCGCCGCGACCTGCCAGAGGAGTATGGCAGTCTAGGCCTGCCGGCGGCGGAACTCGATCGCCATATCGCCTACGACATTGGTGTCGAGACGGTGACGCGCGAACTGGCCGCAGCGCTCGACGTGCCGGCGGTGATCGCCAATTTTTCGCGGCTGCTGATCGATCCCAATCGCGGCGAGGACGACCCGACGCTGATCCGCCAGCTCTATGACGGCACCGTCGTGCCGGGAAACTATCCCATGGCACCGGCCGAACGCGAAAGGCGGCTCGACGGCTTCTACCGGCCTTATCAGGACGCGGTCGGCGCCATGATCGCGTCGGTGGCGCACGCCTCAGGCAAAGCGCCGTTCATCTTCTCCGTACACTCCTTCACCCCTGTCATGCAGGGCTTCATCCGCCCTTGGCATGTCGGCATATTGTGGGACCTCGACGACCGCGTGGCGCGGCCGCTGATCGACATGCTGGCGCAGGATAAAAACCTCGTCGTCGGCGACAATGAACCCTATGACGGCGCGTTGCGCGGCGACACCATGTTCAAGCACGCCATCGTCAACGGCTTTGCCCATGCGCTGATCGAGATCCGGCAGGACCTGATATCAGACAGCAAGGGGGCGCTGGCCTGGGCGGAACGGCTGGCGCCGATCGTTGACGCCATCGACCGCCGTCCCGATATACATCAGGTGAAGATGTTCGGCTCGCGCACCGGGCCGCTGTGAGGATCCAAGGCAATGACCGAACTCAGCGATGACCAGAAACGCGATTTCGAGGCCGCGGCCTTCCGCCGGCTGGTCGAGCATCTGCGCGAGCGCAGCGACGTGCAAAACATCGACCTGATGAACCTCGCCGGCTTCTGCCGCAACTGCCTGTCGAACTGGTACCGCGAAGCGGCCGAGGCTGAGGGCGTCGATCTCGGCAAGGACCAGTCGCGCGAAATCGTCTACGGCATGCCCTATGCGCAATGGCAGGCGCTGAACCAGACCGAGGCTTCGGACGCCAAGAAGGCGGAATTCGAGGCGAGGCGGCCGAGGGATCATTGAAGTAGCGCGCGGTTCACAGGATTGACGTCGGCAGGACAGAGGGGGGCGCGAAGGAACGCTGCCTAACGGTTTCCCCTTAGATGTGGCCCACAAGCTTTTCGCAGCCCAGCGCTTGACGAGAAATTGAATCGATCTAATTTGCCGCGCAAAGCCATTCTTTGACCGGATTCAGGCCATGAACGCGCAAAACACCATGCAGAGCGCCATTCGCGGGCGATGGGCCGTAGCAGCGATCTTCCTCGCCAACGGCTTCCTGACCGGCAGCTGGGCGCCGCAGATTCCGGTGTTCCTGACCCGGCTCGACATCTCGAAATTCACCCTCGGCCTGCTGATCCTTCTGTTCGGCGTCGGCGCGGTCGCGGCCATGAGCTGGTGCGGCCATCTGATCTCCAGGCATGGCTCGCGCACCGTGTTGCGCTGGTTCGGCCTGTGCGGCAGCCTCGGCCTGCTGATCGTGGCGCTGGCGCCCAACGTCCCGCTGGCGGCGATCGCCATGATCATCTTCGGCGGCTCGATCGGCGGCATGGATGTCGCGATGAACGCCAATGCGGTGGTGGTCGAGCGCCGGCTGTCCCGCGCCATCATGTCGTCCTCGCACGGCTTCTGGAGCCTCGGCGGTTTCGCCGGTGGCGGTCTGGGCGGTTACGCCATCCAGACTTACGGCCAACTCGCCCATGCGGCTGTAGTCACGGTCATTGCTTTTGCCGTCATCGCCGTGGCGGTCGGCTACCTCATCGCAGAGGACAAGCCGCAGGCCGCCGAGCATCACAGATTTACGCTGCCGGCCAACCCGCTGGTCTATCTTGTCGGGCTGATGGCGCTGCTGACGATGATTTCCGAGGGCGCCGTGCTCGACTGGGCAGCGCTTTATCTCCGGCAGGAGCTCGGCGCCGACCTCTCCATCGCCGGCCTTGCCTACGCCGCCTTCTCCGGGGTCATGGCTGTCATGCGCTTTTTCGGCGACGGCGTGCGCAACCGCTTCGGCGCGGTGGCCACGCTGCGCGGCTCTGCCGTCGTCGCCGCCGCCGGCATGCTGGTCGCCGGCCTGTCGCCATCGCCCTGGATCGCCATCGCGGCTTTTGCCCTCTGCGGCTTCGGCATCGCCAATATGGTGCCGATCATCTTCTCGGCCGGCGGCAACCAGGAAGGCATGTCGTCGGGCACCGGCATGAGCGTGGTCACCACCATGGGCTATTCCGGTATATTGGTGGCGCCGTCGGCGATCGGCTTCGTCGCCGAGCATTCGAGCTTCGGCCCGATCTTCGTCGCCATGTCGGCGCTGCTGATCGTCGTGCTGTTGATGGCCGGGCTCGCTCACCGCGCCGAATTCGCGGCCGCACCCGCCGAATAGCGCTTCAGCTCCTCATAGAGGAAATCCGCGACGCGGCGGATGCGCACGCTGGTGCGCACGTCACGATGCATGGCAAGCCACACCGGCAGGCTGGGCAGTGGCAGGCCGGGCAGGAGTTTCTCCAGCAACGGGTCGCTGTCGGCCAGCGGCTCCTGGCCGAGACCGACGCCGTTTCCCGCCCGCAGCGCTTCCCACAGAACGATCTGGTTGTCGGCCCTGAAGCGGAAGCTGCTTCGGGTGACGGGGATGCCGGCCTGGGTAAAGCCCCGGATCATCTCGTCGCTGCGGTCGAAGCCGATCAGCGGATGGTCGAGAAGGTCGGCGGGCTTGAGCGGGCGGCCGTACGTGTCGAGATAGGATTTAGCCGCGCAGCAGCAGAGCTTGATATCGCAGACCTTGCGCGCCGTCAGCTCGTTCTGCGCCGGCTTGACCATGCGGATGGCGATGTCGGCATCCCTTCGCAGCAGGTTCTCGACCTGGTTCGAGGCGACGATCTCGACCTCGATGCCGGGCTCCTCGATGCCGAGCCGCGCCGTCATCTTCGGCAGCACATAGGCCGCCACCACCTCGCTGGCGGCAATGCGCACCGTGCCTTCGATCGCCTCGACCGAGCCCAATGCCAATAGTGAGAACGCGCTCGCCTGCTCGCTCACGGCCTTGCCGCGTTCGAACAGCGTGGCGCCTGCTTCCGTCAGCGCATAGCCGCGCCGCCCGCGCCGGAACAAGGTGACGCCCAACGCCTGTTCGAGCTCACCGATGTGACGCCCGAGCGTCGGTTGGCTGGCCGACAGTTTGCGCGCTGCGGCCGACAGGCTGCCGGTCTCCGCCACGGTGACGAAACTCTTGATCAGGTTCCAGTCGATGTCTTCCATTCATTTATGAATAACAAATCTGCATCCATAGTCAATTTTCATTCGCGTATGAACGCATCATATTCGCCGTGCAAACACAGACACGGAGAAGAAAAATGACCAAGATCGCAATTCTAGGCGCCAATGGCCGGCTCGGCCGCGTGGTTGGGAAAGCCTTCATCGACGCCGGTTTCGACGTCCGCGCCGTCACCCGCAGCGGCAAGGTCCCAGCCGAACTCAAGGGCGCCACCGCCGTCGCCGGCGATGCGCTCGACCGCGAGGCGCTGATCCGCGCCACGCAGGGTGTCGACATCGTCTTCAACGGTCTCAACCCGATCTACACCGACTGGAGCAAATGCCTGCCGATGGCGGAGAACGTCATGGCCGCCTGCCATGCCAACGGCGCGCTGCATCTTTTCCCCGGCACTGTCTACAATTACGGCTCGCCGATGCCTGAGGTGGTCACCGAAGACGCGCCATTTCGTCCGACGACCGAGAAGGGCCGCATCCGCTGCGCCATGGAAGCGCTGTTTCGCCGCGAGGCGGATGCCGGCCGCGTCCGCACCATCATCCTGCGCGCCGGCGATTTCTTCGGCGGCACGGGCAGCGGTTCATGGTTCGACCTCGTCGTCGCCGCCAAGATGAACAAGGGCGTCTACACAGCGCCTGGCCCTGCCAACCTCGTGCACGAATGGGCCTATTTGCCGGACTTCGCCATCGGCTTCGTCGGCCTGGCGCGCAATCAGGGCAAGCTCGGCTTCTTTGAGGCGCTCAACTTCCCCGGCCACGCCGTCACCGACATGGACATAAAGGCCGCCGCCGAGAAGGCGCTGGGCCGTCCGCTGAAACTGACCTTCATGCCTTGGTGGGTGCTGCGCGCCGGCAGCCCGTTCGTGGCGATGTGGCGCGAGATCGTCTCGATGTCCTATCTGCGCTTCGAACCGCACCGGCTCGTGTCCGACCGGCTGGCAAGCATCATCGGCGAAGTCCCGCACACGCCGCTGGACGAGGCCGTGGCCGAGGCATTGAAGGACATCGGCATCAGCCTCGACAATGCAAAAGACGCCGCTTAAATGCATGTCGCCCAGAAGTGTGCGCGGTTCTGGGACAACGACATGCATCAAAACAAAGACTTTAGACAAAAATCTCTCTCGCGGTGCTGGCCCAATCGCTGGAAATCAGCAACCGGATGGTCATTATGAGGAGACTGTTTATAACGGTCGGCGAGATCACCATCACCAAGGGGAGACGATGCGTTACATACGTCCGCTTTCAATCGAAGACGCCGTTGGCCTGCTGGCCGACGCTTCCGGCACATCAGCCATTCTCGCTGGAGGCAGTGACCTCCTCGTTCGGATGAAGGGCGGGTTTGTCGATCCCGACCTGATCGTCGACATCAAGGCGATCGAGGGCTTGAGCGAGATCAGGGAGACGGCCGACGGCTTCAGCATCGGCGCCACCGTCCCCTGCGCCGTCCTGGGCGAGAGCTCGGTTCTGAAGAAGGCCTGGCCCGGTGTCGTCGAAGCGTCGAAGCTGATCGGCTCGAAACAGGTCCAGGGCCGCTGCACCATCGTTGGCAATCTGTGCAACGCATCGCCGGCCGCCGACAGCGTCCCGGCCTTGGTGGCCGCCGCCGCAAAGGCCGTGGTTGCCGGTCCGTCGGGCAAGCGCACCATTCCGGTCGAGGCTGTGCCGATCGGGCCTGGCAAGACCTCGCTCACCAAGGGTGAGATCGTCGAGGCGATCCTGCTCGACAAGCGCGCGCCGCGTTCGGGCGACGCCTACCTCAGATTCATCCCGCGCACCGAGATGGACATCGCGGTGGTCAGCGCCGGCGTGAACCTGACGCTCGACGAGCATGGCGTCATAACAGCCGCCCGCGTCGCGCTGGGCGCCGCGGCCCCGACCGTGCTTCTGGTGGAAGAAGCAGCCGAGGCTCTCATCGGCAGGAAGCTGGATGAGGCGGCACTTGAGCGGCTCGCCAAGATCTGCGCTGGGGCCTGCCGCCCCATCGACGACAAGCGCGGTACCATCGAGTTCAGACGAAAAGTTGCGGGCGTGCTGGCCGGACGGGCCGCGACGACCGCCTACGCACGCGCAGGAGGCAAATGATGGCCGGTGTAGCAGTTTCAACGACAATCAACGGCGATCACGTCGAATACCTTTGCCAGCCCGACGAGACGTTGCTCGACGTCCTGCGCGACCGACTCGGGCTGACCGGCGCCAAGGAAGGCTGCGGCACGGGCGACTGCGGCGCCTGCTCGATCATTCTCGACAATCGGCTGGTCTGCTCCTGCCTTGTGCTTGGCGCTGAAGCCGAAGGCCGGCATATCGAGACCGTCGAAGGCATGGCGCATGGCGATCAGTTGCATCCGCTGCAGCAGAAATTCCTCGAGCATGCAGCCTTGCAATGCGGCATCTGCACGCCGGGCTTCCTGATCGCGGCGAAGGACCTTTTGGCCAAGAACCCCGATCCGACCGAGGAAGAAATCCGCTTCGGCCTCGCCGGAAACCTCTGCCGCTGCACCGGCTACGACAAGATCGTGCGCGCGGTGCAGGATGCGGCCAACGTGATGAAGGGAGCACACGCATGAACTTCGATCCACGCTTTTCGGGCCGCAAATTCTCATCCGTCGGCACGCGGCCTATCCGTCCCGACGGCGTCGACAAGGTGACCGGACGCGCCCGCTACGGCGCCGACTTCAACATGGCTGGACAGCTGGTCGGGCGTGTTCTGCGCAGCCCGCACGCGCATGCCAGGATCCTCAAGATCGACACTTCGAAAGCGGAAAAGCTCGCCGGCGTGAAAGCGGTGATCACCGCCGCCGACCTGCCCGATCTCACCGATGGCGATGCCGCCATGTTTGACGTCCTCGACAATTGCATGGCGCGCGGCAAGGCGCTCTATGACGGCCACGCGGTGGCCGCGGTCGCCGCCGTCGATGCCCGCACGGCAAGGCAGGCGCTGAAGCTGATCGAGGTCGAGTACGAGCTGTTGCCGCATGTGACCGATGTCGACGAGGCGATGAAGCACACCGCGCCGTTGATCAACGACACGATCTTCACCGAGGGTCTCGAGGAAAAGCCGGCAAAGCCGTCCAACGTCACCAAGCGCAGCCAGTTTGGCCATGGCGATGTCCATCAGGGCTTTGGCCACGCCGATGTCATTGTCGAGCGCTCCTTCAAGACCGAGCAGACGCATCAGGGCTATATCGAGCCGCATGCCTGCGTGGCGAGCGTCTCGTCCGACGGCACCGCCGACCTCTGGGTCTGCACGCAGGGCCATTTCGTCTACCGCCAGCATTGCGCGCAACTGCTCGGGCTGGAAGCCTCGAAGCTGCGCGTCACCTCGTCTGAAATCGGCGGCGGCTTTGGCGGCAAGACCCACGTCTGGGCCGAACCGGTGGCGCTGGCGCTGTCGCGCAAGGCCGGTCGGCCGGTGAAGCTCGTCATGACTCGCGACGAGGTGTTCCGCGCCTCGGGCCCGACCAGCGCCACCTCGATCGACGTCAAGATCGGCGCCCGCAAGGACGGCACCATCACCGCCGCCGAAGCGACGCTGCGCTACACCAGCGGCCCCTATGCCGGCACATGGGCCGAGATCGGCGCCATGACGGCATTCGCCTGCTACAAGCTCGACAACGTCAAGACGGTCGGCTTCGAAGTGCTGGTCAACCGGCCGAAGACCGCGGCCTATCGCGCACCCTCCGCCCCGATGGCGGCGTTCGCGGTGGAAAGTGCCGTCGACGAGTTGGCCAAGGAACTTGGAATGGATCCGGTCGAGTTCCGCATCAAGAACGCCGCGCAGGAAGGCACCCGCTCCTCCTACGGTCCGGTCTACGGCCCGATCGGCATCGGCCCGACGCTGGAGGCGGCCAAGCACCATCCGCACATGAAGGCGCCGCTGGGCAAGAACCAGGGCCGCGGCATGGCCTGTGGCTTCTGGTTCAACTTCGGCGGCCAGACCTGCGTGGACCTGAACATCGGCATGGACGGCTCGGTGTCGCTGGCTGTCGGGACGGTGGACGTTGGCGGTTCGCGCGCGTCGCTGTCGCTGGTGGCGGCGGAGGAGCTCGGCATCGACTATGCCCAGCTCAAGGCGGTGGTCGCCGACACCTCCTCGCTCGGCTACAACGACATGACCGACGGCAGCCGCGGCACCTTCTCGTCGTCGATGGCGACCATCTCGGCCGCCCGCAACGCGATCAAGATCCTGCGTGAGCGCGCCGCCCAGACGTGGGACATCCCCGTCGACGACGTGGTCTGGGAAAACGGCCACGCCATCGCCAAGGGCGAGAAGTACGGCAATCTTGCAGCCCTGTCGCTGAAGGAGATCGCCGCCGCTTCCGGCAAGACCGGCGGGCCGATCGCCGGCCACAGCGAACTCGTCGCCGACGGCGCCGGCGTCTCCTTCGCCACCCATATATGCGACATCGAGGTCGACCCCGAGACCGGCTCGACCAGGGTGATCCGCTACACGGTGATCCAGGATGCCGGCAAGGCGGTGCACCCGACCTATGTCGAGGGCCAGTACCAGGGCGGTGCGGCGCAAGGCATCGGCTGGGCGCTCAACGAGGAGTATATCTACGGCAAGGACGGGCGCCTCCAGAACGCCGGCTTCCTCGACTACCGCATCCCGGTCTGCTCCGACCTGCCGATGATCGACACCCAGATCCTCGAGATCCCCAACCCCAACCACCCCTATGGCGTGCGCGGCGTCGGCGAAACCTCGATCGTGCCGCCGCTGGCGGCGATCGCCAACGCCGTCTCCAACGCCGCCGGCGTGCGCATGACCCACATCCCGATGTCGCCGCCAAGGGTGCTCGCCGCGATCGAGGCGGAACGGGGAGGCTAAGGCCGAAATGAGGTTCTTGCCCTAATGGTCGAAGTCACGCTCTGGGGCGCGCTGGGCCAGCTCGCCGGCGGCCAGAGCAAGGTCGAGGTCGAGGCCAAGGACATAAGGGAGCTGTTCAGGAAACTGGCTGAACAGTATCCCGGCCTCGAGCCCTGGATCGAGAAGGGCATCGCGGTGGCCATCGACGGCACGATCTATCGCGATACGTGGTCGAAGGAATTGCCAAAGGGGGCGGAGATTTTTCTGTTGCCGAGGCTGGCTGGGGGGTAATTGGGGAGGCGCCACAGCTTAACGTCAAGGTCTCGAACGTCAAGGATGGGCCGGTAGCTGACTATCCTCTTCAGGGCAAATGATCCCGAAAGCTGACCTTGGTTCAGGCGGCAAGCATCCTGTCGGTTGGCGATCCGTCGTCTGGCTACGCCGAGGCCTCCAGACTGATTCTCAGCCAACACCGCGCCTGCAGCGTGCTTATCTCGCTAAGGCGCTCACACAACCGGTCGTTACAGACGCGCGCTGCATGGCTGACTGTTAACTGCCGGAAGAATCTCATCACAACGACTGATCATCAATTCTGAATAGGAACCATGCCCATGAACCTGAGGAAACGCGCCAGCGATGGCCCGTACATTTCGCCGAACTGTGAGCTGGCCATTGTGATGAAAGCTCGCAGCGGCGTCGAAGACGGCAACACATGGCTTGAATTCAAAATTGGCTTCAACGCTGATCTTGACCGACTCGATTGGCCGACCGCAGCTGGATATGTGGTCGCGACAAGCAAGCTGCGGACCTGATTTCGGAACCATCCGGAAACCCGCCCAAAGGGATCGGGGAGTAGCTCAGACAGCAGAATTTCAAAGATTTATGATTTATATTGACTCCTAAATAAAAGAGGTAAATCTTCTCGATTAGATACCTAGTTGACAAATCCATCCGCAAGCAGAGGTGTGAAGTGGATATGTATCGTCTTTTGGTGCTCAGCCTTTTTGCGTTGTCGTCGGCAGAATGGTCCGGAGAACTTCAGCTGAATATGGGCTCTGGCTCAAACGTCAGAACTGCGCAGGTATTGGGAAACCGATGCGCGACTCCTTTTGGAATTTGCTACATAAATCCCCAGCCTATCGGCACTCCTTGTACTTGTGGCGGAAATGCATGGGGATCGGTCATTCTTTAATTTGCAGGATTACGAACATGGGTCGCTATCTCGCGATTGGCGGAACGTTTCCCGCATGGCAAAGCCTGTTGCTTATTTCTGTTTTCTCGCTGGCCGTTCTTCTGTCGGGGAGTCAGTTCAGTACGGCTTGGGCAGAGACCGAAAAGGCAGGGATAGTATCCGATTCAAACTGTTCGAGCGGAAGTCGGGAGGTGACATATGTCTATGATGACCAAGGTAATTATCTGAAAACAGTCCCGGGGGGTTGCGTTCCGAGAAGTTAATGGGGATCGCAGATGTCGAACGCTGGACCTCATAATCCCGCCGCAAAGGGCAAGAAGGGCAATTTAAAGCTCGATCTCTCAAAACTTGCCAGCATATTGTCTTATGTTTGGAAAATTAATCGATTTATACCGTTGATTTTGCTTGTTATATTGGTTTGGGTATTTCTGGATAATACTGCGATAAGTAGGGTTTACTCTTGGTTTGTCGGCCCCTCTGGCGCAATTTATGTCAGCAGCCCAAGCGTCTATACACGAGAGCGATTAGTCAACGATCGTAACGACCAGGACTATTGGCTACGCCAGCAACTGGAATTGCTCGACAAGGCGACCATCGGATTCTCCGGCGTCACGACCGATAAGGGCGGGGTTTATAACAATAAAGACGAATCGGCCGCCGGTGGCCATGCTCCTGCCAGACCCGATCCAGCCGCGCCAACGCCGCCGCCGGCCGATCTTGGCGTGCCGCAACCGGCCAGTCCCATTCCGGGCAACACCCCGCCGACGTATCCGCAGACTCAGGGCCAGAACGCAGGGGCAGGAGCCAGTGCGCCTGCGAGCGGGAACAACGCCGACGAGGAAACTCGCCAACAAGCGAATCTGAACTTCATCGATGCCTTCGCAGTCCGTTCGTATGCGCGCGATTTTCTGCGCCAGGGAATTCTGGAAAATCTGCTAGACGACAGGCACGACCTGACAGGAAACTCGGTATATGGTCTGCGCTTCGATACTTCGGTCTTTCCGGGCACTTCTTCGCTGGGACGCGCCTTCGTACGCATCTCGATCACGGCGGGAAACGAAGGCCTCACCAGCAGAGACGAAAGAGTAGATAATGATTTTGCCGATCTCCCGTCGCACGTCCTGTCTTATTATGCCTCATCTATCAATAAGATAAGCTACGATACAGCTGACCCGAGCTATTATAGATACAAACTGTATAAGCAGTGGATGGACAATGTTAAGTGGAGGCTGAATTCACAGATTTTGCAAGAAGCGGAGCAGCAATGCCAATCATCCGGTTCAGCTAAGATTGACTGGAAAAAACAGGCTATTCTTTCAATAAATACTGTTCTCGCTCTTTCAAGTGCAGAAATACAAGAGAACGGAGCATTTACTCCCTCTCTAATTACCGGGGGAACGCAGGTAGTTTTGTTACCGAAGCCGTGGTCTTATTTTTTGAACGTAGACGTCAAGATGCCAACTTCGACCGATTGCTCGGAGATTCCGATCTTCGGGGTTGAGGCGGTCACCGATACCATCTTCGTTCTCAAGAACAGCTCGATGACGCCGGAGCTCAACGCCAGGTTTTCTCCTATCGACACGGTAGGCGAAGAATACTTCGCTTTCACGTACAGTCCAGCTAATTTATACAGTTCAAAATATCGAAACGCAGCGCGGATTAGCCTTTATCTTCTCCAGAATCAGATAAAAAATCCAGCTGGTGGATATAATGCGCCGGGTGCGTTAATCGATGCATGCCGTATAGCTGGAAATAAATCCGCGGGTTGTGGCGCCTTTTATTTTCAGGTCCCTTCCGGGTACTTTAATTTCGTCGAGCGCGTCATACGGCCCGATATGTATGCCTATTCGCTGTTTCCACGCTCGCAGGTCGTCGCTATCTTCAACGATCGGGGGAGGGCTGGCAATGTAGCGATTCCTGGCACTGGCCTCGGCAGTGATGAGGAGCTCAGGCTTGAACTCCAACGGGAGGACCAGCACGCCGGCGTTGAGGCAAGCCTGGTCGGCTTCGCCGATTCTCGGTTCTCGGATTCTGTCCAGTTCGGCTGGGTCATCGATGCCACCCACAGCAGCAACGCGCTGCAAAAGTCGCAATTTGCGTTGATTTCAGTACCTGCCTGGACCAGTGGGCTGGACGTCACTGTCAATACGGGCTGGCTCGACTCATCGTCCAGGGAAGTCTCCGTCGGCGAGCCCGCCAAATACCGGGTACCGATCCCGCCGGACTACGAAGCCTTCGATGGTTTCATCGGCGGGCAACAATCGACAAGACGTCCGAAGATAAGCACCGAATTGATGGACAACAAAAGGGCCATCGAGCTGATGGCATGCAGAGACGTTTCGGTGGTCATTCCGGGCCTGCGCCTGTGGCGCAGCGCCGTGGTAACGATCGGCAGTCAAAGGGCGACCCGCATAACCGTCCTGCCGAACATGCGCGGTATCATTGCGGATTTTCGTAACCTTCCCATCCCGTCGAACGACGCTGCCCAATCTCTAACGGTCTGGACCAGCGAGGGTTTCGACAGCGTCCGCGACGCCGTGATCGTAAAGGCGCCGAAGGATAGCGCGGGTTGCGAGGACGCGCCGGCGGACCAACCGCCGACGCAGGAACCGCCTCCGGTCGAATGAAATTCAAAAGGGGGGAAGCTATGGGTAAACTCAATGAGAAATTCTTTTTTGACTACACAAGGACCTATTTGTTCGACGGCCACATGTCGCAGTCGCAGTTCGACGGAATTTCTGGAATCCTGAAACTGTGGAACGATACGTTGGCAACGAAGGACGACCGGTGGCTGGCTTATATGCTTGCGACTGCTCATCACGAGACGGGCAGGACCATGCAGCCTGTCCGGGAAACATTCGCTGCGACCGACGAAAAGGCGATATCGATCCTGGAGAAGGCGTGGAATGCCGGGAAATTACCCTGGGTGACGAATCCGTACTGGCGTTGGGATCAGAACCATCAGTCCTGGCTGGGGCGAGGTCTGGTCCAGCTTACTCACCAAGCCAACTACAAACGCATCGGCGACGCAGTCGGCGTAAACTTGGTCGCCGATCCAGCCGCCGCCATGAATCCGGATGTCGCCAGGCAGGTGATGGTGCAAGGCATGATCAAAGGGGTTTTCACCGGCTACACTCTTGCCCAGTTCTTCAACCCGAAAAAGGCGGATTGGAAGAACGCCAGACGCATAATCAACGGTATCGAGCGGGCCGACCTGGTCGCGTCCTACGGGCTCAGATACTACGCCGCAATAAGCTATACGATCTAAAATAGAACGCGCGCGCGTCCAATGCGAGTCACTGATTGGTAGCCTGGCAACGCCGTTATCTAAATGTTTGATCCCAGGCTTTGATGGCGCATACTTTTCGTCCGAATCAAAGGATGCGCTATGGGCCAGGTTCTTCATGGGAGCGCCACGACGACAGAGGCGATCCGTCGAGCGATACAGCATAGTCAAGAGAGTCTGAGGGCGCTGGCGAAGCGCTACGGCATCAATCAGAAGACGGTTAGGAAGTGGAGGAACCGGACGTCGGCCGCCGATCTTTCGACTGGCCCCAGAGATCCGAAGTCGACAGTGCTATCGACTGAGGAAGAGGCGGTCATCGTCGCCTTTCGGCGTTATACGCTGCT
>NZ_JAMYVE010000008.1:0-294547 GCF_040323695.1 Mesorhizobium sp. M0030 | reverse complement strand
GCGCGGGGGCGTGGCTGGGGGCTAATGCAGCTAGCCTGGCCAATTCGCCGCCGGCGCTAACCCCCCCCCCCCCCCCCCGCCCCCTGGGGGGGAGGTCGCCCCCCCGGGCCGGGGGGGGGTCGGTGCCGCACCCCCACCCCGCTGCTGCGCAGCGACCCTCCCCACAAGGGGGAGGGTAAGGGGCGGCGCCATCCTTCGCCATGACACCATATGGATCAGAGGCTGGACATCGTGACCTCTCATCGTCTCTCATCCGGCGGTCTCATCGACCGTTCCACCCCCCTCACCTTCCGCTTCGACGGCACGACATTTTCCGGCTTCCAGGGCGACACGCTGGCGTCGGCGCTGGTCGCCAATGGCGTCAAGCTGGTCGGCCGCTCGTTCAAATACCATCGTCCGCGCGGCATTCTGACTGCGGGCTCGGAAGAACCCAACGCGCTGGTCGAACTGCGCACCGGCGCACGGCGCGAGGCCAACACCAAGGCCACGACGGCCGAACTCTATGAAGGCCTCGAAGCGGCCAGCCAGAACCGCTGGCCGTCGCTGCGCCACGATGTGATGTCGGTGAACCAGCTGTTCGCACCGATCTTCGTCGCCGGCTTCTACTACAAAACCTTCATGTGGCCGGCAAAATTCTGGGAAATGGTCTACGAGCCGGCGATCCGACGCGCCGCGGGTCTGGGTCGCGCGGCGGTCACCCCCGATCCGGATCACTACGACAAGGCCTGGGCGCATTGCGATGTGGTGATCGCCGGCTCTGGTCCGGCCGGTCTCGCCGCCGCACTCGCTGCAGGCCGCAGCGGTGCGCGCGTCATCCTGTGCGAAGAAGATTTTGCGCCCGGCGGCCGTCTGTTGTCGGATGGCGGCACGATCGACGGTCTGCCGGCCGCGGAGTGGCTGTCGCGCACACTGGCCGAGCTCAGCTCGATGCCGGATGTCCGCATCATGACCCGCACGACCCTGTTCGGCGTCTATGACGGCGGTACCTATGGCGCGATCGAGCGGGTCAACGATCATCTGCCGGTGCCGCCCCAACATCAGGTGCGCCAGCGCCTGTGGCGCATCGTGGCCAAGCGCTGCGTCGTCGCCGCCGGCGCGATTGAGCGTCCCATCGTCTTTGCCGGCAATGACACGCCCGGCGTGATGATGGCGTCCGCCATCCGCACCTACGTCACACGTTATGCGGCGACGCCGGCAAAGCGGATCGCGCTGTTCACCAACAATGAGGATGGCTGGCGCACGGTCGAGACGGCACTCGGCGCCGGGCTGCAGATCGCGGCGGTGGTCGACGCGCGGCCTGACGTCTCGCCTGCCCATCGTTCTCTCGCTTCCAGGAACGGCTTCACCGTGCTGCATGGTTCGGTCAGCGGCGTCGACGGCGGCAAGGACGGCGTAAGAAAAATAGCGGTGTCGCTGACCGGCGGCGCGCGCGCCGAGGTCGAGGCCGACGGGCTTGCCGTTTCCGGCGGCTGGAATCCGGCGGTCGGGCTCACCTCTTACCATCGCGGCCGGCCGAAATGGCGAGACGACATCGCCGCCTTCGTGCCGGACGGCGCGCCGCCCGGTATGGTCGCCGCAGGTGCGGCTAACGGCGACTTCGGGCTAGGCGCCTGCCTGCGCGCAGGTTTCGAGGCCGGCGCCGCAGCGGCGCGGGACGCGGGACGCAATGGCAATCCGGGCTCTGCAGCTGTTGCCGGCGACGAGTCCTTCTCACTGACCCCGCTCTGGCACGTCGCCGGCAAAGGCAAGGCCTTTGTAGACCAGCAGCATGACGTCACCGCGTCCGACATCGAGTTGGCGCAGCGCGAGGGTTTTGAATCGGTCGAGCATCTGAAGCGCTACACCACGCTCGGCATGGCGACCGACCAGGGCAAGACGTCCAATGTCGCCGGCCTCGCCATCATGGCGGCGGTGTCGGGCAAATCCATTCCCGAGACCGGCACGACCATCTATCGGCCGCCTTACGTGCCTGTCGCCATCGGCGCCTTTGCCGGCCATCATCGCGACGAGACTTTCCATGCGACGCGGCTGACGCCGTCGCATCACTGGGCGGCCGAACAAGGCGCGATCTTTGTCGACACCGGCCTGTGGAAGCGCGCGCAATGGTATCCGCGCGCGGGCGAGAAGGACTGGCTGGAATCGGTCACCCGCGAGGTCAAGGCGGTGCGCTCGGGCGTCGGCTTCTGCGATGTCTCGACGCTGGGCAAGATCGATGTGCACGGCCCCGATGCCGGCGCCTTCCTCGACCGCGTCTACATCAACACCTTCTCAAACCTTGCCGTGGGAAAAGCCCGCTACGGGCTGATGCTGCGCGAGGATGGCCTCGTCTATGATGACGGCACGACGTCCCGGCTTGCCGATGAACATTATTTCCTCACCACGACCACGGCGAAGGCCGGGCTGGTGATGCAACATCTCGAATTCTGTCGCCAGGTGCTGTTCCCCGAACTCGACGTGCAACTCACCTCGGTCTCCGACCAGTGGGCGCAGTTCTCGATTGCCGGGCCAAGGACGCGAGACCTGTTGAAGGAAATCGTCGACCCTGCCGAGGACCTTTCGAACGAAGGTTTTCCCTTCATGGGCGTGCGCGAAGTTGCTTTGCGCGGCGGCATCAAGGCGCGGCTGTTCCGCATCTCCTTCTCCGGCGAGATGGCGTTCGAGATTTCGGTGCCGGCGCGTTACGGTGAAGCGATGGCACGCAATTTGATGCTGGCGGGAAAACCGTTCGGCGTGACGCCGTATGGCACAGAAGCCCTCGGCGTCATGCGCGTTGAAAAGGGCCATGTCGCCGGACCGGAACTGAGCGGCACGACGACCGCCGCCGATCTCGGCCTCGGCAAGATGATGTCGACCAAGAAGGATTTCATCGGTCGCGTCATGGCCGGCCGCGAGGCGCTGGTGGCGCCGGACCGGCAGGTCGTGGTCGGCATCAAGCCGGTCGACAAGGCGCGCCGCCTGCGCTCCGGCGCGCACATCATCCCGAAGGGCCAGACGCCCGGGCCTGATAACGATCAGGGCTACGTCACCTCGGTCTGCTTCTCGCCGACGCTCGACCAGTGGATCGGTCTCGGCCTTGTCGAGCGCGGCCGCGAACGCATCGGCGAGATCGTCCACGCGCATGATCCGCTGCGCGGTGAAGACTATGATGTCGAACTCTGCAATCCCGTCTTCTACGATCCCGATGGAGGGCGCCAGCGTGGCTGATTTTTCCTGGGATGTTCGCAGCCCGCTCGAGCGCGCGCTCGCTCCTGGCGCTTACGGCGTGCAAGGCGATGCCGGTGTGTCGCTGACCGAGATCCGCAATTTCGACCTCGTCCAGGTGATGGCACGGCGCGGCAAGGCGGGTGATTTGGCCGAGGCCGCGAACGCTCGTTTCGGCGTCGCGGCTCCGGAAACGCCGAAGGCGGTTGGCACCGCGGATGCGACGCTGATCTGGTCGGGACCGGATCAGTTTTTTGTCCTGTCGAAGGGTGGCAGGACTGAGGTGCTCGCTCAGACCTTTGCATCTTCCGCTTCGCTATCCGACCAATCGCATGCACGCGTGCTGATCAGCATCTGCGGCCCCAAGGCGCGCGCCATGCTGGCGAAACTGTCGTCGATTGATTTGCATCCCGATGCGTTTCCGGTTGGCGCTGCTGCCGCGACCTCGATGGATCACACCAGCGTCACGCTCTGGCGTGGTGGTGACAAGGCGGATGGGCAGGCGGTGTTCAACCTCCTGATGTTTGCGACGTTTGCCGAAAGTCTGTGGCACACGATGTTGGATTCGGCTGCGGAGTATGGTGTGGCTATCGGGCATTCCGAGGAGCTTTAGCTCGATAGTTTCAGATGTTGGCGCCGCCCCTCATCGCCCTGCCGGGCATTTCTCCCCGTATAGTGACGGGGAGAAAGAAGCTGGTCGCAGCCTCGGCGCTCGTCCTGCAACGTTGGCGATTGGCGAAACCGGCGACGACAGCTTCGCCCGTTTACCGGGAGAAGCTGTCGGCAGCCAGATGAGGGGCGGCGCTGGCGTTCGGAAGATGGGTTTGATTGGAAGGGTCTAACCTGCAGCGACCGCGTCGAGAACGCCACCTCCACCTTGCCAAACCCAACCGCGCTGCTATTCTTGCTGCTAAAATAATTTTACACACAGGCAAACTTGTTTCTGTAACCGCAAGGCTGAGATGAGCCAGTCGCCCTACCCTTCAGTGACAGCCGGGCCGCCGCGGCCGAGCCTCATCCTGAGGCCCGGCCAGATCGCGCTGCCGCCGGGCATGGAGCGCCATACTATCTTGGGGAATGGCGCGGTGCTGATCGAGGTCGAGGCCGGCGATACGTTCACCGTGCGCAATGTCGAGGGCGGGCAGGCTTGCGAGTTGCTGGCCTGGGACAGGACCGGCGCCACCGATCCTTCCATCCTCGGCGAAAAGTCCAACAGCAATGCCGCCGGGATCAAGGCGCTGCTGGCCGAGGGCGATGGCAGCCTCGCTTCCGTGCGCCGCGGCCTCGAGCGCCGCCAGGTGCAGCTTGGCCACGCCAAGGCGGTGCGCGTGTTCGGCGGCGCAACGCCTGCCGGCACCGAGCAGGCATTCACGGTCACGCGCGACGGCGCGATGCTGATTGCCGCACCCGGCGGGCCGATGCTCGTCGACGGCCATGATACGGCAACGCCGCTCACCGTCATGGTGCGCCGCGCCACCGTGCGCCTGAAGACAAAGTCGCAGCTGGCCGATCCGCTTGCCGATCCGGTGCTCGATCTGCGCGTCCATTCGGCGACAGCCGAATCCTATTTCGTCAAGGCGGGCGACTACCTGCAGATCATCGATGTCGACGGCCGCCAGTGCACCGATTTCCAGTGCTTCTCGGCGCGCAAGCTGGACAAGGGGCTGGACCATCCGCTCGACGTAACGACCACGCGCACGCTGATGGGGTCGAGCTACCCGATGCCGGGCCTGCATTCGAAATATTACGACCAGGACATGGAGCCGTTGGTCGAGGTTATCCAGGACACATGCGGCCGGCATGACGCGTTCGCGCTGGCGTGTGCCGCCAAATATTACGACGACATCGGCTATCCCGGCCACACCAACTGCTCGGAGAATTTCAACCGCGCGCTGGCCGACAAGGGTGTCACCCCACGTGCCGGCTGGATGGCGATCAACTTCTTCTTCAACACGGCGATCGACGCCCATGGCGTCATGGTGTCGGATGAGCCGTGGTCGCGGGCGGGTGACTATGTGCTGCTCAGGGCGCTCAGCGACATCGTCTGCGTCTCCTCCGCTTGCCCCGACGACACGACGCCCGCCAATGGCTGGGACCTCACCGACATCCATGTGCGTACCTATTCCGGCCAGCACAAATTCTCGCGAGCGATCGCCAGACGCATGACGCCCGATTCGGAACCGAAAATGACCCGCGAGACCGCCTTCCATTCAAGCTTCGCCAAGCACACCCGCAACTTCGTGGAATACCGGGGTTATTGGCTGGCCAATTCTTTCGCCAAAGAGGGGCCGATCGCCGAGTACTGGGCCTGCCGGCAGGACGCGGTGATCATGGACCTGTCGCCGCTGCGCAAGTTCGAGGTCACCGGTCCCGATTCCGAAGCGCTGCTGCAATACACGCTGACCCGCGACGTCAAGAAGCTCGGCGTCGGCCAGGTCGTCTATTCCGCCATGTGCTACGAGCATGGCGGCATGATCGACGACGGCACGCTGCTGCGGCTCGGCAAGGACAATTTCCGCTGGGTCGGCGGCGATGACCTGTCCGGCGAATGGCTGCGCGAGACGGCAAAGAAGCTTGGCCTCAACGTGCTGGTGCGCTCGTCCACCGACCAGATGCACAATGTCGCTGTCCAAGGGCCGAAGAGCCGTGACATTTTGCGAGAGGTGGTCTGGACCTCGCCGCTGCAACCGTCGATCGACGAACTCGAATGGTTCCGCTTCGCTGTCGCGCGCATCGGCGGCGGCAATGGCATTCCGGTCGTGGTGTCGCGCACCGGTTATACCGGCGAGCTCGGCTACGAAATCTGGTGCCACCCACGCGACGCCGAAAAAGTGTTCGATGCCATCTGGGAGGCCGGCCAGCCGCACGGGCTGAAGCCGATGGGCCTGCAGGCACTCGACATGGTGCGCATCGAAGCCGGGCTGATCTTCGCCGGTTACGAATTCTCCGACCAGACCGACCCGTTCGAGGCGGGCATTGGCTTCACCGTACCGTTGAAGGCCAAGACCGACGATTTCATCGGCCGCGAGGCTCTGATAAGGCGCAAGGAACATCCGCAGCACAAGCTCGTTGGCCTCGACATCGACAGCAATGTCGCCGTCGGCCATGGGGATTGCGTCCATATCGGCCGCGCCCAGATCGGTGTCGTCACCTCGGGCATGCGCTCGCCGGTGCTGAACAAAAACATCGCTCTGGCGAGGCTTGACGTCACCCACGCGGCAATCGGCACAGAGGTGGAGATCGGCAAGCTCGACGGTCATGCCAAGCGGCTGCCGGCGCGGGTGGTGGCCTTCGCTCACTACGATCCGCAAAAGACCAGGCCGCGATCCTGAGGGTTGCACCCCCGGCCCTTCGCAGGCTCAGGGCGTTCGAAGCTCGAAAGCAATTGGCTTTCCGTCCGCTACCGCGGACCGCTTCTCACCCCACAAGGGGAGAAGGACAAAGCGAGCGTTTCGCAACCGTGATGTGCACGACGCCACAAATCACTTGACGTGAAAGCGCGCCGGATCAATCTTCACTGTTAAGAAAAAAATACGACTGAGTGGAAACACTGGAGTCGTGCGGTCATGTACCGGGGGACAAGCTTCGCGAAGCCGAGGCATCACCGGCCGGGAACACAAAATGGGGAATTCAGACAGATGAGCACGATTACCACTGCCCTGGAGCAGCCCGCTGAAGGCAAGCTGCTCCGCAACATCGACTGGCGCGGCGCCTTCTGGGTGGCGAGCGGTGTTCCTGCCCTTGTCCTGTTTTCGATCGGCGGCATTGCCGGAACGACGGGAACGCTGGCCTTCGGGATCTGGATCGCTTCCATGATCATGGGCTTCCTGCAATCCTTCACCTATGCCGAGATCGCCGGCCTGTTCCCGAACAAGTCGGGCGGCGCCTCGATCTACGGCGCCACCGCCTGGCTGCGTTATTCCAAGTTCATCGCGCCGCTGTCGGTGTGGTGCAACTGGTTCGCCTGGTCGCCGGTGCTGTCGCTGGGCTGCTCGATCGCCGCCGCCTATATTCTCAACGCGCTGGCGCCGGTGCCGCTGTTCACCGCGGCGTCGCCGGACGTCGTCGCCTATATCGCGGCGCATGCCGGAACGGTGCCTGCCGACGCCATCGCCGCGGTGACCGCGGCGGCCACGCCGGCGATGCGCAACTGGACGCTGTTCAGCCACACGCTAGGTCCTGTCTCCTTCACCCTCAATGCCACTTTCTTCATCGGCGCGGTGCTGATGCTGATCATCTTTTCGATCCAGCATCGCGGCATTCTCGGCACCGCCAATGTGCAGAAGTATATCGGCCTCCTGGTCATCATCCCGATGCTGATCGTCGGTGTCGTGCCGATCGTCACCGGCCAGATCAACTGGGCGAACTTTTCGCCGCTGGTGCCGCTGGCGGCGGCTTACGCGCCGGAGCCCGGCTCGTGGAACATTGCCGGCTGGACGCTGGTGCTGGGCGGCATGTTCATCGCCGCATGGTCGACCTATGGTTTTGAGACCGCCGTCTGCTACACATCGGAGTTCAAGAACCCGGGCACCGACACGTTCAAGGCGATTTTCTATTCCGGCCTGCTCTGCATGCTTCTGTTCATCCTGGTGCCCTTCACCTTCCAGGGCGTGTTGGGCCTCAACGGCATGCTGGCGACGCCGATCGTCGACGGCTCGGGTGTCGCCGATGCACTGGCCGGCATGGTCGGGGGTGGCGCATTGGTCCACAGCCTCTTGGTGATGCTGATGATCCTGGCGCTGGTGCTGTGCATCATGACGGCAATGGCCGGCTCGTCGCGCACGCTCTACCAGGGCTCTGTCGACGGCTGGCTGCCGCGCTATCTCAGCCACGTCAACGAGCATGGCGCGCCGACGCGCGCCATGTGGACCGATCTCGTCTTCAACCTGATCGTGCTGGCCATCGCCTCGGCCGACGCGACGAGCTTCTTCTTCATCCTCGCCGTGTCGAACTGCGGCTACATCATCTTCAACTTCCTCAACCTCAATGCCGGCTGGATCCACCGCATCGACAACGGCCACATCAACCGGCCGTGGAAGGCGCCGAGCTGGCTGCTCGGCCTCGGCGCCATCTTCGCCTATGTAAACGCCATCTTCATGGGCGCCGGCGCCAAGGTGTGGAACCCGATGGCGCTCTGGGCCGGCCTGATCACAGCCGCCTTGATCATCCCGGTGTTCTGCTACCGGCACTACGTCCAAGACAAGGGCAAGTTCCCCGACCACATGCTGGCCGACCTCGGCATGGCGGGCGCAGACCTCACGGTCAAAAAGGCAGGCATGCTGCCCTACCTGACGCTGGTCGCCGGCCTGGTGGTGATGCTGCTCGCAAACTGGTACTTCGTCATCTGAAAGTGATGGCTTGAAAAGAATGGGCGCGCTTCGGCGCGCCCATTCTTTTTGTGGCAGACGTCAGCCGGCCTTGCGAATGGCCGCTTCGGAGCCTTCGAAGAACCGGTTCGGCGGACGCTTCAGGCCGAGATTCTCGCGCAAGGTGGTGCCCTCATACTCGCGCCGGAAGAGCTTTCGCCGCTGCAGCTCGGGCACCACCTTCTCGGCGAAGTCGTCGAGCCCGGCAGGCAGATAGGGGAACATGACGTTGAAGCCGTCTGACCCCTCGGCAAGCAACCATTCCTCCATCGAATCGGCGATGGTTTTAGGCGTGCCGACGAAGGCAAGGCCGGAATAGCCGCCGAGCCGCTGCGCCAGCTGGCGGACGGTCAAATTCTCCCGGCGCGCCAGCTCGATGACGCGCTCGCGGCCGCTCTTCGAGGCATTGGTTTCGGGGATTTCGGGCAAGGGCGCGTCGGGGTCGAAGGCCGACGCGTCATGGCCGAGCGCGATCGACAGCGAGGCAATGCCGCTCTCGTAATAGACCAGGCTGTCGAGCTTGGCGCGTTTGGCCTGTGCTTCCTCGACACTGTCGCCGACGATGACGAAGGCGCCGGGCAGGACCTTGATGTCGTCGCGCGAACGGCCGAGCTTCTCGGCCCGGCTTTTGACATCGGCAAAGAAGCGCTGCCCAGCCGCCAGATCGGAATGGGCGGCGAAGATCACCTCCGCCGTTTCGGCTGCCAGCTGCCGCCCGGCCTCAGATGCGCCGGCCTGGACGATGACCGGCCAGCCCTGCACTGGCCGCGCAATGTTGAGCGGGCCGCGCACCGAGAGATGCTCACCCTTATGGTCGAGCACATGCAGCTTCGCGGGATCGAAATAGAGCCCGCTCTCGGCGTCGCGGATGAAGGCGTCGTCGGCAAAGCTGTCCCAGAGGCCGGTCACCACATCGTAGAATTCCCGCGCATTGTGATAGCGCTCGTCGTGCTCGACATGCTCGTCGAGGCCGAAGTTCAGCGCGGCGTCGGGATTGGATGTGGTGACGATGTTCCAGCCGGCGCGGCCGCCGCTGATATGGTCGAGCGAGGCGAAGCGGCGGGCAATGTGATAGGGCGCGTCGAAGGTCGTCGATGCGGTGGCGACAAGGCCGATATGATCAGTGACGGCGGCGAGCGCCGACAGCAGCGTGAACGGCTCGAACGAGGTCACCGTGTGGCTGCGCCGTAGCGCCTCGATCGGCATGTTGAGAACGGCCAGATGGTCGGCCATGAAGAAGGCGTCGAACTTCGCCGCCTCAAGCGTCTGCGCGAAACGCTTCAGATGGGCGAAGTTGAAGTTGGCATCGGGATATGAGCCGGGATAGCGCCAGGCCCCGGTGTGAAGACTGACCGGACGCATGAAGGCGCCGAGCCGCAATTGCTTATTGTCTACCATGGGATGATCACCTGATGCGAATGAGCGTTGCCGCTCCGATATGTAAGCAGGATCGGACGGCTTTGCCGTCCTGGAAAGGAATTCTGTTTTGCAAAACCGGCGCCGCGAAGCATTTTCATACAGGTGGCCGTTCAACCTATTTTGATGAACCCGCCTGGTGTTGAGATACTTGCCGAGGTGCTCGGTGCCACCGGCAACGAGAAAGCCAGAACGCCGCACGTCAAGCGTACGGCGTTCCAGCCTTTTCCAAGGTGCATCCTGTGCGCCGGCAGCGCTTACTCGGCGGCCAGGGCAAGTGGCGGCCTGTCATTGTCCTGCACCGCCTCATCAGCTGGCTTCTTGCCTTGCTTCGGCTCGCGGCCGAAGAACAGCGCGTAGCCTGCCGGCAGCACCAGGATGGTGAGTACGGTGGCGACGAGGATGCCGCCCATCATGGCATAGGCGAGCGGTCCCCAGAACACCGCACGCGAGATCGGGATCAGCGCCAGCACCGCCGTCATCGCCGTCAGCACGATCGGCCGGAAACGGCGCACGGCCGAGCCGATGATGGCCTCCGATCGGTCCATTCCCCTGGCGATGTCCTGATCGATCTGGTCGACCAGGATGATCGAGTTGCGCATGATGATTCCGAGCAGCGCGATGACACCGAGGATGGCGACGAAGCCGAACGGCGCGCCGCTGATCAACAGAGCCGCCGCCGCACCGATGATGCCGAGCGGACCGGTGGCCAGCACGAGCATCGCCTTGCCGAAATGCTGCAGCTGGATCATCAGGAGCACGACGATGACGGCCAGCATGATCGGCGCCTTGGCAGCAATCGAGGCCTGGCTTTCGGCGGAATCTTCCGCACCGCCCTGGATCTCGATCTTGTAGCCGGGCGCCAGGCCGGCGCGCATGCCCTGCATGTCATTGTAGAGCTTGGTGACGACGTCGTTCGACTGCACGCCATCCGGCAGCGTGGCGCGCACCGAGATGGTCGGCAGGCGGTCGCGCCGCCATTCGACGCCCTGCTCGAGCACCGGCACCACCTTGGCCACCTGCGACAGCGGCACGAAGCCGCCGAAATCGGTCGGGATATAGACCGAGTCGACCGAGGACAGCAGGCTGCGGCTGGCGTCCGGTTCGCGGGCGACGATGGAAACCGTCTCCTCGCCATCACGGAAGTCATCGAGCGGCGCGCCGGACATCGCTGCCTGCAGCATCTGGCGGATGCGCTGCGAGGTGACGCCAAGCGCACGGGCGCGGTCCTGGTCGATGACCAGCTTCATCGCCGGTACCGGCTCCAGCCAGTCGTCATGGACGGCGCCGAGGAGCGGATTTTCGGCGAATTTCGCCTTCACCTGGTCAGCGATGCGGCGCACCTCCTGGCGGTCCGGACCCATGATGCGCATCTGCACCGGCCAGCCGGTCGGCGGGCCGAGGAACAGACGGTCGACCTTGGAGCGGATCGAAGGGAAATCCTGCGCCAGGACTGAGCGCAGCTTGAGGATCAGCCGCTCACGTGCCGGCTCGTCATTGGCCATCACCAGAAGCTGCGCATAGTTCGGATTGCGCAATTGCTGGTCGAGCGGCAGGAAGAAGCGCGGCGCGCCTTCGCCGATATAGGTGGCGATGAAGCGCTTGTCCTTGTCGTCCATCATCCGGGCTTCCAACGCTTTGGCCTGCGTCTCGACTTCCTTGATCGAGGTTCCCTCAGGCAACCAGAGATCGACGAGGATTTCCGGCCGCGAGGATTGCGGGAAGAAGTTTTGTGGGATGAACTGGAACGCCCACAGGCTGGTGGCGAAGGTGACCAGCGTCATCACCAGAACGATGATGCGGTGGCGCACCGCCCAGCCGACCGTGGCGCGCAGCCGCCGGTAGAAGCCGGTGTCGAAGGCGTCATGATGGTTGCCGGCATGCTTGCGCTGCTTGAGGATCATGTAGCCCAGCCACGGCGTGAAATAGACGGCGACGAACCACGACACGACGAGCGCGATCCCGACGACATAGAACAGCGTGCGCACATATTCGCCTGCGGTCGAGGCGGCGAAGCCGACCGGGATGAAGCCGGCGATGGTGATCAGCGTGCCGCTCAGCATCGGGAAGGCGGTCGACGAATAGGCGAAGCTCGCCGCCTCGATCTTGACCAGCCCCTCCTCCAGCTTGCGCTCCATCATCTCGACGACGATCATGGCGTCGTCGACCAACAGCCCGAGCGCGATGATCAGGGCGCCGAGCGAAATGCGCTGCAGATCGATGCCGAGCTCGTACATGATGGCGAAGGTGGCGGCCAGCACTAGCGGAATGGCAATGGCGATGACCAGGCCGGAACGCCAGCCGATCGACAGCAGCGAGACAGCAAGCACGATCAGCAGCGCCTCGCCGAGCGCCTCCATGAACTCGTTGACGGCGTCCTTGACAACCTCGGGCTGGTTGGAAATCTGGTCGACCGCAACGCCGTAGGGCAGCGCTTCCTCAAAGCGCTTGTAGGTCGCCTCGACATCCGTGCCGACGTCCCTGACGTTGAAACCCTTGGCCATGACGACGCCGACCTGGACGCTTTCGTGGCCGTTGAAGCGATACTTGCGCTGATAGGGATCTTCGAGACCGGAACTCACGGTGGCGATGTCGCCAAGACGTGTCACCTGACCACCGGCGCGCAGGCGCAATTCCCTGATGTCGGCAGCCCTGGTGACATCGCCCTCGACCGAGATGCGCACCGAGCGCAGGCCGGTGTCGACGGAGCCCGCCGGATCGACATTGTTCTGGCCCTTGATGGCGTTCTGCAGGTCGGTCAGCGTCAGGCCGCGTTCGGCCAGGGCCTTGGACGAGACGTCGATATAAAGCTTCTCCGGCTGGTCGCCGATGATGACGGCCTTCTCGACGCCCGGCGTCGTCAGCAGCATGTCGCGAGCCTGGGTGGCGAATTTCTTCAGCTCCGGATAGCTGTAGCCGTCGCCGCCGATCGAGTGCAGGGTGATGAAGGTGTCGCCGAACTCATCGTTGAAATAGGGCCCGAGCAGGCCTTGCGGCAGGTCGCCGGAGATGTCGCCGACCTTCTTGCGCACCTGGTAGAAGGCGTCCTTCACCTCCTCTGCATTGGTGTCGCCCTTGATCTGGACGGTGATGATGGCGCTGCCGGCGCGGGTGTAGGAACGGACGAAGTCGAGGTGCGGCGTTTCTTGCAGCTTGCGCTCGATCTTGTTGACGACCTGGTCTTCCATCTCCTGGATCGAGGAGCCCGGCCAGATCGCCTGGACGACCATGACGCGGAAGGTGAAATCGGGGTCTTCCTTCTGGCCCATGCGCATCAGGCCGAGCGCGCCGGCAATGATGATCAGACCGAACAAGAAGCGCGCGATCGAGGGATGGCCGATGGCCCAGCGCGAAAGATTGAAAGGCTGCTTTTCATTGCTGTCGGTGGTGGTCATCGGCGTCAGTCCAATTCGTTGATCGTGAGCGCACACCCTCGGCATGCGGCTTCAGGTATTCCGATGCTGGCTTCCGGGCGGCGAGGCTTTCCGAGCGGAGAGACACTCATCGCGGTGGGACGCGCGGATCGATGCGGGGGAACTCGATCTTGGCGTCTCGACCATCGGGCGCTCGCCGCCCGGAAACCCTGAATTCGCTTGCCCAGCCCTTTCGCCGAAGCGACGATCAAGCCGGCTTCATGCCTGCGGTCAGCGCAGGGCCTTTGCGGCATCGCCTTCCGCAGAGGCGGCCTGGACCGCATCGCCGGTCAGCTTGACCTTGAGATTCTCGGTCATGAACTGGGTGCCGGCGGCAACGACGACATCCCCCGGCTTGAGCCCGTCGGCGACGCTGACGCCGTCGGCGGTGAACTCCGCAACCTTGACCAGGCGCTCGTGCACCGTCTCGCCGGCGCGGTCGACGGTCCAGACAATCTTGCGACCATCCTTTTCCGCAAGCGCGCTGAGCGGGATCGACACCATCTCCTGCTTCTTGGCCACCGAGGCCTTGATGTTGGCGGTCATGCCGAGCAGCACGCGCGGGTCGTCGGGCAGCGAGACGCGGACGGCAAAGGTGCGCGACTGCTGGTCGGCGCTGCCGGCGACTTCACGCACTTTGCCGGAGAGCGCCAGCGCGTCATCGGACCAGAAGCTGGCCTTGACGTCCTTTCCCGGCTTGAAGGCGGCGATGTCCATTTCGGGAACCGCGATCAGCACTTCCTTTTCGCCGTCGACGGCAACGGTCATCACAGGCGTTCCGGCGCCGACCACCTGGCCGACATCGGCCGAGACCGCCGTGACGATGCCGTTCTCGCTCGCCTTGAGATCGGTGTAGACGACCTGGTTCTGCGCCTGGGCAAGGGTAGAGCGGGCGGCATCGCGCGTCGCTACCGCCTGGTTGTAGCTCAGCGTCGCCTGTTCGAGCTGCGACTTGGAGGTGAAGTTCTTGGCAAAAAGCTGTTCGGCGCGCTTGCGGGACAGATCGACCGTCTCGACCTGCCGCTCGGCGGCGTCGAGGCTGGCCTTGGCGCTCTTGACCGACAACTCATAGTCCGTGGGATCGATACGGGCTAGCACATCGCCTGTCGTCACATGCTGGCCGATGTCGACCAGACGCTCAGTGACCTTGCCCGAGATGCGAAAGCCGAGGTTCATTTCGGTACGGGCTCGCACCGAGCCGGAATAGGTGAGTTCGCGACTCTTTTCGGCCTGGCCGATCTCGACCACCTTGACCGGACGGATGATGTCCTGGCCCTCGGTCTTCTCCTGGCTGCAGGCGGCGAGCCCGAGCGTGGCGACGATCAGGCCGGCGACCGGCAGCTTGCGGATGATGGAACTGGACAAAGACACTTTCGTACTCCCGACTGGAGATGAACGGTCGACACCGGCGCCCGGCGGGCGGCGGCTATTACTTCAGAGCCTTGATCGCGTAATCGATGAGATCGTCGGGCATCGCCCGATTGGTCTTGGCAAGGCACTGCGCCACCATTTGCGGGTGGCACAGAATGACGGTGGCGGCGCCGAAGCAGCGCGATGCGATGACCGGATCCTGGTCGGCAAACTCGCCGGCCTCGATGCCCTCGCGGATGACCTCGGCAAACAGGTCGTGAATGCTGTCGATATGCTTGTCGATGACGCCCCAGTCGCGCTCGAGCGCGACGATGACCATTTCGTGGACCTTCTGGTCGTCGAGCATGACTTCCAGCGTCATCTTGTACTGCGCATGCACGTAGCGGCGCAGCCGCTCCTCGGCGCTGATCGGCAACCGGGAAATCTCGTAGGCCATGTTGTAGCTGGCGAGGAGCATGCGGCCGCAGACGGCCTGGTGGATTTCGACCTTGGAGGCGAAGAAACGGTAGATATTGGCCGGCGACATGCCGAGTTCGCGGGCGATGTCGGCGACATTGGTCTTGCCGTAACCATAGTGCCGGAACAGGCGTTCGGCACAGTCGAGAATGCGGGTGACATTCTCCTGGCGGGTGGCGTCGGCCATTACGCTGGCGGCTTCGGACATGGCTCTCTGTCGATTAATGAGTGACGAATTTCAACTTTCGTCAGTCGTAAATCGAAAAGAGGGAAGTGTCAATGCGAATTCGACGTACGCGTATAATTTGGTGACGGATGGTGACAGCGGCTGTGCGATGATCGGCGCTCGCGATTGGCGAACGGCGCCTGTCCGGTCGTCATCCCAGGGCGAAGCAAGGAGCGAAGCGACGCGGCGCAGACCCTAGGATCCATGCCGCGACGCATGGCGAAGAATGCAGCGGTATCAAGAAGTTAATCCAATACCCGCCCAACGTCCGCCGCGGTTGTTCTCGACCGCTGGAGCACTGCCGCAAGGTCGCGGCCTGGATCCTAGGGTTTCCGCGACGTCGCTTCGCGACTGCTCCACCCTAGGATGACGAAGTCGCGGAGGCCTGCGGCAAATTGTCGAGGTCGCTGCAAGACTGCCAATGCCGCCGCCTATGCCCCCTTCGTCATTTCCCGCAGCTGAAACTTCTGGATCTTCCCCGTCGATGTCTTCGGGATCTCGGCAAAAATCACCGCCTTCGGCACCTTGAAGCGGGCGAGCAGCGCGCGGCAGTGTTCGATGATCTCGGTCTCGCTTGCCGCCTTGCCGGGCTTCAACTCGACATAGGCGACCGGCACCTCGCCCCATTTGTCGTCTGCCTTGGCGACGACGCCGCAGGACGCCACGGACGGGTGTTTGTAGAGGGCCTCCTCGACCTCGATCGATGAAATGTTCTCGCCGCCGGAGATGATGATGTCCTTGGAGCGGTCCTTGAGCTGGATGTAGCCGTCGGGATGCATGACGCCGAGGTCGCCGGAGTGGAACCAGCCGCCGGCAAAGGCCTCTTCGGTCGCCTTCCTGTTCTTCAGATAGCCCTTCATGACGATGTTGCCGCGAAACATGACCTCACCGATGGTCTCGCCGTCGGCCGGCGTCTTCTGCATCGTCCCCGGGTCCATCACGGTCAGGCCTTCGAGTGCGGCATAGCGCACGCCCTGCCTGGCCTTTTTGGCGCTGCGTTCACCCTTGTCGAGACCGTCCCACGCGTTGTGCCATTCGTTGACGACCGCCGGGCCATAGGTCTCGGTCAGCCCGTAGAGATGGGTGACGGCAAAGCCGGAATCGGCCATGCCCGACAGCACCGCTTCCGGCGGAGGTGCTGCCGCCGTATTGAAGGTCACCGTCTGGGGGAACGTCCGCTTGTCCTCCTCCCCGGCGTTGATCAGCACCGACATGACGACCGGCGCACCGCACAGATGCGTGACGCCGTGGTCGGCGATGGCATCGTAGATCGGCTTCGGCCGCACCCAGCGCAGGCAGACATGGGTGCCGGCCTGGACGGCCATTGTCCACGGGAAGCACCAGCCATTGCAGTGGAACATTGGCAGCGTCCAGAGATAGACGGCGTGCTTGGCCATGCCGGCATGGATGGTGTTGGTGTAGGCCATCAGGGCAGCGCCGCGATGGTGGTAGACGACGCCCTTCGGGTTACCGGTGGTGCCTGAGGTGTAGTTGAGCGAGATGGCGTCCCATTCGTCGTCGGGCATCGACCAGGCGTAGCCCTCGTCACCGCCGGCGACGAACCCCTCATAGTCGATCGCGCCGATGCGCTCGCCCTTCGGATAGGGTGCATCGGCGGCATAGTCGGGATCGTCATAGTCGATGACCAGCGGCTTGACCTTGGTCAGCGCCAGCGCCTGTTTGACGACAGTGGAAAATTCACGGTCGACGATCAGCACCTTGGTCTCGGCATGGTCGAGCTGGAAGGCGATGACAGCTGCATCGAGCCGGGTGTTGAGCGAATGCAGCACCGCCTTGGTCATCGGCACGCCGAAATGCGCCTCCAGCATCGGCGGCGTGTTCGACAGCATCACCGTGACGGTATCACCCTTGCCGATGCCGCGCTTCGACAGCGCCGAGGCGAGCTTCAGCGAGCGCTGCCAGAAGGTGCGATAGGTGATGCGCTGGCTGCCATGGATGATGGCGACATGATCGGGATAGGTGCTTGCCGCCCGCTCCAGATAAGTGAGCGGCGTCAGCGGCTGATGGTTGGCGGCGTTCTTGCCGAGATCGTGCTCGTAGGGACTGCCCATCCCGTGCTCCCCGAATTTTCATTGTTGAGAACTTCTAACCACAGGTTCCCGCCACGTCACCATCGGCGATTCCCGACCGGGCACATTTGGCGCAATGATCGTCCAGATTCGATCGGCAAAGAGGTATCGTATACCCACGCCAGTTTGACTTTTGTCGAGAGCCGTGAATAATGTCAGCCGAGGAGACGGCATGGCGATCCGACCGGCAGAACAGCTTATTCACAAGGCCGCATGGCTCTATTATGCCCATGGCCTGCGCCAGGACCAGGTCGCCAGCCAGCTTAACATTTCCCGCGCCTCGGTGGCCATGTATTTGCGCAAGGCGCGCGAAACCGGCATCGTCAACATCTCGACCTCGACGCAGTTGTTCACCGACGACGTGCTGGCGCGCCAGATCGAGGATGCGTTGAAGCTGGATGCGGTGTGGATCGCGCCGGAAAACGACTATGTCCTCGATCCATCGACCGACATTGCGGTGCTGGCGGCGAGTGTCTTTCTCGAATTGGTCAAGAAAGGCGACCGGATCGGCGTCGCCTGGGGCCGCACCGTCTACACCATCGCCGACGTCATGTCCTATGCCGACCTGCAGGACGTCACCGTTGTGCAGCTCTGCGGCAATCTCGGCGCGCCCTACTCCTACCGTCCCGACCAGTGCACGATGGAGATCGCCCGCCGGCTCAACGCCAAGGGCCTTAATTTCTACGCGCCGCTGGTGCTGACAACGGAATTGCTGGCGCATGGGCTGCGCGCCGAACCGGTGATCCGCGAACAACTGGCCGATATTGCCAACTGCGATCTGGCGCTCTATTCGGTCGGCACGGTCGATGGCGACAGCCATGTCGTCAAATGCGGCGCGCTCAGCCCCGGCGAGATGGGGCTGTTGCGCGAGGCGGGTGCCGCCGGCGTCGTTGCCGGCCAGATCATCGATGCCGCCGGCAAGGCGCTCGACTGCAGCTACAACCGCCGCGTCATCTCGGCCTCGCTGTCGTCGCTGCGGAAGATCGAAAAGCGGCTGATGGTGGTGCAGGAAGACAGCAAGTTCGAACCGCTGCTCGCCGCACTCGCCGGCGGGCTCTGCACGCATCTCGTCGTCGGCGCCAGCATGGCGCGGCGGCTGCTCGACCATGCCGGAGCCAGTGCGGGGGCAAAAAAGGCTTCCTGACCAACGAAATCCCAGCAGCCGGCGCATTGTCATCAAGGCGTCGCGGCACTCCTGTTCACAGCAACATCAAAGACAGCAAAGCGGACATAGCGACATGAAGAACCTTTGGAATGACGGCGACGCGGAAAGACTGGTTGCCGACTATGCGAAAAAGGGCGTTGCCCGCGACCTCGCGCTGCGCGTCTACACGACCCGGCTGCTCGGCGGCGAGCCGCGGCTGGTGCTGCATGGCGGCGGCAACACCTCCTGCAAGACCAAGGCCACCGATCTCGTCGGCGACGAATGGGATGTGCTGTGCGTCAAGGGCAGCGGCTGGGACATGGGTGTGATCGAGCCGCAAGGCCTGCCGGCGGTCAAGCTCGGCGCGCTGCTGAAGGCGCGTGCGCTGGCCAGCCTCGCCGACGAGGACATGGTGGCGCTGCAGCGGGCGAACCTCATCGACCCCGCCTCCCCCAATCCATCGGTCGAGACGCTGCTGCACGCCTTCCTGCCGCATAAATTCGTCGACCACACGCATTCGACCGCGATCCTCGCCATCGTCGACCAGGCGGACAGCAAGCCGCTGATCAAGACCGTGTTCGGCGACAAGATGGGGTACGTGCCCTACATCAAGCCGGGCTTCGACCTCGCCAAGGTGGCCGCCGATGTCTACGACGCCGACCCCAGCGTCGAAGGCCTGATCCTCGACAAGCATGGCATCTTCACCTTCGGCGACGCTGCGAAGCAGGCCTATGACCGCATGATCCATTATGTGAACGTGGCCGAAGACTATGTGGCGAAGAACGGCAAGCCGAAGACAGCGAAAGCCGCACTGCCGGCCAAGCTCGCAACGCCGGCAGCGATCGCGCCGATGCTGCGTGGCGCGGTGGCGGTGGCGCGTGGCGAAGGCCGCTTCGACCGCATGATCAGCGATTTCCGCACTTCGGACGCCATCGTCGATTTCATCAACTCAGCCGGCATTGCAGACTATGCCGGACGCGGCGTGTCGACGCCCGACCTGTCGATCCGCATCAAGACCGGACCGATGGCGGTTCCGGCGCCAGACGCCGACAAGATTGGCGACTACAAGGCCGTCATCAAGAGCCATGTCGACGCCTTCGCCAACGACTATCGTGCCTATTTCGAAACCAATGACGCGCTGGACGACGTCAAGCGCACCATGCTCGACCCGATGCCGCGGCTGACGCTGGTGCCGGGCCTCGGCATGTTCGGCCATGGCCGCACGCTGAAGGATGCGAAGATCGCATCTGATGTCGGCGAGATGTGGATCGAGGCGGTGCGCGGCGCCGAGGCCGTCGGCAGCTTCCATCCTCTATCGAAGGCCGACCTCTTCCCGCTGGAGTACTGGTCGCTTGAGCAGGCCAAGCTCGCCTCCAACAAGCCGAAGCCGCTGACCGGCCAGGTGGTGCTGATCACTGGCGGCGCCGGCGCGATCGGTGCAGCGACGGCAAAACTGTTCGCCGCCAATGGCGCGCATGCCGTCGTCGTCGATCTCGATGCGGCCAGGGCGGCCGAGGCGGCAAAGGCAGCCGGCAACAATTCGATCGGCGTCGGCGCCGACATCACCAGCCCGGCCGAGATGCGCGCCGCCTTCGACAAAGCTGTCGCTGTCTATGGCGGCGTCGACATTCTGGTCTCCAACGCCGGTGCCGCCTGGGAAGGCCGCATCGGCGAGCTCGACGATGCCCTGCTGCGCAAGAGTTTCGAGCTCAACTTCTTCGCCCACCAGTCGGCGGCGCAGAACGCGGTGCGCATCATGCTGGAACAGGGCACCGGCGGTGTGTTGTTGTTCAACACCTCCAAGCAGGCGGTCAACCCGGGTCCGAAATTCGGCGCCTATGGTGTGCCGAAGGCGGCGACGCTATTCCTGTCCCGGCAATATGCGCTCGACTACGGCGCGCACGGCATTCGCTCCAATGCGGTCAACGCCGACCGCATCCGCTCCGGCCTGTTGACCGACGCCATGATCGCCAGCCGTTCCGGCGCGCGCGGCGTGTCGGAGAAGGAATACATGTCCGGCAATCTGCTCGGACAGGAAGTGACGGCCGAAGACGTGGCGCAGGCCTTCCTGCACCAAGCATTGGCCGAACGCACCACCGCAGATGTGACGACGGTCGACGGTGGCAACATCGCCGCAGCGCTGCGCTAGACATAGACCTGGAGCGGTTCATCGTTCACCAAAACGACGAACCGCTCTCCCACCTGAAGGACTCCAGGCGGAGAACTGCTTTTGCAGGTCGTGCTGAAAAACTGCTCGAACTGGTCAAAATCCACTCCAATCCTTGGCCTATTGCTCGACCACTTTAGGGCGCGCCTTGTGTTTCGCATGCGAGCTCCGACCCTGATCCTTGGTGGAGTTGTCGATGGCTGCGAAGAGACTTCGTGTCGGCTTGCTGTTCGGCGGGCGCTCCGCCGAGCATGAGGTGTCGCTGCTTTCGGCAACCAATGTCATAGCCGCGCTGGACCCGGCGAAATACGACGCCGTTCCCATCTTCGTCACCCGCGAAGGCCAATGGCTGCTGAGCAATTTCAAGGACGGCGCGCTGGCGACACCGTCTGATGGGACGCAGCTTTGCCTGCCGCCGGGCGGGCATGGCGGATGCTGGCGATCCCGCCAAGGGCGCCGCATGACCTGCCTGCCATCGAATATGGTGTTCCGGTGCTGCACGCCTGCATGGCGAGGACGGCGCGGTGGCTGGTGCGCGTCGGGCGGTCATGATGCAGGGGCAGATTCCTAACAGATATTGTTAGATCTTGTTGGCTGCATTATAATGTGGGTATGAAAAACGAACCTATGCGCACCCTCACCATATCCCTTACCGCGCAGCAGATAGCTCGCCTGCAAAGCGCTATCGAAGGTGGCGGTTATGCTTCCAACAGCGAGATTGTCCGCGACGCCCTGCGCTTATGGGAGCAGCGCGAGGAATTGCGCACGCTCGAACTCCAGCACTTGAAGCGGGCCTATGCCGACGGGATGGGCAGCGGTAAGCCAGTGGCTGTCGACCACACCGAGTTCATTCGCAGCCTGAAGGCAGAACGCCGCGCCCGTGGCTAGCCATCGGCTCACACCGCGCGCTTCGCAGGATTTGCGAGACATCTGGCACACCATCGCCGCCGACAATGAAAAGGCAGCAGACAGACTGTTGATGCGCATTTTCGAAAGACTGGAGCTGGCGGCGCAGCACCCCAAGATGGGCAGCGCACGGCCCGAGTTAAGCGCAACGGCCCGCGTGCTCGTCGAAGACCGCTATATCATCATCTACGAGCCGCAGCCCGATGGTGTTATCGCTGTGGCGATTGTCCCCGGGATGCGCGATCCAGACCATTGGTTGTAGGCCGGCAGGCTTACCATCAATATGAAAAGAGCGGCCCATAGCCGCCCTTCGCATCTATCAGACGACCGATCCTACTTCGCGTTCGGGTTCGGCATCCAGGCCGGCATGGCGACATCGGCATGGGCGAATTGCGGCAGCTTGGCCGACAGGTCCTCCATGTTCTTGATGTCCTTGTCGATCAGGTCCTTCTGGGTGATCAGCGTCGGCGGCACGACGACGTTGTGGCCGGGATCTTCACCGGCGAGCAACTGCGCCAGCGCGCGCACCGAGACCTGGCCGACGACGGCAGGGTTGGTGGCGGCGGTGGCGGCCCAGGCGCTGTCGGTCTCGCGCATGGCCGCGATGTCCGAGGTAGAGATGTCGGCGGAGTAGATCTTGATCTTCTTGTTCAGCCCCGCCTCGTCGACGGCGATCTTCACACCCTTGGCGAACTCGTCATAGGGCGCGAACATCACATTGATGTCGGGATGCGCCTGCAGCACCGAGCGCGCCTGGTTGGCGACCGAGTTGGCGATCGGGTTGTCGAGCGTGCCGAACATCGCGACTTCCTTGATGCCGGCATGTTTCTTCTTCACGTCGACCCAGGTCTCGTTGCGGCGGTCGAGCGGCGCGATGCCAGCGACATAGACATAGCCGGCGTTCCAGCTCTCGCCATTGTCCTTGACCGCCTGCTCGAGCGCCAGGCGCGCAAGGTCCTTGTCGGACTGTTCGATCTGCGGGATCTTGGGGTTTTCGACATTGACGTCGAAGGCGACGACCTTGATGCCGGCATCGACCGCGCGCTGGGCGGCGTCCTTCATCGATTCCGTCAGGCCGTGCTGGATGATGATGCCCTGCACGCCGAGTGCGATGGCCTGGTCGACCATGTCGGATTGAAGGGCGGCGTCCTGGCGGCTGTCGAGCACGCGCAGATCGATGCCGAGCGCCTTGGACTGGGACTCGACGCCCGAGAGATAGGCCTGGAAGAAATCGCCGGTCGAGAGATAGCGCACCAGCGCGATCTTGACGCCGGGCTTGTCGAACGGCGCCGGCTTGTCGGCGGCAAAGGCCGGGACCTGCATCAGCATTGTTGCGCCGGCCAATCCGAGCGCGACCTTCCCCAAAAGTCGTCTTGTGATGTTCACGTTCTTTCCTCCGTTTGTTGAACCCAAAACTGTCCCGGCAGCCATTCTATCTCCTGCCCCGGCCGGAAAGGGCGAAGGTAAAGACAAGGGCGACGACGAGAACCACGCCCTTGACGAAATCCTGCGTGTAGTAAGGCGCGTTCATCATCGTCAGGCCTTGCAGCAGGATGCCGACGAACAGCGCGCCGATGGCGGTGCCGAAGGCGTTCGGCTTGGCGGCGCCGAGCACCGCGTAGCCGATCAGCGCCGCGGCAACCGCATCGAGCAGCAGATTATTACCCGACGCGATGTCACCGCGTCCAAGCCGTGCGGCCAGCAAAATCCCGCCGATCGAGGCAAAAACTCCTGAAATGACGTAGGCCCAGATCTTGTATGCCTTGACAGGCGCGCCGGCGAGTTCGGCGGCCCGTTCATTGCTGCCCACGGCATACATCATGCGGCCGAAGCGTGTGTATTCGAGGAAGAACCAGATCAGCACGGCGAGCACGATCAGCACGACCACCGAGACCGGAATGAGGTTCGGGATGAAGAAGTCGAAGCGGTGGCGGCCGAGCGCCAGGAAGGCGTCGGAGAATTTGCCGTTGGCGACCGAGCCGTCCGGCATTGTCATACCGGTGGCGATGGAGCGTCCTTCAGTCGGGATGCGCTGCAGGCCGACGAGCAGGAACATCATGCCGAGCGTCGCCAGCAGATCGGGCACGCGCATATAGACGATCAGCCAGCCATTGATGAGGCCGACAAGGGCGCCGATGAGCAGGCAGATGAGGACAGCGACGACAACGTTCTGCTCCAGCACCACCATGACATAGGCAGCCGCCATCATGGCCGATGTGGCAACCGAGCCGATCGAGAGATCGAAGCCGCCGACAACCAGTGTGGCGGTGACGCCCAGCGCCAGCACGCCGGTGATGGCGACCGACTGGAAAATGAAGACGGCACTTTGCGGCGAGACGAACCCGTCGGCGGCGATGGCGAAATACGCGATCAGCCCGAACAGAAGCACGATGAACCCGTAGCGGATAGCGTAATCGCGCAGCGTCATTCAGCGCCCGCCGTCAATACCCAACTCAAACCCGTGCACTCCATTCCAACCCTCAGTTCTTCAATCATCGTGGCTCAGGCCGCACTGTGCAACGGCCCGCCCGCGACTTCGGCCAGCAGACGGTCGAGATCGACATCGGCGTTGCGGTGTTCGCCGACGATGGTCTGCTCGGACATCACCAATATGCGATCGGCCGTCTCCAGTGCCTCGTCGAGTTCGGTGACGAACAGCAGCGTGGCGCGGCCATTGGCGCTGGCCCTCAGCTTGGCGGCGATGTCGCGCCTGGCGGAGATATCGACGCCCTGGAACGGTTCGTCGAGAATGAACAATCGGGCGTCCTGCGCCATCCAGCGGGCCACCATCACCTTCTGCTGGTTGCCGCCCGACAGAGTGGTCATCTCGTCCTTCTCCGAGCGGCAGACGATGCCGAGATCCTCGATCTGCCGGCGGGCAATAGTGCGTTCAAGGCCGCGTTTGAGAACTGAAAAGCGCGACATGCGCTTGTGGAAGGGCAGGCTGATGTTTTCCTGGATGTTGAAGCCGCCGACGATGCCGTTTTCGCCACGGTCCTTGGCGACCAGAAACACGCCGGCGGCGATGGCTTCGCCGGTCGACGCGGGCGCATAGGGCTTGCCATATAAAGTCATCGTGCCGGACAGCGGCTTGCGCAGGCCGAACAGCGTCTCGGCGAGCGCCGTCTTGCCGACGCCGACGAGGCCGGTAATGGCAACGACCTCGCCGTCGCCGAGCGTCAGCGAGAATGGCCGGGCACCAGGGGCGATGCGCAAGGCATCGACGGTCAGGATCGGCTTGGCAGAACTCCTGGCTTCGATGCGGTCAAGATGGATCTTGCGGCCGAGCATGGCGTTAACGGCACCCTCATAGTCGAGAGGCTTGCTGTCGAAGACGCCTGAGATGACGCCATCGCGCATCGAGACGATGCGGTCGGCCAGCCGCCTGATATCCGACATGCGATGCGAGATGTAGAGGATGGCGACGCCCTGCTCGCGCAAGCGGTCGAGCAGCGCAAACAGCCGGTCGGCCTCGGCGCTGGACAGCGACGAGGTCGGCTCGTCGAGGATCAGCACTTTCGGCTGGTGCGCCATGGCGCGCGCGATGGCCACCATCTGGCGATCGGCCAGCGACAGGTCGCTGATGCGGGCCTTGAGGTCGATGGCGAGCCCCATGCGGTCGGCCACCGCTTTGGCTTCGCGGCGCACCCGGCCGGGGTTGAACAGCAGCGGCGCGCCCTTGCCGCTCAGCCGGTCGAGCGTCAGATTGGTGGCGACATCGAGATCGGCGACGACGCCGTCATTGATGTTTTGGTGCACGGTAACGACACCGGCGCGGATCGCCTCTGCCGGCGTGTTCGGCGCAAAGTTGCCGCCAGCGAGGTGCATGATGCCGCCGTCATGGTCGTAGACGCCGCTGATGATTTTGACGAGGGTGGACTTGCCGGCGCCGTTGGCGCCCATCAGCACAGTGATCTCACCGGCATGCAATTCGAGCGAGACGCCGCCAAGCACCTCGATATGGCCGAAGGATTTCCTCAGCCCGTCCACGCGGAACACGGCATCATTGCCCATTCGTTCCTCCCCTGACGATGACGCTATGGGCTACGTCATCAATTGTCAACTCGATTGACAATTGCCAGTCAGCTTCCTAGCTTGGCCTCACCGCCATCGCTCCACTATGATTGGAGCGAGCAAGCGGGAGGGTTAGGAATGACTGCGAAATTGCCGTTTGAAGCACTGTCGGTGGAGACGCTTGCAACGCGCCTCGGTACGAACGAAGCGCTGTGCGCCAAAATCGGCAAGGGCCCTTGGAAGGTGCGCGAGGTCGGCGACGGCAATCTGAACCTCGTCTTCATCGTCGAGGGCGTGTCGGGTGCGGCCGTGGTTAAGCAGGCCCTGCCCTATGTTCGCCTCGTCGGCGACAGCTGGCCGTTGCCGCTCAAACGCTCCTTCTTCGAGTATCACGCGCTGACGCGGCAAGAGGCGCGCGCGCCGGGCTCGGTGCCGGCGATCCTCCATTTCGACGAAGCCCAGGCGCTGATCATCATGGAATATCTGGCGCCGCCGCACATCATCCTGCGCCGTGCCCTGATCGACGGCCGCGAGTTGCCAAATATCCCCCGCGACATCGGCCTGTTCATGGCCCGCACTTTGTTCCGCGGCTCTGATCTCTCCATGCCCACCAAGGACCGCAAGGCCGACCTGGCGCTGTTTGCCGACAATGTCGAGCTCTGCGGCATCACCGAAGACCTGGTGTTTTCCGACCCATATTTCGATGCCAAGCTGAACCGGCACACCTCGCCGCAGCTCGACGGCCTGGTTGCCGAACTGCGCGCCGACCGCGACCTCAAGGTCGAAGCGCAGCGGCTGAAGCATATCTTCGCCGCCAACGCCGAGACGCTGCTGCATGGCGACCTGCATTCGGGCTCGATCATGGTCACCGACACCGAGACGCGGATGATCGATCCGGAGTTCGCCTTCTACGGTCCGATGGCCTTCGATGTAGGCATGCTGCTCGCCAATTTCTGGATGTCCTACTTCTCGCAGCGCGGCCATGAACAGAAGGGCAAGCGTGACGCCATGCGTGCCTATCTGCTCGGGGTGACCAACGACACCTGGACGGTGTTCCGCGCCGAGTTCTCGCATCTATGGCGCACCGAGCGCACCGGCATGCTTTACCAGAAGAGCCTGTTCGAGGATCAGGGCGACATTCTCGCCTCGGAGCAGGCGCTCGACCATGTGCTGCACCAGATCTGGACCGACCTCTTGGGCTTTGCCGGCATCGAGGTGCACCGGCGCATCCTCGGCCTCGCCCACAATGCCGATTTCGAGACCATCGAGGACGAGGATCTGCGAGCCTCCTGCGAGGCCAAGGCGCTGAAATTCGGCCGTCACATCGCCGTCAACCGGCGCCAGATTCACGGCATGGACGAGGTCAATAATCTGGCCGCTTTGATCGAACGGGAGAGCAGGATTTGAACGTCGGCGAGCGCCACTACCGCACCATCTGGCTGAGCGACGACCAGCGTTCGGTCGAGATCATCGACCAGCGCTGGCTGCCGCACGAGTTCCGGGTCGAGACGATCGGGAGCGTTGCCGGCATCGCCACCGCGATCCGTGACATGTGGGTTCGTGGCGCACCGCTGATCGGCGTCACCGCGGCCTACGGCGTCGCCATCCAGATGGCGGACGATCCGTCTGACGAAGCGCTCGACGCGGTCTGGGAGACGCTGCACAAGACGCGGCCGACTGCGATCAATCTACGCTGGGCACTGGACGAGATGCGGCGGTTCCTCAGGCCGATCGTATTGGGACAGCGCGCGGAGGCGGCCTATAAGCGCGCTGCCGAAATCGCAGACGAGGATGTCGATCTCAATCGCGCCATCGGCGAGAACGGGCTTGCCATCATCAAGGAGATCGCGGCACGCAAGCAGCCGGGCGAGCCGGTCAACATCCTCACCCATTGCAACGCCGGTTGGCTGGCGACGGTCGATTACGGCACCGCCACGTCGCCGATCTATCTCGCCGTCGAGGCCGGCATTCCGGTCCATGTGTATGTCGACGAGACGCGCCCGCGCAACCAGGGCGCCCAGTTGACCGCCTGGGAGATGGCCGGCCAGGGCGTGCCGCACACGCTGATCGTCGACAATGCCGGCGGCCATCTGATGCAGCGTGGCGCGGTCGACATGGTGATCGTGGGCACCGACCGCACCACGGCCAATGGCGACGTCTGCAACAAGATCGGCACCTATCTCAAGGCGCTCGCCGCCTCCGATAATGAGGTGCCCTTCTACGTCGCTCTGCCCTCGCCGACCATCGACTGGACGGTGGGTGATGGCCTGACCGAAATCCCGATCGAGGAACGCTCCGGTGACGAGGTGTCGCTGGTCTGGGGCAAGACGGCGGACGGCAAGATTGCGCAGGTGCGGGTTTCGCCCGAAGCGACGCCGGCGGCCAATCCGGCGTTCGATGTGACGCCGGCACGGCTCGTGACGGGGCTGATCACCGAGCGCGGTGTGGCCAAGGCTTCGCGCGAAGGGTTGAAGGCGATGTTCCCCGAACGCGGATAATCTCCCCCCTTGAAGGGGAGATGTCGCCAAAGGCGACAGAGGGGGTCGGTGCGTCCTGAAGCGTTGACTTTCATCTGCCGCAAGGAGGTCGCACCCAGTCGAACCGACCCCCTCTGGCCTGCCGGCCATCTCCCCCTTTGGGGGGAGATTAGCGCCTCACCGGCTGGCTACCGAATTTCGGCCATGCAACAAGAATTGCGGCCTCGATGGCCGCTGACGGTTGCGGTTCTGGCGAAATCCGGCCAGAAGCATCTAGGCCGGCAACCGGCCGGCCCGCGACGTTGCGCTTGAAACCAGATACGGGAGACTATTGGGTGGCTCGCATAACACTGAGACAATTGCTCGACCACGCCGCCGAATACGGCTACGGCGTACCCGCCTTCAACATGAACAATATGGAACAGGGCCTCGCCATCATGGAGGCGGCCGAGGAGACCAAGTCGCCGGTCATCCTGCAGGCAAGCCGCGGCGCCCGCGCCTACGCCAATGATGTGGTGCTGGCCAAGCTGATCGACGCGCTGGTCGAAATCCACCCCGACATCCCGGTCTGCATGCATCTCGACCATGGCAACAACGAAGCCACCTGCGTCACCGCCATCCAGTACGGCTTCACCTCGGTGATGATGGATGGCTCGCTGAAAGAGGACGGCAAGACGCCGGCCGACTATGCCTACAATTCCGGAATCACCCGGCGCGTCGTCGACATGGCGCATTGGGGCGGCGTGTCGGTGGAAGGCGAGATCGGTGTGCTCGGTTCGCTTGAGAGCGGCGGCGGCGAGCAGGAAGACGGCCACGGCGTCGAAGGCGCCATCAGCCACGACCAGCTCTTGACCGACCCAGTGCAGGCGGTCGAATTCGTCAAGGACACCCATGTCGATGCGCTGGCTGTCGCCATGGGCACCAGCCACGGCGCCTACAAATTCTCGCGCAAGCCGGACGGCGCGGTGCTGGCGATGAATGTCATCGAGGAAATCCACCGCCGCCTGCCCAACATGCATCTGGTCATGCACGGCTCGTCCTCGGTGCCCGAGGACCTGCAGGAGATCATCAACAAATATGGCGGCCAGATGAAGCCGACCTGGGGCGTGCCGGTGGAAGAGATCCAGCGCGGCATCAAGCACGGCGTGCGCAAGATCAACATCGACACCGACAACCGCATGGCGCTGACCGGCGCCATCCGCAAGGTGCTGACCGAAAACCCGAGCGAGTTCGATCCGCGCAAATATCTGACGCCGGCGATGGCGGCGATGCGCAAGCTGTGCAAGGAGCGCTTCGAGCAGTTCGGCACCGCCGGCAATGCCCAGAAGATCAAGCCGCTGCCGGTAGCTGAGATGGCCAAGCGCTACAAGTCGGGCAGCCTTGATCCGAAGTTTGGGTGAAGTACCTGGCGCCTCTTCCTTCTCCCCTTGTGGGGAAGAAAGAAGAGCTCTTGACATAAAAAAGGCCGGGCGCGAAAGCGGCCCGGCCAAAAGAAGGTCAAGAACCTTCAGAGGGGAACACCGCTCGGTGGAATGGGAGGAAACCGCCGAACGATAATTCCTATATGCGCGTATTCGCGGCAGATGGCGACGAACGACTTTCTGAAACAACGCGAGATTCGGAAATTTCGTTCTCGTTTTGAAAGATTTCAGCCGGTGAGGCGTCGGTTTCCAGAAGATCGGCATAGTGCCGGCGCGCCACGTCGGGATGCGAGCGCAGGCGGCTCTTCAGCACATTTGTGCCGACATTGCGAAACAGCGGGTTGTCGGGGTCGCTGGCCGGCCCGCGCGCCTCGGCCGCCAGATTCTCGGGCAGGTCGAGCAGCGGAATCGTGGCGTCGAGCCGGGCGCTGAAGAAGAACGGGACCGAGACGCGCTCGACGCCGGCTGGCGGTGTCACCACACGGTGGACTGTCGCCCGGAGATAGCCGTTCGACGCCAGTTCGAGCAGTTCGCCGATGTTGACCACCAGCGTGTCGGGCAGCGGATCGACGTCGACCCAGGCACCGTCATATTCGACCTGCAGGCCCTTGCTCTCGTCCTGCAGCAGAAGCGTCAGGAAACCGCCATCCTTGTGCGCGCCGACGCCCTGGTCATCGCCGGTGGCGTCCCGACCGGGGTAGCGCACGATCTTCATGCGGTGGTTGGGCTCGGCCCGGTAGATCGGATCGAAGGCATCCTCGGTCTGGTCGAGCGACAAAGCGAAGGCCCTGAGCAGCCGGATCGCTACCGCTGTCGCCTTGGTCTGCCATGCCAGCAGCGCCGGCTTCAGCTCGGGCAGTGCCCCCGGCCACTGGTTCGGCCCTTGCAGCCGCGTCCAGGCGGGCACGCCGGGGCCTTGTTCGATGGCCGGGCGTTCGACGCCGATGTCGAGCTGTTCGCGCCAGTCGGCCTTGCCTTTGGTCAGCTCGCCGCCGGCGCGCGTGTAGCCGCGGAACTGCGAGGACTTCACCATTTCGATCGCCAGTTTGTCGGCTTCCGGCAAGGCAAAGAACCGGCGCGAGGCGTCGAGCACTTCTGCGGTATCCGCAGCCGATATGCCGTGGCCGGTCAAATAGAAGAAGCCGACATCGCGCGCGGCCGTGCGCAGGTCGAAGAGAAACGTTCGCCGTTCCGAAGCGCCCTGTTCGAGGCGGCCGAGATCAAGCACGGGTACGATCCTGGGCATGGTCAAGCTCCTTGTTCCGCTGTCACGGTGGCACGCAGGCCGGTCCGATCAAAGCAACGCGCAATCCAATCTCGGCGCCGATGGAGAAAGCCGGCGCTGCGTTTGGCAGCCTGCCGGCAAATAACGTTCGTGGCCGCTTATCCGCGCCGGTCCAGCCTGGCGACCAGCCGGTCGCCGACCCACTGGATGCCGCAAACGAGGATGATCAGCACAATGACCACGGCGACCATGACGCTGGTCTCAAAACGCTGGTAGCCGTAGCGGATGGCGAGGTCGCCAAGCCCGCCGGCACCGATGGCGCCGGCCATGGCCGAGGCGCCGATCAGCGTTACCAGCGTCACCGTGAAACCAGCAACGATGCCGGGCAAAGCTTCGGGCACCAGCACCTCGCGGATGATCGTCCAGCGATTGCCGCCCATGGCGCGTGCCGCCTCGATCAGGCCGCGATCGACCTCGCGCAGCGACACTTCGGCGATGCGGGCATAGTAGGGCGTCGCCGCAATCGACAACGGCACGATCGCCGCCCAGGTGCCGATCGAGGTGCCGACGATCAGCCGCGTCACCGGGATCAGCGCCACCAGAAGGATGATGAAAGGCACCGAGCGGAAGCCGTTGATGACGGCGCCGAGCGCGCGGTTCACCCACAGGCTTTCGGCAATGCCGCCGCGCTCGGTGGCAATCAATGCCAGGCCGAGCGGCAGCCCGAAGACGAGCGAGATGAGGCCCGATGCCGCCGTCATCAGGACCGTCTCCCAGATCGAGCGCAGCAGAAGTTCAAACAGAACCGGCGACATGGCCAAGCACCTCCACCCGTGCGTCGCGGGCCTTCAGGAATGCGATTACTTTCGACAGATGTTTCGGATCGTTGCCCGCGACCGCAAGGAACAGCGTGCCGACCGGCTGCTGCTGGACATGGTCGATGCCACCATGGACGAGGCGGAAAGGCCCCGGCACCGCCACCGCAAGATCGGACAGCAGCGGACCGCGCGCGGCCTCACCTGCGACGTCGACCCTGAGGATGAGCTCGGCGCCGCCTCCGGGAGCAAGCCGGCCGGCAATCTCGGCCGGCAGTTGCGGGCGGATGCCGCCGAGCAGGCTCCTGGTGATTTCGGAACGCGGCTCGGCAAAGACCGACCACACCGGGCCTTGCTCGACGATGCGCCCGGCATCGATCACCGCGATGCGGTCGGCGATCGAGCGGATCACCTCCATCTCGTGGGTGATAAGCAGGATGGTGAGGCCGAGCTGCCGGTTGATGTCTTTCAGCAAGGCCAGGATGGAGCGCGTCGTCTCCGGATCGAGCGCTGAGGTCGCCTCGTCGGACAGCAGCAGCGCCGGCCGCGCGGCCAGCGCCCTGGCGATGCCGACGCGCTGCTTCTGGCCGCCCGACAGCGAGGACGGATAGGCCTTCGCCTTCTCCGACAGGCCGACGAGGTCGAGCAATTCGGCGGCGCGCGCCAGCCGTTCGGCCTTTGGGCGGCCCTCGATCTTCAGCGGCAGCGCGACATTGTCCTCCACGGTCTTGGCCGACAGCAGATTGAAGTGCTGGAAGATCATGCCGATGCGACGCCGCAGCGGCTGCAATTCACGCTCGCCGAGCCGTCCGATCTCGCGGCCCTCGATGAAGACGTCGCCGGAGTCCGGCCGCTCCAGCCCGTTGAGGCAGCGGATCAGCGTCGACTTGCCGGCGCCGCTGCGGCCGATGATGCCGAGGATCTCGCCCTTGCGCACCGTCAGCGAGACGCCGTCGAGCGCAGGCGTCGCGCCGAAGCGGCGCTTGAGGTCGACCAGGCGTACGACATCTTCCTGCCCGGCCGATATATTGACCGGACCGGATGCTTCGGCCGTGACGTGCTGGTTCATCTCACTGTCCGTTTCAACGCTCGACAAATGCGACAGCGGCCCGCTCAACAGCGGGCCGCCTGCTCCTGACAACCAGGCGCCAATCAATAGGCGCTGATCCCGGTGCCCTTGTAGACCTTGTCGAACTCGGCCTTGACCGCCTCGTTCTGGTAGGACGCGACCAGCGTCTTCACCCACGCCTCGTTCTCGTTGCCGGATTTCACGGCGATGAAGTTGCGGTAGGGGTTGTCGGCCACCGGCTCCTGGGCGATGCGGTTGTCCGGGCCGAGACCGCTCTTCAGCGCCCAGTCGGTGTTGACGACAGCCGCGTCGAGATCCTCGACCGAGCGGCCGACAATGCCGGCGTCCAGTTCCTTGATGACGACCTTCTTCGGGTTCTCGGCAATGTCGGCGGTAGTCGCCAGGATGCCGGTGCCGTCCTTCAGCTTGATCACGCCTTCGTTCTGCAGAACGCGCAACGCGCGGCCCTCATTCGAGGGGTCGTTGGGCAAGCCGATGACGGCGCCTTCGGGCAGGTCGGCAACCTTGGTGTATTTCTTGGAGTAGAGGCCGATCGGCCAGACGCCGGTGTAGCCGACGCGCACGATGTGGTACCCTTGGGTCTTGATCTGGTTGTCGAGATAGGGCTGGTGCTGGAAGGCGTTGGCGTCGATCTCGCCGCGCTCGAGCGCCTCGTTGGGCTGGGTGTAGTCGTTGAACACCACGGTCTCGACAGTCAGGCCTTTTTCGGCGGCCTGGGCGACGACGACGCGCCAGACATCCTCATCCTCGCCGCTGATGATGCCGACCTTGATAGACTTCTTGTCCTCGGCGAAGGACGGCGTCGGCTGAGCCAGACCGGCAAGCGTGACGGCCGAGGCAAAAAGTGCCGCAAGGGCAGCTCGCCGGCTGATGGCTGAAAAAAGAAGAGAGCTGGAAGCGTTTCCGCGTTCGGACATTGTCGATCCCTCGTAATCCTGAAGTCATTGCGGCGAGGTGGAATACCAAGCCTTGACGACATCATCGGCAATGCTGCTTGCCGGATCAAAGAACCGCATTTCTTCTCAAACACGAAGCCGGGAATATTCTCTCAAAGATTTCGCAATTGCGAGAACGGTCACGCCGGACCGGTCAGAATGTCTCGACAAAGGGCCGCAGCTCGACCTCGAAGCTCCAGGCGCTGCGATGCTGGCGATGGGTCGCGAGATAGGTCTGCGCGATCGCATCGGGCGACAGCTGGCTGTCCGGTCGCTCGGGCTTCGTCCCGACCGGCTCGATCTGGCCGTCGATAATGAAATGGGCGACATGGATGTTCTTCGGGAAGAGTTCGCGCGCCATCGACTGAGCCAGACCGCGCAGGCCGAATTTCGGCATGGCAAAGCCGGCCGAGTTGGGAAAGCCCTTGATGCTGGCGGAGGCGCCGGTGAAAAGAATCGAACCGGAGCCGCGCGCAAGCAGCCGCCGCGCCGCTTGCTGGCCGACCAGGAAGCCGCCATAGGCGCCGACAAGCAAGGCTTGTTTGACCGCATCGGGATCGACCTCGGCGATCGGGCCGCGCGTGCGGCCGCTGGCATTGAAGACCGCAAGGGCCAGCGGGCCTTGCTTGTCGGCGGCGTCGAACAGGCCGGCGACGGAGGCCGGATCGGCGACGTCGGTTTCGACGGCCAGCGCGCCGGTTTCCCCGACCAGCGCCGCGAGTTTGGCCGTGTTGCGGGCGGCCAGCACCACACGATAGCCTTCCGTGGTGAGAAGGCGTGCCAAAGAGGCGCTCAGGCCCGCACCCGCGCCGGCGATCACTGCGACTTCGGATGCCATGTCGTTTCTCCTTGGCGATGACCTGTTCGTCTCATAGCTGGCGTCTTGAGCGGCGAGACGCAAGAACGGCGTTGCTCGATTTTCGCTGTTCGGTGAAAAACTCTGCCGGCAGGTTCGGAGCAATCGACCGCGGCCAGGGTCTTGCCTGGCGAGACAATCCGTCCGACAGGTGATTGCGTTGGAATCGCAAACGGTGTCGCAAGGGAGTCGACCGTGGAACCAATCTGGGCGGTCGGCCTGATGACCGGCACCGTGCTTGACGGCAATATCGACGTCGCGCTGATCAAGACCGATGGCGAGCGGATCGCCGATTTCGGCACCTATACGCTGGCCCCCTACCCCGCAGCGATCCGTGCCTTGCTGGAGGAGACGCTGCGTCAGGCCCGGGTGTGGAATTTCGACGGGCCGGAGCCGGCGATCTTTGCCGAAGCCGAGGAGGCGCTGACGCGGGCGCAGTCGGCGGCGGTGAAGGACCTTGTCGAAAGCTACGGCCTGACCATGGGCGATATCGGCGTGGTCGGTTTTCACGGCCAAACCGTGCTGCATCGTGCCCCGCAACCCGGGCGGCGCGGCGATACGCGCCAGTTGGGCGATGGCGCGCTGATGCATTCCATTTTGGGCGCCAAGGTCGCCTATGATTTCCGCTCGGACGATGTGCGCGCTGGCGGCCAGGGCGCACCACTGGCGGCTGCCTACCACGCGGCGCTTTTGAGGGAAGCCGACGCCAGCGGCGACACGGCGGTGCTCAATCTCGGCGGTGTCGGCAACGTCACCTGGTGGGACGGCAAGGACAACATCGTCGCCTTCGACACTGGCCCGGCCAACGCACCGCTCAACGATTTCATCAAGGCAAACGGCCTCGGCGAGATGGACCGCGACGGCGCACTGGGCGCGGCCGGCACCGTCGATGAAGTGCGGCTGGCCAAATTGCTCCAGCATCCGTATCTGACCAAGCCCTATCCGAAATCGCTCGACCGTTTCGACTTCGGCGCCGCCATGGCCGACGGCCTCAGCGCAGAGGATGGGGCGGCGACGCTGACGGCCTTCACCGTCTCGGCCGTCGGCAAGGCGCTCGATTTGTTGCCGCGCCGGCCGAAGCGCCTAGCGGTCAGTGGCGGCGGCCGCCGCAACCCGACGATGATGGCGATGCTGGCGAGGCGCGCCAACGTCGAGGTGGTGCAGGCCGAGACACTGGGCTGGAAAGGCGATGCGGTGGAGGCCGAATGCTTTGCCTTCCTTGCCGTGCGCGTGCTGCGCGGCCTGCCGATCAGCTTTCCCAGCACCACCGGCGTGCCGCAGCCGATGCAAGGCGGGCGGCTGGCAGGTTAGAGCTTCTTCTGCAGGAAGATGCGGCTGCGGCCGGTGGGAAAGTCAGGCAGTTCGCCGAAGCGCCGGTAGCCTTGCCGCTCATAGACTTTGGCCGCTGTCGGATTGAACGTGTCGATCCAGGCGTTCTGGCAGCCCCGGGCGACTGCTTCGCGCTCGGCAGCGTCCAGCATGTCGCCGGCCATATGCTGGCCGCGCAGGCGTTCGTCGACCCACAGCCATTGCACATAGAGCCAGCCCCAGGCGGTGTATCCCGAAATGCCGGCGACGACAGCGCCGTGCTCGTCACGAACGAAGACCGCGATCGGCTTGCGGCCGGAGGGCCGACATCGCCGTCATTGAACGCCGTCAGCCGCTCGGCCAGGAAGGCGAGGTCGTCTGACGAGGGGTCGGCAGTGGTTTCAAGCGTCGTCTTCATCCGGGCGGGGCTCGCATGGCAAGCCAAGCTCTAGCGAAGGACGGGATGAGGACGCAAGCTTTACGGCTTGATGGGCGGAGGCGACCGCCATGACCCCGCTGCTGCCGCAACCAGCATCAGCACGGCGGCGACGATCGCGCAGATGGCAAAGCCGAACGATGAATAAAGCGGCCCGAAGCTGGTGGTGCCGATGAAGACGGCGAGGTAGGTGACCGAACTGTTCAGGCCCATGATGGTGCCACGGCGCGACGGATCGAGCGCGGTAAGGCGCATCACCAACACGTTCAGGCCGAAATGATTGGCAAGGCCCCATATGGCGATCATAGCCAGGATCAGCACAAAATTGCTGCTTGCGAGCGCGATGGCGACATAGACGACGGCGACCAGCAGATAGGCGAAGGGCATGACGCGCCGCGCGCCGATGCGGTCGATGACGCCGTCGAGGAAGGCCGCGGCGCCGAAGCCGGCGCCATAGGCGAGCGCGGCCAGCGCATTGGCGCTGACGGGCTCGCCCAGATCCTGGTGCAGATGATCGCCGAGATAGCCGTAGACGCCGTAAAAAGCGGTCATGAAGGCGGTGCAGGCGATGAGCAGCGGCACGATCCCCGGAATGGCCAGCGCAACGAACGGCGACGGTGCCGGGCCGCTCTTCCTGACGTCGCTGAGCGAGGTCATCGACAAGGCAGCAAGCGCAATGGCGGAAAGCACCGCGACGGCGGCGAAGACGGCGCGCCAGTGCACGAGATCGGCAAGCACGGCCGACAGCGACACGCCGGCCACCATGGAGACCGTCCAGCCGGTCAGCACGACGCCGATCGTGCCGCTTTCGCGGCCGGGCGGCGCAATTGCCGCTGCACTGGCATAGATGGCCGGCATGGCGACGCCGGCGGCGATGCCGGCGACGGCCTGGGCCGCGACCAGCATGATCACCGTCGGCGCCAGCGCGCTGGCGAGAAGCCCAACGGCCAGAAGAAGCAGCGCGCCCTTCAGCATGCGGCGGGCGCCGACGCCGTCGATATAGCGGGCGAGGAACAACGCGCTGGCCGAAGTGCCGAGGCCGAAGGCGGCCGACGCGGCCATCACCGCCGGCACGCTGGTGCCGAAGGATGCGGCGACTGCCGGAGCAATTGGACCCAGGACCAGCGAGTTCGAGCCGATGACGGCGATGCAGCCGGTCAGGAGATAGGCCAGCGCCGGGATCGGCTGATGGAGCGTTGCAGCTTGATGCGCGTTCGTCATCGGGTCATAATGGCCGAACTGAATTCCGCGACAACAAGGAATTTCGATATGGACGAAGAAACAGATGGGGTTCTGCAGAACAAGGTAGCTCCCCGAGAGCTCGACGCAATCGACCGAAAAATATTAGGCGTGCTGGTCGAGGATGCGACGATCAGCTACGCCGAACTTGGCGAACGCGTCTGCCTGTCGCCGCCGGCGGCGCATGAGCGGGTCAAGCGCCTGCGGCGCAGCGGCGCCATCCGCGGCACGGCTGTGATCATCGACCCGAAGGCGGTGAAGAAGCCGCTGCTCACCTTCGTGCATATCGATACCAAGGGCTGGGGCAAGACACCGGAGCTGATGGCCGTCTCCCAATATCCTGAGGTCGAGGAAATCCATTCGGTGGCCGGCGACACCTGCATGCTTCTCAAGGTCCGCACCGAGGACACCAGGGCGCTCGAAGGCCTGCTGGCGCGTCTCTACGAAACGCCCGGCGTCACCTCGACGCGAAGCTATGTCGTGCTGTCGACCTATCTCGAGCGCCCGGTGCAGCCCGAGATCACGGCGCAATGGCCGACGCCCCGGCATATGGCCACGCCGCTGTACTGATCTGCGCTATCTTCGTCTTGCCGGGGCCACAACAATCCTTCACAAAAGGCACCCTATATTGATGCCAGGCATTGATTTGGGGTGACGAGAGGCGCGGCTTGGAATTCGAACTGAAAACCATCGAGGCGCTGGCCCCCGATCAGGCGTCGCTAAGCGCCGCCTCGAAGCTCACCAAGCGCTCGAACTGGCCGCGGCTGGAGAAGAACGAGCAGCAGGCGCTGATCTGGGGCGAATGCCAGGGCTCGGGATCCAACCCCTATCGCACCGTCGTCGACACCGGCGACCACGGCTACAAATGCACCTGCCCGTCGCGAAAATTTCCCTGCAAGCACACGCTGGCGCTGATGTGGATCGCCGCCACGGCGCCGGCCAGCTTCACATCAGCCGAAACAACGCCGGAATGGGTCAATGACTGGCTTGGCCGGCGCTGGAAGAGTGCGCCCCCGCCGGTCGACGCAAAGGCTGGCAGGGGCGCGTCTGGCAAGAGCATTGGCGAGGCCTCGCAGGCAGAGGAAAGCACCGTCGATGACGCCGCCGCGACGGAGCGCCGCGAGACGGCGCAGCGCAAGCGGGCGGAAGATACGCGCACCGCGGTGGCAGGCGCGCTGGACGAACTCGACCAGTGGATTGCCGACCAGCTGCGGCTCGGCCTTTCCGCCTTTGCCGACGCCAGCAGCGAGCGCTGCCGCCGCATTGCCGCCAGGCTGGTCGACATGAAAGCAACGGCGCTTGCGGGACGCATCGACGAAATCCCGGCCCGGCTAATGGCGCTGCGCAGCGAGGAACGGCCGGACGCGGCGATCCGCGAACTCGGCAAGCTGGTTTTGCTGGCCAAGGCCTGGCGCTCGGCGCCAGACGATCCCGAATTGAAGCGGCTGGTGTCGGCATCCGAAACCCGCGACCAGGTGCTGGCCAATCCCGATGCAAGACAGGTCGACAGCCAGTGGGAAGTCATCGGCGAGAAGATCGAGACCCGCCGCGACGGCCTTGTCAGCCATTCTACCTGGCTGCTCGACCTGAAAAGCCCGACGCCGCAATTTGCGCTGCTACTCGATTTCTTTCCGGCCTCGGCCGGCCGCCGCTCTGCCGCGTTCACACCTGGCGACCGGTTCGATGCAAGGCTGGTGTTCTATCCGTCACGCCAACGGCTGCGGGCGCTGGTAGCGGAGCGCAAGGGCGATGTCGTGTCGGGCGCCTGGCCGGATTTCGGCCTCGGCATTGTCAAGGATCCGCTGGCGGCGCATGCGGCGCACCAGGACGCAGCACCCTGGTCGACCGATAGCCCGCTGATGCTGCCTGCCGGCGCGATCCTGCTCGATGAGCGCGGCACCGCCTGGTGGCAAGCGGCGCACGACCCGCAAGGGATCGCCCTGCCTGTTAGCGGGACCGTCGATCAGACCGTGCTTGGCCTCGACCTCGCGGCCACGGCAGCGCTTTGGAACGGCGCGCGGCTCGATCTGCTGGCCGCGCAAAGCGGCTTCGGGAGGCTCGATCTGTCATGAACGAGCTCGAACTAACCGGCCTGGCGACGATGCGCGACTGCTGGATCACCGGCGGAACCGCGTTCGATCTGGCGCCAACCGCATGGAAGGAGATCGCGCGTGGCGCAAGCCCGGACGAACGGGAGCGACGTCTGCTGGCGATCGCGGCGCAGGCGCTCGATGTGGGCTTAAGGCCAGCCGCGCCGAAGACGCTGAAGCGGCGCCCGCCGCTGCCGAGGCTTGGCCTGCCACTGCTGCCGGAGCGGTTGCGGCCGCTGTTGCGGGCGGCCCTGAAGAACGCCGCCGATGCGCGGCGCAAGTCGCGCGTCGCGACGCTCGTCGCCAGCCGCGGCTACGTGCTGCATCCGATGGACTGGATGCCGTCGGCATCAGACCAGAACAGCCCTGACATCTATGCGCCGTGGATCGACTGGCAGGCCAGCGTCGAGGGGCTGAAGATTGCCCCGCAGGAGCAGCTGACGGCGCAGAACTGGGATGACTTTTACCCCGCCGCGCGCCGTATCGCGTTGGCCGAGATGCGCCGTCGCGATCCGGCCACGGCCCGCAGCCTGATGGAAGCCAAGGCGACGGGCGAGCCGGCTGAAGTCCGGCTGGCGCTCATCGAACTCATGCATTTCAACCTGACGCCCACGGACGCGCCATTCCTGAAAAGCCTGGCCACCGACCGCTCCGGCAAGGTGCAGGAGCTGGCGGGCCGGCTGCTGGCAAGGCTGGGCGAGCATGGCCGGCCGGGCAACGACGGAGCCGACGACCCCGTTGCCGAACTCGCCGCCTTCATCACAGAAGGCAAATCCGGCTTCATCCGCCGCCGCACCACATACACGCCGGCAAAACTCAAATCGGCTGCGCAAGAAAGTCGTCGCGTCGACCTGTTCGCAAGCTGTTACCTGGTCGATCTTGCGGCGCATTTCGGCAAAACAGAGTCCGATTTCATCGGGGCATGGCAATTCGGTGCCGATGACAGAGCGGATCTGTCTCTCGTTCGGATGGTCGCCGTGTCCGGCAGCGATGCCACGGTGGCGCTGTTGGCGGATACGCTTGTCGCCGAAGGTGGCAAGTCGGCATTGTTTGTCTTCCACCTCATGTTGCGTTTGGACAGCGGCAGGAAGCGGAACCTGATCAGGCGGATCCTGAAGGACGCTCAAAATCTTGAAGCGCTCAACCTGGTCGAAGGCGCCGAAGCGAGTTGGCTTGAATGGGACGATTTGACAAATGGCAAGGCGCTGTCGGCACTGCGCACCATGGTTGCGGGAAACGACGAGCCCGCGAAGCGAAGCGCGGACCACGCCCTGGAAACGATAGGCTTTCTTGCCAGAGCGGAGACCGCTGAACGGTTGATCGGCGACATTGTTGCGGCCGGCATGCTGCCGGCGGCAGCCTCGCTCGTTTTCCTGCGCCTCAACGCGGCAATGACGGGAACCAAAACATGACAATCCGGAGAACAGCACCATGAACGCAGCCATCCGCCTCCCTGTCGAGCAGGCCTATGCCGCTGAACTGCAGGCGCTGGCGCGCAATGACGAACGCCAGAAGCCGGCCGGATGGAGCTTGTCGCCGAAGGCCGTGCTGACCTATCTGCTCGGCGGCAAGGCAAGCGACGGCACCGTGATATCGCCGAAATATGTTGGTCGCCGCCGGCTGATGGAAACCGCGGTGGCGACACTCGCTACCGACCGCGCGCTGCTGTTGCTCGGCGTTCCCGGCACCGCCAAGTCCTGGGTGTCGGAACATCTCGCCGCCGCCATCATGGGCAACTCGACGCTGATCGTGCAGTGCACGGCCGGCACCGACGAGAACCAGATCCGCTACGGCTGGAACTATGCGCAGCTTTTGGCCAAAGGGCCGAGCCAGGAGGCGCTGGTGCCGACGCCGCTCTACCGCGCCATGGAGAGCGGCAAGCTATGCCGGCTAGAGGAACTGACGCGCATGGGCTCGGACGTGCAGGACACGCTGATCACCGTGCTGTCGGAAAAGATGATGCCGATCCCGGAGCTCAACACCTCGCTCTATGCCCAGCGCGGCTTCAACATCATCGCCACCGCCAACAATCGCGACAAGGGCGTCAACGAACTGTCCTCGGCGCTCAAGCGCCGCTTCAATGTGGTGGTTCTGCCGCTGCCCGAAGACATGGCCGAAGAGGTGGCGATCGTCTCCAAGCGGGTCGACGAGATGGCCGGCGGCCTCGACCTGCCGGTGCCGAAGAATGTCGGCGAGGAGATTGCGCGCGTGCTGACCATTTTCCGCGAGCTGCGCTCGGGCGCAACCGCTGACGGCAAGGTGACGCTGAAGACGCCTTCGGGTTCATTGTCGACCGCCGAGGCGATCGCCACCATGGTCGGCGGCCTCAGCCAGGCGGCGTGGTTCGACAGCGGCAAACTCGGCGCCGAAGGCCTCGCCGCCAGCCTTGTCGGAGCGATCGTCAAGGACCCGGTGCAGGACAAGGTGGTGCTGGAGGAATATCTCGAAACGGTGCTCAAGAAGCGGCCGGACTATGCCGGCTATTACGCGGCACTGAACGCAGCGATCTGAGGTCATGAGCGACGTCGCCTATTTCGGCATCCGCCATCACGGGCCGGGCTCCGCCGACAGCCTGGTGCAGGCGCTGCGGGACTTGCAGCCGGTCGCGGTGCTGATCGAAGGGCCGAGCGACGCGTCCGCCCTGCTGCCATTGCTGGCGCGCCCGCAGATGCAGCCGCCGGTGGCGCTGCTCTGCTACCCCGAGGACGATCCGGCCGCGACAAGTTTCTGGCCGTTCGCCGAGTTCTCGCCGGAATACCAGGCGGCGGTGTGGGCGGTGGAGAACAAGGCGGCATTGCGGTTCATCGACCTGCCGTCATCGGCACGGTTCGCGGCACCGGCAACCGACGACACCGACAAAACGGCTGACGCCGACAAGCCCGAACCCAAGGACGAAACCGGTGAGGATGGCGAGCCCGCATCGCATCGCGACCCGATCGGCACGCTGGCTGCGGCCGCCGGCTATGAAGATGGCGAAAGCTGGTGGGCCGACATTATCGAGCAGAATCCGCAGCCGGGTCCAATCTTCGCTGCCATCACCGATGCGATGACGACGCTGCGCGACGGCGAAGGTGCGATCGCGCCGTTCGAGGCCAAGCGTGAAGCGCATATGCGATTGGAAATCGCCGCCGCGCGCAAGGAATTCGCCGGACCGATCGCCGTCGTCTGCGGCGCATGGCATGTGCCGGCCCTGCAGGCCGCGCACACGCAGAAGAACGACCAGGCGCTGATCAAGGGAATTGCCCGGCGCAAAAGCATCATGACATGGGCGCCATGGACCGGGCCGCGTCTTGCGCTGGGCTATGGTTATGGCGCTGGCGTCGTCGCGCCCGGCTGGTGCAAACATCTGTGGCGCACACGAGGGCGGCGCGACGCCGCGACGCTGTGGCTGGCGACGATCGCGGCGGTGCTGCGGGCGAAGGGCCATCTGGTGTCGACCGCGTCGCTGATCGAGGCCGAGCGGCTTGCGCGCACACTGGCTGCCATTCGCGAGCGGCCGAAGCCCGGCTTCGAGGAATTGCGCGATGCCGCGATCGCGGCGCTGTTCAACGGCGAAGCGGTGCTGTGGGCGCTGGTCGAGGCCGAGCTGCTTTTGGGCGCGGATGTCGGCGAGATTCCGCCCGACACGCCGCTGGCGCCGCTGATCGAGGACCTGCAGCGCAACCAGAAGGCGGCGCGGCTGAAGCCGGAGGCGCTGGAACGCGAGCTGTCGGTCGATCTGCGCAGCGAAAGCGGACTGTTTCGTTCGACATTGCTGCACCGGCTGAACGTGCTTGGCGTGCAATGGGGCAGGCTGGCCGACGCCGGCCGCAGCCGCGGCACCTTTCGCGAAAAATGGACGCTGGCCTGGGAGCCGGAATATGCCGTGCGCCTGGTCGAGAACCTGATCTACGGCCCGACTATCGAAAAGGCCGCCAATGGCCGCCTGATCCAGATGCTCGGTGCGGCCGCGAGCCTCGACACGCTTGCCGCCCTTGTCCAGAGCGCCATTACGGCGGATCTGTCGGAGGCCGCGAGCGCCGGCCTTGTAGCGTTGGAGGCGCGCGCAGCGCACAGCAGCGAATGCCTGGAGATGCTGGCCTCGGTGCCGCCGCTTGCCGACATCATCCGTTACGGCGAGGCGCGCAAGACCGAAACCAACCGGCTGTCCGGTTTGTTGGAACGGTTGATCGTCGAGGGCGCGATCGCGCTGCCCTATGCGGTGCGCGACCTGGACGAGCAGGCCGCCACCACGCTGGTCGGTGCTGTGCGCAAGGCCGACACGGCGATCCGGCTGGTCGAGCCCGGCGAAGGCGTGCTCGATGCCTGGCGCAACGGCCTGACCGGCGTGCTGGAAGGTCCGCGCTCGACGGCGCTGCTCGCCGGCTGCGCCGCGCATCTGCTCTATGAAGCCGGCCAACTGTCGGCAGAGGACGCCGCCGGGCTGCTCGGACGCAGGCTGTCGCCGGGGACGCCGGTCGCCCAGGCAGCGGGGTTCTTCGAAGGTTTCTTCAGCACTGCCGGCCAGCGGCTGATCTATGACGAGGGCCTGCGCGGCGCCGTCGATGGGTGGCTGAAATCGCTCGACGAGGACGCTTTCATCGCGCATCTGCCATTGCTGCGCCGCGTCTTCTCCAATCTGGACTCGATGGAGCGGCGGCGGTTGATCGAGGCCGTGCTCGGCCGCACCGCAAGGTTGCCGGCCGGCCTGACGCCGGCGCCGGATGGCGGCGAGGGCTGGCGCCGTCACCTGGAGCGGCTTGGGCCATTGCTGGCGGGCGGAGTGTGACAATGGATGACGAAGCCGAAGTGCCCGAACCCGGCCCGGCATCCTCCGATAGCGGGCGCGAGCGCCGCTGGCGGCTGGCGATCGGCGCCGATGACGAGGCTTCCTCCGCCCTTTCCAGTGATGACAAAAAACTGTCTTCGGCGCTCGATGCGCTTTACGGCGACGGCGCCAATGCCGATGCCGACCCGCGCAAGCGGCGCGGCGGGCTCGGCCGCTCGGCGCCACGCGTGGCGCAATGGATGGGCGATATCCGCTCCTTCTTTCCCGCCCAGGTGGTCCAGATCGTCCAGAAGGATGCCTTCGAGCGGCTGAACCTGAAGCAGATGCTGATGGAGCCGGAATTCCTCAAGGCGATCGAGGCCGACGTCAACCTCGTCGCCGACCTGATCTCGCTGCGTTCGGTGATGCCGGCCAAGACCAAGGACATCGCCCGCACCATCATCGCCGACATCGTCGCCAAGCTGATGCAGCGGCTGGAGCAGAAGACCGCCGAGGCGATCCGTGGCGCGCTCGACAAGTCGCGACGCACCAACCGGCCGCGCCAACGCGACATCGACTGGCCGCGCACCATCTCGGCCAATCTTCGCCACTACCAGCCTGAGCACAAAACCGTCGTGCCGGAAAAACTGGTCGGCTTCATGCGCAAGCAACGCCGGCTAGTCGATCTCGACGAAGTGGTGCTGTGCGCCGACCAGTCCGGCTCGATGGCGAGTTCGGTGATCTACGCCTCGATTTTCGCCGCGGTGATGGCGTCGCTGCCGGTCGTGCGCACCAAGCTGGTCTGTTTCGACACGGCCATCGTCGACCTGACCGAAGAGCTCAGCGACCCGGTCGAGGTGCTGTTTGGCGTGCAGCTCGGCGGCGGCACCGACATCAACCAGGCGGTCGCCTATTGCGCCGACCGCATCGAGCGGCCGACCAAATCCCACTTCGTGCTGATCACCGACCTCTATGAGGGCGGCAACGGCCAGGACTTGCTGCGGCGGCTTGCGGCGCTGGTCCGGTCCGGCGTCAATGTCATCGTGCTGCTGGCGCTGACCGATCAGGGCCGGCCGGGCTATGATCCGGCGATGTCGGCTTCGGTCGCGGCACTTGGCATACCGGTCTTCGCCTGCACGCCGGACCTGTTTCCCGACATGATGGCGGCGGCGTTGCGGCGCGAGGATATCGGCGCCTGGGCAGCCGGCGCCGACATCAAGCTGATCCGCGCCGAGACGGAGCCGAGCAGTCAGGCCTGACTATTCGAACGAATAGGCAAACCCGTCAGTGGAAGCGCTGACGGTCACCTTGGTCATCTTCTCGCCGTCGAGCGACCGGTTCAGCACGCCGCGGCTGAGTTCCGGCAACAGCGTGTTGGTGAGGATGGCGTCGATCATGCGGCCACCGGACTCGATTTCGGTGCAGCGCGCCTTGACCAGCGCCATGACGCCGTCGCCGATCACCAGTTCGGCGTCGTGGCTGGCGCGCAGCCGCCGCGCGATCTTGCCGAACTGATGGCGGGTGATGGCCTCGATCATCGAATCCGAAAGCGGATAGTAAGGGATGGTCACGACGCGGCCGAGGAAGGCCGCTGGAAACACCTTCAGCAGTGGAGCGCGCAGGGCAGCATCGAGGCCGTCGAGCCCTGCCCTCACCGTGCCGTTGCCGGTCCGCTCCATGATGACTTCGGACCCGACATTGGACGTCAGCAGGATCAGCGTGTTCTTGAAGTCGATGCGCCTTCCCTCGCTGTCATCCATCATGCCCTTGTCGAAGACCTGGAAAAAGATCTCGTGGACGTCGGGATGCGCCTTCTCGACCTCGTCGAGCAGGATCACCGAATAGGGTTTTCGGCGCACGGCCTCGGTGAGAATGCCACCCTTGCCGTAGCCGACATAGCCGGGCGGTGCGCCCTTGAGCGTCGAGACGGTGTGCGCCTCCTGGAATTCGGACATGTTGATCGAGATCAGGTTCTGCTCGCCGCCATAGAGCGTCTCGGCCAGCGCCAGGGCCGTCTCGGTCTTGCCCACACCGGAGGGGCCGCAGAGCAGGAACACGCCGACCGGCTTTTCCGGCGCTCCGAGCCCGGCGCGGCTGGTCTGCACGCGCTTGGCGATCATCTCCATGGCGTGATCCTGGCCGACGACTCGTTCGGACAAAGTGTCGGCGAGCTTGAGCGCCTTTTCGGTCTGGCTGGACAGCATCCGTCCCGTCGGGATGCCGGTCCAGTCCTGGACCACGGCAGCGACCGCATTGCGGTCGACCGATGGCAGGATCAGCGGCGTCTCGCCTTGCGCGGTGGCAAGCTCGGCCATGAGTTCACGCAGCCGCGCCAGATCGGCGACAGGATCTGACGGCGCAGCCTCGGCAGCCGGCGCTTCGGTCTCGGACGCTTCGGCCTTGGGCGTCTCGGCCTTGGGCACCTTGGTCTTTTCTTCGTCCGGCGCTGCCGGTTCGGCATCGGCCTCAGCTGTCGCCACCGCATCGAGCGGGACGCCGTCGCCGCGCAGCCGCGCGCGCAGTTCGAGGATCTCGGCAACCAGCGCCTTTTCGCGCTCCCAGCGCTCCTCGGCGGCGGCGAGCATGGTCCCCGTCTCAGTGAGCCCGGCCTCGACCCGCGCCTGCCGGTCAGTTACTTCGATGCCGATCGCTGCCTCGCGGCCGATGATGCCGCTTTCGACCTCGAGCGCCTGGCGGCGCCGCAAAATGTCCTCGACCTCGGCCGGCGTCGCATGCTGCGAGATCGCCACCCTGGCGCAAGCGGTGTCGAGCAGGCTGACCGCCTTGTCGGGCAATTGCCGCGCCGGGATGTAACGATGCGACAGGCCGACCGCCGCCTCGATCGCCTCGTCCAGGATCTGCACTTCGTGATGCTGTTCGAGCACGCCGGCTACACCGCGCAGCATGAGCACAGCGACCGCTTCCGACGGCTCATCGATCTTGACCACCTGGAAACGGCGGGTCAGCGCCGGGTCCTTTTCGATGTGCTGCTTGTACTCGGCCCAGGTGGTTGCGGCGATGGTGCGCAATTCGCCGCGCGCCAGCGCCGGCTTCAAGAGATTGGCGGCATCGCCGGTTCCGGCGGCACCACCGGCGCCGATCAGCGTGTGCGCCTCGTCGATGAACAGGATGACCGGCGTCTCGGATGACTGAACTTCGTCGATCACCGCCTTCAGGCGCTTCTCGAACTCGCCCTTGACGCTGGCGCCGGCCTGCATCAGGCCGATGTCGAGCATGCGTACGCTGATACCCTGGAGTGGCGGCGGCACGTCGCCCTGGGCGATGCGCAGGGCAAAGCCCTCGACCACCGCAGTCTTGCCGACGCCGGCCTCGCCGGTCAGGATCGGGTTGTTCTGCCGGCGCCGCATCAGGATATCGATGATCTGCCGGATTTCCGGATCGCGGCCGACGACCGGATCGATCTTGCCGTCATGGGCGCGCTGGGTCAGGTCGGTGGCGTATTTGGCGAGGGCCGAATCCCCGCCCGGAACCCGCCGCGGCGCCTCGGCAGTGGGAGCCGCGGCGGCAGTGGCGCCGGCTTCGAGCGAGCCCTCCACCACCTCGGCAAAGCGGGCGATGACCGCGTCGGCGTCGATCTTGTCGAATTCGCCGCTGATCTTCGACACCAGGCCTTCCAGCACCGGCGTCTTCAGGCAGGCGAGCACGACATGGGCGCTGCGGACCTCCTCCATGCCGAATTCCAGCGTCGCTAGGTTCCAGGCCTCCTGGATGGCGTGAAAGATGTGGTCGGAAAATTCCTCGATCGAGGTGGCGCCGTAGGGCAGCTTGTCGACGGCGCGGGTCATTTCGCTGGTAAGCCGGCTGGCATCGACGCCGGCATCGGCAATGATCATCTGCACATCCGAACGCTCGGACAGCACCAGTTGTTCTATGAAATGGACGAGTTCGACGTAAGGATTGCCGCGCAGCTTGGCGCTGTCGGCGGCGGCCTTGAAGGCGCGCAGGCAGACCGGATTGAGCTTGCCAACCAGTTCCTTGCGTTTGAACCCCTGCGACGACCGGCGCTGTTCCATCGAACGTGCTCCTGCAATCTGCCCGTCGACAGCCTGCCACATAAGCAGCCGCTTGACAAAGCGCTTGATGCAGCCGGCCTTTTCCCTTTGTGGAGAGTCCCGCGCCGCCAAATGCAGACAACCACGATTTTTTCTAATCCTATGCGATGCGCTTCACATACGAGGTTGGCCAAGCACGCCATGAATTGCGCCATCCGAGACGCAGTTGCACCGACATTCATTAGCGCTCGTTAACTTTTGAGCGGATGGCGAATTGTGGGAATATGCAACCGTGTGCTAACGTTGGGTCACGTACGGTTTTAGAGCCGGTCGCCGGGGGTATCTGTGATCGATCTCGCACTCTGGCTTGCTCCGCTGGACGGTGAAAATCCGTCAGGCGAAGACTTGCGCAACGATCCGGCTTTTCATGAGCTGGAGCGGCTCACGGAGCCGCAGGTCAAGGTCGTCCATGACGGGCGCAACAAGCCAGCCGCGCAATCGACCATTCCGGTCGACTGGCCTGCCGTGCTCGGCAAGGCCGAGGAGTTGCGTTCGCATGGCCGCGACCTGCGCCTGCTCGTCATTGTCGCCCGGGCGCTGGCCAATGAAGAGGGATTGGCCGGACTGGCACAGGGCCTGACCCTGATTGCAAGGACCTTCGAGACGCATTGGGAGACGATGCACCCGGCGCTGCGGGCCAGCCCCCAACCACGCGAGGCCGCCTTGCGCCGCCTCAACGCGCTGGCCGACCTGCAGAACGGCCAGGAAGGCCTGCTGGCGAACCTCAGGCAGATGGTCTTCTTCGCGCCGCGTCCCATCGGGCCGATCAGCGGACGCGATCTCGAACAGGGTGCGCTCGACGATCGCGTCATGCTTCAGGAAGCGGCGTCGGGATTGAATGCCACGGAGAAGGCAGCACTGGTCAGCGCGCACGGACAGCTCCTGAACCGGGTGGGCAGCGGTTGTGCCGCCCATCAGGACCAGGCCGGTGAACAGATGACGGCGCTCATCGCCGGGGCGCACGCAGCGATCGAGGCGCTCGACGCGGTCGATGCGGCGCTGAATGCCCGCCTTGACAGCAACGGGGCCGCCGTCCCGGACCTGAAACGATTTTTGCAGCGCGTGCTGACGACGCTGGAACGCAATACGGCGGTCGAGACCACGGAAGAGGCAGCGACGAAGGGGGCGGCCAGCCCGGCTGCTCCCCCGGCAAGCCCGGCCGCGCCGGTCAGAAACGGTCATGGAGCCGAGACGATGGCAAGCTACGCGGAGACCGGTGCGGGGCTCCCGGACAGGATTTCCTCGCGCGACGATGTGGTGAAGTGCCTCGACCTTGTGGTCGCGTTCTACGACCGCACCGAGCCGTCGAGCCCGATCCCGCATCTCGCCCGCCGGGTGCGCAGGATGGTGCACATGGATTTCGTTGAACTGATGGAAGACCTCGCCCCGTCGGGGCTCAAGGAATTCCGGCTGCTCGCCGGCGTTCCCGACGCCAAGAAGACTGCCCAGAAGGATGAAAGGTAGCAACACATGCCAGCCGAAAGCAAAGCGAAGGTCATCGAGCGAAATCGCGCCCCGCGCGTGCAGATCGCCTACGATGTCGAAACCTACGGCAGCCCGACGACGATCGAACTGCCGTTCGTCATGGGCGTGATGGCCGACCTGTCGGGCGCATCGCAGACCAGGGAAGCGTCCAAGACGGTGCTCGACCGTTCCTTTGTCGAGACCGATGCCAACCGCTTCCCCAAATTCATGGAAGCGCTGGGACCCAGGGTCAAGGCGCGGGTGAAGAACACGCTGCCGCAGGCCGAGGGACAGGAGCGCGACGAAGAACTGGCGCTCGACCTGACCTTCACCAAGATGGGCGATTTCGCCCCCGACAAGATCGCCGAACAGGTCCCGCAACTGGCCGAAATCCTCAAGATGCGGCGCCAGCTCGAGGAGCTGCTCGGCTTCATGGACGGCCGCGTCGATGCCGAAAAGCGCATCGCCCAATTGCTGAACAACCAGCCGCTGCTTGGCCAGATCGCCGCCCAGGCGCTGTCCGACGACAAGGGTGAGGAATAGATCATGGCCGAACAGCAAAAGACCGCAGCATCCGTCGCCGAGGCCGAGGCCGTCGATCTCGGCGAATTCAGCCAGCTCTTGGAGAAGGACTTCAAGGTCAAGAAGGACGACAGCGAGAAGCTGCAGCAGCTGGTTCGCAACCTGGCTCTGGCGGCGCAGTCGCGCTCCGAGACGACGACGATTTCGTCCAACTCGATCAAGTCGATCAAGTCGTTGATCGCCGGCATCGACAAGATGCTGACGACCCAGGTCAACGAAATCCTGCACGCGCCGGAAGTGCGGCAGATGGAAGGCACCTGGCGCGGCCTCTGGTACCTCATCAACAACACCGAGACGGATCAGAAGCTGAAGATCCGGGTGATGAACATTTCCAAGGAGCAGCTGGCCGATACGCTCGAAGACTATGAAGGCCAGATGTGGGACCAGAGCCCGATCTTCAAGAAGGTCTACACCGACGAGTATTCGATGCTCGGCGGCGAACCGATCGGCTGCGTCATCGGCGCCTACGAGTTCTCCAACCACCCGCGCGACGTCGGCCTGTTGCGCAACATCTCCGGCATCTGCGCCTCGGCGCACACGCCATTCATCGCCGCCGCCTCGCCACGGCTGTTCCGCATGGACAGCTGGCAGGAACTGCCCAACCCGCAGGACCTGCAGCAGATCGTCTCCAACCCGGCCTACGCCTCGTGGCAATCGCTGCGCGAGAGCGAGGATGCGCGCTATATCGGGCTGACCATGCCGCGCGTGCTGGCGCGGCTGCCCTACGGCTCGGAGACAGTCCCGGTCAAGGGCTTCTCCTTCGAGGAGGAAGTGCAGGGCGATCACAACAAATATGTCTGGATGAACGCTGCCTTCCCGATGGGCGTCAACATCAACCGCAGCCACAAGCTCTATGGCTGGGGCACCCAGATCCGCGGCGTCGAAAATGGCGGCACTGTGCTTAACCTGCCGGTGCACTCCTTCCCGACCGATGACGGCTCGATCGCGATGAAATGCCCGACGGAAGTCGCCATCGACGACCGGCGCGAGGCGGAACTGGCCAAGCTCGGGCTGATGCCGATCCTGCACCGCAAGAACACCGATCTCGCGGCCTTCATCGGCGCCCATTCGCTGCAGGACGATGAGACGCGGGCGGGCCGCCTGGTCGACCCCGACGCCCAGTCCAACGAGCGGCTCTCCGCCAACCTGCCCTATCTGTTCCCGGTCTCGCGCTTTGCGCACTACCTCAAGGCGATTGCGCGCGACAAGGTCGGATCGTTCAAGGAACGCACCGACATGCAGATCTGGTTGACCGAATGGATCAACCGGTACGTGCTGGCCAACCCGGCCTTCGCCGACGACAAGGCGCGCGCCAAGCGTCCGCTTGCCGCCGCCGAGGTGCAGGTCGACAGCGTGGAGGGCCGGCCGGGCTACTACAACGCCCGCTTCTATCTGCGCCCGCACTACCAGCTGGAGGGCATCAATGCCTCGCTCAGGCTGGTGTCGGAATTGCCGTCCGTGAAGACCTGATTGCAGCAACCAAACCTTTGTTTGAAAGCGTGGAGAACGAAAATGCCCACAATGAAGATCGACGGTTTTCTGAAAGTTCCGGATATCAAGGGGCCCAGCACGCGCGACGGCCATGACGACGAGATCGAAATCCATGGCGTCGATTACAAGATGGTCGCGCCCTACGACCCCAATTCCCTCTCGCGCCGAGGCCGCGTGTCGATGGGCATGATCAAGTTCACCAAGCACTACGACAAGGCCTCACCCTATCTGGCCAAGGCCCTGTTCGAAAACAAGGCGCTGGACGAGGTCAAATTCTCCGCTCGGCGGACCATCGACGGCGAGAGCAAGGACTATCTGGTCGTTACCCTGACCGACGCCTCGATCATGGAATACGACATGTCGCAGGCCGATGATGAAGCCGACCTGATCCAGGAGGAAGTCTCCTTCGCCTACAAGAAGATCAAGTTCGTCTATGACGACAATGACGAAGCCGAAATGGATGTCTATGTCGGCAAGTGAGGGGCGAGCAAAGCGCCCTGCCGCCGACAAGGTACAGGCGGGCGGTTCACGGGCCAAGCGCGAGGCGGTACAGCCTTCGCTGTGGGACCGCCTCGTCAACGACCTGCCGGGCCTGAGCTCGGAGATAGACGGGCTCAGGCAGGCTCTGCAGGAGGAGCTTGGCGCAGAGCGCCTGGACGAGCTGCTGGCAGACGGACCGAGGCGCATCGACGCCGATGACGCATTGAACCCCGATCAGAAGCGCCGGCTGCACCGGCTGGCGTTTCAGAACCGGCACCGTGGCGAGCTTGAAAGCCGAGGCATCGTGGTGTCGCCCGATGTGCTGCGCGAGGCCGTGCGGCGCGACATCGAGGCGCTGTTCAACACCGAGCGTTTCGAATCCGCGCCGCTGCTATCCGATCTCGAGGCCGAGCAGATGACCGACAGTCCGACATCGCTGGCCGACTTTCCGGAGGTGCGCCGCAGCGTTGTCAATTATGGCGTGCCGTCCTTCTCCGGCCGGTCGTCGCGCGACTTCGATCGCGATGTTCTGGCACGCGAGATCCGCGCCGTGCTCGCCGCATTCGAGCCGCGGCTGAAGGAGAGCGCGACGAAAGTCACGGTCAACCTCGGCGACAAGACCGGCCTGAAGATCGAGATCGACGCCGTGCTGATCATGACGCCGACGCCCGAGCGCATGCGCCTGCGCACGACGATCAATCTCGACAACGGACTGGCGCGCACCGAGTTCAGGGAAGCCTGAGAGATGGACCGGGTCTTCGTAGAATATTACGAGGAGGAACTGTCCCACATACGCGGGCTGGCGGCGGAGTTCGCCGACATGCATCCGGCGGTTGCCCGCAATTTGTCGCTGGATACGGTGCCGTGTCCCGACCCCTATGTCGAGCGGCTGCTCGACGGCGTCGCCTTCCTCGCCGCGCGCACGCGCCTGAAGGTGGATGCCGAGCGCTCGCGGTTTTCGCGCAGCATCCTCGACGTGCTTTATCCCGATCTCGTCACGCCGGTGCCGGCAACCGCCATGGTGGTGCTGAAGCCCGGCCAGCAGGTGCAGACAATGCTTGCCGGCCACGTCGTCAAGCGCGGCACGCGGCTGGTCTCCAGCCTGCAGGCCGGCCTGTCGACACGCTGCACCTTCACCACCGCGCAGGACATGACGCTGTTTCCGATCGCGATCAGTTCGGTCGGCTATTTCCAGGACCGCAGCGCGCTTGCCGCCGCCGGCATCGGCCCGATCGCCGGCAAGGCCGGCGAAGCGGCACTTCGCATCACGCTGGCGCGGACCGGCAAAGGCAAGCTCGACGAACTGGCGCTCGACCGGCTCGACTTCTATTTCGCCAACCGCACCAAGGCGCCGCTAATCTTCGACGCCATCTTCGGAGTCTGCTCTGGTGTCGGCGCTCGACCGGAAGGCAAGACCAATCCATTGTCGCCGCTACCGCCGCCGGAGATGGTCGGCATTGCCGATGCCGAGGCGCTGATGCCGCGCACGCGGCCGACCTTCGAAGGCTACCGCCTGCTGCGCGAATATTTCATGATGCCCGAGCGCTTCCATTATGGGCGCGTCACCGGCTTGCTGCCGGTCGTGCGCAAATGCCAGGCCGGGCTCGAAATCATCTTCCTGTTCCGGCGTCCGGTGCCCGAACTCGCCGATCTGACGCCGGCGGATTTCGATCTCTTCGCCACCCCGATCATCAATCTCTTCGAGCGCGAGTGCAACATCGTCGAGCTCGACCAGCGCAAGACACGCCAGGTGCTGCATGCCGACCGCACGCGGGCGCGCGACTTTGAAATCTACCGCGTCATCCGCGTCGAAGACGCCGATGCCGAGGGACCCGACGCGGAGATACCGGAACTCTTCAGCCTTGGGCAAAATCGCGGCAGCGGCTGGGTCTATTCGACGGAGCGGCGGCCGCGCCGGCCGACCGAGGACGAGCGGCGCCAGGGCGTGACGCGGACCTCCTATGCCGGCGACGACGTCTTCCTGGCGGTGTCGCGCCCAGTCAACAGTCAGGCCAACCGGCCGCTCAAGCGCGTCGATATCATGGCGCTTTGCACCAATCGCGACCTGGCCATCCTCGACGACACGCCGACCCTGACGCTGGAAGCCGGCGACCCTGTGGAGACGGTCCGGCTGCTCGGCGCATTGCGTTCGCCGCAGCCGGCGATCCCGGCAGCGCTGCCGACCGGCGCCGACGGCGAGTCGCGCGCCGACGACCTGGCCTGGCGGCTGGTGTCACAGCTGGCGCTCAACTTCCTCAGCCTGGCCAAGGAAGGCCGCGGCGTCGATCCGCTGCACGCGCTGCTCGATCTCTATGCCGAGCGCGGCGACCCCGGGCTCGCCCGCAATGTGCGCTCGATCGTGCGCATCGACTCGCGCGCGGTGATCGAAAGGCTGGCGATCGAAGGGCCGATGTGCTTCGGCCGCGGCACGGAAGTGACGCTGCATGTCGACCAGTCGGTGCTGGCGGGACAGAGCACTCTGCTGCTGTCGGGCCTGCTGTCGCGGCTGTTTGCCCGCCATGCCGGCATTAACGGGTTCGTGCGCACGCGCACGCGGTTGCTCCAGAAACAGGAGGATGTGCCATGGCCGATGACGCCCGGCAATCGCTACCTGATCTAGAGCGAGCCGCAACCCTGTCCGAGAGTTTCGACTTTTTCGAACTGCTGCGCCGGCTCGAACGGCAAGGCGGCCTGTTCGGCCATTCCGGCCGGCCGGACCGCGAGCCGGCAAGGCTCGGCCAGAATGTGCGGCTGTCCTTCGCAGTGCAGGACGTGGTGGATTTCCGCGAGCCGACGGACAAGTCGCCGGCACGCGTCACGGTCAACAATCTCGGCCTGCTCGGACCCGAAGGGCCGATGCCACTGCATCTGACGCGCTGGGTGCTCGATCGCCTGTCGCAACGCTGGTATGCCGGCGCCGAGGCGCGGCAGACGAGCGACACGACCTTCGTCGATTTTGTCAATATCCTGCAGCACAGGATGATCGCGCTCTACTATCGGGCCTGGGCGGATGCGCATCCGGCTGTGCAGGTCGAACGCGGTGTCGGCGGCCGCGTCCGTTCCATGCTGGAAGCGATGGCCGGCATCGGGCTGCCGGGCACGCAGGATGCCGAACTCGATACAGTAAAACTTCGCCAGGCCGCCTCGCTCGCTGCCCAAGTCGACGGCCCCGAGCGACTGACGCTGTTCCTGGCCGAAGCCTTCAAAGTGCCGGTGGTGCTGAAGGAGTTCGTCGCGGCCTGGATGACCATCCCCAAGGCGCTGCAGACGCGGCTTGCCGGCAGCTATGCCACGCTCGGCCGCAGCGCCACCATCGGCCCGCGCAGCTTCAGCCGGCAGAGCCGCATCGAGCTGCGCATCGGCGCGCTCAGCTATATCGATTACAAGGCCTTCCTGCCGGGCGGTGAGCGGCTGAAGCTGTTGAAGCAGGCGGTGCGCGACCTGATCGGCGAGACCATCGATGTCGATCTCAGGATCGTGCTTGCGGCAAAGGCAGTGCCGCCGGCGAAGCTCGGCACCGTCCAGCTTGCCCGCACCACCTGGCTGGCGCGACCGGTCGAAAAGGGGGACGCCGACGACATGCGGTTGCGGACCATCGTCGGCTGGCGGGAAGAGGTGGCGGCATGAGCCTGCTTCTGATTCTCGAACAGGGACCACGCGCGCAAGTCACGCGGCAGGCGCGGCTGGACGAGGGCGAGCTGGTAATCGGCCGCAGCGCCGACGCCGACTGGCAGATCAACGATCCCGACATGTTCGTCTCGCGCGCCCACTGCAAGATCACCAGCAAGCAGGGCGGCTATTTCGTCACCGATACCTCCAGCAGCGGGTTGTTCATCGACGATGCCGCCAGCCCGCTCGGCGCGGGAAATACCGCGCGCCTGCAAAGCGGCATGCGACTGCGACTGGGCGACTATGTGGTGTGGGTCGATTTGCAGACGGCGAAGACCGAGGCGCCGGCCTCCAGGCCTTCAGCGCCTGCCAGTAAGCCGGCGGCGTCGCGGGCGCCGGTCAGCCTCGGCGGCGACGATTTCTTTTCGTCCACCACGGAAGAAGAGCCGGGACGGCCACGCCCTGCCAACCTGCCCGATCCATTCGAAAAGCCGGTGCCCGGCGCATTCGCGCGTGCGCGGTCCGATGAACGCAGCTCGCAGGCGTTCGACGATCCGTTCAGCCTCGACCCTGTGGCAACGCCGGTGGCCGAGCCCACTGACAGAAACGGCGCCAAGCCATCGTTCGACGATCCCTTCGGCCTCGACTCCGCGCCGCGGTCGAGAGAGCCGAGCAGATCCAATCCTGAGAAGCTGCCGGCCTACGATGACGGGTTTGGTTTCGGCCCTGCCGGGTCCACCAGCCTCGACGCCGGCGTGACGGATGGCGGTGCAACCGATGCGCCCTCGCCTGCCCCCTCTGCAGCGCCCTGGGATCTGCCAGTCCGCGCGGTCGAGCCATCGCCACCGCAGCCACCGCCTCCCCCGTCTCCACCGCCACCACGCGCTCCTGTCCGCCAATCCGCGGCGCGGCCGTCAGCCGGACCGTCGGACGCGGAATTGCGCGCCGCTTTCCTGCGCGGCATGGGCATGGACGAGGCCGATTTTCCCGGCGGCGATCCGGTGGCCGACATGGAAAAATTCGGCCGCGAGTACCGGCTGATGATGGAAGGGCTGATGCAGCTTTTGCGCAAGCGCGCCGAAGAGAAGGGCAACGCTCGCGTCGCGCAGACCGTGGTTGGCGCGTCCGAGGTCAACCCGCTCAAATTCCTGCCCTCGGTCGACGATGCGCTGGTGACCATGCTGGCCGAGCGCAGCCCCGGTTTCCTCGGCGCCGAAGCGGCGATCAAGGACGCGGTGCGCGATCTGGCGCAGCATCACGTTCGCGCCTGGCGCGGCGTGCAAGGCGCGCTCAAGCGCATGATCGACCGCTTTGATCCGGCGGCGATCGAGCAGGAACTGAAGTCGAGCTCGGCGATCGGCAATCTGCTGACCGGCGGGCGCGGCGCCAAGCTCTGGGAATTGTACCAGAAACGCCACCGTGAAATCGCTCACAGCGCCGAGACGCGCTTTCTGGGCGAGATCGGCGCTGATTTTCGTGATGCATATGAGGAGGACTGAGACATGATCGACAGACGCGAATTTATCCTTGCCATCGGGGCGACGGGACTGCTGACGGCTTGCCAGAGCGGCCCGCCCAAACCATCCGTCATCACAGTGAATCTTGCCGGCGGCGCCGGCATGAACCCGGGACCGGGCGGCGGCGACAGGCCGGTGACGGTGATGATCTTGCGGCTGAAAAGCACCGGCGCCTTCAATTCGGCCGATTATTTCGCCCTGCAGGGCGGTGCCGGCTCCGCACTTGGCGGCGATCTCATCGGCTCCGACACGATTTCCGTCGGACCCGGCAAGACCGCATCGAAGACCATCACGGTCGAACCGGAAGTGGCCGCACTCGGCTTCGTCGCGCTGATCAGGGAACCCACCGGACGCAACTGGCGCACGACCAAGTCGGTGTCGCCGGGATCGAAGTTCACCGTCAATGTGAAGCTCGGCAGCGGCGGCATTTCCGCCTAGCGGCGGCGGGTCCGCAAAGCCGCGCCAAGGTGACGAGCAGGAAGCAGAGAGTGCCGGCATGAGCGATGCAAACAGGGTGCTGTGGTCGGAGGGGCTTTTCCTTCGCACCCAGCATTTCCAGCAACAGGACCGCTTCTTCGAAGCGACGGTGCGCGGCGCCTTGCAGGCCGGGCATCTGCATACGTTCGGCTTTCGAACGCTGACGCTCGATCAGGCACAGCTCGATGCCGGCCAGATTTCGGTGCTCTCGGCACGCGGCATCTTTCCAGACGGGACGCCGTTCGCGATCCCCGAGACGATGGATGCGCCGCGGCCGCTGGCGGTGACGCCGGAGATGGGCGCTGGACCGGTGCTGATAGCGCTGCCGCTCGAGCCGCCAGGCGGCGTCGGCTTCGACCCTGCTCACGCCGAGCCGTCCGGCGCGCGCTATCGCGGCCGGATCGTGTCGGTGCGCGACGCCGTGCATGGCGGCTCCGATCCCGAGGAAATCGAGATCGCACGGCCGCAGGCGCTGTTGCTGGCGCCGGGCACGGCCGTCGGCGGCTACACCGCGCTGCCGGTGGCCGAACTCAAGGGCGTGCGCGCCGATGGCGGCGTGGCCTTGGACGACACCTTCCTGCCGCCGACCTTGGTCATCGGCGCGGCGTCCTGGTACAGCCGCCTGCTGCAGGAAGTGGTCACCGGCCTCGACCAGATCGCCGAGGCGCATGGCAAGATGGTGCTGGGCGGCCCCGGCCGCAGCGTCGAGGATCTTCTGATCCTCAATTTGGTCAACGCCGCGCGGCCGCGGCTGGCGCACATGCTGGCGCAGGACGTGTTCCATCCGGCCGAGGTCTATATGGAGCTGGCCGGTCTCGCCGGCTCGATGGCGACCTATGGCTCGAGTGCAAGGCGGCTCGGCGAACTGCCTGTCTACGACCACATGGCGCCAGGCCCGGCCTATTCGGCGCTGGCCGACGCGCTGCGTTCGCTGATCCTCAGCCTGCGCTACATCGAGCCGAAATCCCGCGCCCTGCCGGTCATGCGCCATGCGACCAATGTGTGGAAGATCCGCATCGACAACCCGAAACTTCTGGTGGCGAGCCGCATCGTGGTGCGGATCGGCTCCGAACTCTCGGAGGATGCCTTGCGCAAGATTTTCGTCAACCAGGCGACCGTCGGCTCGGCCAGCGAATTCGAAGGGCTGTGGAAATCACGCCTGCCCGGCATTCCGCTGAAGCCCCTGCATTCGCAGCCGCGCGAAATTCCCTATGACGGCGACCGGCTGTGCCTCGAACTGGACCAGAAAAGCGAGCACTGGGCCTCGCTGCTCGAAGCGCCCGGGTTTGTGATCGGCGTTTCGGGCGTGCTGCCCAGCGAACCGCAGGTCGACTGCTACTCGGTCAACAGGTGAGATGATGAGCAGGGACGATCCATTCGGACTGTCCGAGGATCGGGAGCGGACGCGCATTCGGCTGAGCGGAGCGCCAACGCCGCGCGCCATGCCGCTGCCGGCGTCAGGGGTGACCGCGAAACGCTCCGCGCGCGCGCATCCGAACGTGCTCGTCAACGCGTTCTCGCCGCTGCTGGAATTTGCACCCGAACTCGAAAACGCGCAGCCGCCTGAGAACCCGGAAGCCCTGCGCACCAGGCTGCTCGACGAACTCGTGCGCTGCCGCGACGCCACCATGGCACAGGGATCGTCACTTGAGCGCGCCGACCAGGCCGCGTGGCTGGTGGCCGCGTTGCTCGATGATCTGGCGCTGAACACGCCGTGGGGCGGCGCCAGCGCATGGCCACGCCAGCCGCTGGTGGTGATGCTGCGCGGCGACGTCGATGCCGGCGCGCAGTTCTTCGCCCGTCTTGAAGAGCTGGAGCGCCATCCCAATCGCGACCGCGAAATGCTGGAGTTGCAATATCATTGCATGGCGCTCGGCTTCCGCGGCAAATATCGCGTGCCGGGCCGCTCCGGCGACCGTTCGCTCAATGCCGTGCGTGTGGCCGCGGCGCGCTTCCTGCGCGACAGCGACGCCGAAGGCGCACAGCTTTCGCCCAACTGGAAGGGCGTGATCGCCTCCGACGAGCCGCAGCGCTTCATCGTGCCGATCTGGGTGATGGTTGCGGCAGCGGCGGTGATCGCCACCGCCATTCATATCGGGCTGTCGATGAGCCTGAGCAGCCAGGCGGTCGAGCTTTCGGCGCTGGTTCGCGCCTTGCCGCCGCCGACGCGTACGGATGTCACCCGCGCTTCGCCGAAGGTCGACGCGCCGCCGCCGGTGGCGGTGGATTTCGCGCTGCTGCCGGAATTCCAGGCGGCAGCACCCGACGAGCTCAAGAGAGCGCTGAGCGGCACGGAGAGCGTGTCGCTGGCGCGGCTGGTCATCCAGGCCTCCAATCCCGAACTCTTCCAGTCGTCGCGCGCGCAGCTGACAGACGGCTTCGATCCGCTCATCGCCTCGGTCGCCAAGGTGATCCTCGAGAACCAGGAGCTGATCGGCGATATCACCGTGGTCGGCCACACCGACGGCGTTCCGTTGCAGAAGACCAACCCACTGTCCACCAACCAGCGGCTGTCGGAAGCCCGCGCCGCGGAAATTGCCGATATCCTGATTCAGAACGGCGTGCCGAAGGAGCGCGTGCGCTCCGAAGGCCGGGCCGCCACCGATCCGGTGGCCGACGACGGCACACGCGAAGGCCGGGCCTTGAACCGCCGCGTCGAAGTGCTGGTCGAAAAGAGGCTGTGACATGTTCATCCTGCGCTTCCTCTGGGCGGTCCTGACTTCGCGTTTCCTGTGGACGCTGATCGGCCTGGCGCTGCTGTCGCTGATCATCTGGGTATTCGGCCCGATCGTACGGGTCGGCGACTATGTGCCGATGGCGTCGGAGACGGTGCGCATCGTCATCATCGCTCTTCTGGTGATCTTCTGGCTGATCTGGCTGATCGTCGCGCAGCGCCGCGCGATCCGCGCCAACCGCATGTTCGTCGCCGAGATTTCCGCCCCGGTCGAGGAAAAGCGGCTCAGCCCGGGCGAGGAAAACGTCGCCGCGGTCGGCGCCAAGTTCCAGGACGTCATGGTCGAGTTGAAGCGCCGCAAGCTCGGCGGCCGCAAGTTCCTGCGCGAGATGCCGTGGTATGTGATCGTCGGCCCCCCGGCGACCGGCAAGACGACGGCATTGCGCCAATCCGGCCTCAACTTTCCGATCGACCTCACCGACGATCTGCAGGGCATCGGCGGTACCCGCAACTGCGACTGGTTCTTCTCCGAAAACGCAGTGATGATCGACACCGCCGGGCGCTATGTCCAGCAGGAAAGCCAGCCCGATGTCGACGCCGTGGAATGGCTGGGTTTCCTCGATCTGTTGAAGAAGCATCGTGGCCGTCGTGCGCTGAACGGCGTCATCGTTGCGCTTGGGATCGACGCGCTGTCCGAGGGCGACGAAGCCGTCAAGGCGCATGGCCGCAAGATCCGCAGGCGCCTGGCCGAGCTCGAAGAGCGGCTGGAAATCCGCCTGCCAGTCTATCTGATGCTGACCAAGGCCGATCTGATCAGAGGCTTCGAGGCCTTCTTCGGCGGCCTGTCGACGGCGGCGCGCGAACAGGTATGGGGGACGACCTTCCCGCTCGATGCACGCGTCGACGCCAAGACGATCGCGGGCGAAATCACGACGCTGTCGAGGGAGCTGGAAAAGCGACTGGTGCCGCGGCTGGAAGACGAGGATAAGCTGGCCGAACGGGCCGAGATCTTCCGCTTTCCCGCACAGCTGCAAAGCCTGTCCGAGCCCATCCAGGTGCTGGTCGAGGCGATGTTCGGCGAGAGCCGCTACGAGGAGGCAGCCTGGCTGCGCGGCCTCTATCTGACCTCGGCGACCCAGGAAGGCGCGCCGATCGACCGGCTGACCGCGGCGCTCGCCTCCTCCTTCGGCCTGCCGGCACGACGCACGATGCCGGCGCAGCGCTTCGAGAAGCGCAGCTTCTTCCTCAAGAACCTTTTGACCGAGGTGATCTTCAAGGAGGCCGGGCTCGGCACCTTCGATCCGCTGGCGCAGCGCCGCCGCAGCTGGGTCTGGCGCGGTGCCGCCGCTGCCAGCGCGGCTGCGGCCATACTCGCCGGCGGCCTGTTCACCTGGTCCTACTACGACAATCGCAACGCCATCGCCGCGCAAGCCGGCCAGTTCGAAGCGCTGCAGGCGCCGCTGACGTCGACCGCCGCGACGCCCGCCTCGGTGCTGCAGCCGGCTATGGACGTTGCCCTGACCGCCATGGACGAAGTCGCCAATGCCAGGACTGCGCCTCCGAACAAGGCACAGGACCTGCTCGGACCATCGGCTTCGGCCGAGATGATGCGGGCGCAGACCGACACCTATGACCACGCTCTGCGCAACGTGCTGGAGCCGCGGATGGTGGCGTTGCTCGAAGCGACCATGTGGCGGCAGATCCGCGATCCGGACTTCATGCTGGGGGCGCTCAAGACCTACCGCATGATGACCGGCCTGTCTCAGATGGACTCCGACTTCGTCGAGAATTGGTGGGTGAACGACCTGCCCGAATTCGCGCCGGCCGCGCCTTTCCCGACAGCCGATGCGGAAGAACACCAGCTGGCAGCGATCCGCCGCATGGCGGTCGACGACAGCTACATCGCGCCCGACCAGGCGCTGGTCGCCGAAGCGCTGAAAACGGTCTGCACGATCTCGCTGCCGGCGCGGGCCTACAAGCAATTGCTGGCCGATCCGGCGGTGGCCGGATTGAAGGAATGGATCCCCGCCAATTTCGCCGGGCCGAACGGCGCCAAGGTGTTTTCGCGACGCTCCGACAAGACGCTGCGCGTCGGCATATCAGGCGCCTTCACCTATGACGGCTTCCACGATGCGATCCTCGACCGGGTCGAGGATGTCGCCGCCCAGGCGGCACTCGACCGCGCCGTGTTTGCCGGCGGCTGCTCGGAAAATTCCGAGACGTCGGTGTCGGCGCTATCGGAAGATATCCTGAAGCTCTACTATGACGATTACATCGCGCAGTGGGACAGTTTTTTGCGCGACATGCGGCTGGCGCCGCTCAGCGACCTCAACATTGCCAGCGAGAATCTGAAGGACCTTTCCAGCGCCGATTCCGCGCTGAAGCGGCTGTTGACGGCGGTGGTCCAGGAGGTCGACCTCACCCGCTCGGACGAGGCGCCGACCGACGACAAGGCGGCGGCGAAGGGCGGCTCGAAACTACTGGGCAAACTCGGCAAGCTGGGCAAGATCGTCAAGACCGGCGCCAAGCTGTTGCCGCGCGCAGGCTCGGCGAGCGAAGTCGACCTGACCGGCACGCTGGTGGCCGAACACTTCAAGCCGCTCAAGAGCACGATTGCCGAGGTCGACGGCCAGCCGCCGGCGCTCGATGCCGCGGTCGTTGCGCTGACGGCGCTGTCCAATGTGCTGCAAACGGTGACCGCCAATCCCGACCCGCAGGACGCGATCAAGAAACAGGGCGGGCTGGCCGAACTGACCGGCGCCGTCGCCCGCCAGGCACAAATCCTGCCCGACCCGGTCAACACCTGGCTGAGCGGCATTGCCGGCGACACCAGCGGGTTGACGCAGAAGGCCGTGGCCTCCGAGCTCAACGCCATCTGGCGCGCCGATATCCTGCCCTTCTGCCAGGCCGCGCTCAACGACCGCTATCCGTTCAGCCCAGACAGCGCCGTCGACGTCAATGTGCGCGACTTCGCCCGCCTGTTCGGACCGGCAGGGATGATCGACGGCTTCATCAACGACCATCTGATCAGCTATGTGGACACCTCGGCGCAGCCTTGGAAATGGCGTGCCGATTTCGGCCTCGACCCATCGGCGCTCGCCGCCTTCGAGCAGGCGCGGCGCATCCGCGACGATCTCTTTCCCGGCGGTCAGGGCCCGGTGATGGCGTTCACGCTGGAGCCGACCGACCTGTCGCCCAACGTCACCCGCGTGACGCTCAACCTCGACGGCCAGAACCTGGTCTATTTCAACAATGCGACGCGACCTCAGCCGATGACGTGGCCCGGCAAGGACGGCACCGGCGTCATCTCGCTCGCCTTCCAGCCGATCGACGGCTCGCCCGAAATTATGCTCAACGAGACCGGCAGCTGGGCGTGGCTGAGGATGCTGCGCGGCGGCCGCTTTACCGGCACCTCGCTGTCCGATGTCTACAGCCTGCGGCTGGGAACGAAAGGCATGTACGCCGACTTCAAGCTCAAGGCGGCGAGTGTCGAGAACCCCTACAACCTCCAGATGTTCAAGAAATTCTCATGTCCGCCGCAGATCTGATCCTGCCTGGCTTCTACGGCAAAATGCCCGCCACCGGCGACTTCGTCAGCCGGCGGCTGACGGGCGAGTTCGTGCGGCTTTGGGACCGCTGGCTGGCGCAGCATCTGGTGCCGCTGTTTGGCCAGGACATCTGGCCGCCGGCCACGGCGCTGCGGTTTCTGGCCGGCCCGAACTCCTTCGGCGCGTCGGCGGGCATCATCCTGCAGAGCGCCGACAAGGTGGGCCGGAAATTCCCCTTGAGCGTCGTTGCCCTGCTACCCGAAGCGCCTGTCGCGCTGACGCATGCCGAGGCATGGTTTGCCGGAATCGAGGAGGCCGCCACCGCCGCCCAGCAGGGCGAGCTGACGCCCGAAGAACTGGATGCAGCTTTGACGGCACTGCCGATGCCACAGGCCGAGCCGGGCGAAGAGCTGATCGCCGACATGGTGATGTGGACGGCGCACTCCGACATTTTCGACATCGGTCCGCACGCGCCGCAACCGACGCTGGAGACAATCCTCGCCGGCAGCTGGGAGACCAGCTGATGCAGATCTGGAACCAGATGGGGTATCCGCACGAATTCACGACTGCCACCGATGTTGCCGGACACGACTGGCTGGTCGTGGTCGTGAAAGGCACATTCGACTTCCCGTCGAAGCCGGGCGAAACGGTACGAAGATCGGCGGAACAGGTTCCGCTGGTCATGGCTGACACGCACACGGGCATCCCGGGATATTCGGCTACATTGTGGGAGACAGATTTTGCCTTTCGCAAGCCGCGCTGCGATGTGGTTGCCAACGGGTTTGCTTACGCCCCAAACGGCCGACCAGCCGAACGTGTGCCGGTCGGTCTCAAGGTTGGTGGTTGGTCAAAGCTGTTCGAGGTTGTCGGCCATCGCGAATGGCGCTCCATCGGCCCGGTGTTTACCGCCACATCGCCGCAACCGTTTCTGAAACTGCCCATCTCCTACGACGTTGCCTGGGGCGGCATCGACAGGCTGGATCCGGAAGACAAGCTGCCTGGCAGCTATAAACACAACCCCGTGGGAACCGGCTGGTCGCGCGCGCAGAACCAGCGGCGGATCCCAGGCCTACGGCTGCCGAATACCCAGGCAATGGGCGAGGATGTACGCTCGCCCTTCGGCGACTACCAGCCGATGAGCTTTGGTCCGATGGGGCGTGGCTGGCCGGGACGCATCGAATATGGCGGCACCTACGATGACAACTGGACCAAAAACATATTTCCGTTCCTGCCTCCGGACTTTGACGATCGCTATTTCCAGATGGCGCCTGCCGACCAGCAGATTGACCTGCCGAAGGGCGGCGAAGACGTGCAGCTCGTGAACCTGACGCCTGAAGGACGGGTGAGCTTTCGCCTGCCGCAGACTGCGCTGCCCGTGGCGCTACTCAAAGGTCAAAGAAAATCTCTCGACGCAAATATCAACCCGGACACTATACTTTTCGACCCGGAGAACGGGCGCTTCTCGCTGGTCTGGCGGGTGTCGCAGCGACTTCACCGAACCATACTCGACTTTTCTGAATGCTGGATCGGGCCGCCTACCGAAGCGATGATGCGGGCGCATGCCACGGGGCGTGTCTATTCCCGCTCCGATGAAACGATTGTGCTGGAGGCCGAGACGACGTGAAGCCGGCACTGGATATTATTTCGGTCGGCATGGTTACGGCGGTTGGCCTTGATGCGCCATCGGCCTGCGCAGCGATGCGAGCCGGCATTGATGGCTTCCAGGAAACACGTTTCAAGAACGACAAAGACGAGTGGTTGATCGGCGCACCTGTACCCCTGCCTCGCAACTGGGTTGGCGAGAAGCGAATGGCGCATCTCGCCTCAGGCGCCATTGTCGAGGCATTCGAGGACGTTCCGGAAGCGAGAGGGCAGACCGCTCTGATCCTTTGCGTGGCAGAAGAAGACCGTCCAGGGCGGCCGGTAAGAAGCACGCTGCGCCTGCTCGACCGTATTGCGGAGATCACCGAAGTCGAGAAGCATTCGCGATCGCGGGTTATCGCCTATGGGCGACCGTCCGGACACGTGGCGCTTGATTATGCACGCCGGATGATTTCATCGGGCGAAACGCCTTATGTGATGATTGCTGGGGTCGATAGTTACCTGACTACCTTGGCCACCACGCACTATCTCAAGGAGCGCCGCCTCCTAACGCTCAACAATCCAAACGGGTTTATTCCTGGCGAGGCGGCAGCAGCGGTTCTTTGCGGACCGCCAAGGCACGGCGGATTTCGGCTGAGGGGGCTGGGTTTGTCGCGAGAGCCTGGCTTTATTTACAACAAGCAAGACTTGCCGCTCAGAGGCGACGGAATGACGGCGGCCTATCGCCATGCGCTGGATGAGACCGGAATAGAGATGAACCGTCTCGGTTACCGGATCTCAGACCTCATCGGCGAGCAATACTGGTTCAAGCAGACGGCGCTGGCGTCGATACGACTGGTGCGCAACCCCTGTCCGTCTCAGGATTTGTGGTCACCTGCCGAGACCCTCGGCAATATTGGTGCGGCGGTGACGCCGCTGATGCTGGGGATGGCGCTGACGGCGGCAAGAAAGAACTACGCGACAGGCAACCCGGTGCTTATCGAAGCTTCCAACGATGCCGGCGCCTGTGGAGCTGCCGTGCTGGCCGCGAGGGCTGCGCGGTGACTGTCTTCGCCAACGGACTGGAAGTGGCTGCCAAGGCCCAGGGCAACAAGGTTATCGCGGCCTTCCCGGATGTTTGTTTCACCCCGCCCGAAAATCCGGCGACACCGCCTGGGGTACCGATCCCATATCCGTCATTTGGAATGGACTCCGATACAGAGAAGGGTACCGGAACGGTCAAAATCGGCGGAGAAAACATCACCCAAAAGGACAAATCGGATTACAGCCAGACGACAGGCACGGAAGCCGGCAGCGCAGCCAAGAAGGGTGTCGTCTCTTCCACCAACACCAACAAGGAGTACGCGCGGGCCTGGTCTGGCAACGTAAAGGCGGACAACCTCCCGGTCAGCCGCTTCACGGATATCTCGACCAACAATCATTCAAGCAGTCAGGTTGGAAACTCGCCTCCCCAAACGAAGGTTGGAACACCGGGGCCTGGGGGTGGATCGGCGCCAATAACCAAATGCCCTTGTTGCGGGACAAGCCCTGCGCATGCCAACCAACTCAAAGCCAGTGGAGAAATGTGCGAACAGACCACCGAAAACGAATATTACAACGACCGCATCGGAAAGGCTGACAACAAGATTCAGCAGATTGAAGAAGATTTTGCCGCCGGCACAATCCCAAAGGAAACGCACGCCGCGGCCTGGGGTCAGTACGCCAAAAGAAAAAAAGCGAGAAAGACCATAGCGGACGCAAGGGCCTCCGGCTCGAAATGCAAGAACCTTCACGATCCGCCTGATAAGGATTGCGGAGTACACTTCAAAGGTACACGAAGCTATTCAGAGATCTTAAAGGCCGAAGATCCCGCCGAATTGGCAGGCATCGAAGCAAAGGCAAACGCCAAATATACGGACCCGAAGGACATAAAAACGGCTATCCATAAGGACGTAAAGAAGCACGTTCGTGAGACAATTCTCGGATTCAAGGGCGCCAAGAAAAACGACATCAAAAGGCGAGATGGCCCGGGTCAGGTCAATCATAAGACCCCGCTGGACGCAGGCGGATGTCCAACCTCACCAGACAACTTGATTTCGGACGGTGCATTGGCGCCGGAGTGCAAAGAGATCGACACCGCGCAGACCACACTGCAAGACATATCGGATTGATGTTATGGTTTTTTCATCACTTGGAAGGCTCTTCCACTTTGCAGTAAGTGACTTTCGTGGCGCTCGCACAGAGAGTTGGCGTCTGTTGCTGGATATTTTTGAAGAATGCAAAGCGGGTGCTTTTTCTGATACCGCGATGTTCACCCGGATATTTGAAAGCTCTCCTTCCGTCGACACGGCGATTTCCGCATTCACCTTGATGCCCTACGTCACTCCGGGAAGCATCCTGATCGACATTGCGGACCCAATCCGTCAATCGCTCCGGCACGACGGTCAGATGCTCGAGTGGTTCTGTATAGCTTTGACAAGAAGTGGACTTCTGAGGCCGATGGAGTTGGCCGCCGCAATTTACCAGCAAGGCCCCTCGGATTTTGCCGAATCTGATCTTCCGTATCAACTTTCCATCGCCTTGGAGGCCAAGGTAAGCGATATCTTCTATGGACCACGGATGGTTCCGGGCACCATTGACGAATTCGACGCAGATCGCATTCAGTATGAGGTCGCGGAATATACGAAGTTAGTTATGTCACGGATCGACGAAGTCAGAAAAAGCCACCCCAACGATGCTAATGCTTCGTTTCTTTATGGTCGGCCGATCAACCTAGCCGAAACCGCGCATAAATCATTGAATGCCATTGCCAAAGCACACGACAATGAAGACGTCGTCGTCGCGCGTGACACCATTGAAGCATTTACGGGATTCGACCTCTCGGACTTTTATCGGAAAGGCCAACTGGACCGAGTAGGCGCCGCAGCGGCGCTGGAGCGCCTGTTCGACGAAGTTGACCTTTATCAGTTCAAACCGGGTGTGCGCTATTTCTTCGGCAGGCCGATCCCGGACTGATTGCAAGTCGGCATCGAGCTATTTGCCAGCGCTGGCGAGGTATTTCCTCACCTTGTCGAGATCGAGGTCGAAGATACGAAGCTCGGCTTTGCTCGACAGCATGCGCAAGACAAAGAGTTCCCCCGCCTCGGGGAATTCGTCATGACGCTCCTGCGCAATCTCCTGACCCGCCTTTCCGGCAACCCGCAATCCATCAAGATAGGCTTCCAGCCGCTCCACCAGCCTGGCCATCCGCTCTTCGTCCATCTCGGGATTCTTGCCGGGGTTCAACAGATTGTAGTTGTAGACCGTCCACAGAAAGGCGGCCATTTCGGCATGCTGGCGAACGATTTCCCGCAGGATAGGCGCAGACATCAGTTCAGGTTCACGGAACCGCCCCGGATGCGGTTCGCGGCACTTGCATGACTCGTCACATAGGTGCCGCGGATCGTGATCCGGCCGTCCTTTTCCATGATGATCACGGCCTTGCCACAGCGCAGTTCGATGCGTTCCTCGCCTGTGATTCTCACCTGCTCGCCATCGCGGACAACATGAGGATTGGTCGACTTTCCTTTCGGGTCAACGATTCGTCCAACAATGAGCGGCTGGCGCAGATCCCCGCCCTGAAACAACAGGGCAACCTCAGAGCCAATCATATCGGAGCTCAACTCTGCAAGGCTACGTGCCGGAAGGGCCGTGTCCTGCGGATTGCCCGGAAAAACAACGAGCGGTTCATCCTCGCCAAAGCCGAGAAAAATCCCGATTACCACGCCTTCGATTCGTTCGACGATCTTTGCCATCTGACCGTTTCCTCAGTTCTGTTTGATTTCCGAGCCCTTCATGACGATGTCGCCCGACGCGTTGGCGAATATCTTGCCACTGGCGGTTACCGTTATATCCTTGCCCTTGATGCCAATCGTCCCATCCTTCTTCATGATGATGGAGGCATCTCCGCATTTGATGGTGATCTCGTCACCGGCATCAATGACAAGCTTCTTTCCAACGCCAATCGAACCGTCGTCGGCAATGGTGATCCCGCTGCCTTTGCCTATTTTGAGCGCATGGGCGCCGCCGATATCAGTGATGTCGTCGGCCGCTATCTTGGCTGTTCGAGCCTTGCCTATCTCTGTCGCCTGCCCGCCGCCAATGTTGACGCTCTGGTTGCTTGCTATTTCGACGCCCTGATTGGCCCCAATGCTCCAACTGTCCGTGGCGCCAATCGTGTGGCTTTGACCCGCGCCCACCGTCACAGAGCGCGAGGCCCCGATCGTGTTGTTCTGTATGGCACCCACAGTCCTCGTCTCGGAGGCGCCGACGCTGTCGATGCGCGCCGCACCCACTGTGATGGTCTGCACGATCGCCACGGTCTGGGTGTGGTTGGCGCCGATCGTCTCGGTGGAGTTCGAACCGATGCCGATCGTCTCGTCGATGCCCACCGTCAGCGAGCGGTTCTTGCCGACCGTCTCGGTGTCGTTCGACCCGATATTCGTCGTCTGGTCGACGCCGACCTTGACCGTCTTGTTGTTGCCGACGTCCTCGTCGAGGTTGTGGCCGACGGAGTGCTTGGCGTCGTGGTCGATGCGGTCGGACTGGTCGTGCTGGACCAGCTTCTGGCGATCATTCTTGATCAGAAGGTGGTGGTCCTTCTGCGCCTGGAAGTTGACCAGCTCCGAGCCGGCCTTGTCCTCGAACATCAGCTCGTTGTAGCCGCCACCGCCCTTCGACGAGTTGGACTTCCAGCCCGACTGCGTGGCGTTGCCGGGCAGTCCGTAGGGCGGCATCTGCGAGGCGTTGTAGACCCTGCCGGTGATGATCGGCAGGTCGGGATTGCCTTCGATGAAATCGACGATGACTTCCTGCCCGATGCGCGGGATCTGGATGAAGCCCCAGCCGCTGCCGGCCCAGGTCTGCGACACCCGCACGAAGCAGGAGCTCTTCTGGTCCTTCTTGCCGAGGCGGTCCCAGTGGAACTGCACCTTCACCCTGGCATATTTGTCGGTGAAGATCTCCTCGCCGGACGGACCGACCACGGTCGCCGTCTGCGGGCCGCGCATGATCGGCCTTGGCGTGATGCGCGGCGGCCGATAAGCAACTGAGGTCGGCGCCACACCGAGCACCACCTTGAAATTCTCGCCATCGGTGTCGACGCCGGCGCGATAGCCCGGATCGAACAGCCGGTACTCGGCGCTGATCACCAGATACTCCTTGTTCTGGTCGTCGCGCGGAAAGCCGTCGAGCTTGAAGGTGCAGCCGGAGAACAGGCCGCGCACCGTGCCGACGGCGGCAATGCGCAGGTGTGGCGCCTGGATTTCTTCGCGCCTGATCGCCGCCAGGCTGTCGCCGCGCCCGACTTCCAGATGCGCGCCGGGGTGGCGATAGTTCTCGCCCGCGGCCTGCTTGTGGCCGAAGGGCTGCGCCGACTTCGCCATCAAATCGGCGGCGGGTTTTTCGAAGTCATAATCGGTGTGGGCATAGGCGCCGGGGCGCACCGCGCTGCCTGGAATCCAGTCGGTGATGTATTCGACGTCGCGGCGCGAGCCCTGCCCTTCGAACTGATATAGCACCGTCTCATAGCCCGGCGCCGGCTTGAGCTTGCTCATGGCGTCGGCCAGGATCAGTGTGTGCTCACCCTCGGCATGCTCGAAGAAGTACATTATGCCTTCATGCTCGAGCAACCGCTGCACGAAATCGAGGTCGCTCTCGTCGTACTGCACGCAATATTCGCGCGGCGGATAGGAGCCTTGCAAGCGCTTCTCGAACTTGGCGATGCCGCCATATTTGGAGAAAATCTCCTCCACGATCTCGACGGCGGTCTTGTCCTGGAAAATGCGGCAGTCGGTGGTATTGCCGAGGAACCACAGCCACGGCCTGACGACCGCCTCATAGTGAGCCAGCCGATCTTCGATGCGGGTAAGGCGAAACTCGGCGATGAGGCCGCTGAACCAGCGCTTGGGGTCGGCCTCGCCTTCGATCGAAACGGCGCCGCCCAGCATCTTCAGCGGGTCGATATCGGCATTGGTCGAAACAAATCCAACGGTGTAGGCAAGGCAGCGGCTGATCTCGTCGCGGCCGACGAGATGCGTGAAAGTCAACAGTTCGGCGCCGACCGGCGTCTGCACAAGCGCGGCGCGTTGTTCACTCGGCATGGGTCGTGCCCCTCCTGAGCGCTAGTGTGGCAGGTTCGAAGCCCTTCTTGTGTTAACGACCTCACGTTCAGGGATATTTCGCAACTTGCCACCCAAGCCATGTTGAGCCTACCACATGTTCTATGGCAGACCAAAGAGGACAAGCGGCAGGCCGTTGCTGTTTGCGCCGCTTTCGCCAGTGTGAAACGCCGCTCTCCCGCTGTGCCCGCAAGCTGCTAGACTGTGGCACATCGGATCAATGGAAACGGCAGCGGTCGACGGTCCATAGCGCATGTTCATCAGTCTGCAGATCAGCAATGTCGATGTCCTGCCTGCCGGGCTGCCGCCCGGCTACGCATCGCGCGACCGCGGCTTCGAGATCGGGCGGGAGAACTGCGCCTGGACCTTGCCCGATCCGGACAAGTTCATCTCCGGCCGACATTGCGAAATCCGCTACGAAGGCGGCGCCTTTTTTCTCCACGACGTCTCGCGCAACGGCACATTCGTCAACGGGTCGAGCCAGCGCCTGACCGGCCCGCATCGGTTGGCGCAAGGTGACCGGCTCCGGATCGGCCGCTATATCGTCTCGGTGTCGATCGATGACGGGAACCCAGCCTTCGGTGGCCATGGTTCGACGCAACGGCAGATGCCCGTTGCCGGATCCTTTCCAGACCATGTCGCATCGCCACGGTCACCGACCGCGCCACCCGCTTCGGTCTCCAGCCGGCCGCAGCAAGCCGACGAGATCCTGCGCGCGATTGCCGCCGGCGCCGGCATTCCGCCAGAGGTGCTTTTGCTGCGCCAACCGCAGGAGGTAGCCGGCGAGATCGGCGCGGTGCTGCGCATCCTCGTCGACGAGCTGGTGTTGCTGTTGAAGGCGCGCGCCGCTGCAAAAGTCCTGGCCAAGACCAGCGACCGGACCATGATCAATTCCGCCGACAACAATCCGCTAAAGTTCGTGCCCGGGACAGACGAAATCCTCGACATCATGTTCGCGCGGCGCAGGGCCGGCTATCTCGATGCCAGGCACAGCATCGAAGACGCTTTCCACGACCTCAAAACACATGAATTCGCCACCTTCGCCGCCATGCAGGCAGCGCTGTCGCGGTTGCTTGACGATCTGTCGCCCGAGGCGATTGCGAAAAAACTGCCGCCATCCTCCTTTGCCTCGAAGAAAACGCGCGCCTGGGACGCGCTGGTCGCGACCTGGCGGGCCAAGGAGGAAGCGCACGAGAACGGCATGCTGGACATATTCCTCACCTATTTCAGTGAAGCCTATGCCAAGGCCGCCAAACAGAAGACCGGCAAGGGCTAAGCCCGCGCACCGCTGAAGACACCGTGAAGGCGACCCGAGCACGGGCCGGCCACCAAAATTGCGCCGGGTTTCCATCGCAACCTTCTGAGACTACGATCACATACGACGATTGAGCACGCGGGTACGGTTGGTCGACCTCGGGGGTCTGCGGCACATGTCATGTCACGGCGAGATAGCGTCCTGCGGTCCGCGTTTGCGCGGACATGGCGCTGTGCGTCGCGGCGCGCGGGCGTAGAGGCAGGGATCGGCGATGAGCTCGAAGGATGATCCTTTCGATCCGACCGGCAAAACCGTCATCCGCCCCAGCCGCCCCAATCCCGGCCGCAAGCAAAAGACGGTTCTCGCCCGCGATGCGCCGGCCCCCGGCAGTACGGTGATCGCCCCTGCCAGCGTCCCGGAACCCACGGTTTTCGACCCCAACGCCGGCCGCCAGCCGCCACCCGACGTCACGGGGACGGTGATCTATCAGGGTACGCCCTTCACTGAGGCGCCGGCCGATCCGCCCGTTCACGGCTCAGCCGGGACGGCGGGGAAAACGCCATGGGATGCGCTGCTCGGCGCCAGCGACGGCGTCGACTATGGCGCGGCCAACCCGATCGTCGCTGCCGCGGCGCCCTTGCTGATGCTGCTTGGGCATCTGCGGCTGATGGCTGTCGAAAGACCGGCCGAGAAGCTGGCGCAGCATGTCGCCGGCCTGATCGAGGATTTCGACCGCAAGATCGCCAGGACCGATACCTCGGAAGAGGATGCGCGCATCGCCAGCTATGTGCTTTGCGAAACCGCCGACGATATCGTCGCCAATCTGCCCGGTTCCAGCCGGGATGCTTGGGCGCAGCAGGCCATGCTGCAGCGCTTCTTCCAGGTCAAACCCACCGGCGCCGGTTTTTTCCAGGCGCTGAACACGGTGCTGGCGACGCCGGAACCTCATCGCAATCTCATCGAGCTGATGCATGTCTGCCTGTCGCTTGGCTTCGAAGGCCAGTATCGCGGCCAGCCGCGCGAGAGCCTCGAACGGGTCCGCCGCGACGTCTACGAGACATCAGCCTATTTCCGCGTCCCCGGTGACGACGACATCTCGCCGCGCTGGCAAGGCTTGTCGGTCACATCGGCGCAAGGCTCCAGGCGGGTTCCGCTCTGGGCCATAGCCGCTGCAACCGCGGCAGTTTTGACCGCAGCCTTTTTCACGCTGCGCGTGCTCATCACCAATGATGGCGAGGCTGTTGCCGGCGAGTTGCTGGCGCTCAATCCGGCGACGCCGGTCACCATCGAGCGCACCGGTTTCGTGCCGCTGACCGAGGAGGTGAAAGTCGTCGCAGCGCCAACGACGATTGCGCAGGTCGATCGCATCCGCACTGCCTTGGCCAAGGAGATCGAAGGCGGCGGCGTCAGCGTCGGCACTAAGGGTGATTTCATCATCGTGGAAATCAGCAACGCCCTGCTGTTCCAGTCGGGACGAGCCGAGGTCAAGCCGGAGTTCGAGCCGGTGGCCGCCAGCATCGCGGCGGCTCTCGACGCGGAGCGCGGGCCGATCCGGATCGTCGGCCACACCGACAACGTCAAACCGAAGAAGACCAGCGCCTTCAAATCGAATTTCGACCTCTCCGTCGCACGTGCCCGGTCGGTGGAAAAGATGATCGCAGCGCATTTCAGCGATCCGTCGCGGACAAAGGTCGAGGGCAAGGGCGAGGACGAGCCCATCGCCGACAATGCAACGCCGGACGGCCGCGCCAAAAACCGCCGTGTCGATGTAATGATCCCGCGGGAGGAGATGCTGTGACCGGCTGGCTGCTGCGCATCTTCAGCGCGCTCGCGCTCGCCGGCTTTGCCGCCGCGGTCTGGTACGCCGGCCCGTTAATCCGCTTTGCCGGCGCCCGGCCGTTGGACCCCATCTGGCTGCGGGCAGCGATCATCGGCATCGTCGTCGGAACGGTGGCGATCATCTATGCAATCCGGTTCTGGCGCAGGCGCAAGGCGCAGAAGGCGCTGGAGGCCGCCATGGCCAGCGCCGAGGATGACGGCAGCGATGCAAAGGTGCTGGAAGCTCGCATGAACGAAGCAGTCGCGACGCTCAGGCAGTCGAGCGGCAAGCGCAACTTCCTCTACGACGTCCCCTGGTACATCGTCATCGGCCCGCCGGGCGCCGGCAAGACCACCGCGCTGGTCAATTCCGGCCTGAACTTTCCGCTTGCCGGGTCGGGCCAGGCGCAGCCGGTGGCGGGTGTCGGCGGTACGCGCAATTGCGACTGGTGGTTCACCGACGAGGCGGTGCTGATCGACACGGCCGGGCGCTACACGAGGCAGGATTCCCATGCATGGACCGACAGCAAAAGCTGGCTGGCGTTCCTGTCGCTGCTCAAGCGGCACCGGACGCGTCAGCCGATCAATGGCGTCATCCTGGCGATCAGCCTTGCCGATCTGATGGCGGACGGAGAGCAGGCGGCCCGTGTCGCCGAGATCCGCAGCCGCCTGCAGGAAATCCACGAGGTCCTGAAGGTCCGCTTTCCCGTCTACGTGCTGTTCACCAAGGCCGACCTGGTCTCCGGATTCATGGAATATTTCGGCGGTTTCGACGAAGCACGCCGGCGCAAGGTGTGGGGCGCGACCTTCCAGACCGCCGAGCGCGGCCTGAACATGGTCGCGGAAGCGCCAGCCGAATTCGACGCGCTGGTGAAGCGCCTGACCGAAGAGATGAGCGAGCGGCTGCAGGCGGAGACCGATCCGGTCGCGCGCATCGCCATTTTCGGCTTCGCCGCGCAGCTCGGTGCGCTGAAAGGCCGGATCGTGAATTTCCTCGAGGGCGTTTTCGAGCCGACGCGCAAGCAGCTGAACGCCCCCCTGCGCGGCCTGTATTTTTCTTCCGGCACGCAGGAAGGCACGCCGATCGACCAGTTGCTGGGCAGCATAGGCCGCAGTTTCGGCAGGAATGCCCAGGCGCATCTTTCCGGCACCGGCAAAAGCTTCTTCCTGCACGATCTGTTGAGCCGCGTCATTTTCGCCGAGTCCGGCTGGGTGTCCTATGACAGGGCGGCCGACAGGCGCGTTGCGATCGCCCGCTACGCCGGCCTGACAGCGATCGCGGCCATAGCGATCGCCGCGCTTGGCGTTCTCGGCCTGAGCTTTACGACCAACAAATCGCTGGTCGCCGCGACCGGCCAGGCGGCAGGCCAATACCGCGCGACAGCCGCGCCGCTGCTGGCCAGCACGACGGTGTTGGATGCCGACCTCGAAACCGTCATCGGCGCGCTCGATGCGCTGCGCGGCCTGCCGGCCGGCTACGATACGAGAGACCAGCCCACCCCGGCCACGGCGACGTTCGGCCTCAGCCAGCGTGAGCGTATCCTTTCGGCCTCCGAGACCGCCTACCGGCAGGGGCTGGAGCGGATGTTCCGCTCGCGCCTGCTGTTCCAGCTCGAACGCACGATCGAGGCCAGGATGGCCGATCCGATGGCGCTGTACGAGCCGTTGAAGATTTACCTGATGCTGGGCGGCAAGGCGCCGAAAGTGGATGACGAGCTGGTCGTCACCTGGCTGAAGCGGGACTGGGAACAGAACCGCTATCCCGGCGCCCACAATCGCGACGGCCGCGCGCAACTGGAGAAGCATTTGCGCGCCATGCTGGCCCTCGACGATGACCAGGATCCCTCGTTCGAACTCAACCGCGCGCTGGTCGAATCCGCCCAGCGCTCGCTCGGCCGCATGAGCCTTGCCGATCGCGCCACCGCGCTCATCCAGTCGGCCACCTATGCGGCGGCGCTGGACGATTTTTCGGTGTCATCGCAAGCCGGCGCGGAGGCGCCGATGCTGTTCGAGCGCAATGACGGAAACGATCTCGCCGGCCTTCGCGTCCCCGGTCTCTACACCCATGCCGGCTTCGACTTCTATCTGGCGCAACTTGCCAGGAGCGCGCAGGCGCTGGTCGACGATCAATGGGTGATCGGCTCGAGCGGCGAGCAAGGCGGCTTCGACCAGGAATTGCTCAAGCTCGGCTCGGAACTTCTCGACCGCTATGGCAAGAGTTTTGCGGCGGCGTGGAACGAGGTGCTCGACAGGTTGAAGTTCAAGGCAATGGCCGCCGACAAACCGCAATATCTGGCGCTGTCCGCAGCGGGATCACCGAGTTCGCCGCTGATGCAGCTGTTCGAGGCGATCGCGCGCGAAACAGCTTTGACTCAAGAGCGCAATCCGGCTGCGCCGTCTCAAGACAGCGACCAGGAAATCGCCGCGCGCGCCAAGGGCCTCGCCCGCATCGGCATCGAGATTGCGGCGCGCAAATCGCAGAGCAGGGCCGGGACCGCCTTTGTCAGTACGCAGAACCAGGATCCCGGCGCCAACATCGAAGCCCAGTTCCGGTCTTTCCAGGCTTTGGTGGCCGGGGCGCCGGGGCAGCGGCCGCTCGACGCCCTGACCCAGAATTTCCGCGAAATCTATCAGAGCGTGCGGCTGGCCGCCGATGTCCCCGCCCAGACGGACCAGGCCAACGCCAATCTGCAGCTGCAGATATCGACTCTACGCGCCAACGCCTCGCGGCTGCCGAAGGCGCTGGCCAGGATGGTGAGCGCGGCGGCGGACGATTTCGAGGGCACCGTCGCCGAAACATCGACCACGCATCTCAACGAGATGCTGGAGGAGACCGTCGGCCGTCCGTGCGAAGAGATGATTGCCGGGCGCTTTCCATTCGCCCCCGCCGGTACCGACGATGTCGCCATGGCGGATTTTGCCAGATTGTTTTCTCCAGGCGGGGTTCTCGACCGGTTCTTCGCGCAGAACCTGGCGTCGCTGGTCGACATGAGCGGCCAGGACTGGGACTGGAAGCAGGACACCAGGTTCGGCCGCAATCTGGCGAAATCGACGCTGAAGAACTTTCAGCTCGCGGCACAAATCCGCGCGGCTTTCTTTCCGCTCGGCGGGCCGGTGCCGTCGATCAACATCACCTTCACGCCGCTGTCGCTGCATGGCGATGCCGACATGGCGCTGCTCAATATCGACGGCCAGGTGCTGCAGGCCACCCAGGCCGGCAACACGCCGGGACTGATTCCGTGGCCGGGCAAGACCGGTTCGGCCAGTCTCAGCCTGACGCCGGAGCTGCCCGGCCGTGAGTCCGCAATCAAGTTCGACGGTCCCTGGGCGTTGAAACGATTGCTGGACAAGGGACAGGTCACCGCCAATGGCGACAGTCTCGAAGCGCATTTCGTCATCGGCGGACGGGATGTCGCCTACACGATCAAGACCGGGGAGGACGGCAACCCATTCACGCTGCCGGCGCTTTCCGCGTTCAGCTGTCCGAAGGCTTTCTGATGGGGAATTGCATGGCAGGACCAGCGATTGCAGGACGCAGAGACAGCGGCGGCACCACACGGTCCGTCATCAGCGGCTTAGATTTCGATACTCTAATGAATGGGGCTGTGGCAGACTGGCCAGGCACGTCAGCCAAGGCGTTGCGGAGCGTAGGCAAGTGAACGATGCCGCCTTTGAGAGCTACGGCGTGAGCCACAAGGGCTGCGTGCGCAACCACAATGAGGACAGCTTCCTGGTCGAGCCGCAGATCGGCCTCTGGGTGGTGGCCGACGGCATGGGCGGGCACGAGGCGGGAGAAGTCGCTTCGGCAAGCATTGTCGAGCATCTGGCGACGATCGGCATCGCCAGTTCGGCGCCGGATCTGCGCGCCCGCTTTGAGGATCGGCTGAACCGGGCGCATGCCGAGATCCGCCGGATTTCGCGCTCACGCGGCGTGACCATCGGCTCCACCGTTGCCGCACTGCTGGCCATGGACGGCAGGTTCGCCTGCCTGTGGTCGGGCGACAGCCGCGTCTATCTCGTGCGCAACGCCGCGATCTCGCAGATTTCGCGCGACCACACCGAGGTCCAGGAACTGCTCGACAGCGGCGCAATCAGCGCGGCCGAAGCGGAGAACTGGCCGCGCCGCAACGTCATCACCCGCGCCATCGGCGTCAACGACGAAATCGCCATCGACTTCCAGCAGGGAGAGACCCTTGCCGGCGACATTTTCATCCTCAGCACGGACGGGCTGACGGCGCATGTCAGCGACGCGGAAATTGCGGCAGCAGTGCTCTCGGCAGCGCCGCAGGCTGCCTGCGAAAAGCTGCTTACCATGGTGCTCGAGCGCGGCGGCACCGACAACGTCACCATCGTGCTGGTCAAGATCAGAGACAAAGGCAATGGCCTGTCCCGTGCAGGAGGCCAAGACCGATGAGCTCCGACGACAAGACCCGGCTATTGCCCAACATGGCGGATACCAGCGTCGGCACGCAGCTCAGCGGCATCTACGAGCTCGACGAACGCATCGCGTCGGGCGGCATGGGCGAAGTCTATCGCGGCCACAACATCCAGACCGGCGATCATGTCGCGATCAAGATCGTGCTGCCGGAATTCGCCCGCGATCAGACGATCCTGTCGCTGTTTCGCAAGGAAGCCTCGATCCTCAACCATCTGTCGCATGACGCGGTCGTGCGCTACCACGTCTTCACCATAGATCCCGGCATCGGGCGGCCCTATCTGGCGATGGAATTCGTCGACGGCCAGTCGCTGTACGACGTCATGCGCGGCGGGGCGATGGCGACTCCGGATGTGCGCAAACTGTGCCACCGGCTGGCCTCGGGCCTGAGCGCCGTGCACCAGGCCGGCGCCATCCACCGCGATCTGTCGCCCGACAACATCATCCTGCCGGGCGGCCGGGTCGAGCGGGCAAAGATCATCGATTTCGGCATTGCGCGATCGGCCGCGGTCGGTGGCGAGACGCTGATCGGCGGCAAGTTTGCCGGAAAATACAATTACGTCTCCCCCGAGCAGCTCGGGCTCTATGGCGGCGAGGTCAGCGAACAGTCCGACATCTACAGCCTGGGGCTGGTGCTGGCGGCGGCGCTGCGCGGCAAGCCGATCGACATGGGCGGCTCGCAATACGAGATCGTCGAAAAACGGCGGACCGTGCCTGATCTCTCCGGCATCGATGCCGATTTCAGGGACATTGTCGAAGCGATGCTGCAGCCTGACCCGGATGATCGACCGGCCAGCATGGCCGAAATCGCCCGGTTGACGCGCGACGACAGCGACGCGACCTTGCCGCCGGCCTCGCTTGCGCCCCGGCCCGGCCTGCCGCGAACCGGGCAAACCGCCGGGCCTGTTTCGAAGATCGGGGACTCGCCGGCCCAAGGCTTCGGTTCGGCCCCGCCAAGCGGCACGGCGGAGCCGTCTTTCGTGCCGCACGTGCGCCCAGCGCACCTGTCGCAGCCGAAACCGGCTGCTGAAACTCCCAGACGAGAAAGCACACCGCCGAAGCGTGCTACTACAGGCAGAAATCTGACGATCGCGGTGCTGTCGGCGGTGGCCGTGGTATCGCTTGGAGGGCTCTATGCATCGGGTATCGTGGGATTCGGAGACCGGCCTCGCGTCACCGACACCGGCAAGCCGCTCCAACCCGAACTGACAAAGCCGATCGTCGCTGACAAGCCCGTTCCGGACACTGCGCCGGTCGAGAAGACGGTGCCAAAGACGCAACCAGCGGAGACTGCGGCTGAAGATCAGGCCAAAGCGCCGGTCGAGCCGCAGCCGACGCCACCAGTCGCGTCGAGCGCTACGGCCCCGCTGCCGGCCGCACCAACCGACAAGACCGTCGCGCTGCAACCGCCATCCGGCCCGTCACAGTCCGATGCCGCGAAGAACCCCGAGCCTGTCAGTCCGCCGGTAGAGCCCAAGGCGACAGCGCCAGCCACGCAAACACCTGAACCGACGGCCGAGGCCCCCAAACCCACAGCACCGACGCCGGAACCCACCGCTCAAGCGCCCGAGCCCAAGGCGCAGGCGCCTGAACCGACCGCGCAGGCGCCCAAGCCGGACACGCAGGCGCCTGAACCGACCGCGGAGCCTAAGCCGAGCCAGCCCGATATCGCCAGCGGTGAGCAGGCCGACAAGCCGGCAGAGCCCGACATTGCCATGAACGTGCCCAAGCCGGAGGTGCCGCCACCGGCCGATGCGGCCGCGGAGCGGGTCACCTGGGTACGCGCCTTCAATGGTGGTGATTGTTTTTTTGCGACGGTGACGTCGGCCGCCGACAAGGGTGTCGCGATCGAGGGCTTCGGCACGTCGGTGCCACCCTTCGAACAGTTGCTTGGGGAATTCCAGGCGAAGTTCCATGTCGAGCCGGATATCAGCGTCCGCCTTATCCAGCCCCCGCAATGCGGGATCACCGGCTTCCTGCGTTTCATGGGCGCGAGCACGGCCGACAGGCCGCAGCTTGTCCTCGACCAGACATCGGTGCCGGACGGCTCGCCGATCGACGGCACGCTGGTGACGCATGGCGGGCTGGTGTCGAGCGTGTTCCTGATCGACCACAGGGGCATCGCCTTCAACCTCGACGACCATGTTGTCGTACAAGCCGACAAGGCGACCTTCTCGATCCCGATCGGGCTCGGCGCCGCCGACAAGGCGGCAGGCAAGGCGTTGCCGCAGATCATCATGGTGATCACCGGGCCGCAGGACATTAAGGTGGCGGACTTCACAACGCCGACGCCGGCCTCGGTGCTGTTGCCCAGGATACTCGACGAGATCGGCGCCAGGAGTTCGGCATTTTCGGCGACCGCCAAATATTTCCGCCTCGGCGGCTAGCACCGACGCCGATGCAACGCCGTCGCCGAGATCCCGTCCTGCTTGCCCGGAACCTGCGCGTGAAGCTCGCCGCGAGCGCGGTCGCGACGCTGTTGCTGGCGCTTCTTTCCACCGGGCAGGCGCGCGCCGAATTCACCGTCTGCAACCAGACGCTCGACGTCGTCAATCTTGCCGTCGGTCAGAAGGTCGACGATGCCGACCAGACCGATGGCTGGTGGACCATCGGCGCCAATCAATGCGTCAACGTCATCCGCGAGGAGCTGACCAACCGCTACATCTACATCTACGCGACGGATGTCTTCGGCCACGCCATTCTGGCAGGCTCCACCGACATGTGCATCGAGCGGCGGCGGTTTTCGATCCGCGGCATCGATGAATGCTGGCAGCGCGGCCATATCGCCGCGAAGTTTCTCGAAGTCGACACGCAGGAACAGGTGCGCTGGACCTTCTTCCTGACCGGAAGCGCACCGTGACGCACAGCATCGACACCAGCTTCAAGGCAAAGAAGCAGGCGCGCGCCGCGCTGCGCAGGCGCAGGATCTGGATCGGGCTGGCGGCTGGCCTGGCGACAATCGTCCTCGCCGCGATTGCCACCGGCTTTTATCTTACCGCCGACTACTGGTCGTTCGGCGACGAAGACGAGGAACTGCACGCCGTCGAAGGCTCGGACGACGTGCCGGCCGACGCATCGGTCTACGTGCCGGCCATCATCGACCTTGCCGGCGACCCGATGTGGATCACACTGGCGCCGGAGGCGGGCGCCGCCAAGAGCCGCGGGATGCCGCGCCCGACGGAGCTCGACCAGGCCGGCATCTCCCCTCAGATCATGGTTCTCTCCGACGTGATGCTGAGCGCCAGCGAAAAATTCATGACGACGATCCCCTCGACGCAGGAGGATTTCGCCTTCTTCCAGGCGCAGCGGAAGACCGCGGTCGCGCCACCCGCCGAAACCGGCGATCCGCAGAATGACCTGCAGAACGATCTGAAGCCATCGCCCGGCGCGGACGGGGCTCCGGCGGCCTCCGGCCCAGCTCCTGACCCGCAGACCTCTCCGGGTGCATCGACGGCGGCCGATGACCCCGAGGCCGGCTGGGGCGAGACCATCGATGAGGGCGAAGCAGCACTCCCCGCCTTTCAGAAGACAGCGGTCGAAAACAACACCAGCGTTGCCACCGTCAGCTCGGAATACCAGCGCTTCGAGGCGACCCAGGACATTTTCGTGAAAATCCTCAACGACCGCAGCCTGGACAGCGTGGCGCTCGATGCGCATTTTTCCGCCGACGACGCAAAGCTTGCCGGCGAGGCGCTGAAGGCGCTGTTCGACAAGAACGGCCTGCAGCCTGGCTATGTCGTGGCGATGCGCGGCTTTAGGCCGACGCGCGAGACCACGACGATGTCGCTGATGCAGGTCTCGATCTACGCCAGGAACGTCTTTGTCGGCACGCTGACACGCAACGCGGCCGGTGCCTTCGTGTCGGGCGTCGACCCGTGGGTGCGCGAGGACCTGTTCAATTATTCGGGCGCCGAGACCGAAGGCACGCAGAAACGGCAATACCGCCTGCTCGACGCGATCTATTCGACGGCGGCCCGCAACAATGTGCCGAGCGGCATCATCGGCGAAGCCATTATGTATCTGTCGCGCGGACAGGATCTGGATGCTTTCGCCAGCGAGGACCAGCGCCTTGTGCTGATCTATTCGCAGACGCCGCGCGGCAAGAACGAGACCGACGGACGGGTGCTCTATGTCGGTATACAAGGCACGCAAAAGAGCTTGGATTGTTTCGTTTTCCAGCAGGGCGACGGCCAGTTTTCCTGCGTCTCGGGCGATGACCAGGTGCGCTCGCTGACGGTGGCCAACGGCATGGTGACGCCGGTCAACGGTGTCATGACGTCGACCTTCGGGCCGCGCAAGCATCCGATCCTGGGCGTTGTTCGCATCCACAAAGGCGTCGACTGGGCAGCACCCGTGGGGACCCCGATCGCCGCAGCCTTCGACGGCGAGATCATCTTCCAGGGCGACGGCGGCGGCTACGGCAATGTGGTCAAGATCGCCCATGGCGGCGGCCGCGAGACGCGCTACGCGCATATGTCGAAATTCGCCATTGCCAGCGGTGTCGGCACCAAGGTGAAGGCCGGCGACATCATCGGCTATATCGGCACCACCGGCCTGTCGACCGGGCCACATTTGCATTTCGAACTCTATCAAAGCGGTCAGGCGATCGATCCGCTCGGAACAGTGACCGCTGCAATCGCCGTCACTTCCAGCGATCCCGCCGTCGAAACGCTGACCGACCGTATCGTCCACGTCGAATCGGGCGGTAGCGCGCGGGCCAAGAACCCGCTGTCTTCGGCGACAGGCGCCGGCCAGTTCATATCCAAGACCTGGATCCGGATGATGAACACCTATCGTCCCGAACTCGCGCGATCGCTGTCGACCGCAGACCTGCTCGCTTTGCGCTACGACGCCACCATCTCGCGTGAGATGGTGCGCAATCTGGCGCGCGAGGGCGAAGCCTATCTCAAGGCGCGCGGCCATCAGATTACCGCCGGCCGGCTCTATCTCTGCCATTTCCTCGGCATGGAAGGCGCACATCAGGTGCTGGCGTCGCCGGGATCGGCGCAGTTGAGCGCCGTGCTCGGATCGTCCGTTATCCAGGCCAACCCATTTCTTACCGGCAAGACCGCCAGCTACGTCGTCGACTGGGCGGAACGGAAGATGGGCCGCAAATTGCCGACGCCCGCCACCACCGATGCGGGCCAGCCGACGACGACGGAAGTCCGCCAGACATCGCCGGAGTTCGAAAAATACAAGCAGGCGATAACGGCACTGGTCGGCTCGATCCAAAATGCGCTCGAGCCGGGCTAGAGCTGGCAGTTCGCCCCGGCTTTCGCCAAGCCGATTGGTTCTGAGGCCGGCGAATGGTATGTTTGCGGATATTTGGGAAGGTTTTTGGGTCCTTGTGAACCAAAACTGTGGCTGGGATCACATACGCCCAAGAGCCATTTTGGCAGAAGCGATACAGTCGCTGGTGAAATCTAGCATGCGCAGCCATCAATAGCGCGCCCCATTGGGGCGGAGGGCCGATCCCATGAAAGCGTTTGCCGTCCTTTTGAGCGGATTTTTTCTGTTAATGCTGACCGCGCTTGGCACCGTCCAGGCGGCGGCGCCGGATGCCGGTGGCGTCAAACGCGTCGCGCTGGTCATCGGCAACAGCAAATACGTCCATGCCGTCGAATTGCCCAATCCGGCCAATGACGCGCATCTCATCGCATCGACGCTGCGCAATGCGGGCTTCGAGGTGATCGAGGGCGTCGACCAGGACAATGCCGGCATGCACAGCCTGATCAGCAAATTCACCGAGCAGTCCTACGATGCCGACCTCGCCGTCATCTTCTATGCCGGCCACGGCATGCAAGTCGACGGCAAGAACTTTTTGATCCCGGTCGACGCCGAACTGACGTCACCTGCCTATCTCAAGACCCGCACCGTCCAGATCGACGACTTCATGGCCGCACTGCCGCCCGACCCGGCGGTCGGCGTCATCATCCTCGATGCCTGCCGCGACAATCCGCTGGCACGGACGCTGGCGGCCGCGATGCCGAAGACCCGCTCCACCGCGCTGGGCACCGGCCTGGCGCCGATCGACCCTAAATCAGAGGGCGTCGGCACCGGCGGCATCCTGATTGCCTATGCCACCGACCCGGGCGCCATCGCCTTTGACGGCAACGGCGTCGACAGCCCCTACTCGACCGCGCTCGCCAGGCACCTGACCGAACCCGGCGTCGAGATCCAGAGCGCGCTGACGCGGGTGCGCGGCGAAGTGGCCGAGACCACGCAAGGCCGCCAGCGGCCATGGCACAACGCATCGCTGGGCCGCGAGGTTTTCCTTGGCAAACCGGCCGCCGAAGCCGTGCCGGTGGCAAAACCGGCCGCCGATGACGCGAACGCCGCGACAGCGCCCGCCCCTGCCCCCGTCACCAGCGAACCGCCTTCGTGGGAAGTCGAGCAGCGGCTTTGGGACGAGGCCTCGAAGCGCAACACCGCGCCATTCTACGAAGCCTATCTCGAACAGTTCCCGAATGGCCGCTTCGCCACGGTGGCGCGGCTCAACATCGATGCGCTGAACGATCCGAAAGCCCAGGAACGGGAAGTCGCCGCGCTTGCTGCCGAAGAAGCGAACTCGGGTTCTGCCGTGCGCACCTCGGTAGGCATTTCGGACGACATGAAGAAGGTGCTGGGCACCGAGGCGACGGAGAACGCGATCGGTCTCGATCGCCAGGGCCGCATCGACCTGCAATTGCGCGTCGAGGCGCTGGGCAACGAGCTTGGCCGCGTCGACGGCAATATCGGCGCCAAGACCCGGCAAGCGATCGGCGACTGGCAAGAGGGGAACGGGCTGCCTCCGACCACTTTCCTGACGCGCGAGCAACTGGCGTTCCTGGTTATCCAGACGGATCCGATGATGGAGGCCGTGCGTGCCAAGCATGAGGCCGACCAGGCCGGCGTGGACAAGCCGAAAAAACAGGTGGTGCAGAAGGCCCGCACGCTGAAGCCGGTGGCGGAAAAGCCACGCAAGAAGCAGTACGCCCAGAAGCCGCGCCGACAACAGCAGTTCGTGCAGAAAAGGCGCAACCGGGAGGTCGTGCGCGAGGATGAGCCGCCGCCGCGGGACAACAATGATTTCCTGACCAAGGCGCTGATCTTCGGCACCGGCGTAGCGGTCGGCGGCGTGCTCAAGAACTGATCGATCATGTCAAACAATAAAAACGCCGCGTGTCCGTTGGACGCGCGGCGTTGTGTTTGACGACGGCCGGAAGACGCAGCCGGCGAAGCTACTGCGCCTTGATCCGCATCTCGACCCGCCGGTTGACGGGATCGTAGGGATCGGGATTGCGTGGATTGGCCTCGCCGAGACCGACCGCCTTGATGCGGGTGGATTCGATGCCGTTGGATTCGAGGAAGGCGGTGACCGATTGCGCCCTGCGCTGCGACAGCCCCTCATTGTAGGTCGCCGAGCCGGATGCGTCGGTATAGCCTTCGACGACGAAGGACAGCTTGCTCAGCCGATCGTCCTTCAGCGCCTTGGCGAATTCGTCGAGTTCGCTGCGCGCCTTGGCGTCGAGCTCGGACGAATCCAGGCTGAAATTGATCAGCATATCGAGGCCGGTCTTCTCCGGAGGCTTTTCTTTCTGGCCGGTCTTGCTCTTGCACTCGTCCTCGGTGCCGACACAAATCCCGCGTGCCGCGCCGTGATCGATCGTGCCGGCAAAGAACTTCACAATGTCTTCCGATTTCTGAAGTGGGTCGGCATAGACGTGAGTCGAGAAAAGCACGGTCGCCAATGCCAAGACTGAAATGTGCCGCTGCATAACGGTTACTCCCGTTTCGAGCATCCGATTTTCACTCAGGCCCGATCCATGGATCCGGGCCAACTCTTCCTGTTCGACAATGATCTGTCGAGATCACGGTCGGCTGTGGAATATACCAAACCGTGAGGCGTTTGTCTGTGAACAACGTCATGGACATGTGGTGGTCGACAGACTTGACCCGCGCCTCGCAGGCGGGTTGAGTGAGGGCTGGGGGAGGATAACAGCAGCGATGGTCAACGGGCTTCGATTCCAGACCGCACGCGATCTCTTCGCCGCGAACACGGCTGTTGCCCGGGACATGACGGCTGTTCCGACCGACCAACCCTCGCTCGAGTTCTGCCGGCGGCTGTTGGCCGGGCGCATCCCCGAGGAAGCGATTACCTTTTGCGCCTATCTGCTGCCTGACCGGGCCGCAATCTGGTGGGGCCATGAGTGCCTGGGGCATCTGACCGAACTGCTCGAAGAGCAGGACCTCGAAACGCTGGCACTGATCCAGGACTGGGTCGGCGAACCCAACAATGCAAGCCGCCGGGAGGCTGTCGCCGGGGCGGCGATGACGCAGCAGCACACGCCTGCCGGCTGGATCGCGCTCGCGGCGCAACGGCATATCAATGGCCTGGCGGCGCAGGCCAACGGGTCGAGGCTGCGGCCGCTGCCGGCTGCGCATGCCGTCAATGCCGGCATACTGGCCGGACTGGCGCGGGTTGCGGTGGCGGACCGTTTCTCCGTGCTCACCGCCTTTGTCGAGATGGGCATCCATCTGGCCGAAACCGAGGCGCTGCGCCGAGCCTGATTGCTCTGGATCGTGATGAGATTTCATTGAAATCTGATCCAACCCATTGTTGGCGGTCTCATTTGCAGCCGTTTTGCGCCCATTTGCCGAGTGCCACCTTGAAGCGCGTGCCCAGCGGGTGTTGCAGGCGCAACACCGAGACATCATTGGTGACGTAGGTCTTGGCCTGGTCGCACAGCCGCTCCTCGGTCCATTGATGACAGTTGCTGCACTGGTTGTCCCAGACGGACTTTTCCAGGCCCTCGACCGGACTGAAGTGCGGCTTGCCCTGGATGAGTTGGGCGATGCTCTTGCCGTCGATCGCCGGGTCGCCGAAATTGACCGGAACGTCGAAAAGGACTGGCGCGTCCGAGCCCAGCTTCGGAATTTCCTCACGCAGCTGTTCCAGCGCCTGCTCGCCGGCGTCCGTACCCGGCGGATTGGCGGCCGCGCCGGTGCGCGCCTGCGTATCGCCTTCGGGCGCAGCCGCGCCGGAATCGCCGACGATCAGCGGCGCCTTGAGATCGACCTTGTGAAGCACGACATCGGTGGTCAGCGAAACGTTGACCCAGGGCTGCTGGCGTCCGGCTGTGGCCTTGAACACATCCGACGTAACCCGGTTCATCGCTTCGGTGATCGAGACGTTGACCTCGCCGATATGGGCAAGCAGCGCCGCCGAAAATGGCGAGTGCTCGCCCGGTCCGTCATAGGCGAGCTGGTTGGGACTGGCAGCGAAGGCGACCAGCGTGCCGGCGCCGCCATTCTCGATCGGTATTTCGGCAAGGCCGCTGCTTGCCGTGCTGTCGCCGCCAGTCTCCTTGGCAAGCACATCGGCGAGCGGGTTGTCGCGGCAGGCGTCGAGGAACACCAGCCTGATGCTGGTCTCGCGCGACATCTGCCGCAGGATGAAGTCCACCTGCACGGCTTCGAAGTCGAGCGAGGTCTCGTCTTCCAGCGCCGCATCGACAGGCAGCAGGTAATTCGTGCCCGAGACCTGCAGGCCATGACCGGCATAGAAGAACAGCGCGATATCGGCGCCACGCACCTCCCGCGCGAATTGCGCGATCTTTTCCTGCGTCTGCGCCTTGGTGAGATCGAGGCCGGAGACGATTTCGAAGCCCAGCCCCTTCAGGCGATCGGACATTGCCTGCGCATCGTTCACCGGATTGGGCAGCACCGGCGCGTTCCGGTAATGGGAATTGCCGAGCACCAGGGCGATGCGGCGTTCGGCACTGGCCGCGGTCATGGTAATGGTCATGGTCAACGCAAGCGCCAGCACGGCGAGGCCGATGCCGCGCATGAAGTTGCCGCAACTTGCAATCATGTCCAAACGCACCGGATTCCTTTTCGGTTGACGGGCCTTCTCAGTTAAGGACCGGCTCAGTTGGAGAGCGGCGTGGCGGAGAACTCGATCCGCCGGTTCAGCGCCTTGTTCTTCGGCGTATCGTTCGGCGCCACCGGCTTTTCCTCGCCATAGCCGGAAGCCGTGATCTGCGCCGATGGAATGCCCGCAGCGATGATCGCGTCGGCGACCGCTTTGGCGCGTCGTTCCGACAGGTTCTTGTTGGCCGTCGGCGAGCCGTCGGAATCGGTATGGCCCGAAACCTCGACCTTCAGTTTCGGACATTTGCCGACGACGCCGACCACCTCGGCCAGCAGCGGGCGGCTCTTTTCATCGAGCCGAGCGCTGGCTGGGCGAAAATAGACGGCGCCGGTGCGCGACAGCACCTCGAACCTGTTCAGGCATTCATCGTCGCTGAAGGACGTCTTGCCTGCATCTGTGGCGACCGGCCCGGCATCGGCTGGGGCTGCGGCCGCGACGGCAGGCGTGGCCGCAGGCTTGGCGCCGTCAGCGGTGAAGACGAAGTCGAACGACACCGAAGCCGTCGGGACGATGCTGCTGACATTGGCCGCCTGCTGGAGCTTTTCGATGTTGGGCAACAGGCCGAAATCCTCGGCATGCACGGCGACCGGCGCCTCCGAGGCGATCGACACCATGCTGTCGGTGATCATGGTGACCACGACATTGGCCTCAAGGTCCTTGTCGACGCCGTGCAGGCTCAGGCGAAACGGGATATGCGCGCTCATGCGCCGTTTGGTGGCGAGATCGGCAAAAGCGGCGGGATCGACTTTCGCCGTCACTTCCGCCGTCGGGAATTTAAAGGTTTCGAAGAACAGGAAGCGCATGCGGACATTGCGAAGGTCGATGCCGGTGTCGACCGAGTTGAGGTCGAACGTGACCTTGGCGGCGCCATCCGATGTCAGCGTGCCCGAGAGGTTCCTGATCTTGTTGGTTTCGACAATGGTGTTCTTCTTCACCGATTGATAGGTGAGTGTCGAATTCGCCGGATCGAGCGTCCAGTTCGGCTGCGCATTCGCCACTTCCGGTGCGAGCAGCAACAGCCCGAATACAGCGGCGACGAGAGCAAGGGCGCCGACAATGCGCCGGCCCTTTGAGAACGGCATTCGTTGCCGAAAAAATCCGCCGACCTCGAACATTGATGCCCCGCCTCACGACAACAGACCTCAGTTCCGATCACGGCTGTCGAACGCAGTGATGCCAGCGAGCATAGAACATATGATTTGACTTTGCGAGTAGCTCCGCCTGTCTGCCCAAGGGGAGAAGACAGCTCAAAAATCCGTCATCACTGGCAGCTTAACAGGCGTCAAATCCAGAGGCGCCTTGCGCGATCACGAGCGCTTCGGCGGGCCTGTCGAACGCAGAAAAAATGCCATTCATAGCCTTGAATATACTACAATATTAGCAACTCCTTGACAATCGACCGAAGCTCTGGTTTCTTGACATATTAAACAAAGTTCGTTGCGTTTTTTACGGACGTGTTCCCATGTCGAGCTTGGTAGTCGCGGACCCGCGGGGGGTGTATCTCGCCGGTCTGGAGTGGGTTTTGCGGAAGGCGGGACACAGCGTTGTCGCAGAATGCCACCACACGATTGAGGTTCTCCCCTTGGTGGAGCGCCACCGGCCCGATCTTGTCATCATAGGGTTGGATGGTGTGGACCGGCAGACGGCCGGCCTTTCCGCAAGGCTGAGAGCCACCTGCAGCCCTTTGGGCATCATCTACATCCTGCAGCCAAACGGCGGATTCGACTTCAACGAAATCCCCAAGCTCGATGCCGACGGCCTGCTGATGGACGGCATCAGCCACAGCTACCTTGTCGAATGCGCCAATGCAGTGGCAGGCGGCCGAAAGTGGGTCGACGACCATATCCTCCAGCATCTGCTGACGCCGAGATCGCTGCCTCAGCGCGCGCCAAAGCTTACTGGACGCGAGACGGAAGTCGCCGGCCTTGTTTCACGCGGCCTGCGCAACAAGATCATTGCGCAGCGACTGCATGTATCCGAAGGCACGGTGAAGATGCACCTGCATCACGTCTACGAGAAGCTCCGCCTCGGCAGCAGGGCGGAACTCGCCTGGGCGACTTTTGGCGAAGCTTCCGACCATCTGGGACCAAGTCACAAAAGCGGGCTTTGATCCTACCTTCGGCGAGCTGGCAAGGCAGGCTGCGTCGACAAGATGCCGACAAAAGGCCGGAAACCCACGGCATATCGATCGATCCATACCAACGCGGTTGCCCGCGAGCGCCTGTCGCGGCTCGATCTTTCGAAGGATGTATATCGTTCGATCAGGTAGGGGCATTCACCATAACACTATCGAACCGCGAATGGACGCGTCCTCTGCGTCGGCGGCACAATGGAGGATAAACGGCCGCAATTCTGTGCGCCGGCGGATGCCCTGGGGTAGGTGCATCCGACATCGGGTGGGGGTGAACCCCTTTTCTTGATGTTGTTCAAAAAGGGGAGAATCTCCATGGCAATCGACATCACAGCTCATGACATCATCATCGATGAGAGCGCTGGCCTCACGGACAATGATATTGACCCATCCGATCCGCTGTACAGCACCAACACCACGCTGCAATATCTGCTGAATCTTGGCACCGCGCTGGAGGTCGCCTTCAAGGAGGACTTCGTGGTGGCCTCTGCGGACCCAGGGGAGACCATCACCTCGGTCGTTCTCGCCCAGGACTCTTCGGGAACTGCGTTTTCACCCACCGACGGCGCGGTCACCGGCATCCGGACGGTCGATGGCAATTATGTCTGGCTGTTCCAGGACCCGAACAATGCAGACGTCGTGATCGGCGTCATTGGGACCTCTGACCCGACCTCAGTTGGCGAGCCCGATCCATTACTCGATCCCCTCGCCTTCTCGTTTGCGCTGGACGGCGACGCGGACCTGTACCTGGTCCAGTACGTGGCATTGATGAATCCGGACCCTGACAACGCGGACGTCGATCTAATCGATCTGGATCAGCTAGTCTACGCCTCGGTCACCGGGACCAGCATCCTGAATTTTAGCTCGCTTGGTGACGCCCCTCCCGGACACAACAAGTGGTATATCCTCGACGCTGACACGGCGAGCACGCAGAAGATCCTGGTCACGGCTCATGACAATGGCGTACAGGCTGAAGTCAATGTCAGCACGCAAGGCCTGGGCGTCTCATCACAAGACGTGCGCTTTGGCCGTGAGCTTCAGATCGACCTGATCAACGGCGGCACTCAGAGCGCCGGCAAGAACTTTACCAATACGCCGACCGCGCCGAACTACACAGATCACATCGAGACCGTCTCCACCGCGGGTTTCTCGATTTCGCAGTCTACTCCGACCCATACCGTGGCTGACATAGAGGTCCACGCCTACAACAATGATGACAACGCGAAAGGCGCCACGTTACCGGGTGATGACAACGATGCGGAAGTCAACATCGCCTCAGTGACTTTCAAGCTGAACGGCGTGGTAACGGATGCCGCCACCCTGGGCATCACGGTTGATTACACCAACCTGGGAGTAATCCTTCACAATGTCGGCGAGGGTGTGACGGTCGATTTCACCGCAGACGCAACCTTTGACCGCTTCACTATCAAGAACATTGACGAGCAAAAAGACTATTTCGATGTCAAGGAAGTGCATTTCGGCACAGATCAGACCAACGTCGCCAGCGCAGAGGTCGGCTCCTTGATCAACTTCGACGATGACGGCCCATCGATCGTGCCGTCCGGCAATGACGTACCGACCCTGGTGGTCGGCGATTCGGACTTCGTTACCGACGACTCGACCAGCTTCGCGGCGCTGTTCACGCCGAACTTTGGCGTCGATGGACCAGCGGCCACCGACGATGTGACCTACACGCTGGATGTACTCGGCGGCGGCAGTAACGTCGCCAGCGGCGTGTTCGATACGCTCAGCGGCCTTGAGGTGCTTCTCAATGTTGTCGGCGGCGACATCGTCGGCACTGCCGGCACGGATGAGGTGTTCCGCATCTCGGTCGATGCCGACGGCAACGTGACCCTCGACCAGTCGCGTGCGGTTGTCCATGGCGATCCAACCGATCCCGTAGAGGCGGACACTCCGGTCATCCTTGCCGCCAACCTGGTGAGCCTGACCGCAACCGCAACCGACGGCGACGGCGACAGCGCGCACACCTCGGTCGACATAGGCGGTGCCTTCACCTTCGAAGACACCGGGCCGGCAATTGCTGTGGAGAACGCAACCGGTGACTACGACAGTGGCGCCCATGGCACCTGGACGCACGACCCAGGCGCCGACGGGTTCAACCTGCTGGGCGTAACGCTGGACGATTATACAATCGACTCCAACCCGACGGTAACGTCGGGCCTATCCCTGACACCGGACGCGGCAGACCCTTACACCTTCACAGGCTCGATCCACGATGACTTCAACGGCGACGGCACGGCTGAAGACGTGGACTTCACACTGACCTTCGATCCGGTCAACGGCACTTACGACCTTGACGTCGACACCCCTCCCGGAACGATCACGACCTTCGACACCACACAGGGTTCGCTGAAGGCGGGCGGTCCGGACGCGGTGCAGACGCTGCAATTCCCGCCGACCGGTCACGACGGTGACGTCATCTTCTTCAGCAATCTGGTGACCGCTCCCCTGGAGAATGGGGCGGGCAGTTTCCCGAACGACATCGAAGACCTGGTCAACAATGACCCTACCGAGGCAACGCTGGAGGGGTATGGTGCCACCAGCCTGATCAACAGCTCATCGAAGATGAACGTGTCGACTTCGGGCATCGGCGTCAACAACAACAACCTCGACGGCAAGAGCGGGGGTACCCCGCTGTTCGCCGGCACCTCAATCACCTCGGGCGACGAGAGCTTCGTGGTCAATCCCCAGCAAGACGTGGATAAGGTCACGGTCTATATCGACAACTCCGTCGGCGGCTACAACCCGGCTACGGAAGACCTCTATTACATCGTCTACTATACGGACGGTACCGTCAGCGGTCCTACCGACGTGACGGCGGGCATGCTCAGCAATGCCCCGCGCCACGACCCGCTCATTCCTGACGTCGCGGAGGGCGGGAAGTACTTCGAGATCGACGGCGGCGCGAAGCAGATCGAGGCGGTCCAGCTCATCATGGGCGTGGGCACCGTCAAGATCCCCGTGATTCAGTTCTCGCTCGAGCAGGAGTCCAACCCGGCGCCGCTCGACCTGGATTTCACGGCCAATCTCGTCGACGGCGACAATGACAGCTTTACCGACACGTTCTCGGTCCATGTCGACGCCCCGGACGGCATCATCTGACCCGACACCGGGCGGGCGCCTTTCCTGGCGCCCGGCCGGCACAATCCAAAGCATCACAATGGGGGGCGAGCCGTGCCGCAGCCAAGACCGCAGTTCGAAGAGGTAATGCATCTGGCCCGGCGCCAGGCGCCCGCCCTGCTCATCTTCAGCCTGCTTGCAAACGTCCTGATGCTCGCCAGCACCGTCTACATGCTGCAGATCTACGACAGGGTGCTGTCGAGCGGGTCGATCGACACGCTGGTGTGGCTCACCCTGGCGGTGATCGGCGCGATCGCCGTCTATGGCCTTTTGGAACAAGCCCGCCGCATGATCCTCGGCCATATCAGCCAATGGCTCGACGACCAGTTGAACGTCCCGGTGATCGAACGAGCCATGGAGGCTCGCCTCGCGGGTAGCAACGTCGAGGCCGGCCTGAAGGACGTAGCGGACCTGCGCGGTTTCGTCGGTGGCGACAGCATGCTGACCTTTCTCGACGCGCCGTGGACGCCCGTCTTCCTGGCGTTCATGTGGCTTCTGCACCCAGCACTGGGCGTGCTCGGACTCATCGGGGCGATCCTTTTGTTCTGCGGCGCGCTCGCCAATGATTTCTTTACCCGCCGCAGGAGCCAGGAAACGTCGGCAGAGCTGCGTCGCAACCAGGTCGCGGCCGGCCAATACATCGATGGCGCTGAGACGTTGCGCTCGCTCGGCATGTCGGGCTCGGCGCTGCAGCGCTGGGAAGAAAAGCAGCAGTCGTTGATGACCATCCAGGCGCAACTTCTCGGTCGCACGACCAGCATCGGGAGCCTGTCGCGCTCGCTGCGCATGGCCCTGCAAGTGGCCGTGCTGGGACTTGGCGCCTACTTTGTCTTGCGCGGCGAACTGACGGCCGGATCGATGATCGCGGCATCGGTACTGCTGAGCCGCGCGCTTGCGCCGATAGAACGCTCGATCGGAGCCTGGCGCAGCCTGGTTACCGCTCGCACCGCGCGTCGCAACCTCATGCGCCTGTTCGCGGACACCAATTCTAGGCAGGGCGGTGAAGTGACCTTACCCCGCCCGCAAGGCCGGCTAAGGCTCGAGAACGCACACTACCATGCGCCGGGTACACAGCAGGCCCTGATGAACAAAGTATCCTTCAACGTCGAGGCCGGCGAGACCTGCGGCGTGATTGGTCCGTCGGGTTCCGGCAAGACCACACTTTGCCGCCTCATGGTGGGAACGTTGCGGCCTTCGCTCGGTCATGTAAGGCTGGACGGCGCAGAGCTCGCGAGTTGGCCTTCGGACCAGCTTGGAATGCACATCGGCTACCTGCCGCAGCAGGTCGAGCTGTTTCCGGGAACGATCGCCGACAACATTGCGCGCTTGCGCGATGTCGATAGTGCCGCAGTGATCGCCGCGGCGCAGGCCGCAGGTATCCACGAGACGATATTGCGGATGCCAAATGGCTATCAAACGGAGGTGGGGCCGCATGGGGCGCGAATCTCGCGTGGCCAACGTCAGCGCATCGCTCTCGCCCGGGCGCTATTCGGCAATCCCGCGCTCGTCGTGCTCGACGAACCGAACACTGGCCTCGACGGCGATGGTGAAATGGCTCTGTTCAATGTTCTTCACCATTTGAAGGAACGGGGCTGCACCGTCATTCTCGTCAGCCACCAGACGAACCTGCTGCGTACGGCGGATCATGTCGTTTTCATGCACGACGGCACCGTTAAGATGTTCGGCACGCGCGACGAGGTGCTGGGCGCGCTGGGCGGTCACCGCAAACCGACTGCCGTGCCGTCGTCCGGGCAAGACAAGACCAGCGTCGTCGTTCCGGCAAAATTGAAGGCGGCGGAGTGAGCCATGAGCGACCGATTTAGCGACCTGTCGAAGATGATGGACATGCTGATGGCCAGCCTGCGTGACGTGCTGGACAGGTTAGTTGTCGCTGCTGGAGATCTAGCTGCGGCGGCTTCGAACCGTTTCGACAGCCTGGACGTGCCGGCGCGCGCCGCGCTGGCTGCAACCGCCACCGCGCTGTTCGTGCTCGTGCTTGTCGGGCTTGTCCGGCGGCGTTCGTCTGCATATCGCGATAGCAAGCGCGACCTGAATCGCCGGACGCGTCCAGCGCGTATACTCGGCTATTTCTCCGCGCTGTTCTTTGTCGGCGGCATCGCCCTCTGGTCAGACGTGGCCCTCCTGGCCAGCGCCATCGTGGCCCCCGGCATCGTCAGCCCGGACGGCTACCGGAAGACCGTTCAGCATCTGGAGGGCGGCATCATCGGGATGATCCACGTGCGGGATGGCGACAAGGTCACAGCGGGCCAGGTTCTGATAAGCATGAAGACGACCGATGCACAGGGCCGCTACGACGAGCTGCATGAGCGCTACATTCGCTTGCTGGCCGTCGAAGCGCGCTTGGGTGCGGAGCTTGCCGGAGAAGATCAGATCATTTTTCCCAAGGAACTGACATCGGCTGACAACCAGGCCGGGCAGAAAGTGGCCGCTGAAGAGCAGGAACTGCTTCGCAGCCGCCTTGCCACTCGCGAGGGGCGCGAGCAGATCCTCAACAAGCGGATACGGCAGATAGAGGAGCAAATCACCGGGTCCAGGGAAGTGATCGCAGCCGAGGAGGAGCAACTGGGGCTGATCGACCGCGAGATCGCTTCGGCACAGGAAATGTACAAAAAGGGATTGGAGCGCCTGCCGCGGATCCTTGCGCTGCAGCGTGCCCAGGCCGACATCCGAGCGAGCCAGGCGTCGAACCGGTCGCAGGTCGCGCGCAACGAACAGCAGATCGGCGAGACCGAGCTGCAGCTTCTCAATTTGCGGCAACAGGATGGTGAGAAAGCGAACGAGGATCTTGGCAAGGTGCGCGGCGATCTGGCCGAATTGCGGAGCCTGTTACCCTCGCGTCAGGATGTGCTGGCCAGGACTGACATTGTCGCGCCGATCGCGGGAACAGTGATGAACGTGCGTGTCACAACTGAATCTGGCGTGATTTCCAGCGGCCAGCCCCTCCTCGATATCGTTCCGAATGAGTCCAACCTGGTCATCGATTCACGGATCAAGCCGCGGGACATCGACATGGTGCATCCGGACATGCCGGCACGCGTTGTGCTGTCAGCCTATCCAACACGGCATCTTCCGCAAATCCACGGGTTGCTCACCTCGGTATCGGCCGACCGGCTGACGGACGAGAGGACCGGAGAACCCTATTTTCTCGCCAAGATCAAAGTCGATATGGCTGACCTCGCAAACCTCCATGACGTAAAATTGTCGCCCGGCATGCCTGCCGAAGTGATGATCCTGACTGGCGAGCACACACTGCTCGACTATATGCTGGCGCCGGTTCGCGACTCGCTCAATCGAGGATTCAGAGAGAATTAGAGTCTTCTACTTTCCCGTATCCCGACGCCATCCAGTCCTCCGAAAAGCCGCCCGTCGAACGATACGGCTCGAGTGTCATGGCATTGGCGATTCCTTCGCCAGCGCGCCCCCAGCAGTGTCGGGAGCGCCGCTTCGCGGAACTGGACGATCGCTATAAGCAATCCGTCCCACTGCGCTCAGCTTGACGCCAAGCCCGGGATCAGGCCGATCGGCTGGCCCACAGCACCCCACGCTCGAGAATGGTGCGCATTTGCGGCACGGAAAACTCATCCGCGGTGTGGCCGAGCGCGCTGAAGAAGACGCGGCCCTTGCCATAGCGGCGCTTCCAGACCACGGGCATGACGACGCCGTCGATGAAGTCGAGATGCTCACCGCTGAACGTCGTCGTCGCCAGCACCTCGTTGCTCGGGTCGACATGCATGTAATACTGCTCGGAATGGTAGGCGAAACCCTCGATACCCCTGACGATCGGATCGTCGCTGATGATGTCGACACGGTAGTCGATGATGTCGCCGGGGTGCGCGACCCATTGGCCGCCGGTCATGAACTGATAGGCCGGTTCGTTGCGAAAACTGTCGCCCATGGTGCCATGGAAGCCGGCAAGGCCGGTCCCGCCGCTGACGGCGGCGGTGAGGTTTTGCAGCTCCGGTTTATCGATCGTCGACATGGTGATCACCGGCACGATCAGATCGATGGCCGGGAGCTGCGGATCGGCGAGCGCCGATGTGCCCTCTTCTATCCGCACTTCGAAGCCATGCCCCGTCAATATCTCGCTGACGACAGCGGCGCTGCGAGCCGGCGTGTGGCCTTCCCATCCGCCCCAGAAAATCAGTGCCGTCTTGCTCATGCTCGTCTCTCCTTTGGTCGGCAATATTGATAGGCAAGCGGAACGCTTTTGTCTTCCTTCCATGATGGGCATTCTGGGACGGGCATTTCTGGTCGGAAATCACGAACCGGCGATGAATTCCGTGGATGAGGACCGATTGGCCGCGCTGGCGTCTTGTTTCAATACCGGGCTGCACTCAAATCAGCTGTCTTCGCGTTGCGCAGACATCGGTCCGATGCGCCCGCAACCAGCCGGAGCCTTCCGGGGAGACCGCTTTATGAGTTTCGACCAGACGACTGTCGCCGCCTATCTGGAAGTCATCACCATCAACCTTGTGCTGTCTGGCGACAATGTCGTGGTGATCGGCATGGCGGCCGCAGGCCTCGCCAAGGCGTTGCGGCAGAAGGCGATCATCGCCGGCATTGCCGCGGCGGCGGTGATCCGCATCGTCTTTGCCGTGATCGCGGTGCAGCTGCTGGAAATTCCTGGGATCATGCTGGTCGGCGGCATGCTTTTGTTCTGGGTGTGCTGGAACATGTTCCAGGAGTTGCGCTCGGCCGGCGACGGCGAGGACGTCGACACTGAAGCCGTAGCACTTGCGACGGCGCGGCCGGCCAAGGCGCTGCGCACCGCGATCCTGCAGATCGTCGTCGCCGATGTCTCGATGTCGCTGGACAATGTGCTGGCCGTGGCGGGCGCCGCCGCCCACGACATGAATGCGCTGGTGTTCGGTCTCATCCTGTCGGTGGTTCTGATGGCGGTCGCCTCGACGCTGGTGGCGGCGCTGCTTGCCAGGTATCGCTGGATCGGCTGGCTCGGTCTGGCAATCATCGTCTATGTCGCGGGAAATATGACTCTGGACGGCGTCGAGCAGATGAGAACGGTCGACTTACACGCGCTGCTCTCGCCAGTTGCAAGCTAGATTCTCCTGGCGATCAAATGATATCGAAAATCCGCCCTGGGTTGAGAATGTTGTGCGGATCGAACGCCACCTTCAGCCGGCGCATGGCTGATATTTCGGCGTCGCTGCGCACGAGGTTCAGCCATTTCTTCTTGTCGAGGCCGATGCCGTGCTCGGCCGAGACGGCGCCACCGCATGCCGCCACGCCGCGATAGATGATCTCATAGGCGGCCGCCGGTTCCGTGGTGTCGACCTGATAGTGCAGATTGCCGTCGCCGAGATGGCCGAAGACGTAGATCTCGGCGCGGCTGTCGACGGCGTGGATCGCGGCTTCGGCGTTGCGCAGGAAACCCGCCATCGTCGCCAACGGGATGCTGATGTCGACGCCGATCATGCCCTCGATCGCAAACAGGAAGCGGTTGGCCTCTTCGCGCACATCCCATAGCGCACGGAATTCGCGCGGCGACTGCGAGACGACCACGTCGGCGACGATGCCGTCCTCGACCGCCTGCATCAGCACCGAAGCGAAACGCTCGCCGTCCAGCTCGGCCTGGTTGCCCTGGATCTCGGCCAAAACATAAACCGGCGCGCCGGCAGGCAGCGGCGCCGGCGCGGCCATGCCGGCAATCATGGCGCCGTAGAGCGGCGAGAAGTTTACCTCATAGGCCGAAAGCAAGGGCCCGAGCCGCTGCTTGAGCAACCCCAGCAACGCAATCGCCGCCTCCAGCGAGCCAAGTGCGCAAAAGGCGGCAACCTCGGTGGCGGGCTTGGGATGCAGCCGCAGGCAGGCGCGAGTAACCACGCCCAGCGTGCCTTCGCTGCCAATGAAAAGCTGGTTGAGATCGTATCCCGAATTGTCCTTGGCCAGGCCACGCAACGAAGTCAGGATCGAGCCGTCGGCAAGCACGGCCTCCAGCCCCAGCACCTGGGCGCGGTACATGCCGTAGCGCAGCACGCGAATGCCGCCAGCATTGGTGGCGATGTTGCCGCCGACCGTCGCCGTGCCGCGCGCGCCGATATCGACGCCGAACATCAGGCCGGACGCATCGGCCGCTTCCTGCACCATTTGCAGCGGCGCGCCGGCTTCCGCGATGATGGTTGCCGCGGCGCCGTCGGGCGCTTCGACCGCGGTCATGCGCTCCAGCGACAGCACCGCTTCGCCCGGTTGCACGCGCGCGCCGCCGGCCAGCCCGGTGCGGCCGCCATGGACGACCAGCTTCTGGCCGATACCACTGCATAGGCGCAGGATTTCGGCGACGTCGGCGGCGTTGCGCGGACGCAAGACCAGTTCGGGCTGGCCGCCGCCCTTGCCGGAGAGGTCGTCGCCATAGCGCGGATCGATAGCATCGCAGATCACAATCGCGGCGGCATCGAGCCGACGATATAGCTGGGAAAGAAGCCGATCGATCTGTTGTGTCATGGTGCCTGGACTTTTCAGCGCTCTTTGTGACCGAGACTTTGATGCGCGACAATTTTCGCGTCAATTGAACAAATTTACGCACGGTATAATCTGTCATTGCGCGTTGAACCCACTGACGTTTCCTGTAAATTTCGTCTGCCGTTGCGTGGCGGACGCGCCGGCTGCAGGACCGTGGGCAGCGTCAAGGGATGACCGAGGTTCTGGCGCGTGCCAGACGAGGATTGAATGCCAATGACGCACAAGACGATGGAGGATTTCGCCCGCTCCTGCGGCGTCTCCAGGCCGACGCTGTCGAAATATTTCGACGATCCGACCAGCGTCAAGCCGGCAACGCGCAAGCGCATCGAAGAGGCGTTGCGGTCGTCCGACTACCAGCCCAATCTGTTTGCCCGCAACCTCAACCGCAAGCGCACCCGCGCCATCGGCATTGTCGTACCGACGGTCACCGATCCCTTCTATTCCGAAATGGTCAGCCGCATCGAGCTCAGGCTGCGCGACGAGGGCTACTGGCCGATCGTCATCTCCTCGCATGGCTCAACCGAGCTCGAAATGGAGGCGACACGTACCATCCTGTCGCTGAAAGTTTCGGGCGCGCTGATCGCGCCGCTCGGCTTGCGCTCGGACCGGCGCACGCTGGAGAAGCTGACCCAGACAATGCCGGTCGTCTATTTCGACACCTATCTTGAAGGCGGCACGCCCTTTGTCGGCAACAACAATGCCCAGAGCGTCTCGACCATCGTCGACTATCTCTGCCGCTCCGGCGACGCCCCGGTCTATTTCGACATCCCGCATGTCAATCACAATTCGCCGGAGCGCCTGAACAGTTACGTCGCCGCGATGCGTCAACTTGGCCAGGAGCCGGTGGTTATCGGCAACACCCGAGACTACACATGGGATTTCGAGCGCATCGGCTACAAGCAGATGGAACAGATGCTCGGGGCCAGCGGCCTGCCGGGCAAGACCGGGGGTCTGCCCGGCAAGACCGGAGGTCTGCCCGGCAAGACCATACTGTGTGCGAATGACCGCCTGGCTTTCGGCGTGATGGCGGCAGCCTTCGCGAAAGGGCTGAAGATCGGCCGCAAGGCCGATTGCGACCTGCGTATCGCCGCCCATGACGACCATCCGCTGAGCCGCTACACCTGCCCCGCACTGACCACCATCGCGCAGGATTTTGCCGCCATGGCGGGGCGCAGCGTCGAGACACTGCTCGCTTTGCTCAACGAGGATACGGCAAACGTCGCGCCGAAGGTCAGCCTCGACGCCGCCCTGGTGATGCGTCAGTCCGCTTGAGCCTTTCCAAAGGCAGGATCGAAGCTTCGCCACGCGGCAATGGCGGCGGCAACCGCCTGTCTCGCTGCCGGGCCGTGACGGCCCATCGAGACGAAGCCGTGGATCTGACCGGGCCAGTGTTCCAGCACGACCGGCACGCCAGCCTGCTGCAGACGCCTGGCATAGGCCTCGCCTTCGTCGGCGAGGATGTCGTGACCGGCGATGGCGATGAAGGTGGGCGGCGCACCGGCGAGGCTTTCCGCCTTCAGCGGTGAGGTACGCCAGTCGCCGATGTCGGCGGCATTGCGGACATAATGGTCGCGGAACCAGGCCATGGTCGAGGCGGTCAGGCCAAAGCCTATGGCGAAGCGGCGATAGCTGTCCGTCGTCTGCCCGGCATCGGTGTTGGGATAAAACAGCAGCTGCGCTGCCGGCGGATTTTTGTCCCCCCGCGTGAGCAGGCCGAGCACCGTAGCGAGATTGCCGCCGGCGCTGTCGCCGGCAACCGCAATGCTGGCAGCCTCGATGCCGAGTTCGTCCGCCGCGCTTTGCATGAAGTTGAGCGTTGCGCGGCAATCCTCTATTGCCGCCGGGAATTTGTGTTCCGGCGCCAGCCGGTAGTCGACGGAAACGACGACAGCGACTGCCTCGTTGGCGAACCAGCGGCAGATCTCGTCATGCGAGTCGAGATTGCCGATTACCCAGCCGCCGCCATGGAGATAGAGCAGCGCCGGAGCGCCTGCCGAAGGCGCGCCCTGCCCGCGATAGATCCTGAGCCTCAGCGGACCGCCGGGTCCTGCAATGATGCGATCGCTGATCGACGCGACCAGCTCGCGCTCGCCTTGCAGGGTCGGGAAGCCTTCATTGTAGGCGCGGCGCGCCTGCTCAGGCGTTCCCGTTTCGAACGGCGGCGCGCCGGCCTGGCTGCCGAGCTCGAGCACATGCCGGGCCTCCGGATCTAGGGGCGACGGGGACGGTGGCGATGGCGTCACGGGCGAACCTCCGTCAGGCAAGCAGGGTTGCCGCTTCGTCTTCGCCAAGCAGCGGCGGCTGGTCGACCGTGCCGTTGACGGCAACCGAGCCACGGCTTTCGCCCGAAGCCAGGATCGCCTCCATGATCTCAAGCACATGCAGCGCCAGCTCACCGGAGGCGCGCGGCTTTCTGCCCGCGGCCAGCGCGCGCGCCAGATCGGCGACGCCGAGCATGCGGTGATTGGCGCGGTCGGGCGCGGAATAGGGCCAGTTGCGGTCGCCATAGAGTTCGCTCTCGCTGGCGAAATCGGCCCAGTCGGCGCCACGCGCCGACAGCGAAACGGTGCCGCCAAACGTGTCGGGATCGGGCAGTCTCATTGAGCCTTCGGTGCCGTGCAGTTCGATCGGATGGTTGGAGTGTTTGAACACGTCCCAGGAGGCGCCGAAGGTGACGGTGGCGCCCGAGCGGAATTCGAGCAGCGACATTATGTTGGTCGGCGTGCCGACCTTGAATGTTGTGTTCTTGAACGGCCCGTCGGCCGTGATCAGCCTCTCCTCCTGGCCGCGTGTAGCCATCGCCATGACGCGCTCGACCGGGCCGAGCAGATTGACCAGCATGGTCAGGTAATAGGGACCCATATCGAAGACCGGGCCGCCACCGGGCTGATAGTAGAATTGCGGATTGGGATGCCAGTGCTCCATGCCGCGTCCCATCATGAAGGCGGTACCGGTCACCGGCTTGCCGATGGCGCCGTCATCCATCAGCCGGCGAGCGCGGCGGCCGGCGGCGCCCAGGAATGTGTCCGGCGCCGAGCCGATCAGCAGGCCGCGCCTGGCCGCCTCGGCGACAAGCCGGCGGCCGTCGGCGGCGGAGGTTGCCAACGGCTTTTCGGTGAAGACGTGCTTGCCCGCCGAAAGCGCCGAGAACGAAATATCGAAATGCGCCGCGGGGATTGTCAGGTTCAGCACGAGGTCGATATTGGGGTCGGCCAGCAGCGCGTCAACGCCGAGGGCGCGGATGCCGTATTCCCTGGCGCGCAGCTCGGCCATGTCAGCGGAAATGTCGGCGCAGGCGCGTAGCTCGACACCACCAAAGAGCGCTGCATTGCGCAGATAGGTCATCGAGATGTTGCCGCAGCCGATGACACCGATGCCGAGCTTTGTCTCTGATTTTCCGTGCATTTCCAGCTTTCCTCCGAAGCCAAGGGCATGCTGCGCAACCGTTGCAGTTCCACGACCCCCCGCAATCCGCTATACAGGACTTTAAATATTGACGCGCGTAAAGTTTTTATAGAGTTATGAGAATTCTGGCGTGCACTGGGAGGCCGCCAGCGTGAGGAGGAGAACATGACCGGCATGAAAAACGGCCGACGGCCGCTGCGAAGCCCGTGGATCATGCGCGCTTTCCGTCGCGCATCAGAGACCGGGATGGGTTCAGGCATAGATCACCTTGGCCCCGATCCTATCAAGCTCGCTGCGTATTGGACCGGGCAGGCCATCGTCGGTGATCACCACATCGACGGCCGACAGCGAAAATGCCTTGGACGTCCCGCTGACGCCCCATTTGCTCGAATCGGCGAGCAGGACAACGCGCCGGGCCATGCGAACGAGGTTTCGCTTCGTTCGCGCCATGTCTTCGTTCACGTCGACCACATCCAGTGACGAGTCTATCGCATGCGCTCCAACAAAGACCTGATGCGCTACCAGGCCGCCGAGAGCCGTATCGGCATCGGTGATCAGCGTGCTCACCGTGTCGGGATAGACCCGGCCGCCGATCATATGAACGTCGAGCCCGGGACGATGCATAAGATGCTGCACGATATTCATGGCCGTGGCCGCGACCACGACATTGCTGAGCGGCGGTAACTGCATGGCAAGCTGCATCAAGGTCGAGCCACCGTCGAAGATGATCGACTGGTTGTCCTCGAAAAGGTCGAGCGCCGCCCGGGCGATGCGCTTCTTTGCGTCGAGGTTCGTTTGCATCCGCCGCGCGAACGCGGCCGTCGTCGAATCGGTGGTCCGGGTCACCGCTCCTCCACGGGTCTTGGTCAGCAGTCCCTTGCGGTCCAGTATTTCGAGGTCGGAGCGCACCGTGACCTCCGACACGCCAAACCCGTCCGACAGGTCCTTGATGCGAACCTGTCCGCTGCGTTGCACCTCGCCCAGGATCGATTGGCGTCTCTGCTCCGACAACATTGCCCTGCCCTTGCCTGCCTGCGCCGAGCAATCGCGCCGGCCTCGGCTCACCTTACCGGAAATATGCAGATTCGAAAGCTTTCGAAAGATTGTTTTTCTTTTTGCTTTCGGAAACACTGGATCGAGCATTTTTAAATCAACCGATCAGGGAATTTTGGACTCATGAGCCTAGGAACCAAGGTGCGCCTCGCGCGCCTCTTCTCGCATCCATCGGGGAACCTTTTTGGCGGCGCGGTCGACCACTTCGTCGGCTATGGCGACGTGCGCAAAGGCGGCCTTGCCGACCTGCCGGGTGCGCTCGCACGCGTCATGGCGGGCAAACCCGACTACGTCAGCATCCAGCCTGGCACCGCGCGCCATCTGTGGCCGCAATATGCGGGCAAAGCTTCCCTGGTGATTCAGGCGGGCTGCTTCACTGCGGACGATCGCATCAGCGAGTTGATCGCAACGCCCGAGGACGCGGTGCGCGCGGGGGCCGATGCGTTGGCCGTGGCCATTCCGGTGCGCGGCGCGACGGAGGGCAAATACATACGCTGGCTGACCGATTCGGTGAATGCGGCGGCCCGCTACGGCATGCCTGTGGTGGCGCATATCTACCCTCGCGATTTCACCGACGGAGCAAAGATCGTCTTCACCCCCGACGAGATCGCCTATGCGGCGCGCATCGGTTACGAGTCCGGCGTCGACGTGATCAAGATCGGCTACACCGGCGATTTCGAGTCGTTCCGGGAGACCGTCCGGACCTGCCCGGTGCCGGTTGTCATCGCGGGCGGTCCAAAGACCGATACGCTGCTCGGCGCGCTTCAGCAGACGGCGGACGCCATCCGTGCCGGCGCGCACGGCGCCGTGGTCGGCCGCAATCTCTGGGGGCACGGCGATCCGGAGAAGGCAGCGCTTGCCTTTCGCGGCGTCATCCATGACGGCCTTTCGGCGCAAGACGCCCTGGCGAAGGCGGGCGCCTGAACGATGCCCACCATCCCCTCAATCCTCGGCTTCGGCGCTATTGCGATCGACGACATAGTCTACGTCGATCAGCCATTGTCGGCGGGCAAGGGTAAGGTTCTGCAAAGTACCCGCGCCTTCGGGGGAAATGTCGCGACGGCGCTGGCCGCCGTCGCGCGGCTCGGCGGAACCGCCGGGTTCGTCGGATGGCTGGCCAGTGCCGCGGACGACGCGGTGCAGCTCGATCTCGTGGCGAGCGGTATTGAAACCGCATTCGCGCCGCGCCATCCCGACGCGCGCCCGGTGCACTCGCGGATCACCGTCGGCTCGGACGGGGAAAGGTTCATCGCGTATGACGACGATGCGATGCTGGGCACCGCTCCGGACTTTCCGGACGATATCCTCAGCCGCGCAACCGTCCTGATCGTCGATAGCTATGCGACCGGGTCGCTGGATGTCGTGGCTCGGGCTCGCGATCTCGGCCTTGCGATCCTCGGCGATATCGAATGGAGCAGCGGCCCCGCCACGGAGCGGCTGATCGCGCTCTGCGACCATCTCATTTTGCCACTTAGCTTTGCGCAGACTGCCACGGGGCGCCGATCGCCCACCGAGATGCTCGATGCCTTGTGGTTGCCGTCGCGGTCCGCGGTGGTTCTGACCGATGGCGGCAGGGGTGTGTACTATCGCGGCCGTGAAGAGACAGGTCTCTGGCACCTGCCCCCGCACCGGGTTGCGGTCGTCGACTCCACAGGCGCGGGTGACTGCTTTCATGGCGCCTATGCCTATGCGTTGACGCGCGGAGCCGACACCGCGGGCCGGGTGGCATTCGCGGCCGCGGCGGCGGCCGTTTCGATAACGGGGCGTGGCGGGCGCGAGGCGCTTCCGACCGGGGACCAGGTCACGCAACTCCTGGCATCGGCGAACGCGCCGTCAGCAGTCGACCTGAAAAATGCGCATGTGGATGCTGGAGCATGACCTGAAACGATCCGACGAAACATTTCGCAGGCGAACACAAGCCCAGGAGAATCATAAAAAATCAGGGCTTATACTTGTGGAGGGAGGAATATGGCAGAAGTCATTCTTGAGAAGATCTGCAAAACCTACGGGAACAGTTTTCGCGCAATCGACCAGTTGAACCTGTCGGTCAAGGACGGCGAGTTCTTGATCCTCGTCGGGCCTTCCGGCTGCGGCAAATCCACGGCGTTGCGAATGATCGCGGGGTTGGAAGACATCACCAGCGGCAGCCTTCGGATCGGCGGGGTCGACGTCGTCGACATGCCGCCCAAGGACCGCGACATCGCGATGGTGTTCCAGAGCTACGCGCTCTACCCGCATATGACGGTATCCGAAAACATCGCCTTTTCGATGCGGCTGGCAGGCAAGCCGAAGGCCGAGCGCAAGAAGCGCGTGGACGAGATCGCCAAAACTCTTCAGCTGACGTCTTTGCTGGACAGCAAACCCGCGAACCTGTCAGGCGGGCAGCGTCAACGGGTTGCCATGGGCCGCGCCATGGTGCGCGAGCCGGCCGCCTTTCTCATGGACGAGCCGCTTTCCAATCTGGATGCGAAACTGCGTGTGCAAATGCGCGCCGAAATCACCAGCCTGCAAAAGCAGCTCGGCGTCACGACCATTTACGTGACCCACGATCAGATCGAAGCGATGACGATGGGCGACAGAGTCGCGGTGTTGAAAGGCGGTGTGCTGCAGCAGGTCGACACACCCAAGAGGCTCTATGAATCGCCGGTTAACGCCTTCGTTGCCGGCTTCATCGGCTCTCCTTCGATGAACCTTTTCGAGGCGACCCTGAAGGGCGGCGAGCTCGCTTTTCGCGACTTCGCCGTCCGGCTGCAGGATGCAGCCTTCGTGCGCAGGCCGGCCTTGAGGTCGTATGCGGGGCGCAAGGTCGTGTTCGGGATCAGACCGGAGGATCTTTATGACAGCAGCCTTGAATCCGGTCGCAAGTATCAGACGATACCGGCCAGGGTGACCTCGATCGAGGAACTCGGCTCCGAACAGATCGTCCACATGAACATCGACGCGGTCCGGGTGGACTCCGGCGATCCGGATGCGGTGGACGATTTCGGCCTGGCGTCGAACGCGGTGGCGAGGTTCGAGCCGATCAGCGCCGTCCGCTCCGGCTCGGAAATCCGGTTGGCCGTGGATGATGCCAAGTTCCATTTCTTCGATCCCGAAACGCATCTGGCGATCTGAAGATCTGCGGAAGACCGCGGGCGGGAGCGAGGTGCCTGCGGAAGATACAAGAAGGCTTCTGAATGAACAGACGATCGTCCGCATTGTGCGGCCGATCTTGAAGAAGGAGGAGAAAATGATGTTTCGGATACGACCCGCGATGCTGAAAATAGCCGCGGTCGCATGGTTGCTTGGTGCAACCGGCGCCATGGCGGACACGACGCTGGAATTCACCCAATGGTGGGAGCCCGAATTGCCGGCGGGATCGCTCAGGGCAATCATGAACGACTTCGAGGCTGCAAACCCCGGCATCAAGGTGACGCTGGTCAGCGGTCCCTATGCGACCACGCGAGACCAGATCTCGGTCGGCGCCGCAACCGGAACGCTCAGCGACGTCGTCGGTCTCGACGGCGCCTGGGTGAACAATCTGAACGCGCAGGGTGCGCTGGCCGACATGAACCCGATGATGGATGCGAGCGGGTTCGACAAGACCCAGGTCGCGGATATCATCAAGGTGGACGGCAAGGCGGTGATGTTTCCCGTGGCTTCGTTCGTCTATCCGGTCTTCGTCAATCTGGACCTCGCCGCCCAGGCAGGCGTGACCAAGCTGCCGTCGACCCGCGCGGAGTTTCTCGAAGCCGCCAAGAAGATGACCCATGCCGACAAGAACCAGTATGGTTGGGTGCTGCCGCTGTCGCTGCAAACGCCGTCCGGTGTCCAGAACGACCTGATGTCGTGGGTCTGGGCCTCGGGTCAATCGATGATGGTTGAAGGCAAGCCGGCTCTCGAGGGCAAGCCGGTCGTCGATATGCTCACTTTCGTCAAATCGCTGAACGACGCCGGCGTCATCTCGCCCGGCATTGCCACCAAGACCGAGCAGGAAAAGGTCGAGGAATTCGTCAACGATCGGGTCGGAATGATGATCGACTCGCTCGCGCATGTGAATCTCATCCGCAAACGCAATCCCAAGCTGAACTTCGACCTCATCCCGGTCCCAGTCGTGGCGGACTACAGCGGCAAGCGCGGCCTTCCCTATGCCTCCTGGGGCATCGGCATCTCTGCCGCCTCGAAACATCAGGATGAAGCCTGGAAGCTCGTCCAATATCTGATGAGTGAAAAGGTGAATGCCAAGCTCGTGTCGCTTGCAAACGCCTTCCCGGGGAACGTCAACGCCAAGCCCGATTTCGTGACCTCGGACAAGGCTTTCGCCAAGGCTTTCGAAATCTTCAAGACCGGCTATCTCGCCAACGAGTTCACGGGCCTGCCGGTGGCTGAAGACCTGATGACCCAGTTCGACGTGGAGGCTCAGAAGATGCTTGCCGGCGAGCAGTCTCCGGAACAAGCCGCAACCAACGCTCAAAAGGGCTGGATGGCGAAATTCTGAGCGGCCCATTGCCCGTTTGCTATCTTCCACCGGGTGGCCCGGCCTCGGCCAGGCCACCCGTCAACAACGGATCGGCAATTTGAGATGGACCTGTTTTTGAAGCGCACCTTCCTCCTGAAGGCACATCCCAGAGGTCGCACATGACCGGGCAGAAGCGCTCCCACCATCGACTGAAACGAGCGGTCGCACCCTATCTCTATCTGTCACCATCGCTCCTCATAATCGGCCTTCTGATGCTGCTGCCGATGGTGACGGTGATTGGCTATTCGTTCCAGAACAGCGCGGTGCTGCGTCGCGACCCGTCCTTTGCCGGACTGAAACACTACCAGGCGATCTTTGCCGATCCGGTGTTCTGGGCCTCGCTGTGGCACACGCTCTACTTCACCTGCATGAGTGTCGTCTTCCATATGACCATCGGCATGCTCTTCGCACTCATGCTGAACAGCGACCGCATCAATCCGACGCTGCGCAACATCCTGCGCGTGCTGTACATACTGCCCTGGCTGTTCACCGCGGTGATTATCGCGGTGATCTGGCGCCTTCTGCTTGAGCCGAATGGTGTCGTGAACAGTGTTCTCATGCAGATGGGCATCATCGGTTCCAAGGTCGAGTGGTTTTCCTCGCCCGCGACCGCGCTGCACGCCGTCACCTTCGCCAATATCTGGGCGGGCTACCCGCTTTTCATGGTCAGCCTGCTCGCAGGCTTGCAGGGCATTCCCAAGGATTTCTACGAGGCCGCCGATATCGACGGCGCGAAGGCCTACCAGAAGCTGATCTTCATCACCATTCCGCAGCTGATGCCGATCATCATCAGCATCTCGCTGCTCGACTTCATCTGGACCATGCAGGTCTTTCCATTGATCTGGATAACGACGGGTGGCGGTCCGATCTACTCGACCGAGGTCCTGAGCACCTACACGTACAAGCTGGCGTTTTCGAGCTACAACCTGTCGCAGGCCTCGGCGAGCGCCGTGGTCATCCTGCTGATCTCTCTCGGCCTGACGCTGTTCTACATCCGCTATCAAAAGGCTCGGTAGTCACATGAGGAAAATGCACACGCCCAAAGACAGGCTGATCACCGCCGCGCTCCATGTCGCGCTTGCCGCAGGGCTCTTTTTCGCGGCCTTCCCGATCTACTGGATGCTGAGCAGCTCGTTCAAGTCGAATACCGAAATCTTCGCCCTGCCACCAACCGTCCTGCCGAAGGCCTTCACGCTGGAAGCGTATGCGGCCATCCTGGGCGACCCGGTAAAGCTGCGCTTCTTCTTCAACAGCTACTTCGTGGCCGGAGCGGTGACCGTGCTGACGGTGCTGATCGCCTTGCTGGCGGCCTATGGGTTCAGCCGTTTCAATTTCCGCGGCAAGGGCAGCCTCAACACTCTCATCATCAGCACGCAGACGATCCCGCCGATCACGCTTTTGATCCCCTTCTTCGGGCTTGTCGTCTCGTATGGCATCTTCGACACCTATGTCGCGCTGATCCTGACCTATCTGGTGTTTACGCTGCCCTATGCGATCCTGCTGATGACGGGATATCTGAACACCTTGCCCCGCGACCTCGATGAAGCGGTGGCTGTCGACGGCGGCACCAGTTGGACCGCACTGTGGCGGGTGATCGTGCCGATTTCACTGCCTGGTATCGTGGCGACGTCGGTCTACACCTTCCTGTTGTGCTGGAACGAATTTCTCTTTGCGCTGACACTGACGAAGTCGACGTCCATGCGCACCGTCCCGATCGGCATCCAGTTGTTGATGGGGCAACACGCATTCGAATGGAACCAGATGATGGCGATGAGCGTGCTCGGCTCGCTGCCGCTCCTGGTCATCTACCTGGTTGCCCAGAGGTTCTTCCTCGCCGGCATGACCGCAGGGTCGGTCAAGTAGGATGTCCCTCCAACGGAGGTGGAATCAAGGAATGAAAGGATGACCGTGAAAGACCTGGAAGTCGGTTGCCAGACCTTTACCTGGGAAATGCTCGGCGACCGTTTTGCCGGCGGCCCGGACGATCTGCTCAAGGCGATCGCCGATGGCGGCTATGCCGGCATCGAGATCACCGACACGATGATCGGCCGCTATGCCGCCAAGCCAGCGGAGTTCGCCGCCGCGCTGAAGTCATCCGGGCTGACGCTCGTCTCCTTCGCCTTCGGCTCCAAGAGCGGTTTCACGCTCAGGGATGAGATCGGCGCCGACCTGGAGACCGCCAAACGCTGGATCGACTTCGCCGCCGCCTTTCCCGGCGCGCTGGTGTCGATGGGCTCGGCCACGATCGTTTCCGACGGGCCGCGCGACGACAAGTTTGCCATCGCCGCCGAGGTCTACAACAAAGCCGGCGAGCTCGGGCGCGAGGCCGGCGTCCAGGTCGCGGTGCATCCAAGCTCGCATCACAACACGCTGCTGTTCGACCGCGCCGACTACGACCGCATCTTCGGGCTGCTCGACGCCTCGCTGGTGGGCTGGGTGCCCGACACCGGCCACATCTTGCGCGGTGGCCAGGACATGGCGGATACGCTCACCACTTATCGCGACCGCATCCGCTATGTGCATCTGAAGGATGTCGACGCGAATGGAACCTGGGCGATGCTCGGCAAGGGCGTCTGTGACACGGCGAAGGTGATCGAGATCGCTGGTGCTGCACCCAATTTCAACGGCTGGCTGGTGCTGGAGGAAGAGTCCGAAACGGCCGCCGCCGACCCTGCCGGCGCCGTCAAAACCAACCGCCAGACAATGCGCGGCTACGGAGCCTGAGACGATGACGACGAACAAGCCCCTGTCCGGCCCCGCCGCAATTGCCGCTCTGCCGCGCAACCGGCTTATCGGCGAGTTTTCGCTGTGGTCGGCCGACCTCGCCAATATGGAGCGCGATTTGAAGCGCATCGAGACCCATGCCGATGTCCATCATATCGACGTCGCCGATGCCCGCTTCACCCCTGGCTTCCTGTTCTTCCCGGATCTGGTGGCGCACATCGCCAAGCTCACCGCAAAGCCTATCCATGTCCATTTGATGGTCGAAGCCGAGATCGTCGAGGAACAGACGCGCCAGTTCATCGAGGCCGGCGCCGACCTGATCAGTGTGCACGCCGAAAACGGCGAGACCGGTCTGCGTGCCGTGAAACTGGCGCGTGAACTCGGGGCCGAGGCCGGCGTGGTGCTGCGGCTGGAAACACCGGTCGCGGCCGTCACGCCGTTCCTGCCGGAAGTGGCGTTCGTGACGCTGCTCGGCACTTCCATCGGCGTCAAGGGCCAGAGCCTGTCCGATCAAGCGTGTCCGCGCCTGATCGAGGCGCGCGCGCTGATGCGCAAAGCCGGCCGCGAGGCCGACATCATGCTCGCCGCCGATGGCGGCATCCGCCACGAGACCGTGCCGCTGCTGCGCGCCGCAGGTGCGGAAACCGTGGTGCTGGGCTCGCTGGCCTTCGGCGATCCCGACCTTCCCCGGCGCATGGCCTGGCTGCACGGGCTGGAGGTCGCCGCCTGATGACCAAGCTTGCGCTCGCCTTCGATCTCGGTGGCACGGCGCTGCGCGGTGCGCTGGTCGAAAGCGATGGCCGTATCGTCGCTCATGCTTCAGCGTCGACGCTTGCCGGTGCGGGATCGGAGGCGGTGATCAGCCAGATCGTCGCTTTGGCAGGCACGCTCCTCAAGGAACACCCGCAGGCAAAGGTCGCCGGCATCGGCGTCGGAGCACCGGGACCGCTCGACCCCAAGGCGGGGATCGTGATTGCGCCGCCGACGCTGGCCGGCTGGCACGACGTGCCGCTGATCGACATTCTGGGGCAGCATTTCGGCTTGCCGGTGCGGCTGGAGAATGACGCCAATGCGGCGGCGCTCGGCGAATGGCGTTTTGGCGCCGGACGTGGCAGCGGATCGCTGGTGTTCGTGACCGTATCGACCGGCATTGGCGGCGGCGTCGTCGCCGATGGCCACATCTATCACGGCAGGCGCGGACTGGCGGCCGAGATCGGCCACATGACCATCACCGGTGAAGGCGACCGCTGCTTTTGCGGCGCCATCGGCTGCTTCGAGGCCGTTGCCTCCGGAACCGCGCTCGGCCGCCGCGCCACGCGACTGGCCGCGCCGGGCGACGGCTCGCTCTTACGACGGCTGTCAAATGACGGCGACGTCTCGGCCAGGCATGTCGTAGAGGCTGCCAAGGCCGGCGACGCCAACGCTCTCGACCTGATCGAGGCGGAAGCACAATGGCTGGGCATCGGCTTCACCAACCTGCTTCATCTCTATTCGCCCGATCTGATTGTCATGGGAGGCGGCCTTTCCAACGGGTTCGACCTTCTGGCACCGTCGATCAGAGCGGTCATCCAGCAGCGGGCGATGCCGGCCTATCGCGACGTGCCGATCGTGCAGGCTGAACTCGGCGACCGGGCCGGGCTGATCGGCGCCGCCAGCCTGATCCTGTGGGAAGGCGAACCGGGTGCGCCGCTGGCGATGGCGCAGGACGACAAGGACAGAGGCGCGACAGCCGATGCCACGGAGGCACGCCATGGCTGAACTCGAGCTGCGCGGCGCGCGCGAAGATGGTGAATGGTCCAGTTTGAATGCAGCGCCAAGGTCCCCGAAGAGGACCCCTACCCTTCGCGATTCCAGCTGGCGTATTTTCGGATCGTTTGCCGCTTGTCTTCCGACAAGCCAACAAGGAGATTCTCCTCGAGATAGCCTTGCCGGATGAGATTGGCGAAGACCTGTATTAGCTGTGAATAGCGATAGTCGAACATCTGGTCGATCTTCCGTCGCTGCTGCCGCAGAAAGTCTTCGACATCCCATATTTCGGAAGGCGTTGCCGCAACGTGGGCCCTGCTCTTGAGTTCAGCCAACGTCTTGTCGAGCGCCACCTTCAGCGCTGCGTCATAGGCAGTGCGGGCGACTTTCTTTTCGGACGGAGACCATTTCTCACCAGCGGTCATCGACTGTCTCTATCGTGTTCGCGGCGGCCGTCATCCGGTAACCCTGGGACGCAGGACCCCGCCTTTGGGACAATCTACTTTCCGCAATGGTGATCGTTGACCTTGTTCAGCGCATTCGCGTCCGGCCCGACCCGGTCGTAAGAGCACGGGCCGGCCGCCGTGGTGATCAGCATTTTGTCATAGTAGCGCGGGCCGCCGAACAGGGCGTAGATGAGGTCGCGATGGGCGGGGACGTAGCGTTCGGGTTCTGGCTGACGATGGCGATGCTTGTCTTTGGCGACAGCCGCTGTGGACAGGCTGCAGCCGACAGCGAGAGCGAGCATGCAGGTCGCAAAGATCTTGGTGGTCATCGGCAGTACCCCTTCTGACGGTTCGGAATCGCAGCATATCCAAAAGCGCCTGCCGAACAAAGGTTCCCTCGCCGGCATTGCCGGCCGGTGCCGAGATCAGCCCGCACTGCGCGCGCGCCGCCGTTCGGCTGCAACCAGGAGGTCGACGAAAGCGCGCACCTTGGCCGGCCTGAAGCGCGCCGGCGGGAAGACGGCATGGATGCCACCGGACGGCAAGGTCCAGTCCGCGAACACCCGCACCAGCCGGCCGCGCGCAATGTCGTCGGCGACACTGTAATCCGGAAAGATGCCGAGGCCGATGCCGGCCAGCACGCAGGACAGCACGCCTGGTGTCTTGTCGCAGCTGACGACGGGGTTGAGTTCGGCCAGCACCGTTTCCGTGCCCCTCGAGAACAGCCATTGGCCGACCCCGCGCAACTGGGCGTTGCCGACCCAGGGCAGCGACTTCGCCTGCCTGGGGCTGGCTTCCCCAGGCAGCCTGGCGGCCAGTTCCGGGCTGGCGACGACGAATTGCTGCAGGCTGCCCAGCCGCCGTGCCAGATTGCTGGAATCGGCAAGCCAGCCGACGCGGATGCCGAGATCGATCTGCTCGTCGACCAGGTTGCTGACCGCATCGTCGAAGATCGTCTCGACCCGCATTTTCGGATATTTTCTGAGATAGGCGGCGATGGTCGGCGCCACGACCTTCTCGCCATAGTCGAGCGGCGCCGTCAGCCGCAGCGTCCCCGTCGGCTGCGCCGCGCGCTGCGAAATGTCGCCATAGGCTGCCTCCGCCTCGCGCAGGATGATCGCGGTCCGGTCATAGAACAGACGACCCTCTTCGGTCGCCGTCACGCGCCGGGTCGTGCGCCGCAACAGCGTAGCGCCAAGCTCTTCTTCGAGCTTGCCGACCTGATGGCTGACCACAGCCTTGGCAACATCGAGACGGTCGGCAGCGGCCGTGAACGAGCCGGTCTCCACCACGGTGGCGAAGTAAACGAGCCGGTTGAGATTGAGGAGTTCGGTCACAGGCCGCTCATTGTCTGATTTTATCAGACAGTTTGTATGATTGATCGCTATTTTTCGCAAGCGGTCCAGCTGTCATCTATCGGGCAACAGAATGAGGCCGCCATGACCAATGCAACCCTAACCTATCTTTTCGACCCGCTCTGCGGCTGGTGCTATGGCGCCACGCCGATGCTGGATCGACTGGCCGCCGGCGGGACCGCGCTCCAACTGCTGCCGGTGGGGCTTTTCTCCGGTGCCGGCGCGCGGCCGCTGGATGCAGGTTTTGCCGCCCACGCCTGGGACAATGACCAGCGCATCGCGCGGCTGAGCGGACAGCGCTTCAGCCAGGCCTATCTCGACAATGTGCTCAATGTCAGCGGCACCTTGCTCGATTCTTCCGCTGCCACCATGGGCATCAACGCCGCCGGGCTGGACGACTGGCGCCAGGAACTTGCGGCACTGAAGGCGATCCAGCATGCCCGCTATGTCGACGGTCGCGATATTGTGACGGTTGACGGCGTCGCCTCGGTACTGACCGACGCCGGCATGAGCGACGCGGCAAAGCTTTTGAAAGCGCCGACGCAGCCGTTTCTGGCGAAGCATGACGACCTGGTCAGCCGCGGGCGGATGTTGTTCCAGCGGCTGCATGTCAATGGCGTTCCCGCGCTCGCGGTGATCGGCCAAACGGCGCCGCGCCTGATCGGCGCCAACGCGCTGTTCGGCAGCTACGACAATCTCGTCGCTCACATCGAGGCGGCGTAGGCCCAGAAATTCTCCCCAGACGAAATTCTCCCCAGACGAAAGGAAAATCCCCATGAAAATCGCACTTATCGGCGCGTCCGGCCAGGTCGGCTCGCGCCTGCTTAAGGAACTCTCCGATCGCGGTCACAGCGTCACCGCCATTGCCCGGCATCCAGACAAGATCGCGGCACTTCCGGGCGTGACTGCCAAGAAGGGCGACGTCTTCGACAAGGATGGCCTTGCCGCCCTGATCAAGGGGCATGACGCGGTGATCTCCTCGGTTCATTTCCTCGACAGCGATCCCGATACGCTTATCGCAGCCGTGCGTGCTTCCGGCGTCAAACGCTACCTCGTCGTCGGCGGCGCCGGCAGCCTTGAGGTTGCGCCCGGCAAGCGCCTGGTCGACACGCCGACCTTCCCTGATATCTACAAGGCCGAGGCGCAGAAGGGCGCCGACTTCCTCGACACGCTACGGACGGTCGACGATCTCGACTGGACCTTGCTGTCGCCTTCGGCGCTGTTCGTCGCCGGCGAGCGGACCGGCAAATACCGCATCGGCAAGGACACGCTGCTGACGTCCGACAAGGGCAGCAGCATTTCCTTCGAGGACTACGCCATCGTCATGGCCGACGAGATCGAAAAGCCGGCGCATATCAAGCAGCGCTTTACGGTCGGCTATTGAGCGCACTTCTATTGACAGGTGGGCCACTCGACGGAGTGGCCCGCGTCGGTTCCTATCGACGATAGTGCCATCGGAGTCTCCGATGGCACTATCGCTTTCTTCCGTTTCCACTCCTGCCGCCGGTCTGCGACTCTCGCCGGAGCGGTTCAGGACAGGAACGGAAACATGGCAGACATCGCAAAATCGAAAATCGCTATCATTGGCGGCAGCTCCGGAATGGGGCTGGCGTTGGCAAGGCGGTGCCTGGACTCAGGCGCCGAAGTCATCATAGTCAGCCGCAGTGAAGCCAGGCTCAAGCGTGCCGGCGAGGCGCTGCAGAACCCTTCCGCTTTGAGCGCCGTCGCGGCCGATATCGCCAGGGAGGATCAGGTCGCTGACCTGTTCAAGCGAATTGGCCGGCTCGACCATATCGTCAGCACCGCCGCCGATATCGAAGGCGCCTATGAGCTATTGCCTTCAGTCGACCTGAAGGCGGCGCAGCGGGTCGTCGAAAGCAAATTCTACGGGCCGCTGCTGCTCGCCAAGCATGGCGCGCCGCAGCTTTCGGCCAACGGCTCCATCACCTTCACCTCAGGCATCGCCGCCTACCGGCCGGCGGCGCGCGGCTCGGTCGTTGCCGCTGTCAACGCTGCGCTGGAAGGGTTGGTGCGGGCGCTGGCGGTCGAGCTGGCGCCGGTCCGTGTCAACGCCGTCTCGCCGGGCTGGGTCGACACGCCGATCTGGAGTTTTGTGGCCGGCGACAAGAAGGACGAGACGCTCGATGCAATGGCCAGGCGCCTGCCGGTCGGCCGCGTCGGACAGCCGGACGACATTGCCGATGCCATCGCCTTTCTGATGGGCAACGGTTTTACGACAGGGACGGTTCTGCATGTCGAGGGCGGTCATCGGCTGATCTGAGCGCAGCGAAATTCCTGGCCGCGGCCGCCAGCAGCAGTTTCAGCGCCGGCGGCTGAACCCGCCGGCGGCGCCAGACCATGACCAGCGACGCCGTGCGGGCCGACCCCGGCCACGGCAATTCGACGATCTCGCCGCGATCGAGCGCGTCGGCAACGGCCAGCCGCGGCACCAGGCCCATGCCGACACCAGTCGCCACCAGGCCCGCAATGGCGCCGATGCTGCCGACTTCGGCGGCAAGTTCTGGCGCTGCAATCTCGGCAAAGGCAGTGTCGAACAGATGCCGGTAGACGCATCCGGTTTCCGTCACCACGAAACGCATCGCGGCGAGCGCGGCTAGGTCGTTCTGTCGCGATGCGGCCGCATGCTCAGCTGATGCGACAAGGACCAGCGGCTCGGCCGATATCGTGCGCCTGGCCAGGCGTTCATCCAGACCGCCCTTGTCGAAACAGAAGGCGACGTCGATCTCGCCTTCTTCGAGCTGCCGCAGCAGGGCATCGCTGCCGGCGATTTTGAGCCGCAGACCGATCTCCGGGTGGTCGCCTTGAAAGGCCGCCAGCCATTGCGGAAGTTTGACAGTGGCAATCGTCTCCAGCGCGCCGACCGTAACCGTTCCGGCGGTCATTCCCGTCGTTGCCTCGACCGCAATACGCGCCTCCTCCGCCAGTTGCAGAATCTCTTCCGCATAAGGTTTCAGCGCGTCGCCGGCCGTCGTCAGGTCGAGGCCGTGGCGCGAGCGGATGAAGAGGACGACGCCAAGTTCGCTTTCCAGCGACTGGATCTGGTCGCTGACGCTCGACTGCGCCAGATGAACCTCCCGCGCTGCACGGGTGATATTACGGTGCCGCGCCACGGCGAGGAAGGTCTTGAGCAATCGTGGGTGCATGCCGTTTCCGGATCTGTCTCTGTTCGACATTTCGGGCTTGGCTGGTCCACTTGCAACCCTGGTCCATTTGCAACCCCGGTCCATTTGCAACCCATTGACGCCGGCGTCATCAGGTTGCGGCAGACCGAAGGGCCAGAATTTCGCGGCAATGACCCGCAAGTTTTCCCACGGCCGGCGCGGTGGCCCAAGAGATCGCCTCTGGCAGATCGCATCGTACGTATGCTCTATGCCAAGCTGATTTCCAGCACCGATGGAAGGACCGACATGACCCGCCCGCAAGGAACCATCGCCCCGATCCTGACACCGTTCGAAAATGACGGCCGGATTGCTCGTGACTTGTGGATCTCACACGCCAAATGGGTGCTGGGCCAGGGCGCGCATTTCCTGTCGCCGTTCGGCACCACGGGCGAGGCACTGTCGCTCTCGCTCAATGAGCGCATGCAGGCGCTGGAATGGCTGATCGAGGCCGGCATTTCGCCGGCGCGCATGATGCCCGGCACCGGCGTCACCGCACTCCCCGAAACCGTCGAACTTTCGAAGCACGCGGTCGGCCTCGGCTGCGCCGGCGTGATGGTGCTGCCATCATTCTTCTACACGGCCGCCGGGGATGAAGGCCAGGCGCGCTACTACAGCGAGCTGATCGAACGGGTGGCCAACCCGGCGCTGAAGATGATTCTCTACCACATCCCGCAGAACTCCGGCGTGCCGGTAAGCCCTGCCCTGACCGCCCGGTTGAGCGCGGCGTTTCCAGAGACGGTCGTCGCCTACAAGGATAGCGCCGGCGACTGGAACAACACGGCGGCGGTGATTGCCGCCGCACCCGACGTCGCGGTGTTCCCCAGCTCGGAGGCGCAACTGACCAAGGGGCTCGCCAGTGGTGCTGCGGGCTGTATCTCCGCGACCGTCAATCTCAACGCTGCGGCCATCCGCGCCCTCTACGACGCGACGATCGCTGGCCAAGACGTCACGGAAGCGGACGCCGCGATCAGGGCGTTCCGCAAGGTGATCCAGGATGCAGGCCTGATCCCGGCAATGAAGGCCGTGCTGGCGGTGCGCTCCGGCGACAAACGCTGGCTCAACCTGCGCGCGCCGCATGAGAATGCGACGCTGGAAAGCGGCAAGGCGCTGCTCACTGCGCTCGGTCCCGCAGCCGATCACATTGGCCGAGGTCACGCATGATGGCGGTTGGCGCAACCCACATGCTCGCATCTTTTCAATCGGCCTAAAGTGACGAGCCTGCCGCCTCTAACGCCGACACGGGCTTAAGCGGTCGCGGACGATCAGCCCCTTTCAGGCACAGTGCGATACCGCCATTGGCCCTTGAACGGTCAAAATCGAGGCGTACCATCGCGGTATCTGAAACTGAGTCTGTTTTCATTCGTCTGGGCTAATGTCCGGACCGGATTGGATATTTCCTTGGCAAGGGACGCAACCAGCGGCGCGGCGAAGCGCGGCAAATCGTTTGCCCATGTGGCGGAGGCGTCCTGGGGCAAGGGCCTCAGCACGCTGCTGCGCATCGTGCGCATGACGCTGCGCCATCCTTGGCAAGTTGCGATCACCATCGCCTCGACTTTCATCGCCGCGACGCTGCAGCTGTTCATCCCGCGCCTGCTGGGCCACGCCATCGACCAGGCGCAAGGCGTGATGGCTGGAGGCGGCGGCGCGGCGGCTGAGCAGGCGCTGTGGACGACGGCGATCACCTTGCTCGTCGTCAGCATCCTGCGCGGCCTCTTCACGATGGCGCAGAATTATTACGGCGAGGCCGTCGGCCACCGCACCGGCTATGAGCTGCGCCTGGCTTTCTACGAAAAGATCCAGCGGCTGAGCTTTTCCTTCCATGACCGGGTGCATACCGGCGACCTGATCACGCTTGGCCTGCTCGACCTCGACGGCGTGCGCATGTTCTTTTCCACCGGCATATTGCGCGTGGTGCTGCTCGGCGTGCTGATCGGCGTCGGCTCCTATCTCCTGATCAGCACCGATCTCGAGCTCGGGCTGCTCAGTCTGAGTTTCGTGCCGTTCGTCGCCTGGCGCTCCTCGGTCACACAGCTCAGGCTGCGCAGCACCTGGCTGACGCTGCAGGAGCGGCTGTCGGTGCTGAGCCGGGTGATGGACGAGAACCTCGGCGGAATCCGCGTCGTGCGCGCCTTTGCGGCGCAGCGGCATGAGCTGGAAAAATTCGACCGCGCCAAGAAGTCGGCGCTGGAGCTTGCCGACCAGCGCGTCGACATCCGCGTCTCCAACACCAGCGCCATGAATTTTTCCTTCCTGGCGGCCATGGGCCTGGTGCTGTGGTTCGGTGGCCAGAAGGTGATCGCGGGCCAGATCAGCGTCGGCACGCTGGCGCAGTTCCTCACCTTCATGACCATCCTGCAGATGCCGGTGCGCCAGCTCGGGCTGATGGTCAACTCGTTCGCCCGCGCCTCGACCTGCGGCACAAGGCTGTTCGAGCTGCTCGACGCCGAACTTGACATCGAGGATGCGCCCGATGCCAAGGATCTCGTGGTCAGCGAAGGCGTGCTGCGCTTCGACAATGTCGGCTTCCGCTACGCGGGCGCCGGCGGCCGGCCGGCGCTGTCGGGCATTTCCTTCGAGGCCAGGTCCGGCGAGACCGTCGGCATTGTCGGCCCGCCGGGCAGCGGCAAGTCGACCATCGCGCATCTGATCCCGCGCTTCTACGATGTGAGGTCAGGCGCGATCACCATCGACGGGCAGGATATACGCGAGGTCACGCTGCAATCGCTGCGCAAGGCGGTCGGCGTCGTGCAGCAGGACGCCTTCCTGTTCACCACCTCGATCGAAAACAACATCGCCTATGGCAATCCGTGGGCGCGCGAGACCCGCATCGGGCAGGCGGCTGAATACGCCCAGCTGCACAATTACATCATCGGGCTTCCGGCCGGCTACACCACGGTCGTGGGCGAGCGCGGGTCATCGCTTTCCGGCGGCCAGCGGCAGCGCCTGACCATCGCCCGCACCCTGATGCTGCGGCCTTCGGTGCTGGTCTTCGACGATTCCACCGCGGCTGTCGACGCCGGCACCGAGCAGCGAATCCGCACCGCGATGAAGCGTTTCGCCAAGGACCGCGTGACGCTGATCATCTCGCACCGGCTGAGCTCGCTGATGCATGCCGACCAGATCCTGTTCGTCGAGAATGGCCGCATCGCCGAGCGCGGCACGCACCAGGAATTGCTGGCGCTCGGCGGACGCTACCGCGCGCTTTACGACCTGCAGCTGCGGTCGGACGACGATTTGCCGGTGGCGGTGGGAGCCGCATGATGTCGACACAGAACGACGACCAGAAGGAAGACACCAGCCGGCGGCCCACCAGGGCCGTTGTCGGTTCGCACCGCGACGAGGAAGAGGTCTTCGGCAAGGTCTACGATCCGCGTATCGTGCGCCGCATCTGGAGCTTCGTGAAACCGTATCAGGGCCGGATCTTCATCTCGGTTGCCGCCGTGCTGGTGTTCACGCTGACGCAATTGGCGATCCCGCTGGTCATCCGTTACGCCATCGACCACGGCATGGCCGCGGGCAAGGCCGACCGCTCGGTGATGAACTGGGCGATCGGCGCCTTCGCTCTGATCATCCTGATCAACTATGGCGCCAGCTATGTCCAGGAAAGTGTCGTCGGCAAGGTGGCCGAGAATGTGCTGTCGGATTTGCGCCGCGCCATGTTCAGCCATCTGCAGCGTGTGTCGCTGAGCTTCATGGACAAGACCGAAGTGGGACGGTTGATGTCGCGCCTGCAGGGCGACGTCAATTCCATGCAGGAATTCCTCGAGACCTCGGTGATGTCGGTGGGCGACATCGTGCTGCTGTTCGGCATCGTCAGCGTGCTTTTGTGGCTCGATTTCCGGCTCGGTCTGCTGACGCTGTCGACCATGCCGGCGTTGTTCATCGTGCGCCTGTTCTGGCTGCCGCGCGCCAAGGTCGCCTTCATGGCCGCGCATGAGACCAACTCGATCGCCAATGGCGCGCTGGCCGAAGGCATCCATGGCGTTCGCACGGTGCAGAGCCTGGAGCGCCAGCACGTCAATTTCGACCTTTATGACGAGAAGGTGCTGGCCAATCTCAGGGCTCACCTGACCTCGGCCAAATATGCGCAGGTGATGGTGCCGATCGTCGACACGCTGACCGGCATTGCGATGGCAACCGTGATCGTCGTCGGCGGCTCGATGGTGCTGTCGCACAGCCTCGACATCGGCGTCATGGTGGCGTTCCTGTTCTATATCCAGCGCTTCTTCGACCCGATCCGCTCGCTCACCATGCAGTACTCGGTCATGCAGCGCGCCATGGCGTCGGGCCAACGCATCTCCGAAGTGCTGGACGTACCGGTCGATGTCAGCGACAGACAGGGCGCGGTGACGCTGACGCGCGACATGGACGGTTCGGTCGAGTTCAGGAACGTCACCTTCGGCTACCGGCAGGACCAGCCGGTGCTGAAAAACATCTCCTTCCGCGTCAATCCGGGCGAGACGGTTGCGCTTGTCGGCCCCACCGGTTCGGGCAAGTCGAGCTGCATGGCGCTGGTGCACCGCTTCTATGATGTCTGGTCGGGCGAGGTGCGGGTCGGCGGCCACGATGTGCGCGACGTGACGCAGGATTCGCTCGGCGATCAGGTGGCGATGGTGCTGCAGGAGCCGTTCCTGTTTTCCGGCACGGTGCTGGAGAACATCCGCTACCACAAGACATCGGCTACCCGCGAAGAGGTTGTGCGCGCCGCGCAAGCCGTTGGCGCGCACGACTTCATCGAGCATTTGCCTGACGGCTACGACACCGAGCTCGAACAGCGCGGCGGCAATCTGTCCCTCGGCCAGCGCCAGCTGATCAGCTTTGCACGCGCCCTGGTGGCGGATGCCAAGATCCTGGTGCTCGACGAAGCCACGGCCAGCATCGACTCCTACACCGAGATGCTGATCCAGAAGGCGCTGGTCACGCTGCTGGAGGGGCGCACCGGCCTGGTCATCGCCCATCGGCTGGCGACCATACGCGGCGCCGACCGCATCATCGTGCTGCAGAACGGCGAGATCGTCGAAAGCGGCAACCACGAGCAGCTGATGGCGGCCAAGGGCCTCTATGCCAGGCTCTACAACATGAACTACGCATCGTTCGACGATATTGCCGAGGAAGACATAGGCGCGCTGGCCGGCAAGGCGACGTGAGCTGCTGCCGGTTCGGCTCGACTGGAAATGGTGAGGGGCCAAAACTCGTCGTCGACCAATTCGGCTTTCAGATGTCGACACGTTTCAGCTCGCCTTCCAGCGTAAGCCCGGCCTCACGCCTGCCGCGCGTTCAGGTGGACGAGCCGCCGGCCGCCTTAAGGGCGATCCCGCGTAAATTCTGAATTCTACGCGCCGCCCAGCGCGCGCGATGGCACGCTCAGCTTGCGCCTGAACCTCAGCAAACGCCGTGATGATGGCTTTCGTTCCTTAGCCGTCGGATGAAAATCGCCGGGGAACAGGAAGGCTTGCTGGGAGTTTAGTTCTTCGAGCGGCGCCGTGAACGGCGCGGCAGCGAAGGAGACGGCATATGGGCCTGGGTACCATTCTAATTATCATCCTGATCATCGCGTTGCTCGGCGGCTTCAGCGGCCTCGGCGGCGGCCCGTTTTACGGCACTGGTTACTATGGCGGCGGTGGCCTCGGGCTGGTGCTGATCATCGTGATCATTCTGGTTGTTCTCGGGCGAATATAGCGTCGCCACTGGCGGCCGCCGAGTTCTACGGCGGCCGCGTTTTCGCCTGACATCGAGGTTTGAAGACATGGCAGCTGAAGACATTGCTGGTCCGGAAACACTGGGCCGGCGTCGGCGCGAGCGAGAGCGAACGCGACGAGCTGGGATATCCTAATGGTGGCACTATCCGAAGGCGGCGGGCGTAAGCTGCAGACCCCGACACCCGCCTGGCGGCCGTGGCGTTCATCGAGGCGGATCGGACGTTTCGAGAAACGCAGGACGGCGACCAGGCGAGTTCGGCCTTTCTCGCTCTTGTCGACAAGGGCAGCATCGGCCTGAAGGCCGCATTGGCAGGCACGCCTTACGCCTGAACGCGGTCAAACCCGCCGTAGCTCCGCCAGCAGAAACACCACCAGTACACAGCACAGCAGGCCAAGCGACGACGGCAGTCCCTGATGTCCGGTCAGTTGCATCGCCAGCCCTGCCACGGGGGAGCCGACGATGCCGCCTGTGCCCCATACGAACGCGAAGGCGGCATTGCCGGCGATCAAGGCTTGACCGGTGAAACGCTCGCCGAGCTGGATCAGCGACAGCGTGTAGATCCCGAACGAGACGCCGCCCCAGACGAAGAAGAGCGGCCAGACAAGCCATGTAGCGAAGAGCAACGGCAACAGCAAACAACCGGCCAGGCAAGCCAGGACACAGAACAGCATCGTCGGCTTCGAGCCAAACCGTTCGGCGGCGCGCCCAAGCACGACCTGCAGCACGGCATTGCCGGCGATGAAACAGGTGATGAGCGAAGCGATGCGCTGCTCAGTGCTGCCGAGCGCGGCACCATAGACCGCGAACAGCGAGAGCAGGACTTGCTCGAAGGCGGCAGCCGTGAAGACTGCGAACAAGAGCAGCGGCGCCAGCGCGAAGAAGCCGCCGACCGACACCGCTTCGCCCTCACGCGGCATGTCGGGCAGGCGCGGCGCGACGGCAAGCACGATCAGGCCGCAGACAAGGAAGGCCGCGCTGCCGATGATGAAGGGTGGCCATCCTTGCGTGCCGACCAAGCCTAGCGACAGCGGGCCGAGGCCAAAGCCGGCGGAAACGATGGAGGAGTATAGGCCCATGATGCGGCCTCGGCGTGCGGCGGGTGTGATCGAGACCAGCCAGGTTTCACTGATCACGTAAAGCGGATTGGCAAAGAAGCCGAGCAGGAAGCGCAACGGCATCCAGGCCCATACATCCTGCGTCCAGGCAATCGCGATCAGGACGGTTGCTGCCAGGATCGAACACACAACCGCAAAGCGCGCCGCGCCCACCCGCCGGACCAGCGCCGGCGTGAAGAGCGACGATATAATGAAACCCAGAGGCGTCATCGCGGCCGAGAGGCCGATAAGGCCCGGTGTCGTCCCTTGCCGTTCCAGGATGAAGCTGAGCAGCGGATACGTCAGCCCCTGTGCTATGGCGAACACCGTAACTGTCGCGATGATGCCGGCCATCGCGGCCCATGCGATGTGGTTCTCCGGCGGTGACGTCGCGTCTTCGGCGCTCATGCCGACTTCGAAGCAGGATCGGCACGTTCCGGCAAGGGCAAATGCCGGCAAAGTGCCGCGGCACGCCCAAACAGGCGGTCGGGTCTTATCCGCGACATCAACTCACACTTGCCAGAAGCGTTTTACGATTTCGGCCTCGACCTGGCGTCTGGTCAGACCGATATCGTCGATCAGGTGCGGATTGGCCTCCGCCATCTGCTTGAGGTCCCAGCGAAAGCGTATCCGCTCGCGCCAGGCCGCGATCATGCCCCGCGGGCTTGTCAGATGCGGGCGAGGCGACACCGCCTTTTCTGGCCAGGCTGCACGAGCAGAAGCAAGGGTATCGTTCATGGCAACCTCCATTCGGTTTAACGGGCGACAGCCCAAGGCTTGCAAGAGGTTGAACTCTGCCGCATGCGGACGGCGCCGTAATTAAGCCCGGCCAAATAGTTCTCAAAAGTTCCAAACTGGCTAGAGCACCTCGCCGTTTCATGGAAACGGCGAGGTGCTCAACTCTTTGTTTTGACGCCATACGTCCGTGAAGCGCTCCGCCGCGCTTTCCCGTGGGAAAACCGCCTTCACACCTTTCCTGGAATTGCTCTATAGATGCGCGTTATGCAGGGATCGCGCTTTGCCTTTGGTCCGTTCGTGCTTGATCCGGGTGCGGGAACGCTCCTTCGGGACCAAGTTCCCGTCGCCGCCGGCCACCGCGGACTGCAGCTGCTGGCGGCGCTCGTCGCCCGGCCCGGCGAGATCGTGGCCAAGGCCGAGTTGATGGATGCGGCATGGCCAGGCACCGCCGTTGAGGAAGGCAACCTCACCGTCCAGATTGCGCAATTGCGCAAGCTGCTGGGTCCGACCACGAACGGCGGAGAATGGATATCGACCGTTCCGCGCGTCGGCTATCGCTTCGCCGGCGCCATCGAACAGCTCGGCGACGATAAGCGACAGGCTTTGCCGCTGCCCGCCAAACCGTCGATAGCCGTGCTGCCCTTTGCCAATTTCAGCAACGACCCCGAGCAGGAAGCCTTCGCCGACGGGTTGACCGAAGACCTGATCACCGACCTGTCGAGGATCGGCGGCCTGTTCGTCATCGCGCGCAACTCGACCTTTGCCTACAAGGGCAAGGCGGTGGATGTGCGCGAGGTCGCCAGGGAACTTGGCGTGCGCTATCTCTTGGAGGGCAGCGCCAGACGCGCCGCCGGGCGCGTGCGCATCAACGCCCAGCTGGTCGACGCGCTGAGCGGCGAGCATTTGTGGGCAGACCGCTTCGATCGCGGCCTGGAAGATATCTTTGCCGTTCAGGACGAGGTGACGGCCAAGATCGTCGAGGCGCTGCTTGGCCGGCTGCGCGCGCCGCTGCCGCGCAACCGGCCCCGAAATCTCGAGGCCTACGATCTGTGCGTGCGAGCCCGCAACCTGATCGACGTCTCGCCGGAGACGGCGCGCGAAGCGCATCTGTTGCTGACGCGCGCGCTTGCGCTCGATCCGGACTATGCCGAAGCCTATCGCTGGCTTGCCATGAACCACTGGATGGGATGGGTGCATTGGGGAGAGCCCATTGAGCCTGCCCGCGGCCTTGCCCTGGAACTGGCGCGCAAGGCTGTGGCGATCGATCCCAACGATGCCGGCTGCCACTGGGTGCTTGCTAACCTGCTTGCCTATGAGCGCAGATTCGACGAAGCGGATGTGGGATTTGCCAAGGCGTTCGAGCTCGACCCGAACGAGGCCGATGCCTGGGCGACATTGTCCGACATCGCGGTCTTGGCCGGGCGCGTCGAGGACGGCCTCGACTATATCGGCAAGGCGTTCCGGCTGAACCCGTTTCCGGCAAGCTGGTACTATCTGACGCTCGGCCAGGCGCAATATGCGGCGCGCGACTATGAAGCTGCCGTCGAAACGACGCGCCGGGACGAGACGTATCGGACAAGCTCGCGCCGTTTCCTTGCGGCAAGCCTTGCGCAACTCGGCCGGATCGACGAGGCGCGCGCCGAGGTCGACTTGTTCCTCGTCGCGAACCCACATTTCACCACCCGTCACTGGGTCGAGACGGAGCCGTTCCGCGACACTGCCACGCTCGACCATTTCGTCGATGGCTTCCGAAAGGCCGGACTTCCGGAGTGACGGACCGGCGTGCTCGATCGATGCAGGCACCGTCGGTTGCGGCTCAATCTGTCAATGTTTGCAAGTCGCGAGGCCGCTCGACCGATCTTGCTTCCGCGAGCAGTCATCCAACAGCGATTGCAGCGAAGCGGCGCGCGTCACGGTGAAGCCGGCTGGAACGGCCACGATCGATCCGGCCACGGGTGAGCGCTGGGTGGCGGCTGGCGACTACCTGTTGCGCTCTCGTCTGCAATGCCGGCATCGCGGTCGCCGTGGGCAATGATCGGCTTGCCTCCTTGAGCTTTCAGCGACGCGCTCCGACAACTCGCGATGATTTTTCTAGATGCCGGTGATTTTCTAGATGCCGTTTGTCGAAGCATGATCTTTTCCGAAAACCGTTTCCCACTTTTCTGGATCACGCTCTAGCGGCTGGCGTGATCGGGAAGTCCGCGCAATCTGATTGTCCGAGCGCCCTTTAGCTTTCCTTGTTTGAGGTCGGCGGCGGGAGTAATAGTCGCCACGGAATTGCGAGGAGGAAGAGATGACGCTGAACTTCGACCCGAAGGCGAAGGCCACGGCGTTGTACCATGGCGAATTCCGACCGATGTTCATTGGCGGCAAGTGGGTCGCGGCGCAGTCCGGCCACGGCATGCAGGCACTCAATCCGGCAACAGGCGAGGTGCTGGCGACAGTGCCGCGCGGCGGGGCTGCCGATATCGACTCGGCGGTGGCCGCCGCGCGCGCGGCCTTCGAAGGCCCATGGTCCAAATTCTCGCCCTACGAGCGGCAGTGCGTGCTGCTCAGGATCGCCGATCTCTTCGAGACGCATTGGGAAGAGCTCAGCGTTTCCGACACGCTGGATATGGGGCTGCCGATCACGCGCACGCTCGCTAACCGGCGCCGCGTCATCGGCATGCTGCGCTTCTATGCCGGCATGGCGACGGCGCTGCATGGCGAGACGATCGACAATTCGATTCCCGGCGAGATCGTCACCTTCACCCGGCGCGAGCCGGTGGGCGTCGTTGGTGCGATCATTCCCTGGAACGCGCCGACCGCCGCCTCGATCTGGAAGATCGCGCCGGCGCTGGCGACGGGCTGCACCATCGTGCTGAAACCGTCCGAGGATGCGTCGCTGACGCCGCTGCTGATCGCGCAACTGATGCAGGAAGCCGGCGTGCCCGACGGCGTCGTCAACGTCGTCACCGGCACCGGGGCCGACGCCGGTGCGCGGCTCGCCGAACATCCAGACGTCAACAAGATCGTTTTCACCGGATCGACGCTGACCGGCCAGGCCATTGCGCGGGCAGCCGTGGCCAACCTCAAGCGCGTTTCGCTGGAACTCGGCGGCAAGTCGCCGATCATCGTCTGCCGCGACGCCGACATCGACAAGGCTGTTCCGATCGCGGCGATGGCGGTGTTCGTGCATTCGGGCCAGATCTGCATTGCAGGCTCGCGGCTGTTCGTGGCGCGCGAAATCCATGACGAGTTCGTCCGACGGCTCGCCGATTTCGCCGGCAGACTGCGAATCGGCCATGGCATCGAGGCCGAGACGGAAATCGGACCGCTCATCAATGCCAGGCAGGCAGCCAAGGTGGAGGGCTATATCAGGGCCGGCAGCGACGAAGGCGCCGAACTGGTCGCCGGCGGCTCGCGGCTGACCGGCGAGCTCTACGATGGCGGCAACTTCATTGCGCCGACGGTCTTCGGCGCCGTGTCGGACCAGATGACCATCGCGCGCGAGGAGATTTTCGGCCCGGTGATTTCGGCGATGCCCTTCGACACGCTCGACGAAGCGGTGGCGCGTGCCAATGCGACGCCCTATGGCCTGGCCGCCGGCATCTTCACGACACATCTGGGCACCGCGCACAAGCTTGCCCGCCGCGTCAAGGCCGGCTCGGTCTGGGTCAACATGTACCATGCCATCGACCCGGCGGTGCCGTTCGGCGGCATGAAGATGTCCGGCTATGGCCGTGAGGGCGGCATCGAGCATCTGCACGAGTATCTGGAGACCAAGTCGGTCTGGATCCAGACCGACTGATATTCGCGCGGCGTACTCTGCGAAATCACGATGAAACCAAAACGGCCAGGACGGCGGCGCAGTCACCGGCTTTGACCAGGCCGGGGAAATGCCGCGCCGCCAGAATGCCGGACATTTTTGCCCGGATTTCCTGCGGAGCGATGCCGGTGCGGCCGGTGGAATGGATGCGCCCCAGCACCGAGCCTTCTTTCACAGGCTCGCCGAGATCGACCATGGTTTCGATCATGCCGTCGTCCTCGGCGAAGGAGAAGCAATCGCCCGACGGCATGTCGAGCCACTGCGTCGGGCTCTTCTCTACTGCACCGGCGACAATGCCGGCATGACGCAGCACATTGCTGATGCCGCGCCGCGCAATCCGCACCGTCTGTGCGCGCGAGGTGCCGCCGCCGCCAAGCTCGGTGCTGACGAAGACCTTGCCCATTTCCTCCGCCGCCGTGTCGTACATGCCGACGGAGTCGATCTCGATCATGCGCATCGAGAACGGAGCCGCGAATGCGGCGACCGCGTCGAAGGCTTTCTGCTCCAGTGCCTTGTCGGGCACCGTGTGCGCGGCACAGAAGGGCACGAAATCCAGCGTCCTGCCGCCGGAGTGGAAATCGAAGACGAGGTCGGCGCGCGGCAGCAGTTCGCGTTGAAAGTAGTCGGCGATCTTCTCGGTCACCGTGCCGTCGGGGCGGCCGGGAAAGCTGCGGTTCATATTGCCCTTGTCGATCGGCGACGTCCGCGTGCCGGCGCGGAAGGCCGGATAGTTCATCGCCGGCACAATGATCACCGTGCCGCTGACCTGTTTGGGATCGAGCGTGCGGGCAAGATCGTAGAGCGCCAGCGGCCCCTCATACTCGTCGCCATGGTTGCCGCCGGTGAGCAGCGCGGCCGGCCCCTTGCCGTTGCGGATGACGCAGATCGGGATCATCACCGAGCCCCAAGCCGAGTCGTCGCGGCTGTAGGGCAGGCGCAGGAAACCATGTTGCACGCCGTCCTTGTCGAAATCGACGGTCGGCGCGATCGGAGATGGGCGGAGGCTAGGCATCGGGCTCAATTCTTCACCACCAGTTTGCGCGGTACATTGGCGAGGCACTCTACACCGGTTTCGGTGATCAGGATGGATTCGGTGATTTCCAGTCCCATCGTCTCCAGCCACAGGCCGGTCATGAAATGGAAGGTCATGCCGGGCTTGAGTTCGGTGCGGTCGCCGGGGCGCAGGCTCATGGTGCGTTCGCCCCAATCCGGCGGATAGGATAGGCCGATGGAGTAGCCGGTGCGGTTGTCCTTGACGATGCCGTATTTCTTCAACACGGCGAAAAAGGCATTGGCGATGTCCTCGCAGGCATTGCCGGGTTTCGCCGCCGCAAGCCCCGCCTCCATGCCTTCCAGCGTCGCCTTCTCGGCATCGAGGAATTCCTGTGTCGGCTTGCCGAGAAAGACGGTGCGCGACAGCGGGCAATGGTAGCGGTTGTAGCAGCCGGCGATCTCGAAGAAGGTGCCCTCGCCCGACTTCATCGGCTGGTCGTCCCAGGTGAGATGCGGCGCCGAGGCGTCGGCGCCCGACGGCAGCAGCGGCACGATCGCCGGATAGTCGCCGCCGACGCCATCGACACCGCGCGTGCCGGCATCGTAGATCTCGGCGACCAGATCGCATTTGCGCATGCCGACCTGGATCTTGTCGACGATGCGCTGGTGCATGGCTTCGACGATGCGGGCCGCCTTGCGCATATAGTCGATTTCAGTCGGGCTCTTCACCGCGCGCTGCCAATTGACCAGCGCTGTCGCGTCGACGAAGCGGGCGTTGGGCAGGTGCTTCTGCAACGCGGCGAAGGCGGCAGCCGAGAACCAGTAATTGTCCATCTCGACGCCGACGGTCAGCTTGCCCCAGCCGCGATCACTAAGCACGCTTGCCAAAAAATCCATCGGGTGGCGCTCGGTCGACTGCACGTAGTGGTCGGCATAGCCGACGATGTTGTCATGCGCGAGATAGGCGGTGCGCTTGGCGCCATTGGCATCCTGGCCGCGACCGTACCAGACCGGCTCGCCCGATGGTGGCACGATCACCGCCTGATGCACATAGAACGACCAGCCATCATAGCCGGTCAGCCAGGCCATGTTGGATGGGTCGCTGATAACAAGCAGATCGACGCCTTTCCCCTCCATGGCTTTTCGCGTCTTGGCGAGGCGATCCGCAAATTCGGCGCGCGAGAATTTCAGGTTCGGTTGCATTGTTCTTGGTCCTCGTTTGTTGGGCCTTGCGACCAGCATCAGCTTTCAAAAATGGTTCCGGCATTGGCCGCCCGCGCCCGGTCGCGAGCGAGCGTGGCGATCGCCGTATCCTGCACGCCGGTGCCGGTGAGGTCGGCAATGGTGATATCGCTGGGTGAGCGCCTTCCGTGCCGTTCGCCGGCGATGATCTGGCCGAGTTCGGTGACCTCGGCATCGGCTCCCATCACGCCCGATGCGATGGCGTGATGCAGTTCTCCCAGACGCCGTGTCTGCTTGGCGCTGTCGGCGACATAGAGATCGGCCATGCGCAGGATCGCCGGCGCGATCTCGTTCTTGTGTTCGGCATCCGAGCCCATGGCGGTGATGTGCTGCCCGGCAACGACAAAGCCCGCCTTGATCAGCGGCTCGGTCGACGGCGTGGTGGTGACGATGATGTCGGCGCCGATGGTTGCTTTGGCTGCATCCGGCTCGGCGCGCACGAGGACGCCAAGTTTTTCGCGCAGCGCGCCTGCGGCCGCCTCCGCCTTGACGGCATCGCGCGCCCAGATACGTGCCTCGGCGATCGGCCGCACCAACATGAGCGCTTCGAGTTGCAGCCCGGCTTGCACGCCGGCGCCGAAGATTGCGGCGACGGACGAATCCGGCCGCGACAGATGCTTCGCCGCGACGGCGCCGGCAGCAGCGGTGCGGACATCTGTGAGATAGCCATTGTCCAGCAGCAGCGCCTCGACCACACCGGTTCTTGCCGAGAGCAACACCATCATGCCGCCCCCGCTGGGCAGACCGAACTTCGGATTGTCGAAGAAGCCGGAGCTTATCTTAACGGCGAAACCGTCTATTCCAGGCACATAGGCCGACTTCACATCGACCTCGCCGCGCTGCTCGTGAATGTCCAACCGCAGGATCGGCGGCATCGCCACCGACAATGTGGCGAGCGCGCGGAAAGCGTTTTCGACGCAGGCGACCGCGTCGAGATCGAGCGGCACGATTGTGCGCAGTTCCTTCTCGGTGAGGATGGTCATCGGACTCATGTGTCGCGCTCCGTACTAGCGCGCACCACGAAGGATAGTGTTCCGTCACACCCCCCTCTGGCCTGCCGGCCATCTCCCCCGCAAGGGGGGAGATTGGACTGCACTCCTGCCTTCGCCAATCTCCAGCGCAGCAAGAATAGCGACCGCATCGAAGCTGCCGATCTCCCCCCTTGCGGGGGAGATGTCCGGCAGGACAGAGGGGGGTGGGCGGGAATTCGGCGTGGGAGAGCTTTCATGCCGCGCGCTCCGCGATTGCGTCACCGCAGACGATCTTGCGATGCGTGTTCATGTCGATATTGCGGCCCGAGAGAAGAACGACCACCGGCCCGGTCGCCCTGACCTTGCCGGCGAGTAGCGCAGCGATGCCGACCGCACCGGCGCCTTCGACGATCTCGCGCTCCTGTTCATAGGCATGTCGGATGCCGGCGGCGATCTCGTCCTCGGTGAGCAGGATGACGTCGTCGAGCAGATCGCGGCACATGGCGAAGGTCAGCCGGTTGTCGAGACCGATGCCGCCGCCGAGCGAATCCGCCAGTGTCGGCAGTTCTTCAACCTCGACCGGCCGGCCGGCGTCGAGGCTGGCCTTCATCGCAGCGCCACGTTCCATCGAAACGCCGATCACTTTTGTCCTGGGGCTAGTGCCTTTGATAGCTGCGGCGATGCCCGAGGCCAAGCCGCCACCGGAAAGCTGGACGAGGACGAGAGCGGCATCCGGGACCTGCTCGATCATCTCCAGTCCAAGCGTGCCCTGCCCAGCGATGATGGCCGGGTGGTCGAAGGGCGGCAGCATCACCAGTCCCTCCTGCGCCACCAGCCGTTCGACCTCCTGCTGCGCCTCGTCCTGACTGTTGCCGATGATGCGGACATCCGCGCCAAGCCGACGGATTTCGTCGAGCTTGTTGCCCGGCACCAGTCGCGACATGCAGATCACCGCACGCATGCCTTCGAGCTTCGCGGCATGGGCCAGCGCACGGCCATGATTGCCGGTCGACGCCGCGACCACGCCGCGCGCCTTCTCCTCGGCGCTCAGCGAAGCAACGGCATTCGAGGCGCCGCGCAGCTTGAAGCTGCCGGTGGTCTGGCGGTGTTCAAGCTTGAGGTGGACGGGGATGCCCAGTCGTTCGGAAAGGCTGTGAGATAACCCTGTCGGCGTGCGTTCGATTTTGCCGGCAATTCGCTCCCGGGCGGCACGAATATCGTTAAGGGTGACTGTCGTCATGATCGTCAATCGCGCGGCAAAGGCAGCGTCATCAGACGGCCAAATTCGGGATGCGACGTCCCGTCGCCACACAACCGCAAACAATTCCAGGCGCTGGCCTGATTGCTGGTGACGACCGGGCGGTCGATCGCCTGTTCCATCCCGGGAACCGCGAGCGCTCCGCGCAATGCGGTGCAGGACACGAACAGTGCATCGGCCTGCGCATTCGTCGCCTCACGAGCCAGGTCGGCGATCGCTGCCGGCGCAATGCGCGCCATCTCGCGATCGTCCTCGAAGCCGAGGCAGGTGAAGCTGACGATCTCAAAGCCGCGCTCGGCGAAATACGTCGCCATCGGTCTGGAGGTTTCTACGGTGTAAGGGGTGAGGATGCTGATCTTCTTGGCACCCAGCGCCTTCAGCCCGCGCACGCCTGCCATGGGCGGCGTGACCACAGGAACACCCGGCTTGGCAGACTGGATCGCCGCCTCGATCTCGGCGTCGCCAATCACCACCGAGGCCGAGGTGCAGGAGTAGCAGATCGCGTCGAGCGGCTCGTCTGGCAGGATCAGCGCGGCGCCCGCCGCCAGCTCCGGCTGCATCTTGCGAAGGTTTTCCGGCGTCGTCGGATTCTTGTAGGGAATGCGCGCGACATAGACGCCGATGCGCTCGCTCGCCACCATGCGGCGGAAATCCGGTTCGCTGGTGTGGTCGGTGGCAAGGATGATCAGGCCGACGCGCTTTTCCAGCGGGCGCGCATCGAGCGCCGGCCTTGTCGGCATCAGCCTGATTTCGGGCAGCGGTTTCATCTTGAGAATTACCTTTCGATCTTGCCGTAGCGATGTTCCAGCCAGCGCAGCAGCACGACCGAGAAGAGGCTGATGACGAGGAAGAAAGCGCCGACCAGCGTGATCGGTTCGATGTAGCGATAGTAGGTGTTGGCGACGCTCTTTGCCTGGTTCATCAGCTCCAGCACGGTGATTGCCGATAGCAGCGGTGTCTCCTTGAACATGGCGATGAAATAATTGGCCAGCGCCGGGATCATCGGTGGGATCGCTTGCGGAATGATGATGTTGGTCCAGGTCTGCGTGGCGCTCAGATTGCAGGCCTTGGCCGCCTCCCACTGGCCGCGCGGCACGTTGTCGATGCCGGCGCGATAGACTTCCGCCGTGTAGGTGCCGTAGTGCAGGCCGAGCCCGATGACGCCGGCGACCAGCGGCGGCAACAGGATGCCGAAATCCGGCAGGACATAGAAGATGAAATAAAGTTGCACCAGAAGTGGCGTGCCGCGGATGAATTCGGCCGCCCAACCAACGGTGCGCGACAGGACCTTGTTGGGCGAGCGTCGCGCCAGCGCGATGCCCAGACCCACGACAGCGGCCAGCACGGAGCCGAGCAGCGTTGCCAGGATGGTGATCTTCACGCCCTGGATCAGCGTCGGCAGGATCTCCCAGACGAAGTTCCAGTCCCAATCCATCAGACGCGCACCCCGTCGAGGCCGCGCGCCATGCGGCGTTCCAATGAACGCACGCCCCAGGAGATGATCAGCGCCAGGGCGAAATAGATGATCAGGATGGTGGTGAACGGCGCCAGCGTGTTGCCGGTCTGCGAGCGCACGACCTGCGCCTGAAAGGTGAGATCGGCGAGCGAGATCAGCGACACCACGGAGGTCGCCTTGAGCAGTTCGATGGCGTTGTTGCCGAAGGTCGGCAGCATGATCAGCAGCGCCTGCGGCAGGATGACATGGCGCATGCCTTGCCAGCGGCCGAGGTTGAGCGCGATGCAGGCCTCATATTGTTCGCGGCCGACCGACTGGATGGCGCCGCGTACCACCTCGGCCGCATAGGCGCCGACATTGAGGCCCAGCGCCAGCACACCCGCCTGCAGCGGGGTCAGTTCGAGGCCGATCAACGGCAACACGAAATAGGCAAAGAACAGCTGTACGAAGATCGAGGTGCCGCGGAAGAATTCTATATAGACGGTTGCCAGCCAGCGCAGAGCAAAGAAGCGCGACACGCGGCCCATGCCGGCGAGGAAGGCCATGATCAGGGCGAGCACCGACCCCATCAGCGTCAGCTCGATGGTGACAAGCGCTCCCTGCAATATCAGGCCAAGGTAGCCGGACCACTGGGTCATTCGGGTTCCAACGGTTGGGTTCTAGCTCCTTCTCCCCGTACACTGGGAGAAGGTGCCGGCAGGCAGATGAGGGGCAGCGCTAAATTCTCAGAACCTGGCGCCGCCCATCATCCGGCCCTTGGGCCACCTTCTCCCGGTGAACAGGGAGAAGGCAAACGGCCCTATTTCGCCGCGCAGAGCTTGTCCCGCGTGGTCGACATCGCGGCTGCGGCCGAGAAGCCGTAGGGCTCGATGATCTTGGCGAACTCGCCGGATTTCTTCAGCTTGGCGAGCTCGACATCGAAGGCGTCGCGCAGGGCCTCATCGCCTTTCTTGAAGGCGGCGCCGTCGCAATAGACCGGCGCGCCGACCACCGGGGCGATGACTTCGAGGTTCGGATCGTTGGCTTTCTTGACGAGGTCGTTGATCGACAGGACGGGCAGCGAATAGGCGTCGATGCGGCCGTCCTGCAGCATCTTCAGGCCGCTCTGGCCGTCCGGCACGACGATGACGCGCTCGCGCGGCACGCCGGCGTTGAGCGCCAGCTTCTCCTCGGTGCCGCCACCGGGCGCGCCGATTGTGGCGGACGTGTCCTTGGCGACGTCCTCGTAGCTCTTGAAGCCCTTCGGATTGCCCTTCTTCACCAGCATCGCCTCGGCGTCGCACAGCACCGGCTCGGAATAGACGACCGCCGCGCAACGCTCCGGCTTCATGAACAGGCCGGCGGTGACGACGTCGAAGCGGCCGGCCTGCAGGCCGGGGATCATCGCGCCATATTCGGAGATCGAAGCGACGATGTCGGCAACACCGAGACGCTTGAAGACCTCGCGCGCCACGTCGGGCGCCGCACCCGAAACTTTGCCGTCGGCGGCGACCGCCGTATAGGGCGGCTCGTTGGCGATCGCGACGCGGGCAAAGCCCTGCGCCTTCAATTGCTCGAGCTTGCTGTCATCGGCCGAACCGGTGCTCGACGCGGCGAGCACCGCCGTCAGTGCGAGACCGGCGACGCCGGCCAGAATGCCAAGTTTCTTCATTGTTCCCAACTCCTTGTTGTCTTCTTGGTTTTGTCTGGGGCGGTCTTCCGCCCCGCAAAGCGGTCAGACACGATGTCCGGCTGCGATGATCTTCTTCAGGAAGCCTTGCGTGCGCTCCTGCTTTGGATGGCGGAAAATCTCGTCTGGTTTGCCCTCTTCGACGATCTTGCCGCGGTCGAAGAACAGCACGCGGTCGGCGAAGTCGTGGGCAAAGCCCATCTCGTGGGTGACCAGCAGCATGGTCATGTCGGTCTCTGCGGCGAGCTTGCGCATGACATTCATCACCTCCTCGACCAGCTCCGGATCGAGGGCCGACGTCACCTCGTCGAACAGCATGATCTTCGGCGACAATGCCAGCGCACGGGCAATCGCCACGCGCTGCTTCTGGCCGCCGGACAGCTGCGCCGGCATCGACTTCGCCTTGTCGGCCATGCCGACCATGTCGAGCAGTTCCATGGCCCGCTTTTCAGCGGCGGCGCGAGGCGTGCCCTTGGTCAGCATCGGCGCCAGCGTGACGTTATCCATGACGCATTTGTGCGGAAACAGATTGAACAGCTGGAAGACCATGCCGATCTTCTGCCGCATCTTGGTCAGGTGCCGCTCGTCGGCGGGCAGCAGCTGGCCGTTGCGCTCCATGTGATAGAGCTGCTCGCCATCGATCTGGATATGGCCGCCGTCGATCTTCTCCAGCGTCATCAGGATTCGCAGGATCGTCGTCTTGCCCGAGCCGGACGGGCCGATCAGCGCCAGCTTCTCGCCGGGCATGACCTGCATCGACAGGCCGTCCAGTACCTTGAACGAGCCGAAGCTCTTCGAAATGGCGTCGACCTTGATGATGGGTGAGGACAAATGAATTTCCCCTGCTGGAGAAGCCTGTGCCCTTAACGATGCGGAACGCGCCAAATCATGTCAATTGGGAAAATAAAATCATGACAATATTTCCGGCACTGCATGATTCCAGAGCAATTCCCGCTTAGATTGCGAGCAGCAGATGCTCCGGATCGCCAAGCAGCAACTTGGTGACAACGCCGAGGCCGGCGCGCAGTTCCCCCTCGGTGGTCGAGCCGAGCGAGATGCGCACCGCCGGATGCCAGGGCGCATCCGAGATGCGGAAGGAGGTGCCGGGCGCGATCGCCACGCCTTGCAGGCGGGCCTGGGCGACGAAGCTTTCCTCGGCACGGTCCGCGGGCAGTTGCAACCAGACATGCAGCCCGTCGCGCCTGGCGCGATAACCAACCCCGCCCAGCACCTCGGCTGCGATGTCCTGGCGGCGGCGCAATGCCGCGCGCTGCCAGCGAACGAGTTCCATCGCCGTGCCGTCGGTCACCCATTTGGTGGCGATCTCGGCCACCAGCGGCGTCGCCATCCAGTTCGACACCAGATGCCGGTTGGCAACGGCGGCGACATAGCGGTTGGGCGCCGCGAGATAGCCGATGCGCAGGCCAGGTACGGTGATCTTGGTGAAGGAAGTGACGTAGAGCGTGCGCTCCGGCGCAAAGGCGGCGACCGGCGGCGGCCGGTCCTCGATCAGCGGACCCAGCACATCGTTCTCGATGATGGCGATGTCGTGCTTGCGCGCGACCGCGGCGATCTCTTCGCGCCGCCGAGCGTCCATCAGCGTCGCCGTCGGGTTGATCACCGACGGTTGCACGAATACCGCGCGAATGTCGGTGAGCCGGCAGACCTCGTCCAACGCCTCCGGGATCAGGCCATTGCCGTCGATCGGCAGGCCTTCCAGGTTGAAGCCGAGATAGCGCGCCAGCGGCACCAGCGTGTGGTGGCCGATGGCCTCGGTGGCGACAGTCGATCCCGGCGGCGCAACGCTCATCAGCGCCACGGTCATCCCGGCGGTCGCGCCATTGGTCAGGCTGATATTCTGTGCGGAGGTGTCGAGCCCACACAGTTTCAGCCATTCGACAGCCACCGCGCGGTGACGCGGGAACACCATGTTGGGCCGGAACGACAACGCCGAACTGGATGGCAGGTTTTCGGCCAGCCAGCCCAGCGCCTGCTTCAGCCGCTCCAAATGCATCGGCTCGCAGACCGGCTTCAGGATTGACAGATCGATGACCTCGCCGAGGCGCTCCGGCAGATAGGGCGGCTCCGGGTCGCGGCGCTGCGTCTGGACAAAGCTGCCACGGCCGATCTCGCCCGAAATCAGGCCGCGCCGGATCAGTTCTTCGTAGGCGCGGCTGACCGTCTGCACCGACAGTTTTAAATCGTCTGCCAGCCTTCGATGCGTTGGAAGCCGCGCGCCGTTGGCCAGCCGCCCGTCATGAATGGCGCGGGCGAACTGGTCGGCCAGCGTTTGATAGGCTGGCCGGCGGATGAGCGCAGGGTCGGGTTGCCATGATGTCATGACTTAATAGAGATCGAAATCAGTGCAATTGACAATCGAAATAATGCGCCGTCATGGTGATGCCGACAAAAAGCGGACGCCGATGACATCGAAACTCGACGCGGTCGACCTCAGGATACTCGACGCCATCCAGCGCGACGGGCGCATCACCAAGCTGGCGCTGGCCGAACAGGTCGGGCTGTCGCCGACGCCGTGCTGGATGCGGCTGCGCAAGCTGGAGAAGGCAGGCATCGTCTCGGGCTACCACGCCAGGATCGCCATGCGCGTGGTGGCGCCGGTCGCCACCGTGTTGATGGAGGTGACGCTGGCCAGCCATCGCCAGGCCGATTTCGACCGCTTCGAACGCGTCATCCGCGACATCCCCGAAATCGTCGCCTGCTGGTCGGTGGGCGGCGGCGTCGACTATGTGGTCAAGGTGATGACGCGCGACATCGACGCCTATCAGCGGCTGGTCGACGACCTGCTGGAGCGCGAGATCGGCATCGACCGCTACTTCACCTACATCGTCACCAAGACGGTGAAGGACGAAATCGTGCTGCCGATAGCCGACCTGCTGCCGGCGTCGGCATAAGCCCGGAGAGAATGTCTGTCGGGACGGCACAATAGAGAGAGTCTCTCTCCTTCAGGGCGTCGAAACAGTCTCTCTGTCTGCATGTGACGGATAGTCTTCCCGCATCGTCCGAACCGGGAGGCCTCGACCATGTCCGCGCATTTTGCCCGCTCGCATCGCCATGAGGCGCTCGACCGCCTCTCCGACCGCCGGCTGCTGCGCGAGCTTGCCTATGTCGATGGGCATTGGACCGCGAGCGAAGCGGCCGAAAGCTTTGAAGTCACCGATCCGGCCACAGGCGCGACGGTCGCGTTTGTCGCCGCGCTCGATGCGCAGCAAACGACAAGGGCAATCGGTGCCGCCGCGCGTGCCTTCCCGGCTTGGCGGTCACTGCTGCCGCAGGAGCGGTCGAGAATTCTGCGAAAATGGTTCGAGCTGATCATCGCGGCGAAAGACGACCTTGCCCTGCTGATGACTTTGGAACAAGGCAAGCCGCTGCAGGAATCGCTCGGCGAAATCGACTATGCCGCCTCTTTCGTCGAATGGTATGCCGAAGAGGCAAAGCGCCTCAACGCCGAGAGCGTCACCAGCCATCTGCCGAATGCCGAAATGATGGTGCGGCGCGAGCCGCTCGGCGTTGTCGGCGTCGTCACGCCCTGGAATTTTCCGGCGGCGATGCTGACCCGCAAGGCGGCCGCCGCACTCGCCGCCGGCTGCACCATCGTCGCACACCCATCCTCGGAGACGCCGCTGTCGGCGCTGGCGCTGGCTGAACTCGGCGAGCGCGCCGGCCTGCCCGCCGGCGTCTTCAATGTCATCACCGGCAAGGCTGCTACCATTGTCGGTCGCATGTGCGAGGACCCGCGCGTTCGCGCCATAAGCTTCACCGGCTCGACCGAGATCGGCCGGCTGATCGCGGCGCAAAGCGCGCCGACGATGAAGCGGCTGGTGATGGAGCTTGGGGGCCACGCGCCGCTGATCGTCTTTGCCGATACCGATCTGGACAAGGCGGTGAGCATCGCCATCGATGCCAAATTCGCCACCTCCGGCCAGGACTGCCTCGCCGCCAACCGCATCTATGTCCAGCGCCCGATCTACGATCGCTTCTGCGCCGCTTTTGCCAGGCGTATCGAGGCGCTGCGCACCGGCAACGGCCTTACCGACAAGATCGACATCGGGCCGCTGATGCATGAGCGTGCCGTCGCAAAGGTCGAAGAGCAGGTCGCCGATGCCATCGCTCGTGGCGCGCGCTGTCTCACCGGCGGCAAGCGGCATCAGGCCGGGCCGCTGTTCTACCAGCCGACGCTGCTGGCCGATGTCAGCGACGAAGCGCTGATCATGCGCGAGGAGACCTTTGGGCCGGTCGCCGCCGTCACGCCGTTCGACAGTGAGGACGAGGTGATCGCCCGTGCCAACGCCACAGAATATGGCCTGGTCGCCTATGTCGTTACCGAGAACGGCGCCCGCCAGCAGCGCCTGGGCCGCGCGCTCGACTACGGCATGCTCGCTATCAATCGCGTCAAGATCACCGGCGCGCCGATCCCATTCGGCGGCGTCAAGCAATCCGGCATCGGTCGCGAAGGCTCGCGCCATGGGCTCGAAGCTTTCACCGATCTGAAGTACCTCTGCCTGGACGTCGCATAGTCCGTCCGGCCATCCCTCAAGGAGTCAAAAATGCTCAACCAGTCCAACGAACTCAACGCCTGGGATCGCGACCATTTCTTCCATCCTTCGACCCATATGGGCACGCATGCGCGAGGCGAGAGCCCGACCCGCATCATGGCCGGCGGTGAAGGCGTCACCGTCTGGGACAACAATGGCAAGAAGAGCATCGATGCCTTTGCCGGTCTCTATTGCGTCAATGTCGGCTATGGCCGCCAAAAGATCGCGGATGCCATCGCCACCCAGGCGAAAAACCTCGCCTACTATCATGCCTATGTCGGCCACGGCACCGAGGCCTCGATCACGCTGGCCAAGATGATCATCGACCGCGCGCCGAAGGGCATGAGCAGGGTCTATTTCGGGCTCTCCGGTTCGGACGCCAACGAAACCAACATCAAGCTGATCTGGTACTACAACAACGTGCTTGGGCGGCCGGAGAAGAAGAAGATCATCTCGCGCTGGCGCGGCTATCACGGTTCGGGCGTGATGACGGGATCACTGACCGGGCTCGACCTGTTCCACAATGCCTTCGACCTGCCGCGCGCGCCGGTCCTGCACACCGAAGCGCCCTATTATTTCCGCCGCGCCGACCGCTCGATGAGCGAGGAGCAGTTCTCGCAGCATTGCGCCGACAAGCTTGAAGAGATGATCCTGGCCGAAGGTCCCGAAACCGTCGCCGCCTTCATCGGCGAGCCGATCCTCGGTACTGGCGGCATCGTGCCGCCGCCGGCCGGCTACTGGGAGAAGATCCAGGCGGTGCTGAAGAAGTATGACGTGCTGCTGGTCGCCGACGAGGTGGTGACGGGCTTCGGCCGTCTGGGCACCATGTTCGGCTCCGACCATTACGGCATCAAGCCGGACCTGATCACCATCGCCAAGGGCCTGACCTCGGCCTATGCGCCGCTGTCGGGCGTCATCGTTGCCGACAAGATGTGGCAGGTGCTGGTGCAGGGCTCCGACAAGCTTGGCTCGCTCGGCCATGGCTGGACCTATGCGGCGCACCCGATCTGCGTCGCCGCCGGCGTCGCCAATCTCGAACTGATCGACGAGATGGACCTAGTGACAAACGCCGATGAGACGGGCGCCTATTTCCGCGCCGAACTGGCCAAGGCCGTCGGCGGTCACAGACATGTCGGCGACGTGCGCGGCGATGGCATGCTGGCGGCAGTCGAATTTGTCGCCGACAAGGACGACCGGGTGTTCTTCGATGCTTCGCTCAAGATCGGGCCGCAGGTGGCGACAGCACTTGCCGCCAGCGGTGTCATCGGCCGCGCCATGCCGCAGGGCGACATCCTTGGCTTCGCGCCGCCGCTCTGCCTGACGCGTGAGGAAGCCGACATCGTCGTTTCGAAAACCGCCGATGCCGTCAACAGCGTGTTTGCCAACCTCTGAGATCGACGATGAATGCCATGACCAAGACCCTCCCCGCCACCATGGCCGCCGTGCTGCTCACCGGGCATGGCGGACCGGAAAGGCTCGTCTATCGCGCCGATGTGAAAGTGCCTGTGCCTGCCGCCGGCGAGGTGCTGGTTAAGGTCAGCGCTTGCGGTATGAACAACACCGATGTCTGGGTACGCCAGGGCGCCTATGGCACGGAGGAGGACGCTGCCGCCGTGTCGACGTGGCGGCGGCAAGGCAACACGCTTACCTTCCCGCGCATCCAGGGCACCGACACGGTCGGCACCATCGCTGCCGTCGGCGAAGGCGTTTCCCCGGGCCGTATCGGCGAACGGGTAATGGTCGACTTTTCGATCTACAACCGCGACGACGATTCGCTCGCCGACATCGACTATATGGGCCACGGTCGCGACGGCGGGTACGCCGAGTACCAGACGGTGCCGGGCGAGAATGCGCATGTCGTCGATACTGACATGAGCGACGTCGAACTCGCCACCTTCTGCTGCGCCTACCTCACCGGCGAGCAAATGCTGGAGCGCGCCGGGCTGAAAACCGGCGAACGCGTGCTGGTCACCGGCGCCTCGGGCGGCGTCGGTTCCGGCATCGTGCAGCTGGCGCGGGCGCGCGGCGCCATTCCCTACGCCGTCGTCGGCAAGGGCAAGGAGCAGGCGGTGCGCGACATCGGCGCCGAAGCGGTTATTACCCGTGGGGTTGCCGATCTTCCCGCCGCCGTGAATGAAGCCACTGGCGGCCAGCCGATCGATGTGGTCGCCGATCTCGTCGGCGGCGCGATCTTCAACGACCTCTTGCGCATCCTGAGGCCCGAAGGCCGCTACACCACCGCCGGCGCGATTGCCGGTCCGGTTGTGCAGCTCGATCTCCGGACCATGTATCTGAAGCAGCTGCAACTGCACGGATCGAGCCAGGGGACGCGCGCCGACTTCCGCCGCATCGTTGGATACATCGAAGCGAAGAAAATCCGGCCGCTGGTCGCCGGTGTCTACAAACTGTCCGATTTCCACAAGGCGCAGGCCGACTTCATCGCCAAGGATTTCGTCGGCAAGCTGGTGGTTGTGCCGGACGCCATGTGGAACATCCGCGCATAACGGCTCTCAACGCTCCTACGTCAGAGCGCGTCGTAAACGGCATCAATCAATACCTTGCGGCGTGGATCGACGTCGTCGAAACCCAGCATGCGGTTGGTGACGTAGCCGAATCCGACGCCGGCGCCGGGATCGGCAAAACCGAGGGCGCCGCCCCCAGCCGCCATGGCCGAGGGATTGCGGCGACGCGCGGCTGGCATAGGCGGCGTCCTCGAGCTGAAAGCCGGCGGCGAATTGCCGGCGCTTGAGACATAGCGCGCATGAGGCGAACCGGAATCATCGCAACGAATGCAAGCCACAGGCCGGCAACCAGACCCTGCATCTTGACAGACGAGGCGAAAGCCAAAAGAGTGAAACCGGTTTCACTGGGGACCGCCGGTGCATTTCGATCTGTCCATTCTGCTCCCGCATCTGGGTTTTCTGGCGCGCGGCGCCGAACTTACGGCGGCGGCTTGCGCGCTGTCGCTGGTGGGAAGCGTCGTCATGGGCGCGTTGGTGGCGATCGCACGCACCTCCGCCTCGGCACTGCTTCGACGGATCGCCTTCGTCTACGTCGATCTCTTCCGCAATGTGCCGTTCATCGTCCAGCTGTTCTTCTTCTATTACGGCCTGCCCGAGCTCGGCATTTACATCGACGCCTTCACCACCGGCGTCGTGGCGCTTTCCATTGCCGGCGGCGCCTATGCCTCAGACATCATTCGCGCCGGCATCCTCGCCATCGACCAGGGCATCATCGACGCCGCTGAAGTGAGCGGCCTGTCCAGGCGCAAGATCTTCACCCGCATCGTGCTGCCGATTGCGCTGCGCACCTCCGTGCGACCGCTCGGATCCGTGCTCATCAACATGATCCTTACGTCCTCGATCCTCTCGACCATCACGCTCAACGAGCTCACCGGCTCGGCCCAGATCGTGGTCTCGCAGACCTATCGGCCCTTCGAGGTCTATGTGGTGCTGCTCTGTGCCTATGCGGCCCTGACCTATCTGGTCTCGCTGGGCGTCACCCTGCTCCACCGCCATCTCAATCGGGACATGATGGAGGCGGTCGACTGATGCGGTTCAGCGACTTCACCTCCTACGACCTGATCCTGCTGGCGCAAGGTCTCGGCACCAACATCGCGCTGTTTCTCGTCACCTCTCTGATCGGACTGCTGATTGGCCTGAGCTGGGCGTTGGTGCGGTTCTACCGTGTGCCGGTTCTGGCCCAGGTCGTCACCTTCCTGTCGGAGCTGTTGAAGAACTCGCCGGTGTTGGTGCAGCTGTTCCTGGTGTTCTTCGGCCTGCCGGCGCTGTTGCATATAAGGGTGACGCCGGTCACCGCAGCGACCATCACTCTGTCGGCGAACACCGCGGCATTCGTCTATGTCATCGCGGTCTCGGCGATCGAGTCGATCGAACGCGAGCAGGTCGAGGCCGCGCGTGTCTTCGGCCTGACCCGGTGGCAGGTCCTGCGCCATATCGTTTCGCCCCAGGCTGCCGCCTTCGCGGTCGGCCCGCTCGTCGCGCTGCTGGTCAACCAGCTTCAGGTGACGTCGCTGATTTCTGTCATCGGCGTCGTCGACCTGACCAAGATTGGCCACATCCTCAACATGCGAACCTTGAAGCCGTTCGCGGTCTGGACCGTCGTCGGGCTGCTCTACTATGGCGCGGCAAAGCTGGTCGCCCTGCTTGGCGAGCGTCTTGAAAACCGCCTGCGGGCGCACAGCGCCTGGCGGGGGCTTTAACATGCTCAAGATCGAAAACGTGCACAAAGCGTTCGGCGAGGTCACTGTGCTGGACGGCGTCGACCTGACGATCGCGCCCGGCGAAGTGGTCTCGATCCTCGGGTCGTCGGGGTCCGGCAAGTCGACACTGATCCGTTGCATCAACGGCCTCGAAAAGCTGAAGTCGGGCCGCATCACGGTCGACGATTTCGATGTCAGCAAGCCGAAGGAGCTGGCCGAGGCGCGCAAGCGCTCAGGCACCGTCTTCCAGCTGTTCAACCTCTATCCGCATATGAGCGCGCTTCAGAACATTACGCTCGCCCCGATCGAGGTGCTGAAGATGCCGCGCCCTGAGGCCGAGGCGCTGGCGCGCAAGCTGCTCGAGTCCGTCGGCCTCGCCGATCGGGCCAACGCCTACCCGGCGCAGTTGTCGGGCGGGCAGCGCCAGCGTGTCGGCATCTGCCGGGCGCTCGCCATGCAGCCGCGCTATCTGCTGCTCGATGAAGTGACCAGCGCGCTCGACCCGGAAATGACTTCCGAGGTGCTGGCCATCCTGGCAAAGCTCGCCGCGCAAGGCACGACGATGCTGTTCGTCACCCACGAGATCGAATTCGCGCGCGAGATTTCCAACCGCATCGTCTTCCTCGACAAGGGCAGGCTGGTGGTCGATCTGCCAACGGATCGTTTCTTCGCCGCGGACGGCGGCCGGGCGCAGCCGCGGGTTGCGCAGTTTCTCTCCAGGATGCGCAAGGACTAGGAATGCTGCTGTTAGCCAACAACGAAGCATGGCCGGGATTCGAAACCTCGGTGCAAATGCTGCGCGATGGCGCCGTCAGCCTGGACGCGATGGTTGCCGGCATCGGCATGGTGGAGAAAGAGGTCAAGGTTCGCAGCGTCGGTTATGGCGGCTGGCCGAACATGCTGGGCGAGATGGAGTTCGACGCCGGCGTCATGGACGGCAATACAAGAGAGGTCGGTTCAGTCGGCGCCGTGCCAAGGACCTTGGCGGTCGCTGCCCTGGCGCAGCAGGTAATGAAGCGCCTGCCGCATGTGATGCTGACCGGCGAAGGGGCGCGGCGCTTTGCCAGCGAAATCGGTTTTGCCGAAGACGAAGTCTTGTTCGAGGACAGCAAGCGCGTCTGGTGGGAGCGGCTGCAACAGGAACTCACACCGCAACAGCTGGCGAAATTCCCCGATATCGATCTGGCGCCGCTCAGCCGTACTATCACCGATCCCGAGCGGGTCCGCGACACCACCGTCTTCCTGTCGGCGGATGCGCGGCGCGGCGTCCATGCCGCGAGTTCGACCTCGGGCTGGGCGTGGAAATATCCGGGCCGGCTCGGCGATTCTCCCATTCCCGGCGCAGGCTTTTACGCCGACAGCCGCTATGGCGCGGCGGCGTGCACCCATACCGGCGAGATGACGATGCGCTGCGCCACCGCACGGACCGTCGTGCTGGCCATGAAGCTTGGCCGATCCTTGTCGGATGCGGTCGCGCTGGCGGTCGAGGAACTGGCTGAACTCGACACCGGCTTCCTGGCCGGAGTGGTCATCCACGCCGTCGACGCCGAGCAGAACCACGAGGTGGTGAATTTCAGATGCGAGGGCGAGGTCCGCTACTGGCTCTGGAAGGATTCCATGTCCGCACCCGAATTGCGGGCGGCAAGACGCGTCACTTGAAAATAAGGAGACGAACCATGAAGACCGTACTGCGTGCCTTCGCCGCGCTGGCCATCGTGGCCGGTTCGGCATTTCCAGCCCTTGCCGGCATGATTGACGACATCCGCTCACGCGGCACCATTCGCATTGGCGTATCGCTCGGCGGCGAGCCGATCGGCTTTCGCGATGCACAAAACAACCCTGTCGGCTACGATGTCGATGTCGCGACGCTGCTGGCGCAAAAGCTCGGCGTGCCGGTCGAGTTCGTCGACGTCTCGGGCGATGCGCGTATTTCCATGCTGGTGTCGGGACAGATCGATGTCGCGGTCGCAAACACCTCGGCAACGCTCGAGCGGGCCAAGACCGTCAACTTCACCATCCCCTACAACCGGGCCGGGCTGCGCGTCATCGTCCAGAAGGATGCCGGGATAACCGACCTCAAGGGGCTCGCGGGCAAGAAGGTTGTCGTCGGCCGCGGCACCACGGGCGAAACCTTCCTCAAGGCAGCCGTGCCGGACGCAGAGCTCGTTTATGTCGACCAGTTCGCGCCCGACGGGGTTCTGCAGCTGCAACAGAAGCGCGTCGATGCGGCGATCGAGGATTCCTCGCTGCTCGATTACCTCGCAACCAAGACACCGAGCCTGGTGACGCTGCCTGGCCTCTATTCCAACGATCCGATCGGCATCGCGGTCGCCAAGGGCGATCCCGAATTCGTCCGCTGGCTCGACATGTTCGTGTCCGACTTCATCCAGTCGGGCACCTATGAGACGACCTACAAGAAGTGGTGGGGCCCGGACTCCAACCCGCCGGCGCTCAACCCGCTGTGGTGACACCCACTACCGTTAACCGATCGGCGCACACTCGAGGCGCCGTCGCAACGATCGCCGATGTCGCGCGGCTGGCAGGCGTGTCGCGTGCCGCGGCCAGCCGTGCGCTGTCGAGCGGACCGCGACCGGTCTCGGCGGACAAACGCGAACGTGTCGTGCAGGCCGCCGCGCAGCTCGGCTACAAACCCAATCTCCTGGCGCAAAGCCTGACCACCAAGACCGTCAATCTGGTTGCCGTCGTGGTCAACCACATTCACGACCTTTCAGATCTCGACCTGTTCGACCGGCTGCTCGACGCAATCCAGTCGATCGGCAAGCAGGTCATCCTCATCCGCATCGGCTCGGCGGAAGGGGTCGAGGATTTTCTGCGCAACGGCGTTGCCTATCATGTCGATGCCGCCGTGGTGTTCTCCGACTTTGCCGATGCAGCGACGGTGCGGCGCATGTTTCGCTCGGACCTGGTCATCATGCTGAACGGACTGCATGACGATCTGTCACCCACAATCATTCCCGATGAAGGCGTCGGCATCGTCGAGGCCGTGGCGGATGCGGCGGCCAAGCGCGCGCGCACGGCCAGCCTGCTGACCGGCCGTTCGTCCTCGCGGGTCGAACAGCTGCGCATCGGCCACTACCTCGAAGCGTTCCGGCATCATGGAATTGAACTGCTGCAGACGGTCCAGGGAGACTATTCCTACGAGTCGGGCTATGCGGCAGCCGCCGGCCTGACGGGACGCGGCTGTCCCGATGCGGTCTTTTGTACGTCCGACGCGATGGCCATGGGTGTTCTGGATGTCTGCCGGGTGGATTTCCCCGACAACCGGCCCAGCCGCTTCCGCCTCTATGGCTTCGACAATGTGTCCCTGACCAATTTCGACGCCTACCCGATATCGTCAATCGGCTACGACAAATCAGACTATGTGGGTCATATCGTCGGCGCCCTCTCCAATCCGCAGGTCTTCATGCCCGGCCAGCCGCCTGTCGTTATATTGACCCGGCTGATTTCGCGCTTGACCGCGTAACTAGCGCCGATGTTGGACTGCTTGTCCGGCGCCGATCTCCCAGAGATCGAACGGAGATCGCGCCGGACAATGTACCGGCGCCTACTGCAATTTCGCCTGCAGCGCGTTGACGTCGTCGGTTGTCATTTCACCGTCGGTCGTCACCTTGCCGTCGACGATCTTCCACAGCCGGAACGGACCGGTGATGTCGCCATATTTGTCGAAGCTGACCGGACCGATGACGCCTTCATAGCGGATCGGCTTGCCGTCCTTGATCAGGCCGAGCGCCTTGGCGAACTCGTCCTTGCCGGCATAGATCGGTGTGCCGGCAGGATCGACCGCCTTGTACATGGCATCCTTGATCTTGGCTGGATCCTCGGAGCCGGCAATGGCAATGGCGAGACCGACAATGGCGCCGGCATCATAGGAACGGTCGGCTGCCGGGTTCGACGGTTCGATGCCCGAAAACTCCTTGTAGTTTTTCAGGAAATAGTCGGTGGAGGCCGTCGGGCTGGTGCCGGAAGAGGTGCCATAGGCATCCTTGAGATAGTCGGCGCCGACGGATTCGATGAAGTCCGGGCTGTTCATGCCGTCATTGAGCAGGAATTTCTGCACGCCGCCCTGCGATATCCAGGTGCGGGCGACCGTTGCGCCGTCGACCGGCGTGCTGACGAGGTAGAGTCCGTCCGGCTCGCCTCCCATCGCCGCCGTCACTTCCGAAGCATAGCTCGACTGCTTTTCATTATAGGGCGTGTCGGAGACGATGGTGCCGCCGAGCGCTTTGTAGGCACGCGAGAATTCGGCCACCATGTTGACGCCGAAGTCGTTGTTGACATGGATGATCGACAGTTTCTTGAAGCCCTTGTCGATGGCGTATTTGGCGGCGGCCACGCCTTGCAGCGCATCCGACGTGATGGTGCGGAAGAAGATGCCGTTGGTCTTGCCGTCGCGGCCAAGGGCGGTCAGCGTCGGCGAGGACGAAGCCGGCGACACCTGCACGATCTTGGCCGGCCCGGTGACCGAGGTCAAAATCGGGATCGACACCGAGGAGATGATGCCGCCGATGATCACCGGCACCTTCTTGACCTGTACCAGCTGGGTCGCGGCATCGACCGCGATATTGCCCTGGCTCTGGCTGTCGCGCGTGTCGGTTGCGAGATCGCAGCCGCGTACGCCACCGGCTTCATTGATGTCGCGGAAGGCCATTTCGACGGACTTCGCGCCGGCCTGGCCGTATTCGCCGGCCGGACCGGTGAGCTCCATGACCAGGCCGACGGTGATCTTGCAGTCCGCTGCGTGTGCGGCGCCGGCCATCGTCACGAGAGCCAGTGCTGTGGTGATTTGAAGTATCGTCTTCTTCATTGCCGTTCCCCTTTTCTTGTTTGAACTTTTGCCTGTTCAGCCTTCCGGCGCCTGCAGCCAGGTCTCATGCAGATGCCGCCATTCGACGCCGTTTGGTGCCGATGAACTGGTGGTGAAGACCGCACTGGACTGCCGGCGACTGTGTTTGCCGGCGCGCAGTTGCGCCTCGATGTAGAAGATGACGATCGTGTCCGCGTCCTGCCAACCCGGCCTGATGTCCTCGATCGATATGGCAAAACCGTCGTCGCAAGTGGCGCGGCTTGTCCGGACATGATCTACGACCGCGTCGCGATCGAGGATCTGGCCATTCGGCGCCACCATGGTGAGGCCTTCGCCCATGACAGCCTCGAAGCGGCCGAACTCCACAGCGTCGGCTCGCGCGGCGACAAACCAGTCGACGAAGAAGCGATGCAGGTCGATGATTTCAGCGCTGGCACGCGAAAAAAGGGAAGGCTCTCCGCTCATTTCTTCCCCGCATTGAGGTTGTAATGCATGATCGAGCCGTGGCGGCCATGACGGTCGCGCTCCAGCGCGTAGACATCGCCCGCGAGGCCGGTGCCTTGTGCGATGGCGGCAGCAATCCGCGCGCGATCGTCGGCGTCGAGCGCGACGTCCATGATTTTCGTATTGGCCAGCGCATGTGCCTGGTTGCGCGCACCGACAATGACGGCCGCGACCTGCGGCTGCTCGAGCACCCATGCCGAGGCGATGGTGGCAATGTCGACGCCGTGGCGATCGCCGACCGCTTTCAGCGCCTTGAGCAGGGACTGGAACAGCTCCCAGCCGCCGAAGTCGTCGATGATCAGCTTGTATTTGACCAGCGAGCGGTTTTCGAGCGGCGTGGAGGGCTCGGCCACGCCAAGCCATTTGTCGCTGAGGAAGCCGCCCGCCACCGAGCCGTAGCAGAGGAAGCGGACACCGTTCTTAGCGGCAAGGCCCGCAAGGCTGTTTGCCGGCCGCTGGTCGAGCACTGAATATTGCAGTTGCTGGCTGACCAGCGGGATGCCCGCGGAGAGGATTTCGGCTAGCCTCGGCGTATCGAAATTGGTGGTGCCGAGATTGCGCACCTTGCCTTCCAGCCGAAGCTCGTCGAGCCAACCCATCGCCTCGACGTAACGAGGCTGGTCATAATCCCACCAGTGAAACTGCACGAGGTCGATCCGCTCGGTCTTGAGCCTGCGAAGCGACTGATCGACGATGCCCCTGATGTAGTCGCGGCTGATGCCTGCCAGTCGTTCGAGGTCCGGCACCAGCTTGGTGTGCACCTTCATCCTGGCCGCGACATCGAGACCGCGCTCGCCGGCCAGCCGCAGGCGCGCGGCGCCGATCAGTTCCTCGACGCCGGTGTAGATGTCGGCGCAGTCATAGGTCCAGATGCCGGCATCGAAAGTGGCGATGAGGTCGGTCACCGCCTGGCTGCGGTCGACGGCGCCATGCCCGCCGGCCAGCTGCCAGCCACCGCGGATGACTCGCGAGATCCCATAGCCGGGGCTGAGTTCGATGGTCCTGGCGGTCATCCCTTGTCGGTCTCCTTCGGCAGCGGCACGGCCGTGGTTTCGGCATGGCTGAACCGCCGCTTGGCAAGCCTGACGATGCGGAGCCGGCTGGCGCAATTGGGATCGGGACAGGCGATCTCGGCATCCGAGGTCATCCAGTCATTTGCATGCGTCGGGCGCTGCTTTGCCGCCAGGAGCGGCAACACGGCCGAGATCGAATAGATCGAAAAACCCTGCCCTGCCGGCAGCGAGAGCATTTCGCCCTTGAGTTCGAAATAGTCGCCGGCCCTGGCGCCGCAATAGACCGGCTTGCCCTCGGGGATGACCGCTTCGACGCGCAGATCGAAGAGTTCGAAACTGTCGTCGGCCATTCAGGCCTCCACCAGGCTGAAGGTGATGTCACAGGCGCCGTTGCGGCGGATGACGCCGCAGGCGGCGGCAAACTGATCGCGCTCTCCGGCAAGCACTTGCGCGACCACGCTGCCGGCCAGCCAGCCGATCGGGAACAGCAGCCGCGCCCCCTGCCCGTAGTACAGGCCGATATCGAAGATGGCATTGGGATTGCCGCCCCACACGCGTGGCGGCACATAGGACAGCACGATATCGCCGGGCTGCGGCGTCACCGTTGCATTCTCCGGTGGCAAAGACTGGGCATAGGCCTGGCCGTGGAGATCGGCTGACGGAACCGGGCACGAGATTTCCGGTCCTGTCCACATCGCATGGATGCCTGGGATGATGCGTGGCTGCGCCAGATACGCCAGCAGGAAGGCGGCATTCTCCGGCGCCTTTTCGGGCAATAGCAGCGCCGTCACGGAAAGCTTCGAGCGTGGTTCTGTGATGCCGATGGCGGGCTTGGGCATGTCAGTCCTTCGCCGATTGAAGTTTGTCGCGCAGGAAGGCGAAGGGGCGGCTGATGTCGGCTACCAGCGCCTCGCGCGCCGCTTGCGCATCCTGTTTGGCAAGTGCCGCGACAATTCGACGATGATAGTGGGCGGTATCAACCTCGCCTGCCTCGGAGAAGGCATAGATGGCGACGCGGATGCAGGGACCCGATTGAAGCCAGAGGCTTTCGATCATCGGGATCAGCACAGCCGAGCCGCAGCAGCGGTAGATCTCAAAATGGAAGCTCTGGTTGAGCGTCGCTTCGCGATCGATATCCTTCTTGTGCTTCAGGGCCCGCATCTCGTCCCACTCGCCCAGCATGGCTTCGATCGATGCGATCTGGCGCGGGCTCATGCGCCTGGCGGCAAGCGCTATCGCTTCGCCTTCGATGAGGGAGCGGGCACGCAGGAGGTCGTCGATGCGCTCCAGCGTGATCGGCGGCACGCGCACGGAACGGTTGGGCAGCGCCTCCAGCGCCTTTTCCGTGATCAGCCGGCCGAGCGCTTCGCGTACCGGCATGGTCGAGGTGACCAGCGCATCGGCAAGACCACGGATGGTCAGCACCTGGTTTGGCTCGAAAAGGCCACCGATCAGAGCACGGCGCAACTCGGAATAGACGCGATCCTGCACCGTCTCGCGGCCGACCGGCGTAAGCTGGGCTGCGATCGTCTCGTTGTTCTTTTCGATGGCAGCCTTCTGCATTACCGGCATTTGCCCCGTTTTCGGCTTGCGAATGAAATTAAAGCCGAATAGCGTGATCAAAGCAAGTGTGATCACAAATCAAAAATCAGGAGGCGACAACGATCGTCTTCGGCCAGAGGGTTTGATGAGCGATGCAGCGGAGCGCCAAGGGCAGGAGACCCGTGCGCCAGTTCTGACGGCACGAAACGTCGTCAGGCGTTTTGGCGGCCTTGTCGCCGTCAACGATGTCTCGTTTGATGTCAAAGCGGGCGAAATCCTCGGCCTGATCGGGCCGAATGGCGCCGGCAAGACGACGATGTTCGATCTGTTGGCGGGCAGCATATTGCCAACCAGCGGCGATATCCTGCTCAATGGCACGCGCGTCTCCGGCGAAGCCGCTCATCTGCGTATCGGCCGTGGTCTTGGCCGCACCTTCCAGATCCCGCGCCCCCTGCCCAATCTGACGCTGATCGAAAACATCATGCTGGCGGCGCAGGGCCAAGCCGGCGAAAAATTGCTCGCCAACTTCGTCACGCCGTGGCGAGTGGCGGCACAGGAAAGAGCAGCCAGGGCAAAGGCACTCGAGCTGCTGGATTTGGTCACTCTCACCCATCTCGCGCACGAGCCGGCACGCGTGCTTTCCGGCGGCCAGCGCAAGCTGCTCGAACTCGCCCGCGTCATGATGGCCGATCCGGCGATCATCCTGCTCGACGAACCGGCCGCCGGCGTCAACGCGACGCTGCTCGAGATCATCATCGACCGCATCCGCGACATCAACGCGCACGGCATCACCTTTCTGCTGATCGAGCACAATATCGACATGGTGACGCGGCTCTGCCACCGCGTGCTGGTCATGGCGAGCGGCCAGTTGCTCAGCGAAGGCACGGCAGAGGAAGTCGCCCGCGACCCGCGCGTCATCGAGGCTTATCTCGGGGGCGCCACATGAACGAGACCGTCCTCGACGTGCGCAACCTCGAAGCCGGCTATGAGCTTGGCGTGCCGATCGTGCGCGGCGCCTCGATCACCGTCGGCAAGGGCGAGATCGTCGTCGTGCTCGGTCCCAACGGCGCCGGCAAGTCGAGCTTCATCAAGGCGATCGCCGGCCTTGTCCCGATCACCGGCGGCACCGTATTTCTGGACGGCAAGGACATCACCGCCGCTCCCGCGCACACCATGGTTCGGCTCGGCCTGGCCTTCGTACCGCAGACGGAGAACATCTTCCCGCTGATGTCGGTCGAGGACAATCTGAAGGTCGCCTGCGGCATCCTCGAGCGACGCGAAATCCCTGCCCGCATCGAGGAAATGTATGCGGCCTTCCCCGACCTCGTCCGCCAGCGCCGCACCGCCGCCGGCAATCTGTCGGGCGGACAGCGGCAGATGCTCGCCGTCGCACGTGCGCTGATCGTCCATCCTAAGGTGCTGCTGCTCGACGAGCCGTCGGCCGGCCTGTCGCCGAAATTCGTATCGATGGTGTTCGAGATGCTGGCCGGCATCCGCAGGTCCGGCGTCACCATCCTGCTGGTCGAACAGAACGCCAAGGCAGCGCTGGCCATCGGCGACCGCGCCTATGTGCTGGTCGAAGGCAAGGACCGGCACGAGGGTGTGGCGTCCGAATTGTGGAACGATCCTGTCGTCGCCGAACTCTATCTCGGCCAACGCCCGTCTCACGCCGGCAAGGAAGGCGCGGCATGAGCCTGCAATTTGTCGTCGATGGGTTGCTGACCGGCTCGATGATCGGACTTGGCGCCATCGGCGTGACGCTGACCTATTCGATCCTGCGCTTCTCGAATTTTGCCCATGGCGACTTCATGGCCTGGGGCACCTATGCGACGCTCGCCGTCGTCAGCGCCATCGGCGCGATGTTCGGCAAGGTGGCGCCCATTGGACCGCTGTCTTTCGGCTGGCCGCTGCTGGTTGCGCTGGTTGTCGGCATGACTTTCACCGCCCTGCTGGCGCTGTTGCTCGACAAGGTGCTGTTTTCGCGGCTTCGCTCGCAGGGGCAAGCCATCATCGTGGTGATGGCGAGCTTCGGCGCCTCGATGGCGCTGCGCAGCCTGCTCGAATTCACCTTCAGCTCACGGCCGACCTATTTCAGCCGCGCGATCCAGATCGCCATGCCGGTCGGCTTCGGCATCCGCATCACGCCCGATCAGATCGCGCTTCTGCTGCTGACCGCCGTGCTGGTGCTCGGCGTGCATCTGTTGATGACACGCACGCAGACCGGCCGCTCCATGCAGGCGCTGAGCCAGAATGCAGCGCTGGCCCGCATCGTCGGTATCGATGTTGCCTCCGTTGTGCGCGTCACCTGGATCATCGGCGGGGCGCTGGCCTGTGTGGCCGGCGTGATGATCGGCATTCTGGTGCAGATCCGCCCGTTCATGGGCTTCGACATGCTGCTACCGATGTTCGCCGCCGCCATCCTGGGCGGCATCGGCAGCATACCGGGCGCCGTGCTCGGCGGCCTGATCATTGGCCTTGCCGAAGCCGGTGCGGTGCAGCTGATCGGCGCCGAATGGCGCGCCGCAATCTCCTTCATCATCCTGATGGCGGTGCTGTTCGTGCGGCCGATCGGCCTGTTTGGTGTGAGGGAACGCTGATGGACCTGCTCGGCTACGGCGCCTTCTTCCTGACCACCGCACTGATCTTTTCGCTGGTCACACTGGGGCTCAATCTGCAGTGGGGGCTGACTGGCCTTTTCAATGTCGGTCTTGCCGGTTTCGTCGCCGTCGGCGCCTATACATCGGCGCTGCTCACGACCCCGGACGATGCCGCGCGCTTCGGCGGCTTCGGTCTGCCGATCCTGGCCGGCTGGGCGGGCGCCATGGTCGTCGGCGGTATCGCCGCAGCACTTACCGGCATGGCCACGCTGCGTCTGCGATCCGACTACCTGGCGATCACCACCTTCGGCGTCGCCGTCGTCGTGCAGCTGGTCGCGCTCAACGCGCAGAAACTCACCGGCGGCCCGTTCGGCATCGGTTTCATCCCGCGCCCGTTCGGCGGCCTTGCCGAAACGCCGCTGCTGTTCAACCTGTCGAACCTCGCCGTCGTTTCGGCTGTGACGCTGATCGCCTATCTCGCTCTGGAGCACCTGTCGCGCAGCCCCTGGGGCCGCGTGCTCAAGGCGCTGCGCGAGGACGAGCGAGCGGCGATTTCGCTGGGCAAGAGCGCGCGCTTCTACCGCGTCCAGGCCTTCGCCGTCGGCGGCGCTATCATGGCGCTGGCCGGCGCTTTGCAGGCGCATTTCACCGGCTTCATCGCGCCCGATAACTATCTGCCGATCCTGACCTTCCAGGTCTGGGTGATGCTGATCGTCGGCGGCTCGGGCAGCAATGCCGGCGCCGTTGCCGGCAGCATCCTGGTCTGGGCGATATGGGCGGGGTCGGGCACGCTGACCAGCGTGCTGTTTGCGCCCGAGCAGCAAGCACGCGCGGCCTCGCTGCAGATCGTCGCCATCGGCGTCATGCTGTGCGTCATCCTGCTGATCCGGCCGAACGGATTGTTCGGCGATCGGCCGCGCCGGCCGAAGCCCGGCAAACTGACAAAGGCGGCGGCCAGCGAGAACGAGGCCGGACCATGAATGCCATGATCCGGCAAGACGTACATGGCGTTTCACTCTGGCATGCCGTCAGCCGCAACCGCCGCGACCGGGGCACGCTGCAAGGCGGGCTCGACGTCGATCTCGCAATCGTTGGCGGCGGCTTTTCCGGCCTGTCGACGGCATTGCATGCCGCCGAGAAAGGGCTTTCGGTCGCGGTCCTTGAAGCCGAATTCCTTGCCTGGGGTGCGACCGGCCGGAATGCCGGCTTCGTCGTTCCGAACTTCGCCAAGCGGGATCCAGACGACATCATCGCCGAACTCGGACCCGAGCGCGGCGGGCGCCTGGTTGACTTAGCCGCCGGCAGCGCCGACCTGGTCTTCGGGCTGATCAAGCGGCACGGCATCGAATGCGACGCTGTGCAGAATGGTTGGATCCAGCCGGCGCATTCGTCCGCCGCGCTGGAAAAGACGCGATCGCGCGCCGAGCAATGGGCGGCGCGGGGCAGGCCGACCGTTGCGCTCGATGCCATGGCGGTCACGGAGCTCACCGGCATCGACGGCTATGCCGGCGGCTGGATGGACAGATCTGGCGGCGTCCTCAATCCGGTCGAGTATGCGCGCAGCCTGGCCGATGCCGCCGAAAAAGCCGGCGCGCGGATCTTCGAGCAGACGCGCGTCGCTTCCATTGACCGCGCTGCGGATGGCTGGACCTTGACGACCGCATCCGGCGCCGTGCGTGCGGGCAAGGTGGTGATCGCCACCAACGCCTATGGCGGGGCACTGAACCGGACACTGGCGCGGACCTATATCCCGCTGAAAGTCTTCCAGATCGCCACTGCGCCGCTGTCGCGGGCCATACGCGCGCGCCTGCTGCCCGGCGGCCAGGGCGTTGGCGACACCAGGCGCAACCTGTTCACGTGCCGCTTCGATGGCCAGAACCGGCTGATCAGCGGCGGCATGCATGTCGTCGGAGCCGGCGCTGAGACGCGCATGCCGCAAACGATCTGGCGACGGCTCGCCAGGCATCTCGATTTGCCTGACCTGCCGCCGCTTGCCTACAGCTGGACAGGCGTGGCGGCGGTGGTGCCGGATTTCCTGCCGCGTCTCATCGACCTCGGCCCTGGCCTGATCGCCGGCTTCGCCTGCAACGGTCGCGGCATCGCCATGACCACGGCAATGGGCAAAGTGCTGGCGGACTGGGCGAGCGGAACGGACGCCCGCGATCTGCCGCTCCCCTTCGCGCCGCCAGCGCCGATCCCGCTGCATAAGCTCGTGCGCTATGCACCGAATATGCTGCTCCCCTGGAGCATCCTGCGCGACCGGCTGGATTAGACAGCCAAGCCAGGTGATCCCCCCTGCCGGCGCGCTCATGGCGGCCCGAAAAGGACCGCCACCACCTTCCGCAATCGATGACCATGGTGGCCCAAGAGGATATCGTCAGATCCCCTCCCCAGCCAGCCGCATCTACTCCGCAGCCTGAACCCGATTGGCCTGGATGACCGCCCGGATCTCGGACCGGCAGGAGCCGCAATTTGTGCCCGCCTTCAGGGCGCCGCCTATGGCTTCGATTGTCGTGCACCCGGCCGCCACTGCCGCCACGATCTGGTTGACCCCGACGTTGAAACAGGAGCAGACGGTCGCGCCCGCATCGGGCCGATCGGCGCCGGCGCGACCGGCGACGATCCTGAAGCGTTCGCGCTGGCTGGTGTGAACCTCCTGGAGTTGCTGTGCCGCCCAACCCCGCGAAACCGCCACCGGTCCCGACGCGATAAACAAAGCCCCGGCGAGGTGCTGGTCGTCGAAGGCAGCAATACGATGCTGGCCGGTATCGCGGTCGTGATAAGCGAGCGTATCGGCTACGGGAACATCGAAAAGCGAACCAGCAAAACCAGCCCAGTCGATGTCGTCGTCAGCAAAGGCAAGCTCCACCCGCCAGCCGCCCTTGCATTTGGCCATGGCCCAGTAGTCTGCTGCGACCGCCACCGGCTTGCGGCGCACCACGGCGAAGCCGAAGGCTCTCGCGGCGAACTTCTCGATGCGGGCGCCGACATGTTTCAGCGCAGGCTGACCGGAAACCGGATCGGTCAGAGGCGCGGTCAGCGTGTCGAGCCGGCCTTTTGCCGAAAACTGGTCAGTCCAGTGCATCGGCGCAAACACGCTGCCCTGGCGCTGGCGTGCCGTCACCAGCGCGCGCACCAGCACATCGCCGCGCGGGCTGGAGACGCGCACAATGTCGGCGTCGCCAATGCCGTGATGCGTGGCATCCGCCGGGTGGATCTCGACGAAGGGCTCGGCCATGTGCTGGGAGAGACGTGGGCTTTTCCCAGTGCGGGTCATCGTGTGCCAATGGTCGCGAACACGGCCGGTGTTGAGGATCAGCGGATAGTTCGGGCTGGTGCGTGTCTCGACGATGGGACGAATGGCGATGAAGCGGGCCTTGCGGTCGGGATTGTAGAAATTGCCGTTGGCGAAGAAGCGGGTGCTGGAAGGGTCAAGTCCCGCTTGAACACCCCCCTCTGTCCTGCCGGACATCTCCCCCGCAAGGGGGGAGATTGGCAGCTTTGACGCCGGCATATCTTCTGCATCGTTGATAATTGGCGAAGGCCGAGGCGACGGCTGATCTCCCCCCTTGCGGGGGAGATGGCCGGCAGGCCAGAGGGGGGTGGCTGTGCTCGGCGCCGGCCATTGGAAAGGCTCAAGCGCTGCATAGGCCTCCTTATCAACACCAGCATAAGCGCCAATATCAAAATCCCGTGCGCCGTCATTCTCGAACCCGGACAGCGCGGCGTGTCCGGCGAAGATTTCCGCTGGCGACGAATAGGAAAACGCCTCGTCAAACCCCATCCGCTTGCCCACCTCGGCGACGATCAACCAATCCGGCCGCGCCTCACCGGGCACAGCAAGAAAGCTGCGCTGGCGCGAGATGCGGCGCTCTGAATTGGTCACGGTGCCGTCCTTCTCGCCCCATGCGGCGGCGGGCAGCCGCACATGGGCGTGGCGCATGGTGTCCGTGCTCGCCAGCACATCCGAAACCACGACGAACGGGCAAGCCTTGATCGCCGCCTCGACGGCATCGGCATCCGGCATCGAGTCGACCGGGTTGGTGGCCATGATCCACAATGCCTTGATGCGGCCGGCGGCGATCGCCTGAAACATCTCGACCGCCTTCAGACCGGGCTTTGGGGCGACGGCCGGCGCATTCCAGAAACGCTGCACGCGGTCGCGGTGCTCGGGGTTTTCGATCTCCATATGGGCGGCCAGCATATTGGCCATGCCGCCGACCTCGCGGCCGCCCATGGCGTTGGGCTGGCCGGTCACTGAAAACGGTCCTGCCCCAGGTTTGCCGATGCGGCCGGTGGCGAGATGGCAGTTGATGATGGCGTTGACCTTGTCGGTGCCCGAAGACGACTGGTTCACGCCTTGGCTGTAGACCGTCACTGTCTTTGCGGTGGTGGCAAACAGGCTATAGAAGCGGGCAAGCTCCTCTTCGCTCAAGCCGGTGGCGGCGGCAACGCCGGCAAGATCGAGTTTCGAGGCAGCGAAGAGCGCTTGCCCGAAGCCGGTCGTGTGGGCGGTGATGTAAGCGCGGTCGAGTGCGTTGTGCTGGCCGAGCCAGGCGAGCAGACCAGTGAACAAAGCAACGTCGCCATCCGGCGCGATCGCCAGGTGAATGTCGGCGATATCAGCGGTCATGGTGCGGCGCGGGTCGACCAGCACGACCTTCATCTCCGGTCGTTTTTCCCGGGCCGCCGCGATGCGCTGGAAGAGCACGGGATGGCACCAGGCGAGATTGGAGCCGACCAGCACAATCAGGTCGGCGAGCTCGAGATCCTCGTAGGTGCCGGGCACGGTGTCGGAGCCGAAGGCGCGGCGGTGGCCGGCAACCGAGGAGGCCATGCATAGCCGCGAATTGGTGTCGATGTTGGCCGAGCCGATGAAGCCCTTCATCAGCTTGTTGGCGACATAGTAGTCTTCGGTCAGCAACTGGCCGGAGACATAGAAGGCGACGGAGTCAGGACCGTGCTCGGCGATGGTTTGCGAAAAGGTCGAAGCGACGCGGTCGAGCGCCTCGTCCCAGCCGGTACGGCGACCGTGGATTTCGGGGTAGAGCAGCCTGCCGTCGAGGTCGATGGTTTCGGCCAGGGCCGAGCCCTTGGAGCAGAGCCGGCCGAAGTTCGCTGGATGTTCGGGGTCGCCGCGGACGCGTACTTCACCGCCCGGGGCGACTTTCGCCAGCACGCCGCAACCCACCCCGCAATAGGGGCAGGTGGTCCTCACCTCGCGCGCTTCGCCCAGTTCCATGCTTCAGGCCGCGCGGCTGGCCAGCGCTTTCAGCGCAATGAACAGGAGCTCGCCTTCGATCCGCACAGGAATGGTGCGCACGGCGCCCTCGTCGGCGCCGAGCGCCTTGCCCGTCTCCAGCGAGATGACCCAATTGTGCAAGGGACAGGTGACGGCGGTGCCGTGGACGATGCCTTGGCTCAGCGGCCCACCTCTGTGCGGGCAATGATCGTCGATGGCGTAGACCTGATCGTCCTGCGTCCGGAAGACGGCGATCTTACCCTCGGGTGTGTCGACGCAGCGCGCGCCACGCCGCGGGATGTCGGAGAGTGAGCCGATCGATATCCAGTCCATTTTGATCACTCCGCCGCCTGCGCAAACCCGACAGAAGCCATTGGCCGGAACTCGTGCTTGTCCTTGCCGGAGACGCGTTCCGACCACGGGTCGACCTGGGCGAATTTCTGGCTGAAGACGAAGCGCTCGTAATAGGCCTTGCGCTTTGCACCGTCGTCCATGATCTGGCGCTTGATCTCGGGGATGCCGATGCGCTTGGCCCATTTGTAGATGCGCTCGAGATAGCGGCCCTGCTCGCGATACATCTGCGTCAGCGCGACGATATGCTCCAGCGCCTCGTCCTCGGTCTTGACCAGGCCAAGCACTTCGGTGCCCTTGATGTCGAGGCCGGCGGCGCCGGCGAAATGGATCTCGTAGCCACTGTCGACACAGATCACGCCGACATCCTTGCAGGTCGCCTCGGCGCAGTTGCGCGGACAGCCCGACACCGCCATTTTAACCTTGGCCGGGGTCCACGAGCCCCACATGAATTTCTCGATGCGAATGCCGAGGCCGGTCGAATCCTGCGTGCCGAAGCGGCACCAGTCGGAGCCGACACAGGTCTTCACCGTGCGCAGGCCCTTGGCGTAAGCATGGCCTGAGACGAAGCCGGCCTGGCCGAGATCGGCCCACACCGCCGGCAGATCCTCCTTGCGGATGCCCAGCATGTCGATGCGCTGGCCGCCGGTGACCTTGACCATCGGTATCTCGAACTTGTCGACGACGTCGGCGATGGCGCGCAGTTCGGCGGCGTTGGTGACGCCGCCCCACATGCGCGGCACCACCGAATAGGTGCCGTCCTTCTGGATGTTGGCGTGGACGCGTTCGTTGATGAAGCGCGACTGATAGTCGTCGGCGTAATCGTTCGGCCAGTCGCAGACGAGGTAGTAGTTGAGCGCCGGCCGACATTTTGCGCAGCCGCAGGAGGTCGTCCATTCCAGCTCCTGCATGACGGCGGGAATGGTCTTCAGGCTCTTGGCGATGATCAGCCGGCGCACCTCGTCATGGCCGAGCGTGGTGCAGCCGCACATCGGTTGCACGGCGGCCGGGTTGTATTTGTCGCCGATGGTCAGCACCATCAGCTTCTCGACCAGCCCGGTGCACGAACCGCAGGAAGCCGATGCCTTGGTGTGGGCGCGCACGTCGTCGAGCGAAGCCAGGCCCTTGGCCGTGATCGCGCCGGTGATCTTGCCCTTGCAAACGCCGTTGCAGCCGCAGATTTCCGCATCATCCGGCAAGGCTGCAACGGCCGCCATAGGGTCCAGCGGGGCCCCCTGGTAGGACTGGCCGAAGATGAGCGTGTCGCGCATCTCCGATATGTCGGTCTGCTTCTTCTTGAGATCGTTGAACCAGGCCCCATCCGCCGTCTCGCCATAAAGCACGGTGCCGATGATGCGGTCGTCCTTGAGCACAAGGCGCTTGTAGACGCCGGCGGCGGCATCGCGCAGCACGATCTCCTGGCGGTCCTCGCCTTCGGCGAAGTCGCCAAGCGAGAACAGGTCGATGCCGGTGACCTTGAGCTTGGTCGGCGTGTCCATGTGGACGAAGGCCGCTGCCTCGTTGCCGGCCAACTGGTTCGCGGCAACGCGCGCCATCTCGTAGAGCGGCGCGACCAGCCCGTAGACCTGGCCGTAGACCTCGGCGCATTCGCCGAGCGCGTAGATGTCGGGGTCGTTGCTGCGCATGCCGGCATCGACGACAATACCACGATTGACGGCTATGCCGGCCTCCCTGGCCAGCGCCGCATTCGGCCGGATGCCGACCGCCATCACCACCAGCGTTGCCGGGATAATAGTGCCGTCGGCAAGCTCCACCTGCCCGACCTTGCCGTTGCCGGTGATCGCCTGGGTGTTGGCCTTGGTGATGACCTTGATGCCGCGCTGTTCCACCGCGCGCTGCAGGAGATAGCCGGCGGCTGGATCGAGCTGACGCTCCATCAATGTCGGCATGACATGCAGCACGGTGACGTCCATGCCTTGGGCGTTCAAACCTGCTGCCGCCTCCAGCCCGAGCAGGCCGCCGCCGATGACCACGGCCTTGGCGCGCGACTGGGCGGCAAGCATCATGGCCTGAACATCGTCGAGGTCGCGATAGGTCAGCACCCCCGGCAGATCATGGCCGGGCACCGGAATGATAAAGGGCACCGATCCGGTGGCGATGACGAGCTTGTCGTAAGGCTCGGTGACGCCGTGATCGGAGGTGACTGTCTTGGCCGCCCGGTCGATGGCGACGATCTTGTGACCTTTGTAGAGGGTGATGTTGTTGGCGATGTACCAGCCGTCGCCGTGGATGATGATTTCCTCATAGGCCTTTTCGCCGGAGAGAACCGGCGACAGCATGATGCGGTCGTAGTTCACCCGCGGCTCGGCGTTGAAAATGGTCACGGTGTAGCGGCCCGGCGCCTGTTCGAGCAGATGCTCCAGCATGCGCCCGGGGGCCATGCCGTTGCCGATGATGACGAGTTTTTCGGTCATGGCGTTACTCCGCGGCTTCGACGAAGCGGTGGCGTTCATAGAGGAACTTCAGCACCGCTTCGCGGCAGCGCAGGAAGGTGCGGTCGGAAGAGAGTTCGACGCGTCGACGCGGCCGCAGCAGCGGCACCGCAAGCACCTCGCCGATTGTCGCCGCCGGACCGTTGGTCATCATGACGATGCGGTCGGACAACAGCACCGCCTCGTCGACATCGTGGGTGATCATGATCGTCGTCGAGCCGAGCCTGGAATGGATGTCCATAACCGCATCCTGCAGATGGGCGCGCGTCAGCGCGTCGAGTGCCCCGAACGGCTCGTCGAGCAACAGGATCTTCGGCTCCATGGCAAGCGCCCGGGCAATGCCGACGCGCTGCTTCATGCCGCCCGATATTTCGGCCGGCCGCTTGTCCTTGGCATGGGCCATCTGCACGAGATCGAGATTGCGCATGATCCAGTCATGTCGCTCGGTCCTGCTCTTGGAACGGCCAAAGACTTTCGACACCGCCAGGCTGATGTTTTCGTAGACGGTGAGCCATGGCAGCAGGCTGTGGTTCTGGAACACCACGGCGCGCTCGGGTCCGGGGCTGTCGACCTCCTTGTTTTCAAGCAGCACGGCGCCGGCGGAAACCTTGGTCAGCCCGGCGATCAGATTGAGCAAGGTCGACTTGCCACAGCCGGAATGGCCGATGATGGAGACGAATTCGCCCTTGTCGATGGTCAGCCTGATGTCCTTGAGCACCTCGCTGACCTGACCGCCGCGGGCAAAGGATTTGTCGATATGGTCGAGCTTCAGATAGGCCGTCATCGCCCTCTCCTCACTTTGCCGTTGTGCCGCGGGTGACGAAAGCGCCGACCGCAGCGACCAGGCGGTCGAGGCAGAAGCCGGTGACGCCGATATAGGCGAGCGCGACGATGATGTCGGGCAGCCGCGACGAGTTCCAGGCGTCCCAGATGAAGAAGCCGATGCCGACGCCGCCGGTCAGCATTTCGGCGGCGACGATGGCGAGCCAGGACAGGCCGATGCCGATTCTGAGGCCGGTGAAGATGTAGGGTGCGGCGGCCGGAACCATGATCTTGACGAAGAATTCGAACTGGTTGAGCCGCAAGATGCGCGAGACGTTGCGGTAGTCTTCCGGAATGTTTCGCACGCCGACGGCGGTGTTGATGATGATCGGCCAGATCGAGGTGATGAAGATAACGAACAGCGCCGACGGGCTGGAATCGCGGAAAGCAGCCAGCGACAGCGGCAACCAGGCCAGCGGCGGCACGGTGCGCAGTATCTGGAACACCGGATCGAGGCCACGCATGGCCCAGATCGACTGGCCGACCAGGGCGCCGAGCGCGACGCCGACGATCGCCGCCAGGCCGAAGCCGATGGCGACGCGCTGCAGAGAGATCAGCACCCGCCACGCAAGGCCGATATCCTGCGGGCCGTTGTTGAAGAACGGATGCGCGATCAGGTCATAGGCCTCGTTCCACACCTGGCTGGGCGGCGGTAGGCTGGCGGTCGGCGACGAGCAGGCGATCTGCCACACGACCAGCATGAAGGCGATAACGATGACCGGCGGCACCAGGGCGGTGGCCAGCCTGCCGGCGATCGCGATCGGGTCGAAGCGGCGCCGCGCTTTGGCGGTGAAAGCGATGACCGCGGCAGGCTTGGCGGGGAACGCCTTCACCGTGGTTTCCTCAATGGCTTGGATGGACATGTCTGGGTATAACTCCGGGGTCGTGCGGGCGACAACGGCGAAGCGCCGTTGCGCTGGGGCGACAAACGGCGGAACGCGCCGTTTGCGCTGGTCAAGCCGATGCCTTGATCTTCAGGCTGTCGAGATAGGCCGACGGGTTGGCCGGGTCGAAAATCTTGCCGTCGAAGAAGGTCTCGACGCCGCGCGACGACGAGGCCGGAATATCGGCTGCGGCAACGCCGAGATCCTTCGCCGCCTCGCGCCAGATATCCTCGCGATTGACCTGATCGACCAGCGTCTTGATGTCGGTGGTCGGCGCGAATTTTCCCCAACGGATGTTTTCGGCGAGGAACCAGCTGTCGTGGCTCTTGTAGGGATAGGAGACGCCACCCTTCCAGAATTTCATGTAGAGGTCAGTGCCGGTGGCCACGCGGCCGTTGCCGTAGTTGATGTCGCCCTTGAGGCGGCCGATAATGTCGGCGACAGGCACGTTCATCCATTGCCGCTTGCCGATGATGGCGGCCATCTCGTCCTTGTTCTCCGTGGCCTCGCACCATTGCTGGGCCTCCATGACGGCCATCACGATCGCCTTGGTGGCGTTCGGGTATTTGTCGATGAATTCGGCGCGGAGGCCGAGCGCCTTTTCGGGATGACCCTTCCACAGTTCGCCGGTGGTGGCGGCGGTGAAACCAACGCCTTGGTGGACGAGCTGTTCGTTCCACGGTTCGCCAACGCAGAACACGTCCATGTTGCCGACTTTCATGTTGGCGACCATCTGCGGCGGCGGCACGACAATGGTCGAGACGTCCTTGTCGGGATCGATGCCGCCGGCGGCCAGCCAGTAACGGAGCCACAAATCATGGGTGCCGCCCGGGAACGTCATGGCGGCCTTGATTTCCTTGCCGGCCGCCTTCTTGGCGGCGAAGGCGTCCTTCAGCTTGGAGGCGTCGAGGCCGACACCGGTGCCGGCGTATTCCTGCGCAACCGAAATGCCCTGGCAGTCGTAGTTGAGCCGCGCCACGATAGCCATCGGCATCGGCTGGTTGTTCTGCGTCACCTTGCCGGTGTGCATGAGATAGGGCAGCGGCGTCAGGATGTGAGCGCCGTCGATGCCGTTGGCTGCGCCGCCGAGCATCAGATTGTCGCGCGTCGCGCCCCAGGAGGCCTGCTTGAGCACCTCGACGTCGGGCATGCCGAACTTGGCGAACAGCCCCTTCTCCTTGGCGATCATCAGCGGCGCCGCGTCGGTCAGCGCGATGAAGCCGAGCTTGGCGCCGGTGACCTCCGGAGCGGTCGTGGCGGCATAGGCGCCCGAGGGGAAGAGCTTGCGGGCCGCCACGAACAGGCCGGCCGTCATGGCGCTGCTGACAAGAAAATCGCGGCGCGTCACATCCTTGAGCGATGTTCCCGTCCCGATCCATTTCCCTATTTTTTCTTTCATCGTGATCTCCGGTTGAACGCGAGGGCTTCGTCGAGTGGCCAAAACAAAAAAGCCGCCGTCCAGGCCTCGCGCGTCCGTACATCCGGGATCGCGTCGTTGACCTGAGCGGCAGCTTTGCCTGTGGCGCCCGCCATTGGACGCCTGTTCCGTGACCCGCGAAGGGCCTGACTAATTCAAAGCAGGAACCGTGCCAGTTTTGGGTGAAACGAAAAACCTAAATGAAATCAACATTACGCGCCAGATGCCGGCACGCGAGCCGACATCGCAAGCAGATCAAAGATTGTTCACTACAGCAATCGCACGCACATTTTTTGTGCAATGCACAAGAATGGCGCGAGAATGATCAGGCTTCCGCGCGAGCGGCTTTCTGGCGCGCTATATAGCCGTCGATCTCGTCGGGGTCGAAGGTCTGACCGTCGAAGAAGCCGTCCGGCCCAAGCACCAAGCCTGCCCCGGTCGCACCGACAGCCGTGGCGACCTTAAGCGCGCCCTCGACCTTCGCATTGGCGCCGGGAAGTGCAACGCCAAGCGGCTTTAGCGCCGAGCGGTAGAGGTCCGGACGGTAGCAGTCACGGGCGATAGCAAGGTTTTCCGGCGTGTGCTCGACATGCCCCCAGCGCACCATCTGCGTATAGAACCACAGCGCATGGCTCTTCCACGGAAAGTTCGCCGCCTTGTCGAAGGGCAGGAAGAAGTCGTCGACATCCAGTTCGGCGCCGCCGCCCAGTTCAAGATGGCCGGTCAGGATCGGCATCTGGACAGCTGGTGGCAGGCCCAGGAAGCCAGCTTGAGCCATCACACCAGCCAGTTCGGCGTGGTTGCCCCGATCCTGGCACCAGCGCGCCGAATGATGCAGCGCGCGCAGCAATGCTGCCAGCGCGACCGGGTTCTCCTGCGACCACGCCTTGCGCACGCCGATCACCTTCTCCGGACTGTTGCGCCACAGCAGCGCCTTGACGGTGACGATATGGCCGGTGCCGGCGGCGACCGAGGCGCTGTTCCAGGGCTCGCCGACGCAGTAGCCGTCGATCCGCCCGGCGACCAGCGCATCGGCCATGAAGGGCGGTGGCACGATGACGATCTCGATCTCGCGCTCCGGATCGATGCCGCACCCGGCAAGCCAGTAGCGCAGTTCGTAATTATGCCCCGAATGCGGGTGCACCACGGCAAAGCGCAGCGGATCGCCGCCAGCCCCGGCGCGGTCGCGAATGAAGGCACCGAGGGCTGCGCCCGCGCGCGCGGGCTCGAGATCGGGTATGGCGCCGTGTGCCGCCATGCCTTCCCAGACGGCGTTGGAGATGGTGACGCAATTGCCGCCAAGCCCGAGCGAAAACGGCACGATGGTCTCGGAAGCAAGCGGCGTCAGCCCGAGATTGCAGGCGAGCGGCATCGGCCCCAGCATGTGCGCCAGGTGGAAATGGCCGATGGCGATGCGGTCGCGGATGTTGGCCCAGGAGGTCTCGCGGTGCAGTGTGAGATCGATGCCCTCGCGCGCGGCAAATCCAAGCTCACCCGCCGCAACCAGCACGGCACTGTCGAAGAGCGGCATGAAGCCGGCGGTGATCTGGTGCTCGGCGCTCATGCTCATTCGTCCTCCGACGGCCCGAGCAGCCCGGCGGCAGTCACCAGGCTCTGGGCAATGTCGCCGATCTTGCGGTTCTGGTTCATCGCCGTCTTGCGCAGCAGCGTGTAGGCGGCCTCTTCGGTCAGGCCGCGCGACTTCATCAGGATGCCCTTGGCACGGTCGATCACCTTGCGGCTCTCAAGCTCCCCTCGAACCTCTTCCAGCTCGCGCGCCATGCGCGAGAAAGCGTTGAAGCGGCTGACCGCCATGTCCAGGATCGGCTTGACGCGCTCTTGCCTGAGGCCGTCGACGACATAGGCCGAAACGCCGGCATCGACCGCCGCTTCGATCGATGCCTGGTCCGATCGGTCGACGAACATGGCGATCGGCCGCTTCACCGCACGCGACAGCTGGAACATGTTTTCCAGCATGTCGCGGTTCGGGTTTTCCAGGTCGATGACGATGACGTCCGGCTCGATCTCGGCGATGCGCCGCGCAATGCCGGTCACGTCGTGGATGACGGTGACCCGCTCATGGCCGGCCTCGCGCAAACCTGCCTCGATGATCGCGGCGCGGATACGGTTTTCGTCGATGACCAGGACGGCGAGTGAGCTGCGGACCATGCGTGCATTGTGGGCAAGGTCGCAAAATTGTGCAATGCGGCATGGTCACAGGCTCCCGCCGCGGAGCAACCGACGACCGACAACGACCCGGTCTAGGTGGTCGGGACAAGGAACGCAGCGCAACGCTGGCGCTGGTGATGACAGCCTTGCCGGTCGCCTGGTGCCCTACCCAACGGTCTAGGTGCGATGAGACTTGCACCGCAACATCGGCTTGTTAAAGGTGGGGGCAACGACGGACATAGCTGTCCTTGCTCGCCGATCTGACCGGAAGGTTACCGCACGATGCTGCTCATGAAACGACGATTGGGAGCCAGCAAGCTGGCGCGCCCGGCACGGCGTCCCGGAGGCCTGACGACGATGTTTGCCCTGATTGCCGGGCCGCTCATCCTTGGCATCGCCCTCCTGCTGGCTGGCCCGGCACAGGCGCAGTCACCGGCCGCCGTCGCGCCCGACAAGGTCAAACAGCTGTTCGAGCTTCTCGACGATCCGTCGGTGAAGGCCTGGGTGGCCGAGCAACGAAATCCGGCCGCTGGATCAACGGAAGCGCCTGCCGAGGCTGGCGCTCCGCCGGCCGACGCCGTGGCCGCACCGAGCCAGATGAATACAATGGCATCCTCGACGCTCGATCGGATCAAGCATCACATCGAGAAAATCGTGCGAACCGTGCCCACACTGCCGGGCCAGTTCGCACGCGTCCGGGCCCAGACAATGGACGATATGTCCAGCAAGGGCCCCGTCAGCATATTGGTGCTGATTGCGATCTTTATCGCTGCCGGCCTGGCGCTCACCTGGGCAATATACAAGCTCACCCGTCCATTTCGTCTTTGGATCATCGCGCAACCCAGAGATACGCCCATCGGGCGGGCCAAGAAGATCGGCGGCCGCACGCTTTATTCCAGCATGATGATCGGCTCGTTCGCGCTGGGCAGCGCCGGTGCGTTCATGCTGTTCGACTGGCCAGCGCTCATCCGCGAGATTGTGCTGACATTTCTGATGGCTGCGGTCTTTACGTGGGCTGTGCGCCTATACGTGATGGCCACGCTCGTCCCTTCTTTCATGGAGGTCGAGCACTCCATCGAGGTTCGTGCCCTGCCGATCACCAACGGAGCTGCTGACCATTGGGCTTATTGGCTGCCCCGGATCGTCGGCGTTTTCGCCTTCTTCGCCGCCGCGTTTGTCCTCTTGCCGGGTCTCGGCATAGACCAGGACGGAATGATGGTCCTGTCCGTCGGCGCCGATTTCATCCTGCTGTTGCTCTTCCTGCTGGCCATTTGGCGTCGGCCAAGAACGCAGCGAGACGGCGCGCGCCACAGCGGTCACACGGCAGTGACATGGTTGTTGACGGCTTATTTCGTCGTTCTGTTCCTCGAACGCATTGCCGGCCTCTACACCTTCTTCTGGTTTACCTTCGCCTCTTTCTTTCTGCCCCTGGCAATCGTGTTGACGGAGCGCGGGGTTAATTTCGTCCTGCGGCCAGGTTCGGAAGATGCCGGCCGGCCGACGATCCCGGCGGTGACGATCGCTGTCATCGATCGCGGTATCCGGATGATTTTCATCCTCGCGGCGGCTTACCTTCTCGCACGCGTACTGGGCCTGGACATGCAATCCATGCGCGGCAGCGATACGACCACCATGCTCATATTGCGCGGCTTGATCAACGTCGTGGTCATTGCCCTTGCTGCCGATTTCGGCTGGTCGATCATCAAAGCCTTGATCGAACGAAAGCTGGGCGTCGCGATACCGCAAGCGGTGGTGAGCGAAGAAGACATCCTCACCCTCGATCCGCATCAGGCGCGGCTGCACACGCTGTTGCCGATCATCCAGAACATTCTGCTAGCAGTGATCATCGTGATGGCGGTGCTGATGATGCTCGCTTCGATCGGCATCCAGATCGGCCCGCTGATCGCCGGCGCCGGCGTCGTCGGCGTCGCGGTGGGTTTTGGCGCGCAAACCATCGTCAAGGACGTGATCTCTGGCGTGTTTTATCTGCTCGACGATGCTTTCCGTGTCGGCGAATACATTTCATCGGGCAGCTACAGGGGTACGGTGGAGAGCTTTTCGCTGCGCTCGGTGAAGCTGCGCCACCATCGTGGTCCGCTGTTCACGATACCTTTCGGCGAACTCGGCGCCGTGCAGAACCAGAGCCGTGACTGGGTCACCGACAAATTCAACATCACCGTTGGCTATGACACCGATATCGACTTTGCTCGCAAACTGATCAAGCGAATTGGCCTGGAACTGGCGGAAGATCCGGAGTTCAAACACTGGGTGATCGAACCGATCAAGATGCAGGGGGTGCAGGAGTTCGGCGAGTACGGCATCGTCTTGAGGGTCAAGGTCACGACCAGACCTGGAGGCGCCTTCAGCATGAAAGGCAGGTTCTTTTTGCGCCTCCGCCAGGCCTTCAAGGAGCAGGGCATCGAGCTCCCATTCCCGACCGTTCACGTCCAGGGGCTGCAAGACCCGCATGGGACAGAGAATGCGCCTTTGGAGATCACACCCGAATTACGAATGGCCGTCGCCCAGTCGCACACCAATCGGCGCAGAAAAAAAGCGAGCACAACGGAGTAGGACGCCGTGATACCGGCCGGCCGCAACACGGCTTTCCGCGCAAAACCAGGACCCACGACACCACGCTAGTCGGAACTGCCGATAGCGGTGACGCGATCGCCGCCAACCAGCACCAGCGTGGCGTTTCTGAGGCCAAGCTTGACGAAAAGAGCAGATACGCTGGCCTTTCCGCAAGGCTCAGAGCGCAATCCAGGCGGTCTTGAGGTCGACAAATTTCTCCAGCGCATGCAGCGACTTGTCACGGCCGAAACCGGACTGTTTGACGCCGCCAAGCGGCACGGTGATATCGGCTCCGCCATAGGTGTTGACGTGGACGACACCGGCGTTGATGGCGCGCACCATGCGATGGGCCGTGGAAAGATTGGCGGTCCACACCGCCGAGGCAAGTCCGTAGACAGTGGAGTTGGCGAGATGCACCGCCTCCTCCTCGGTCTCGAAGCGCATCACGCCGAGCACCGGTCCGAACACCTCCTCGCGCGCCAACTGCATCTCTTGCGTCACGTTCTCGAAGATCGTCGGCGCCATGTAGCTGCCGCCGGTCTCGGTCAGTATCCGTTCGCCACCGGCGACGAGACGGGCGCCTTCGGCTTGCGCCATGGCGACGAAGCCGAGATTCTTGTCCAGCTGTTCGGCGCTCGATACCGCACCGATATCGCTGGCGAGATCGAGCGGGTCGCCGACCTTGAGCCGCGTGGTTGCCGAGACAAGTTCGTCCATGAAAAGATCATAGACCGACGACTGGACGAGCAGACGCGAGCCCGCCACGCAGACCTGGCCTGAATTGCGAAAGATGCCGTTGGCCGAGACGACCGCCGCCTGCTTCAGGTCCGGAGCGTCGGCAAAGACGATGTTGGGCGACTTGCCGCCAAGCTCGAGGAAGACCCGCTTCAAATTGGAACGGGCGGAGTATTCGAGCAGCCGCCGGCCGACCGGCCCCGATCCGGTAAAGGCGATGGCGTCGACATCCATGTGGAGGCCAAGCGCTTCGCCGGCGACAGCACCATGCCCGGTAACGACGTTGAACACGCCTTCGGGAAGTCCAGCCTCGCTTGCGAGTTCGGCCAGCCGCAGCAAGGTCAGCGAGGCGATCTCCGGCGGCTTGACGACGACGCTGTTGCCGGTGGCCAGTGCGGGCGCAATCTTCCAGGCGCCGATCATCAGCGGGAAGTTCCACGGCACGATGACGCCGACGACACCGAGTGGCTCCCTGTGGATCAGCCCGAGCACATTGTCGGCCGTCGGCGCGATCTCGCCATAGACCTTGTCGATCGCCTCGGCGTAGTAGCGGATGGTGCCGGCCGCCGACAGTGGCTCGGCCTTGTAGGCCATGCCGATCTCGGTGCCGTTGTCGCGCACGCCAAGCACGACCAGTTCGTCGACATGTTCTTCGATCAGCTCGGCAAATTTCGTCAGCACCTTCTTGCGAAAGGCAGGGGCGGCGCGCGACCATGAACCCTTCTCGAATGCTTTTCGCGCCGATCGGACCGCGCGATCGATGTCGGCGGCATTGCCGTCGGCGATGCTGGCAAAAGGGCGGCCGTCGATCGGCGAAATCACCGCCAGCGTCGCGCCGCTCGTCGCTGCGGCCTGTACGCCGTCGATAAACAAGCCCCGCTCGCCGATCTCCGTCTTGCGCAGCGCGTCGATGGCATTCTGGCTGATCATTGGTGGCGGACTCCCAGGGAAACATACAACGTGGTTGGCGCTCGGAATTCCCAGCCGCGAAACACCGGCACCTTGCCCGGCACCAGGCTGAGATCGGGGAAGCGCAGGAGCAGCAGCCTTAATGCAAGGCACATCTGCTCGCGCGCGAAAAACCGGCCCGAACAGAAATGATGACCAAAGCCGAAGGCGGCATGATTGCCTTCCCTGCGGTTGATGTCGAAGCGGTCTGGATCGGCAAAGCGGCTCTCGTCGCGGCTTGCCGAGGAGACAAGTGCAGCGACCGCGGCGCCGGCAGGGATCGTTACGCCGCCAAGCTCGACCGCCCGCGTCGTCTGCCGCGTCTGGGTGCCGATCGGCGCCACCCAGCGCAAGCCTTCATCGACAGCCCTGGGCACAAAGGTCTCGGGATCGGCGAGCACCTGCCGCAATTGTTCGGGATGCGCAAGCAGGCCGGCGAGGATCGAACCGGCACCATGTCCGGGCTCCTGCATGCCGCCAAGCAGGATGACCTTGATGCTTGGCATCAAGAAATCGATCGGCCGCGTCGTGCCTTCCGGCATGCCGTCATGCAGCATATGCGACAGCGCCGAGTCGTCGGGTGCGCGCGCCAGTCTATCCAGAGTCGGCCGGATGGCTGCGCCGACCTCGGCGCTGATCGCGTCGGCGATCTCTTGCCGCTTCGGGTCGTTCTCGAAATTGATGGCGCCCTGCGCAAGGCCATAGAACCAGCGGCGCAGCGTCGGCATGTCGATGTCGGCAAGGCCAAGCGAGCGCGCCAGGCTGAGCGTCGACACCGGCTCGAAATAATCCGCCATCAGCTCGGCGGAGCCTTGTTCGGCGATCCGGTCGAGAAAAGGTTCGGCAATCGACCGTACGAGATCGCCGGCATAGGCGGCGACGGTGCGCGGCCGGTATTTCGGATCGACGCCTTGGCGCAGCTGTCTATGCGTTTCGCCGTCGGTGGTCAGGATGGTCGGCTTGCCGAACGAGCGTTCGACCGGAGACGTACCAACGACGGCGGAGAAGATGTCGGGTGACTTTGCGACGGTCTCGACGTCCTTCCAGCGGGTGACGAACCAGAGATTGACCGCCGGCACGAAAGCGACAGGCGCACTGCGCCGCAGTTCCGCATAGATCGGATACGGATCGGCTTCCAGCGCCTCAACGGTGATGCTCTCGGCAAAGCTCAACGCCGGTACTCCCTTTGCGATGGAAAGGGGCGGCGCCGAACGCGCTACCCCCTTGTCCTTTGTCCTAGTCCTTCAGCGGCACGCCGAGATTTTCGAAGGCAACCGGATCCCGGCTCTTCAACGCACCGGCAAGCAGCAGGCCGACCACCGCGGCAATCAGCACCAGCCCCGGCAGCAACACGCCAAGGAAGCCACCGGCCCCGGACAGGCCACCGAAATTAATGACGATCAGGTAGATGATGACGACGAAAGCGATGAAGGCCAGCCCAGGCAGGATGGTGGTCTTCAGCGCATTCTCCTGCGTCGACGGGTTGGCGCGGAAGTACATCACCACGGCGAGCGAGGCCACCGCCATCATGACGATGACTCCCAGCGTCGCGACATTGGTCAGCCAGGAAAACAGCGCCAGAACCGGATCGAGGCCGAGCACCGCGAACAGTCCGATGACGATCGCTGCCAACACGCTCTGGATGACGGAAGCGACATGCGGGCTCTGGTGCACTGAATGCGTCACGCCGATCGCTTCAGGCAACAGCTTCTCGCGGCCCGAGACGTAGATGTAGCGGGCAACCGCGTTGTGGAACGCCAGCACGCCGGCAAACAGGCTCGACACGAACAGGATGCCCATGGCGTGCGACAGCATGGTTCCGGCGTAGCGGTCGGACAGGCCGAACAGGAAAGTCGTCGGATCCTGAAGCGCCTGCAGTGCGGGCAACAATTTGTCGACGCCGGCGCCGACCGCCATCAGCCAGGCCGTGACCATGTAGAAGACGCCGATCAGCAGCACGGAGAAATAGGTGGCGCGCGGAATGGTCACCTTGGGGTCGCGGGCTTCCTCGGCGTAGATCGTCGTCGCCTCGAAACCGATGAAGGCGGCGAAACAGAACAGGATGGCGATGGCGGGCGAGCCGCTGACGATCTGGCTCCAGCTGAACGGCGCCGCCGAGAGACCACTGTCGCCACCGGTCTTGAGGATGGCGAGGTCTAACACCAGCACCACGATGTATTCGCACAGCACCAGCACCGTCAGGATCTTGGCCGACAGGTCGACCTGGCGGTAGCCCAACACCGCGACGATGGCGACGGCGATGAAGCTCCACACCCACCAGGGCAGGTCGATGCCCCAGCCGGCGAACAGGCCGGCGGTCGCGGCCCCCAGCAGGCCCATGACCCCGATCTGCATGGCATTGTAGGACAGGATCGCGATGATTGCGGTTGCGCCGCCGGCAAAGCCGCCGAGCCCGCGCGCGGCATAGGCATAGAAGGCGCCGGCATTGCCGACATGGCGCGACATGGCGACGTAGCCGACCGCAAACAGCAGCAGCAACACGGTCACGATAAGATAGGTGCCGGCAAAGCCCGCCCCATTGCCCATAAGCATGCCGAGCGGCGTGCCGCCGGCGACCGCGGTGAGCGGCGCCGCCGCCGAAATCACCATGAAGGTGATAGCGCCGACGCCAAGACTGTTCTTGCGCAGCCTGTTGGCGGGCGCCTGTTCCGAAACTGCTGACATTGTCCCTCCAGTTTTACGAACCCCTGGGTTCGCGGCCGCTCGGCCTGTTCCCTGAATGCCATCGGTTCATTATTTGAACCGTTATTTTGAATATAGACTTGCAAAGAATGCCGATGCCTGTCAAGTTAATTCACACATTAAGTTTCTATCCGAGCGGGAGGCTGGATGGGTACCGTCGGCAAGGCGATTTCACTTCTGGAGCTGTTCACGGCGGACGAGCCCGAGCTCGGACTTTCCGATCTCGCGCGGCGGTGCGCCTTCGACAAGGCGACGACGCGGCGGCTGCTGATGGCGCTGGGCGGCCATGGCTTCGTCGAGCAGGATGCCGGCACGCGGCACTATCGCCTCGGCGCCGGCCTGTCGCGGCTGGCGCGTATCCGCGAAGCCTGCTTCCCGTTCCTGCAAACGGCAATTCCCGTGGCGCAGGATCTGGCGGGTTCGACAACCGAGACGGTGCATCTGTCGGAATTCGGCGTCGACAGGCTGATCACCGTCCATGTCGAGCATTCAAGCTGGGCAAACCGGGTGAACATCGATGTCGGCCAGCTTCTGCCGCTGCATTCCACCGCCTCCGGCATCGCCTATCTGGCCTTCGCCGACAACGCGACCGTGAAAGCATGCCTGACAGGTTCGCTTGAGGCCTTCACCGATCATACCCTCGTCGAGTCGGCCGCCATTTCAAAGTCGATCGGCGAGGCGCGCGACCGCGGCTATTCAATCTGCGACCAGGGCCATGAGGACGGCGTGATCGGCGTCGCGGCTGCAATCCGCGCCGCCGATGGTCTTGCGCTGGGGACAATTGCGGTGGCAGCCCCGAAGGCCAGGACGACACCGGCTACGATCGTGGAACGAGGGCTTGCGGTTGTGACCGCAGCACGGGAGATTTCGATGCGCCTCAATGGCGAAAACCTGCAAACCCTGAGGAGGCAGGCCTGATGTCTGTAAGTATGGCAACGCCCCGCATCCTGGTCATCGGCACGGGCGACACCAAGACCGACGAACTGCTGTTCATGAAAGCGTGCATCGAGGCATCGGGTGGCCGCGCCGTGATGATGGATGTCAGCGTGCTGGGCGACCCCGCCTATAGTCCCGATCACGACAAGCATGCCGTTGCGCGGGCCGCTGGCGTGACGATGGCCGAAATCGTCTCGAGCGGCGATGAAAACACCGCCATGACATTGATGGCAGTCGGCGCCGTTCAGCTGGTGCGCCAGCTTCATCAGCGCGGCGAGATCGACGCCTTCATCGCCATCGGTGGTTCGATGGGAACCGATTTGGCGCTCGATGTCGCGCTGTGCCTGCCGCTCGGCGTGCCGAAATTCGTCGTCTCGACCATCGCCTACTCGCACCTCATTCCGCCCGAGCGTGTCGCGCCCGACCTGATGATGATCCTGTGGGCAGGCGGGCTCTACGGCCTCAACACCATCTGCAAGCTGGTCCTTTCCCAGGCCTGCGGCGCGGTCGTCGGTGCGGCGAGGATCGTGCTTGCATCCCGTGCTTCCGCCACGGCGGTCGGGCCGACCATCGGCATGACTTCTCTGGGCAGCAGTTGCCTGCGCTATATGAAGACGCTGAAGCCGGCGTTGGAGCAGCGCGGCTATGACGTCGCAGTCTTTCACACCACCGGGATGGGGGGCCGGGCCTTCGAATCGATCGCCAGCCAGGACCATTTCTGCGCGGTGTTCGACTTCAGCCTGCAGGAGATCACCAATCATCTTGCCGGTTCGGTCGTCAGCTCCGGCGCCGACCGGCTCGAGAATGCCGGCGCCCGCGGCATTCCGCAGATCGCAGCCCCTGGCGCCGTTGACATGGTCGATTTGCCGACCTGGCAGGCGCTGCCGACAAAGTTCGCGCAGCGGCCGTTCCATGCTCATAACAGGTTGATCGGCTCGATCACCGTCGATGCCGCCGACCGCCGTGAAGTCGCCAGGACCATCGCCGCCAAGCTCGGTGCGTCGAAGGGGCGCTCCGCTTTCATCCTGCCCTCCGGCGGCATCCAGGAATGGGATGCGCAGGGCGAGCCGCTGTACGAACCCGAAGCCCTCGCGGCCTTTACCGACGAGATGCGCAAGGCCATTCCCGCCGGCGTCGAGTTCCACGAGATCGACGCCCACATCAACAGCGACGAGTTCGTCGGCAAGGCGCTCGAAATCTTCGACCGCTGGGTCGAGGAAGGCATCATCCCGCGCGGCATGCCGGCCAAGGGAGTGGCTGCGTGAGCGCTGTTCCTGCCCAGGCGCTCGTCCTCGATTTCGGCGGCGTCGTCACCCGGACCCTTTTCGAGACCCATGCCTTGACCGAACAGGCGCTCGGCCTCGCGCCGGGAACGCTGCAATGGTACGGGCCGTTCGACCCGGATTCAGATCCGCTGTGGCGCTCAATGCAGGCCGACGAGATCAGCGAGCGCGATTATTGGCGCACCCGCACCAGCGAAGTCGGCCGGCTCGTCGGCGAGGACTGGCAGGCGATGGAGACATTCGTCCAGCGCGCACGCGGAGCCGAGCCGGAAAAGATCGTGCGGCCCGAAGCCGTCCGCGCAATCCGGACCGTGCATGCGGCGGGATTTCGCCTGGCGATCGTGTCCAACGAGCTAGATCTGTTCTATGGCGCCGGCTTCCGTCAGCGGCTGCCGCTGCTCGAGCTGTTCGACACCATCGTCGACGCCACTTATACCGGCATCCTCAAGCCCGATCCGCGCGCCTATGCCTTGGTGACCGAGGCGCTTGGCCTGCCTGCCCGCGCCTGCGTGTTCGTTGACGACCAGCAGCGCAACGTCGATGGCGGCCGTGCCGCCGGCATGCGCACCGTTCATTTCGACGTCGCGCGGCCGGCACTTTCCTATGCCGAGGCCCTCGGCCATTTCGACCTCATCTCCTGAGACATTTGCGGAGCCTTGCGATGCGCGACATCAATTTCCTCACCGAGAAAAACGCCAAGCCGATCTGGCATCCGATGGCACACCCGGCCGAGATGCGGGCCAACCCGCCAAAGGTGATCATGAAAGGCGAAGGCGTGATGGTCACCGACATCGACGGCAACACCGTGCTCGATGCGGTTGGCGGCCTGTGGAACGTCAATCTCGGCTACTCCTGCGACCCCATCAAGAAGGCCATCGCCGACCAGCTCAGCGCCCTGCCCTACTATTCCGGGTTTCGCGGAACCTCGACCGGCCCGTCGATCGAGCTCGCTTACGAACTCATCGAATGGTTCGAACCGGAAGGCATGGTGCGGACCTTCTTCACCTCGGGCGGCTCGGATTCGGTCGAAACCGCACTGCGGCTCGCCCGCCAATACTGGAAGATTCGCGGCCAGGGCGACCGGACAAAATTCCTCGCGCTGAAGAAGGGCTATCACGGCACCCATTTCGGCGGCGCGTCGGTCAACGGCAACGCCAATTTCCGCCGCAACTATGAGCCGCTTATGCCCGGCGTCTTCCACATTCCCGCACCCTGGACCTTCCGCAATCCGTTCGATGAGACCGATCCGGCGCGGCTGGCCAAACTGTGCGCCAAAGCGCTGGAGGACGAGATCGCCTTCCAGGGCGGCGACACCATTGCCGCCTTCATCATGGAGCCGGTTCTCGGCGCTGGCGGCGTCATCGTTCCGCATGACAGCTTCATGCCGCTGGTCCGCGAGATATGCGACCGCCACGAAATCCTGCTGATCGCCGACGAGGTGGTCACGGGCTTCGGTCGCACCGGCGCCTGGTCGGGTTCGCGGCTATCCGGCGTGAAGCCGGATTTCATGACCATCGCCAAGGCGATCACCTCGGGCTATTTCCCGCTCGGCGCCACCTTGATCGGCGCCAAGGTCGCCGACGTCTTCGAGGCCGACAAGACCAGCTTCGGGGCGATCGGTCATGGCTATACCTATTCCGGCCATCCTGTCGGCTGCGCGGCAGGGCTGGCTGCACTTGCCGAGACCAAGCGGCTTCGCCTGGACGAGAACGCAGCCGCGCGCGGCATCGAGCTCGCGGCGACGCTGAAGGGGCTAAAATCCAAGCACGCGATCGTCGGCGACATCAGGTACAAGGGCCTGATGGCTGCGCTAGAGCTGGTCTCCGATCGCACGACGAAAAAGCCGGTGGACAAGAAGACCATGGCCGTGGTTTCGGAAGCCACTTATGACGCCGGCGTCATGCTGCGCGTGTCCGGCAACAACATCATCCTGTCGCCGCCGCTGATCATCAGCGCCGCCGACGTGGCAAAGATCGGCAAGGCCATCGATGCAGGTCTGTCGAGGGCCCGATAGACCCGCTGACGCAATGGAGTTTGGTACGCAATGACCCAATCTGAGAAGAACCCGAGCGAGGAAGCGCTCGTCAAGCGGCGTGCCCGCCTGCTCGGCGCGAAATCGCAATTGTTCTACGACGAGCCCGTGCACCTGGTGCGCGGCGAAGGCGTCTGGCTCTACGATGCCGACGGCCGCAAGTATCTCGATGCCTACAACAACGTCGCCCATGTCGGCCATTGCCACCCGCATGTGGTCGAGGCCTTGTGCCGTCAGGCAAGCCTGCTCAACACCCACACACGCTATCTGCACACCGCAATTCTCGACTATGTCGAGCGGCTGACGGCTACCTTCGATGCAAGCCTCGCCACCGCAATCCTGACCTGTACCGGCAGCGAGGCCAACGACATAGCGCTGCGCATGGCGCAGGCCGCCTCCGGCAATGTGGGCATCATCGCCACCGACGCCACCTATCATGGCAACACGGCGGCGGTTTCGCAGCTCAGCACGCGCATGCCTCCGATCCGCGGCCGCGCCCCCCATGTCAGGCTGGTGCCGGCCCCCGACAGCTATCGCCATCCCGATGCGATGGCCAATGGCAAGGCCTTTGGCGACGCCGTGCGTCAAGCGATCGCTTCGCTGGCACAGGACGGCATTGGCCTGTCTGGCATCATCTTGTGTCCGCTGCTCGCCAATGAAGGTTTCCCGGCTCTGCCCACCGGATTTTTCGACGACGCCTTGGCGGCCGTGCGCGAAGCCGGTGGTCTGGTCATCGCCGACGAAGTGCAGCCCGGCTTCGGCCGCACCGGCAGCCATTTCTGGGGCCATCAGCGCGCCGGCTTCGTCCCCGACATCGTCACCATGGGCAAGCCGATGGGCAATGGCCATCCGATCGCGGCCGTGGTCACCACCAAGGAGATACTGGCGACCTTCCGCGACGCTTTCCGCTACTTCAACACCTTTGGCGGCAACCCGGTCTCCTGCGCGGTCGCCAATGCCGTCCTCGACGTCATCGAACAGGAAAACCTTGTCGCCAACGCGCAAGACGTCGGCGCCTATGCGCTTGGCCTGCTGCGCCCGCTGGCCGATCGGCATGAGTGCATCGGCGAGGTCAGGGGGGCCGGACTGTTCTTCGGCGCCGAGCTGGTCCACGACCGCGACACGCGCGAGCCGGCGCCCGACATTGCCGAGCAGGTCGCCAACCGCATGCGCCATCGCGGCGTGCTGATGGGCAAGACCGGCATCCACGGCAATGTGCTCAAGATCCGCCCGCCCATGCCGTTCTCGCGCGACAATGCCGATTTCCTGATCGGCCTGCTGGACGAGGTGCTGGGCGAAGTCGGCGGAGTGCCGGCGTGAATTCTGTTTCCACCCAATCCGAGCCCGAAACGGCAGCCGATGTCACGGAGCTCGCCAGGCGTGCGCTCGAGCATTGGGGCGTCCGCAACTCTGAGCCGGAACTTCTGAAGCACCGCGAGAACGCCGTCTTCCGCGTGCGGCTGCCGGATGGCCAGCCGGCAGCCATGCGCATCCACCGGCTCGGCTACCACACGGACGCCGCGCTGCGTTCGGAACTGCAATGGATGGGCTTCCTGCAATCCGCCGGCGTCGCCACGCCGTCTTGCGTCGCAACACAGGCCGGCGATCCGTTCGTGCTTGTCAGCACGGCCACCTCGGCGCAGCCCCGGCAGGCCGATTGCCTGAGCTGGCTGGAGGGCCGCGCCGTGGGCGCACGCGGCGTGCCACTGGCCTACACGGCCGACCAGTCGATCCAGATCTTCACGGCGATCGGGCGGACCATCGCCCATATGCACAATGTCACTGCCTCGTGGACGCCGCCCGCGGGCTTCGCCCGCCATGCCTGGGACTTCGACGGCTTCTTCGGTGCGAACCCGGTCTGGGGCCGGTTCGAGACCTCGCCCTTTCTCGATGGTCCTCGCCGCGCGCTGGTCTTGCAGGCGCGCGACAAGGTAGTGAAGGCGCTGTCGGAACATGAGCGCAGCGCGCGCAATTTCGGCATCATCCACGCCGATCTGGTGCGCGAAAATGTGCTCATCCATGACAGCGCGGTGCGCATCATCGATTTCGACGATTGCGGCCATGGCTGGCACATTTACGACCTTGCCGTCGCCCTCTACCAGAACCGCGAGGAGGCGATCTACCCGCTGATCGAAACCGCTTTGCTTGACGGCTACCAGCAAGAGCGTGCGCTGATCCCGCAGGACATCGCCGCATTGCCTCTATTCGCCGCCTTGCGTGCCTTCGCCTTTCTTGGCTGGGTGCAAAGCCGCGTCGAAGGCGACATCACCAGGGATGTCGGCTTGCGGATGTCGACCATCGCAGCCGATGTGGTGATTGACTACCTGCGCGGCGAACAGCCCAACTGACGAGCCGATGAGAGCCGTCAGCTCTTGGCGAAATGGATGCTGACCGTTCCCGAGCTGCCGAAGTCGGCGACGATCGTATCGCCGGGCCGCGCCTCGACCGGGCGCACGAACGATCCGGACAGCACCACCTCGCCGGCCGCGATGGACATGCCGTAGCGGGCGAGCCTGTCCGCCAGCCAGGCAATGCCCATCGCGGGATGGTTGAGCACGCCGGCGCCAAGCCCGGTCTCCTCGACCTCCGCATTGCGCGAGACGATGGCGCCGATCCAGCGCATATCGGCTTCATCGGGTCGTTGCGGCCGGCCGCCGATGACAATGCCGGCATTGGCGGCGTTGTCGGAAATCGTATCGAAGAAAGTGCGCGCCTTCTTTGTCTCGGCATTGACGCGTTCGATGCGCGTGTCGAGGATTTCGAGCGCCGGCGTGATATAATCGGTGGCGTTGAGTACGTCGAAGATGGTCACGCCTGGGCCCCTCAGCGGGGCCTTCATGACGAAGGCTATCTCGGCCTCGACGCGCGGCTGGATGAAGCGGCCGACGGGTATCGTCGCGCCGTCGTTGAAGAACATGTCGTCGAACAGCACGCCCGAATCCGGCGTGTCGATTGCGAGCGCATATTGCATCGCCTTCGATGTCAGGCCGATCTTCCAGCCCTTCGGGGTCAGCCCGGCATCGGTCTTGCGGTTCACCAGCGCTGCCTGGACGCGATAGGCATCCTCCATCGTCGCCTCGGGAAAGTCGAGGCTGAGCAGACTGATCTGGCGGCGCGAACGCTCGGCTTCGAACAGCCTTGCCGCGGCATCTTCAACTTGCTCGGGGGTCACGATGCTGCCTCGTCGACGACGCCGTTGCGGAGCACGCCGATGCCGTCGGCTTCGACTTCGATCACGTCGCCCGGCTTCAGCCAGATCGGCGGGTCGAAGCGGGCGCCGGCGCCGGTCGGTGTACCGGTGACGATGATATCGCCTGGCACCAGCGTGGTGAAGGTGGAGACATAGGCGATGATCTTGCGGAACGAGAAGATCATCCGGCTGGTGCGGTCCTGCTGGCGCAATTCGCCATTGACGCGGGTGGTCAGCGCGATGTCGGCAATCTGCGCCTCGTCGGTGAAGGGCACCAGCCACGGACCGAGCGAGCCGGTGCGGTCGAAATTCTTGCCCTGCGTGACGTTGAACTTGGCGTGCCGTACCCAATCGCGAATGGTGCCTTCGTTGCACAGGGATAGTGCCGCGATATGGTCAAGCGCATCCCTCTCGGCGATGCGTCGTCCACCCTTGCCGATGACGATGACGATCTCGCCCTCATAGTCCAGCTGGGGCGATTCCGGCGGCCGCACCAGCGGCGCGTCGTGGCCGACGAAGGAGCGGGGGAAGCGGATGAACAGCGACGGGTTGGAAGGCGCGGCCTGGCCGTCCTTGTACTCTTCGTTGCGGTCCGGGTAGTTGACGCCGACGCAGATGATCTTTTCCGGCGACGGCAGAGGGATTTCATAAGCGATGGCGCCGACTGGAAAATCGACGGCGTAGGCTTCGGCCTCTTCCGCCAGCCGCCGTAGCACGCCGGCCTCGATCACTTCGCGCAGCGTCGGCCACTGGCTGTGCCGCGCCGACAGGTCGACGGCGCCCTTATCTGTGACCACGCCATAGCGCGTCTTGCCGCCGACGGTGAAGGTGGCGAGCCGCCCAGGTGCAGTCATCCCGGTCTCCGTCAGGTTCGCGTCTGTGGTCACGGTGCGATGATCGGCGACGCCGTCAAATCCGGTTGGCGTGCGGCCGCGCCGGCAAAGGTGCTGCCCTCCTCGAACCAGCTTTTCGGCGCCGGCGCGCCCCATAGCGTCTGGCGCTGCGGGTCCTTGAGGTCCCATTTGATCGGCTCCAGATCCGGATCGACCGTCTGGTAGTCCGAGCAATAGATCTCGATGCGGTGATTGTCCGGGTCGCGGACATAAAGGAAGAAGGCGTTGGAAATGCCATGCCGGCCTGGGCCGCGCTCGATGTTTGCGAGGTAACCGGTCGTCGCCATCAGATCGAGCAGGTCGATGATGTTGAGCGGTGTCGGCACCCAGAAGGCGACGTGATGCAGGCGCGGACCCACACCGTTGGTGAAGGCGATGTCGTGGACACCGCCCTTGCGGTGCGTCCAGGCCGCCCACAGCTTTCCGCTACTGGCATCCTCGGTGTATTCCGTGACGCGGAAGCCAAGCTCGTTGTAGAAGGCGACGGACTCGTCGACATTGGGCGAGAAGCAGTTGAAGTGGTCGATGCGCAGCGGCTTCACGCCCTTGTAGAGCGCATATTTCTGATGAATCGGCGGCAGCCTTTCCATTTGGGCAAAGAACTCGAGCGGAATGCCGTGCGGGTCGCGGGTGCGGAAGGTGCGCGACTGGTACGGTCGCTCGACCCACTCGACCGGCAGGCCTTTTGCCTTGAAGAAATGCTCGGCCTTGTCGAGATCCTCATCCGAAAAAACCTTGAAGCCGAGATCGCGGGCTTCGGCGCTGCCGGCCTTCTTCAGCACGATGCAGTGGTGTCCGCGCTCTTCCAGGGCCCTTAGATAGATGGCGTCCGATGTCTCGTCGGTAACCTGCAGGCCAAGCGTGTCGACATAGAAGGCGCGGGATTTCGCAAGGTCGGTGACCGCCAGTTCGACATGGCTGAGGCGCACGATGTTGAAGGCGGGATAGAGGTTTGGTTTGGGCAGTGGCATGCGATGTCCTCCGGTCAGCCGCCGAGCTTCTGGATCGTGTGCGCTGAAGTGGCGAAGGCGATGTTCTTCGTCTCCATGTAGAAATCGAAGGAATGGTCGCCGCCGTCGCGGCCGATGCCGGAATTCTTGACGCCGCCGAACGGCGTCGGCAAATGCCGCACATTCTCCGAATTGACCCAGATCATGCCGGCGTCCAGCGCATCGGTGAAGCGGAAGGCGCGGGTAACATCCGACGTCCAGAGATAGCCGGTCAGGCCGTATAGGGTGTCGTTGGCCAGCGCCAGCGCTTCGGCCTCGTCCTTGAAGGAAATGGCGGTCAGCACCGGCCCGAAAATCTCTTCCTGGGCAATGCGCATCCTGTTGGTGGCGCCGGTAAACAGCGTCGGGCTGACATAGCAGCCACCGCCCGGACCGGCGAACTTGCCGCCGCCGGCGGCTACCACCGCGCCTTCCGATTTGCCGATCTCGATATAGGAAAGCACCTTTTCCTCGTGCACCGGATGGATCAGCGGACCAACCACCGTTTTGGGATCGAGCGGATGGCCAACCTTGATGCGCTTTGCCTTCTCCGCAACCAGATCCGTGAATGTGTCGTAGACCGAGGCTTCGACCAGAAGCCGCGACGATGAGGTGCAGCGTTCGCCGTTGAGCGAGTAGATCATGAACACGGCCGCATCCGCCGCACGTTCGAGATCGGCGTCGGCGAAGACGATCACCGGGTTCTTCCCGCCCAGTTCGAAATGCACGCGCTTCAGCGTATCGGCGCCTTGTTTCATGATCATCGAGCCGGTGCGGCTCTCACCGACAAAACCGATCGCCTTGATGTCAGGGTGCTCGGTCAGCGCCTTGCCGGCGTGCTCGCCGAGGCCGTTGACCAGGTTCCACACGCCTTTCGGCAGGCCGGCCTCCTCGGCGATCTCGACCAGCAGGCGAGCGGTCAGCGGCGAAAATTCGGCCGGCTTGTGGACGACGGTGCAGCCTGCCGCCAGCGCCGGCGCGATCTTCCATGTCGACAGCATGAACGGCGTGTTCCACGGCGTGATGATGCCGACCGGGCCGATCGGCACGCGCGTGGTGATGTTGACCTGGCCTGTCGTGCGCAGCGTCTCGCCGTCGCGCGCTTCCGGCGCGCGGTCGGCGAAGAAGCGGAAATTCTCGGCGCCGCGCAGCGCGGCCTTGGCCATGAATTTCAGCGCCTGGCCGGTGTCCATGCACTCGACGAAGGCGATCTCCTCGGCGCGCGCTTCGATCGCATCGGCTATCTTGTGCAGCAGCTTCTTGCGCCCGTCGCCCGGCATGGCGGCCCAGGCCGGGAACGCCGCCTTTGCCGCCTTGGCGGCGCGGTCGATATCGGCGGCACTGCCACGCGCGACCTTGGCCAGCGGCTTGAGATCGACCGGCGACATGCTCTCGAAGGTCGAGCCATCCACCGCCGGCACCGCTTCGCCGCCGATCTGGTTCAGCACGCCGTCGCGCTTGAAACGGGCCAGATAGGCCTCGGCCTTTTTCAGATTGCCTTCGAGGTCGGACATATCAGCTTCCGTCACTTGCCGCGCAGTCGCGGATGGATTGCGTTTTTCTTCCAGCTCAGTACCGGGTCGATCTCCCTGATCTCCAGGGAAAGAGCGAAATGCGGGGTATCGAACAGGGGGCCAAGGTATTCGCTCACCGCGGCGAAGACCGCCTCCCCGGTTCGTTTCTTGTCCTCGGCGCTGCGCCCGGTTCCAATGCGAAACGACATGTCGAGGAAAGCGTTTTCCGGCAGGCTGTCGGCGATGGCATAGGCTTCCGCACGGAAGGCCCGCACCCGCACCGCGCCGGTTTCAAACAGCCCGGTGCCGAGCACGGTGCGCAACACCAGCGCGCACAATTCGCTCATGTCGACCTTGGCATCGAGGTTGGCCGAATACTCGATGGAAAAGTGAGGCACCGCGTCTCGCCTCCCGGATTGTTGCGCTGCTGTAGTTAACGCGTTAATTACATGCAGCATCACTGAAGTCAAGCCTTGCATCCAAGTTGAGGCGACGATACGGGATGGAAAGGTCAGGTTTTGGCGTGCGGTCCCGCCGACCGCCCGCATCATTGGGGACGCTGCTTCTTGCTGCCTGAAAACACCCGTCGTTCTCTGCCGATGGCGCTGCTCCATGCCCGCGAAGTGGTGATGGCGCGGTTTCGCCCTATGCTGGCGGCGCATGACGTGACCGAACAGCAATGGCGTGTGCTGCGCGTTCTGAGCGAGGCCGGCCCTGTCGAGGCGACGGAACTTGCCGATCGCGCTTCGGTGCTGCCGCCCAGCCTGACACGCATCATCAAGACGCTCGAGGGCCGAAAATTCATCACCCGCAACAGGGCGGAAGGCGATGGCCGCCGTGTCGTGCTGACGATCGCCCCGGCGGGCTCCGCCCTTATCGATGCCTTGTCGCCGGAACGCCTCGTCATCTACCGCGACATCGAACAGCGCTTCGGACATGAGAGGCTCGAGCAATTGCTCGATCTGCTGGAGAGCCTGATCGCCGGCGAGAACTGACTGCTCCCGCTCAGCCGCCAAAACTGCCAAGCCGCGTCGGCTGCGTGTAATTGCGGTCGACATAAAGCAGCGCCGAGCCGCCGCTGCCGTGCCTGACGTCGATAACCCGGCCGATCATGACATTATGCGTGCCGACTATGTGCACATCCTCGATCTCGCAATCGAAATTGACGATCGCATCGGACAGCGCCGGCGTGCCTGAGGCCAGCGTTTGCCAGCGCGCCGCCGAATAGCGTGCCTCCATGTCCCTGGTCGCGCCGGCGAACTTGCCGGCCAGGTGCATATGGTCATGCGTCAGCACGTTGACGCAGAAGCGCCGGTTGGCGAGGAACATGGCGGCCTGCGTCGAGCGGCCGTTCATGCACACCAGCAGTGTCGGCGGTTCGTCCGACACACTGCACATGGCGGTGGCGGTGAAGCCGCCGCGCCCGGCCGGACCATCTGTCGTGACGATGTTGACCGGCGCGCAGACCCTTGCCATGGCGTCGCGGAAATCGGCCTTCGAAATCTGCGTGGCCATCTGACATCACCCGGCCGTAGAAGCGAGCGGATTGAGCCAGGTATCTCCCGTCCAGCCGTTCTCGTCATAGTCGGCCATGCAGGTGTCGACCAGTTCTTCCATGGCCTTCAGCCGGCCGCCGCGTTCGGCGCCCTTCAGCACCTGCAGCCGCACCTCTTCCGGCGCACCGGCATAGTTGAGTTCGTAGAGCGCGTGGCGGCCGCCGAACTCGGTGCCGGTCGCGTCCCACAACAGTTTCATGATCTTGATGCGCTCGACATGGCCCATGTCGTTGGAACCGCGCACATATTGCGCGAGGTATTTGTCGATCTCGGGATTGTTGAAGTCGCGCACCGATGACGGCAGGTAGATCAAGCCGGAGGCGATCACCCGGCGCACCGTGTCGATGACGCGCGGGTAGGCTTCCGACATGAAAGTCCGGTAGGCAAGGGCTGCTTCCAGGTTGGGCAGGACAGCGCCATTCGCCCAGGGGATCGGATTATAAGCCATGGCGTTGGAAAAGCTCCAGAACATGTGCCTGAGCGCGATGACCTCGCCCAGCGCCGCCTGGTTGCCTCGGAAGGCATCTCCGCCGGTGGCGCGCAGCGCCTTTGCCAGCAGGCCGGCGAGGAAGTCGAGCTTGACGGCAAAGCGTGTGCAGCCCTGGAAGCAATAGCCATGCATGAAGCCCGAAGCCGGATGGAAGGACAGGATTTTCTGCGCCTCGCGCAGCACCAGCACGTCCTCCCAGGGGATGAAGACATTGTCGAGCACCAGGATGGCATCGTTCTCGTCGAAGCGCGACGACAACGGATAGTCGAACGGAGCCGCCGCCGTGTTGGCCGTCTGCTCATAGGAGACGCGGCAGAACATCTTTACCCCCGGCGCATTCATCGGCACGATGAACATGACCGACAGCGACGGATCTTCGGTGACCGTCGCCGAACTCTGCGCCAGGAAATTGTAGTGGGTCAGCGCCGAGGACGTCGCCACCACCTTGGCGCCGGAGACATAGATGCCGGCGTCGGTCTCCTTGGTGATGTGGACGAAGACATCCTTCACCTGTTCGGCCGGCTTGTGGCGGTCGATCGGCGGGTTGACGATGGCGTGGTTCATGAACAGCACGGCTTCCTGCGCACGCTTGTGCCAGGCGAGCGCATTGTCCTTGAACGGGCCGTACCAGTCGGCATTGGCGCCGAGCGTGTTCATCAGTGCCGCCTTGTAATCGGGCGTGCGGCCCATCCAGCCATAGGACATGCGTGACCACTCGGCGATCGCGGTCTGCTGGGCCGCGAGTTCGCCGGAGGATTTGGCGACGCGGAAATATTTGTGGGTGTAGCCGCCCGAAGCGGTATCGGTAGGCGAGGTCAGCGTGCCCTGCCGCTTGGGATCGTGCAGCGCATCATAGAGGCGCGCCAGCGACCGCGCCGAATTGCGCATCGCCGGATGGGTGGTGACATCGGCAATGCGCTCGCCGTTGATGTAGACCTCGCGGCCGTCGCGCAAGCTCTCCAGATACTCGGCCCCGGTGAACGGGCGCCCATTGTCGGCACGAAAGTCTTCCGATCGCATGATGTTCCTCCACTTATGGCATCAACTCTAGCGCTCCTGGCAAGGATCGGTTAGGACGTAACGGCAAAACCGATTGGACTTTTTCCGGCGCAATGAGCCTCAATTCCATTCCTGATTTCTTTGTCTATGGCGAGCCGGTGCGGCCGCTCGATGTCGGCTTCCTGCATGTCGAGACGGTGCTTGCGCGCAGCAACATTCATCTCGGCCAGGTTGCCGCGCACAAGCATCCGCAAATGGGCCAGATCACCTACTGGACCAGCGGCTCCGGCACCTACCGCATCGAAGACCAATCCTGGGACTTTTCGGCACCGGCCGTCAGCTTCGTGCCGAGCACCATCGTGCATGGCTTCTCGATCGGGCCCGGCACCGACGCCATCGTCGTTTCGGTCGCCGATGATGCGCTTGCGGCAATAGCCGCTCACAGCCTGCTGCCATTGGACCGGCCGGTCTTTGCCGATAGCCTTCCTCAGCACGTCGCGTGGAAAAGGCTGGCGGCGGTGCTGGAGATGATCGCCGCCGAATATGCCGAGGCGCAGGCCGGCAGTGACAAGACCCTGCCGGCGCTGATCGCCGTCGCGCTCTCGCACATCGCGCGCCTTGGTCCCGAGGTGAAGGATGCCACCGGTTCTTCCGATGCTGCATTGGCGCGCGGCTTGCGCCGTCTGGTCGATGCGCATTTCCGCGACAACTGGCCCGTCGACCGCTACGTCGGGGCGCTGGCCACGACACCGCATCTTCTCGACAAGGCCGCCCATACGGTGCTTGGCAGCGGCGTCAAGCGGCTCATGGGCGAGCGACGGTTGCTGGAGGCCAAGCGGTTGCTGCTGTTCACCGTGCGCACCGTCGAGGACATCGCCTACGAAATCGGCTTCGAAGATCCGGCCTATTTCTCACGCTTCTTCCGGGAGCGGGTTGGCCAGGCGCCCGCCGCCTGGCGCCGCGCGCAGCTGGGGCAGAGTTGAAGCTTCCGCGCCGGCCAGGATCAGGCGTTTGGGCCGACACGCCGGCCAGGCGCAGCGCCGCCGAGTTGATCCACCTGTTGATAGGTGTTGCCGCGCAGCATCACCCCGCGCACGGCGCGGCGCATCGAGATTGATGTCGCCGCGAAACTTGCTGGTGTTTTTTGTCGCTTCCAAACGGTTCGTTATTTGAACCACCATTTTATGTGCTATGAGCGGACTGCAAGGTGGATTGGCTTCCGTCCCATGCGAAGTATCTTGAGGACGCACGATGAGCACAGTCGGCAAAGCGATATCGCTGTTGGAACAGTTCACGCTCGGCGAACCGGAGATCGGCCTGTCCGAGCTCGCCCGCAAAACCGGCCTCGACAAGGCGACGGCGCGGCGCCTGCTGATGGCGCTGGCCGACCACCGCCTGATCGAACAAGAGCCGGCAAGCCGCCGCTACCGGCTCGGCGCCGGCCTGTCGCGGCTGGCCCGGTTTCGCGACGCGCATTTTCCCTTCGTGCGCGTGGCAGCACCTGTGGTTCGCGAGCTGGCGCTGGAAACCGGCGAAACGGTGCATCTGTCGGAATTCAGCGCCGGCGCACTGCTGACGGTCCATGTCGAGCTGTCGGCAAAGGCCAACCGGGTCAATGTCGATGTCGGCCAGGTGCTGCCCTTGCACGGCACCGCCTCCGGCATCGCCTTTCTCGCCGCTTCGCCTCGGGAAGCGGCCGAGGCCTATGTCGACAAGCCGTTGCCGACCTTCACGCCACACACGGTGACGCAGCCCGAAAGGCTGATGAAGGCGATCCGGCTTGCCGCCAAGCGCGGCTATTCCTCGAGCTCCCAAGGCTATGAAGAAGGCGTGCACAGCATAGCCGCGGCAATCCTCGGCTCCGATGGGCGTCCTCTCGGTGCGCTCGCGGTGGCCTCGCCTGTGTCTCGCGCCGATGACAGCATGGCAGCCAGCCAGGGCGAAGCGGTGATCCAGGCGGCGCGGCTGATTTCAGCGCGCCTGGCCGGCGAAGCCTGACATCTCTACCGTCGCAGGGGAGATGATTAGCGGGTTAAGTTCCCAGCGGCGCACCGGCCTTGCCGCGAGACCGGAACGCTTCGTCTGGGACAGGCGGCTGGAGCGCAGCAAGGAAGAATTGTTGTCGCCCGCCCGCGCGTCGCCCACGATCTCGGAAATCGCCTTTGCCTGCGGGTTCAATTCGAGTGCGCATTTTTCGCGCGCGTTCGAGAGCCGGTACGATGTGGCCCGCGGGAGTTGCGCCAGAGGCTGAGGGCGGTGGTGCATTAAGGGGTGGGCCGTTTGCCGGATCTTGGAGAGCGCCGTAGCTCGCCGAAAGCCGGCATCCGGCAGCAAGTTCTACATATTGGCGGCGGTTGGCCGCACGATCACTTCGTTGACGTCGACGCCATCGGGTTGATCAAGCGCAAAACGGATCGCCCGTGCAATGGCGTCCGGTGTGAGCGACTTCTGCCGCCATTCTTTCAGAGCCGTGGCGACCTGAGGATCGCTGATATCGTCGCCCAGTTCGGTTGCGGTCACTCCGGGGGAGATGATCGTGGCGCGGATGTCGTCATGCTCCTGCCGCAGCCCCTCCGTGATTGCCCAGACGGCATATTTCGTGCCGCAATAGACCGCCGCGGTGGGCAGCACGATATGCGCGCCGACCGAGGCGACATTGACGATATGCCCATTCTTCTGGGCGACGAAGCGCGGCAGCACCGCGGCGATCCCGTTCAGCACGCCGCCGATGTTGACATTGATCATGCGAGACCACTCATCGCGCTTCAGCGCGGCAAGCGGCGACAGCGGCATGACGCCGGCATTGTTGACCAGCACATCGATCTGCCCGAATTCGGCATGAGCGGCATCGGCAAAGGCGTCGAAATTCGCCGCGTCAGTCACGTCGAGTTCGCGCCACGCGACGCCTTTGCCTATTTCTGCGGCCAGCGCCTTGAGCCGCTCGGTGCGGCGGGCCCCGATGAACAGTCTGGCGCCGGCACCGGCAAGTTCCCGAACCGTCGCTTCGCCGATGCCGCTGGAGGCGCCGGTGATGAGTACAACCTTGTCTTTAAGTCCCGTCATGATCGTTCCTTTTTCGCTGCGGTGACGGGGAGATAGATGGCGCGAACCGGCAAAGGCCGGTAGCGTGATCGTCCAAAGAGTTTGCACGATCCTCCAAATGAACTCGAAATGCCTTGCAACATTTCGCGCCATGAAGATTTATGCGGCATGGAGAAAATCAATGAACTCGCCGAGCTGATCACCCGCTTTGCGCCGAAATCTGGCATGGCCGGCACTGCGGTGCCGCGGCTGTCGCTCATTCGCGCCAACCAGCCCAGTGCACCCGTGCCTGCGGTCTACGAGGCGTCGCTTTGCATAATCGCCCAAGGATCGAAGCGCGTCTCGCTGGCCGACCAGAGCGTGGTCTATGACGCATCGAGCTACCTGCTCGTCTCGGTCGACCTGCCGCTGGTCGGGCATGTGTTGGAGGCGAGCCCGGCGGCGCCCTACCTCTGTTGCAAGATAGATTTTGATTCCACCGCGCTGGCCGAACTGCTTGTGAAAGAAGGACGTGCATCCCCCAGCAGGGATCTGCCGGTGTTAGCTGCCTATCCAAGTGACCCCGACCTGATTGATGCCGCCTGTCGGCTTGTCAGGCTGCTCGATCGCCCCGAGAGCGTCACCGTGCTGGCGCCGCTGATCGAACGCGAAATCCTTTACCGGCTCCTCACCGGACCGCACGGTGACACGCTTCGCCAGATGGCGTCGGTGGACAGCCACCTGAACCAGGTCAGCCGCGCCATCGCCACGATCCGCAATCATTTCCAGGCACAACTGCGCATCGAAGAGATTGCGGCGGCATCAGGCATGAGCGCGTCGTCCCTTCATGCCCATTTCAAGGCGATTACGCGCATGACCCCGCTCGAATACCAGAAGCAGCTGCGCCTGCAGGAGGCGCGAAGGATTATGCTTGCCGGCGGCGCAAACGCAGGCACGGCCGGGTTCGCGGTGGGCTATGACAGCCCTTCGCAGTTCAGCCGAGAATATCGTCGCCTGTTCGGTGCGCCGCCCCGGAAAGATATTGACCGCCTTCAGGCAACACCCAGTTCGGCTGCGGCTTATTGAGTTTTCCGAGCGGCATGCGCCAGCCATGGCTGGTCAGGAGCCAGCCGCCTCCAGGTGGCGAAGCGTCCGATCATGCTCGGTAGAACTCCCGGTACCATTCGACAAAGCGCGGAACCCCTATTTCGATCGGGATTTTGGGCTTGAAGCCGGTCGCCTCCTCGAGCGAGCTGACATTGGCGAAAGTTGCCGGAACGTCGCCTGGCTGAAGTGGCCTGAGGTTGCGGTTTGCCTTGCGTCCCAGCGCGTCTTCGAGCACCTCGATCAATCGGTTCAGTTGAACGGGCGAATTGCCGCCGATGTTGTGAATCCTGAACGGGGCGTTGCTGGTCGCTGGGTCTGGCGCGACACTTTTCCACTCAGGATTGGGTGTCGCGGGTTGCTGCATGACGCGGATAATACCTTCGACAATGTCGTCGATATAGGTGAAATCCCGCTGCATGTTGCCATAATTGAAGACCTCGATCGGCTCGCCGGCGAGGATAGCCTTGGCGAAGATGAACAGCGCCATGTCCGGCCGCCCCCACGGACCATAGACGGTGAAAAAACGCAGCCCGGTGGTCGGCAGTCCAAACAGATGGCTGTATGTGTGCGCCATCAGCTCGTTCGCCTTCTTGCTTGCGGCGTAAAGGCTGAGCGGATGGTCCGCCGGATCGTGCACGGAAAACGGCATGCGGGTGCTGCCGCCATAAATCGAACTCGACGATGCATACACCAGATGGCCGACGGAGGCCTGCCGGCATCCTTCCAGGATGTTGACAAAGCCGCTGAGGTTGCTTTCCACATAGGCGTGCGGATTGCTGATCGAATAGCGTACGCCGGCTTGCGCCGCGAGATTGACGACAACCTCCGGCGCGGCCGAAAGGAAGAGCTCCGAAATACGGTCCCGCTCCGTGAGATCGGCATGCTCGAAACAAAAATTCGAAAACGCTTTCAGCCGCTCGAGACGAGCCTGCTTCAGGCTGACGTCATAATACTCGTTCATGGAGTCGAGGCCGATAACCTGGCGTCCTTCGGCAAGCAGCCTCAGGCAAAGATGAAACCCTATGAACCCGGCTGCGCCGGTGATCAGTATCGGCCTGCTTGATGTCACTGCATATCCTAGCGTTAATTTCAGGCGAGCTTTACAAGCTCCAGTATTTTATGTTGTCGGGAACTTCATTGGGCTTGATGGCCGACTTGACATCGAACAGTGTCCCCCCCGGCCTGATCATTTGAAAAAGACGCACTCTTTCGTTGGTGAGATATTGCCTGTGAGGCACCGCCAGAACAAGCGCCTGCAAATCGTTTATCTCATCGAGCGGCAGGATTGTTTCGCCGTGATCACGCCGAGCGGTTTCGACATCGGCAAGGGGATCATGGACTTTGGGGACAATTCCGAACTGCCTTAGTTCCTTGACCATGTCGAAAACGCGGCTGTTGCGCAAATCCGGCACGTCCTCCTTGAATGTCAGCCCGAGAATGCCGACAGAAGCCCCTTTGACGGGCGTGTCAGAACCAATCAGCCGTTTGACAACCTGCTGGGCGACGAAGGCCCCCATGCCGTCATTGATGCGACGTCCGGCGAGGATGATCTGCGGATGGTAACCTTCGGCCTCGGCCTTGGCGGTCAAATAATATGGATCGACGCTGATGCAGTGGCCGCCGACGAACCCCGGTTTGAAGGGAAGGAAGTTCCATTTCGTCGACGCAGCATCAAGAACATCCTGCGTCCGGATATCGAGCCGCTCGAAGATCATTGCCAGTTCGTTCATCAGCGCGATGTTCAGATCGCGCTGGGTGTTCTCGATAACCTTCGCTGCCTCGGCCACCTTGATCGACGGGGCGCGGTAGACGCCGGCATCGATGATACGGCCATAAACGTTCGCGACGCGCTCCAGCGTCTCGTTATTCTCGCCGGAGACGACTTTGACGATCTTTTGCAGCGAGTGTTCCCGATCGCCGGGGTTGGCGCGTTCGGGCGAATAGCCGAGGGCAAAGTCGCGGGGATGTCGCAGGCCGGAAACCTGCTCGATGATCGGCCCACAGAAATCTTCGGTCACACCTGGATAGACTGTCGACTCAAAAACGACGACGGCGCCTTTGCTCACCGCCTCGCCGACGAGTTCGGACGCCAGTTTCAAAGAAGCTAGATCGGGAGCGCGATTTGCGTCGATAGGGGTTGGCACGGCAACGATGAAGAAAGTAGCGCCTTTCAACATCTCCCGGTCGGTGGTCAGCCCTATCGAGGTCTCCTTGAGCGCCGTTGCATCAACTTCTCCCGTACGATCGACGCCGCCACGCAATTCCCCGATCCGACGCTCGCTGATGTCAAAAGCTATGGTGCCGGGGAAAACCTTCCCGAAGGCGATGGCTACCGGCAGGCCGACATAACCCAGGCCGATAACTGCAATGCGTTCGGACATCCGTGGGGTTCCTCGAGCCACCTGTTGAGCCGACGTGCTTGTATGGCAGCCTGTTGGCCAATTCAACGATGCTCTATCGCGAAGAGGAATGTCTCATGAAAAATGGTCGTTGCCATGTTTCATGTTGCCATCCGCCGATGCCATCGATGTTGTGGATAAAATCCAGCAGGACCGGGTTTCGAGCCACTCTCTGCTGCGGATTGGGGTGAACCGTCAGGTTCTGCCGGCCACCTACGCAGCGGCGGCCCTGACGACAGGGCTGATATTCTCTGCTGCCAATCCATAGGCCACTATCGGCCTCAATCGTGCCTTCTGATCAAACCAAATGCCCGGATCGGAATTCGCATCGGCACCGAGCGGATCTGCGAAATTTCAGTTTGGTCCTTGTGCATTGGCTGCGGACACGTCGTATCCTGCGTGTGGCGACCGATATCTGGTCGATCAGCATTTGCCTGGGAGCAGAAATTGGCCAGACTCTATGACAGCCGCAGACGCATTCTCGTTACCGGGGGCGCAGGGTTTATCGGCTCGCATCTTATTGACCGCCTGTTGGAACGAGGCGACGAAATCTTGTGTGTCGACAACCTTTTCACCGGATCAAAGCGCAATATCGACCATTTGGCCAAGCATCCCCGCTTCGAATTCATGCGCCATGACGTGACCTTTCCGCTCTACGTCGAAGTCGATGAGATTTACAACCTGGCGTGTCCGGCCTCGCCTGTTCACTACCAGTACGACCCGGTTCAGACGATCAAGACCGCCGTGCACGGCGCCATCAATGTTCTTGGACTGGCAAAGCGGCTGAAATGCAAAGTCTTTCAGGCCTCCACCAGTGAGGTCTATGGTGACGCGTCTGTGCATCCGCAGCCCGAGAGTTACTGGGGCAATGTAAACCCGATCGGGCCGCGCTCATGCTACGATGAAGGCAAACGCTGCGCCGAAACGCTGTTCTTCGACTATCACCGACAACATGGCTTGTGGGTCAAGGTCGCGCGGATTTTCAATACGTTCGGGCCGCGCATGCACCCGGCAGACGGCAGGGTTGTCTCAAATTTCATCGTGCAGGCGCTTCGTGGTGAACCGATAACCATTTTCGGCGACGGCTCACAGACAAGGTCGTTTTGCTACGTCGACGACCTGGTGAGCGGCATGCTGCGCCTCATGGATACGGGGCCGGAGGTGACCGGTCCAGTAAACATCGGCAATCCAAGGGAAGTAACGATCAGGCGCTTGGCCGAACTGACGACGCAGATGACCGGATCAGGTTCGGATATAATTTACCGCGATCTTCCGCAAGACGATCCGCGGCACCGCCAGCCCGATATCACCCTTGCCAAAAGGCTTGTCGGCTGGGAGCCGACGGTGACTTTGGAAGCCGGGCTGCAACAGACGATCGACTATTTCAAAGCCCTGCTGCCGAAGGTTTCCACAAACTCGCCTTGACCCGGCACCGCAGTGCAACCGTCAAGTCTGACCGATCACCGTCGTGGTAGCGACGCCTTTTGCAGTCGACTCCGGTAGGCTTGAAGTTTTTCGAATTCTAATTATTTTAAGCTTGAAATTATTTTGAAGATCCATGGCGCTTCATCCGTCCGAGCCGGGACACCGGCATTTGGCGGAGAGCAGAAGGAGGAGGAAGATTTGCCGTCGTTCCGGGATAAAACTCCATGAACACAGCACGATTTTCCGAGAGTGTCACAGGCAAGATCGTCGATGGCGTTCTCGTCGTCACAATCGAAAATCCGCCGGTCAACGCGCTGTCCTTCCATGTCAGGGCCGGACTGATGGCTGCGCTTGGGCGTGCGGCGTCGGATGAAGTGTCTGCCGTGGTGCTGACCGCCATTGGGCGCACCTTCATCGGTGGCGCCGATATCAAGGAATTCGGCAAGCCCGCTATCGAGCCCACACTGCCTGAAGTGATCGAAGCGATCGAGAGCTTCGCGAAACCGGTCGTCGCGACAGTTGGCGGCGCGGCGCTCGGCGGCGGCTGCGAGATTGCGCTGGCCTGCCACTACCGGGTGGCCAGCAAGGCGGCCAGCTTCGGCCTGCCCGAGGTCAAGCTCGGGTTAGTGCCTGGGGCCGGCGGAACCCAACGCCTGCCCCGCCTCATCGGCACGGTCGCCGCAATTGACCTGATCGGCACGGGTCGGCCCGCAAATGCCGACGAAGCGCTCGCTCTCGGTCTGATCGATACCATTGCCGACGATCTTCCCGAAGGCGCGCTCGATGTCGCCCGCCGTCTCGTTGGCCAACCGTTGCGGCGCACGGGTGCGCTTTCCGTCCCACGCTCGCAACCCGAAGCCGAAGCGGCAGCCGCAAGAAAGGTGCTTTCCCGCAGCCGTGGACAGATCGCGCCTGCAGAAGCCGTGAGATTGGTCCAGGCTGCGTCCATGGCCAAACTTGAGGACGGTCTTGCGGACGAACGCGCGACCTTCCTGCGCCTCCGGGATTCTCGCGAAGCGGCAGCGTTGCGCCACGTCTTCTTTGCCGAGAGGCAAGCCAGCAAAGTCGACAAGCTGGAGGGTGTCACGCCTCGCAAGGTCGAGACCGTCGGTATCGTCGGAACCGGCCTGATGGGTGCAGGCATCGCGGTCTCGGCCTTGAATGCCGGCTATCGCGTAATCGGCATCGAGCAGAACGACGACGCCGCGGCAAAAGGATACGAGCGTATCGCCGGGCTTCTCGACAAGTCGGTCCAATCCGGCCGTCTCACCGATCATGCGCGCAGGGAGGCGCTGAGCCGGTTTGAAGCGGCCAGCGACGCCGGCAGGCTGGTGCAGGCCGATCTGGTCATCGAGGCAGTGTTCGACGATCTCGCGGTAAAAACCGAACTCTTCCGGAAGCTCGAACGTATCGTCCGCCCCGACGCCATCCTTGCGACCAACACCAGCTACCTCAACCCCGACGAGATCGCCTCTGCAACCGCCCGGCCCGAACGGATCGTCGGCCTGCATTTTTTCTCCCCGGCCAACGTCATGCGGTTCACCGAAGTGGTGGATTGCGCGGCGACGGCGCCCGATGTGCTCGCCTCGGCGATCGCCTTCGTCAGGAAGCTCGGCAAGCTGCCTGTCGTGTGCGGCGTTACCGAGGGTTTCATCGGCAACCGCATCTATTCCGCCTACCGCCGCGAGGCGGAGTTCATGGTGGAGGATGGCGCAGCACCCGATGAGGTGGATGCCGCGCTGGAGGCCTGGGGCTTCCCGATGGGGATCTTCGCGGTCAACGATATGGCTGGGCTGGAGATAGCCTGGGCGCGGCGCAAGCGACAGGCGGCGATGCGCGATCCGCAAGCACGTTATGTCGAAATCGCCGACCGGCTGTGCGAGGCCGGCCGCTTCGGCCGCAAGACCGGGCGCGGCTGGTACGATTATTCGGACGGCGAACGCAGGAGCGACCCGCAAGTAACGGCGCTGATCGAGGCCGTGCGAGCGGCCAACGGCATCGTGCCGCGCCGCTTTTCGTCCGATGAGATCGTCACGCGCTTACTGGCGGCAATGGCCGAAGAGGGCAAGGCACTGCTGGCCGAAGGCATCGCGGCGCGTGCCTCCGACATCGATCTGGTGATGATCAACGGCTATGGCTTCCCGGCCCACAAGGGCGGGCCGATGTTCCACGCCGGAGACATCTGACGATCGAGCTAAGACAGCTTGGCGATGACGGCGCGCAGGGCTTCGCCGAAACGCCTGACCTCGTCGACCGTGTTGTAATGAACCAGCGAGGCGCGGATGGCGCCGCTGTCCATCGACAGGTTGAGACGCTTCATCAGCCGGGGCGCATACATATGGCCGTCGCGGATGCCGATCTGCATGTCAGCCATTTCCTCGACGATCCGCTGCGGCGACAGCTTGCCGATGTTGAAGCAGAATGTCGGCACGCGTTCGTTGATGCGGGCTTCCTCGGCGACGCCGTAGATCGTGGCATTGCATCCCTTGAGCACGGCGAGCATCTCACGCGCCAGGAGCACTTCGTAATCGCGGATGGCGCCCATGCCGGCAACGATGTTGTCGCGCCGCGAGCGGTTGTTGGAGGGCGCCAGATTGCGGCCGATCAGTTCCAGGTACTGCACTGCGGCATCCATGCCTGAGACGTTCTCGTAGATGAAGGTGCCTGCCTCGACCTTGTAAGGCGGCTCGTCGGGGATGAAATCCTCGCGGAAGGTCGGCAGCCGCTTCAGCGTTTCGAAGCGGCCCCACAGAAAGCCCATATGCGGCGAGAAATTCTTGTAGCCGGAGCAGACGAGATAATCACAGTCCCAGGCCCGCACGTCGATCAGCCCGTGCGGTCCGTAATGCACGCAGTCAAGGAACACTTCGGCGCCGGCCGCATGCGCGATCGCGGCCACCGAAGCGACGTCGACGATCGAGCCGATCGAATGCGCGGTCACCGTGCAGGCGACGAGACGGGTGCGATCGGAAACCAGCGGCTTGAGGTCGTCGACATGCAGGTTGCCGTCCTCGCGCATGCGCCACCATTTGAACTTGGCTCCGGCGGGCTCCAGCGCCAGCCACGTGGCGATGTTGGCGTCGTGGTCCATATCGGTGATGACGATCTCGTCGCGCTCTGTGTCCTTGGCCAGCATCTGGCCGATGCCGAGGCTGACCAGGCGAATGAACGAGGTGGCGTTCATGCCGAAGCAGATTTCCGACGGACTGTAGGCGTTGATCAGCAAGGCCACGCTCGTTCGAGCATCCGCAACCGATTGGTCGACCGTGACCGAGCGCCCATAGCGACCACCACGCTGCACATTGTGCGAGACCAGGTGATTGGTCACCGCGTCGAGCACGCTCTGCGGGATCTGCGCGCCGGCGGCGTTGTCCATGAAGATGAAATCACCGGCGCGCTGCAAGGCCGGAAACATGGCGCGGATGGTGTCGACCGGAAAGCCGCCGGCGGCTTGGGAATTGCTCAACTGTATCTCCTGCGAATGGCTTGGGAAGCGGGACGGTTGATGAGGTCAGCGCGTCTTCTCGGTCTTGAAGCGGTCTTCGAGCAGGCTGACGAGGCGGACCATCGGCCAGAGGAAGATGAGATAGACCAAAGCGGCGCCGATCAGCGGCGAGGGATTGGCATAGAGCGACTGCGCGTTGGTCGCTTCCTTCAACAGTTCAGGCAGCGCAACGGTGGAAGCGAGCGACGTGTCCTTGAACATCGAGACGCAATTGCTGGTCATCGGCGGGATGACGACGCGGATCGCCTGCGGCAGCACCACCTTGCGCAAGGTCAAAAGGAAAGGCAGGCCGAGCGCCTGTGCTGCCTCGAATTGGCCTTTCGGAATGCTCTCAATGCCGGAGCGGAACACTTCTGCTGAATAGGCCGACATGATGATGGCGAACGCCGTCACGGCGGAGGCCCAGGACGACAGACGGATGCCGAGGAAGGGCAGCGCATAATAGATCAGGATCAGCACCACCAGCACCGGCAGGGCGCGGAAGATGTCGGTGTAGCCGACCGCCAGCCAGCGCAGCGGCTTCGGCGCATAGAGCCGCAACAGGCTGATCCCCAGGCCGATGGGAATGCCGATGCCGATACTCAAAATGCCGAGCAGCAGCGTGTTCAGGAAGCCACGCAACAGCGCCGGCAGGCTGGACATTATCACGTCAGGATTGAAGAAGGTGTCGATCAGCGACATGGGAGCGTTCCCGAACCCCAGAGCAAAGGATGCTCAAGTTAAAACCAATCGACCTTGCCTCCGATGAGGCTATCCGTGTGGCAGCAGGCGCCGGAGCGTAAAATGAATCGTGCCGGCCTGGGAGCCGGCACGATTTAAGTGCATTGCCGGTCAGGCCTTGGGCAGCGGCATTTCCTTGACCGTCGAGGAATCGGCTGGCGCGTCGCTGCCGAACCACTTCTTGTGGATCGCGGCCAGCGTTCCGTCCTTCTTCATCGCGGTCAGCGCGTCGTTCAGCTTGCCGAGCAGCGGATGGTCCTTGCTCATCATCAGGCCGTACTGTTCGCCGGTCTTGATGCGCTGCTTGACCTTCAGGTCCTTCATCTTGGTGAAGGAGTATTCCATGCCCGGAATATCGCTGACGGCGGCGTCCACGCGGCCCGCGCTGAGGTCGAGCAGAAGATTCTGCTGCGTGTCATAGCCCTTCACGTCGCTGTAGCCGTCAGCCTCCTGATGCGCCTTGACCCAGGTCTCGCCGGTCGAGCCTGAAAGCACGCCGACGATCTTGCCCTTGAGGTCGGCCTCGGTGTTAACAGCGCTATCGGTCTTCGTCGCAATGCCCATGTCGGAGTCATAATAGGGCTGGGTGAAGGACAGCGTTTTCAGTCGCTCCGGCGTGATGGTGATGGAGGAGATCGCGACATCGATGCGGTTGGAACTGACAGCCGCGAACAGCGCCTGGAAGCCGAGGTCGGCAATGTCGGTGGTCATGCCGGCACGCTTGGCCGCTTCGTTGACGATGTCGACTTCAAAGCCCTCGAACGTGCCGCTCTCGTTCTTGTATTCGAAGGGCGGATTGGTCGGGTAGGCGCCGACATTGAGCACATCGGCGGCAAAGGCGGTGGCCGGGCCGGCAGCGATGCCGATCGTGGCGGCGAGAAGAAGCAGGTTGCGACGAGTGAAGCTCATTTTGTGTTCCCTCTGGTTGTGATCGGGCGGGTTTGCTCCCGCACGGTTTGTTGCCGTCCCACCTCCCAGCGGGGCGTCAATTTATGGCGGCGACCATGCGCTCGAGCGCGGTCGCTATCTGGTCGCGTTCACGGCACACGCACATCCGCAGGAAGGCCGCTGCCGAATTTCCAAAGAGGTGGCCGGGAGCCAGCCCGACGCGCGCCGTCTCCAGTATCCTGGCGCAGGCCTGCCGGGCGTCGCTTTCGCCGTCCATGGCAAAGAAGGCATACATGCCTCCGCGCGGTTTCGTCGGCAGGATGATGCCGGGAATCTGGGCCAGCCTGTCATAGGCAAGGTCGAGGCCGGTTTTGATCCGCTGCCTGATCTCCTCGACCAGCGGCTCGCCTTGGCGGATGGCGGCGACAGCGCCTGCCTGGATAGGCGCGGCGGTGCCGCTGTTGATGTACTGCGTCATGGCGCCAAGCTGGTCGGCCACCCCCGACGGATGCGTCAGCCAGCCGATGCGCCAGCCGGTCATCGCCCACGCCTTCGAAAAACTGTTGACCGACAGCACCCGGTCGCCATCCTCGGCGATCTGCAGGATGGAAGGAGCAACATTGCCGTCGAAATAGAGCCGGCCATAGACCTCGTCGGAGATGATCCAGATGCCGGTGCGCCGGCTGAAGTCGAGCAGCGCCTGCATCTCCTCGCGCGACGCGGTCCAGCCGGTCGGGTTGGACGGCGTCGACAGGAAGATCGCGCGTGTGCGCGCATCGCAAGTGGCGAACAGCCGGTCGAGATCGAGATGCCAGTCGCCCTTGAAGTCGAGCGAAAACGGCCTTGGCTCGCCGCCGATCAGATGGATGGCGTTGTGGATGTTGGGCCATTGCGGCGCGACATAGACGACGTTGCTGCCGGTATCGACCAGCAGTTCCAGCGCCAGGTACAGCGCCTGCATGCCGCCGGGCGTGACCGTGGTGCGCGCAATCGGGATCGTCCGGCCGTGAATGCGCGTTTGGTATTCCGACAGCGCCTCGTTCAGTAGGGGGTGCCCACGCATGTTAGGGACGTAGAACGTCTGGCCTTCATCGAAGGCGGCCTTCGCCGCGTCGCGGATGAAAGCGGGCGTCACCATGTCGCCTTCGCCGTACCAGAGCGCGATCACGTCGCCCAGTTCTCGGGCGCGCACGGCAAGGTTGGCAATGTTTTCGGTGTGCAGGTCACGGATCTGGGCACGTACGCCGTCGAAAGCATAACGCGCGCTGGACGATGACTGGGGCAGTATGAACGACAAGGACTGAAACCCCTCCCACCCGGAGCACCGCGACGGACTGCCCGGCAAGCCCCACCGGCACGACAGTCGCCATCGAGTTTGGATGCTATCCAATGTGCTGCGCTTTTCAAGGAAAAAGTTTTAAGCTTAAAAAGTTTTTGCCCGATCCCGCCCGTCTACCGCAGCTCGGCGCGCGCAGCGGTGCAGTTGGCCGCAGCGCCGGCGCCAAGAAACATCGTATCGCTGGCCAGCACGAAGAAGCTCGCGCCGATAGCGGCCCACTGGCTGATCGTCTGTGGGCTGGCGCAAAATATACCCGATGTCCTGCCATGCGCGACGGTCGCGCGGATGATCCTTGTGATCGCCTCATTGAGCTTGTCCACGCCTTTCGGCCCGATCGCATCGATCGACACGGAGAGATCGCCGGGGCCGACGAAGACCACATCGATGCCGTCTATGGCCGCGATCGCCTCGATGTTGGCCAGCCCCTCCGATGTCTCGACCTGGACCGCGACGACCACCCTATCATTGGCCGCGGCCAGATATTCGGGAATGCGATAGCCATAGCCGGCCGCGCGGCCAGGCCCGACGCCGCGCTCGCCCAGCGGCGGATAGCGCGAGGCTTTCACCGCCGCCTCGGCCTGAGCAGCGGTCGAGACGCGCGGCACGAGCACGCCTTGTGCGCCGCTGTCGAGCGCCGCCTGGATAGCTTCCGGCGCATGACCGGGAACACGCACCATGGCCGGCACGCGATGCACGTCGGCCGCGCGCACCATGGTTTCGATCGTGTCGCGCGCGATCTGGGCATGTTCCCAGTCGATGCAGACGAAGTCGAGGCCGGTGAGCGCCATCACTTCGACGGCGACGGGATGGGGAATAGCGGCGAAGGAGCCGACGAGATTGGTCTTGCCGATGCACTTCTGACGGAACGCGCTCATATCCATCCCCTTTTCCCCTCCGAATTCATATCCGCAATCGGCGGCGAGGCGAAGCTATTTCAGGCTTGAAATATTTTTGCGCGGGCCTAGCGTGTCGGTCTCCCGCCACGAGTTCCCATGATGATCAAAACGCATCCCCTGCACGGCTCGAACAAACTGAAGCTCGGCGTCTTTTCGACCAATGCCGATGGCGGTCTGGCCATCACCGATGTGCCGGAACGCTGGACGGCAAGCTGGCAGGACAATCTGACGGCGGCGCAGATCGCCGACCGCGCCGGGCTGGAATTTATGCTGCCGATCGCGCGCTGGCGTGGCTTTGGCGGCCGCAACAAGGTGCGCGAATGGTCGTTCGAGACCTTCACCTGGGCAGCAGCCCTGGCGGTGGCCACCGAGCAGATCGGCCTGTTCATGACCGTGCATGTGCCGCTGGTGCATCCGCTCTATGCCGCCAAGGCGCTGGCAACTGTCGACCATATCAGCCAGGGCCGCGCCGGCCTGAACATCGTCTGCGGCTGGAACCCGAAGGAATTCGGCATGTTCGGCACGCCTTTGGTCGAGAAGGGCTACGACCAGGCCGCCGAATGGATCGAAATCCTGGAAAAGCTCTACGCCTCGGACCAGCCTCTGGACTATGAAGGCACCTACTATCGCCTCAAGGAGGCGGTGAGCCGGCCGGCGAGCCTGCAGGTTCCACGCCCGGTGACCATGAACGCTGCTTTCGGTGGCCCGGGCCGGGATTTCGCCGCCGCCCGATGCGATTATCTGTTCACGACCTTTTCGGAAATGAGCGATGCCGGCAAGCATGTCGCCGACATCAGCGAGCGGGCCGACAAGGTTGGCCGCAACGTCGGCGTCTACACGGTGGCGCATGTCGTCTGCCGTCCAACCATGGAAGAGGCGCAGGCCTACTACACGCGCTATGCCGTCGATCTGGTCGACCACGATGCGGTCGATGCTCATATGGCAGGCAAGAAGGAGTTCTCGCAGTCGCATGACCCGCATGCCTATGACCGCTACCGGCAGCGTTTCGCCGGCGGCGCCGGCACCTACCCGCTGGTTGGAACGCCGGAGACGATTGCCGCCGAGATGGCGGCAATAGCCGGGCATGGCTACCAGGGCATCGCGCTGTCGTTCGTCAACTACACCCAGGAACTGCCCTATTTCTGCGACCACGTATTTCCGCTGCTGAAGCGGGCGGGGCTGCGCTGCTGATCAATCCGGGAATAACGAATTCGTTAATCCGGAATGACGGCGGTTGCCTGAATTTCGATCTTGGCGCGATCTTCCACCAGCGCCACCACCTGCATGGCGGCCATCGCTGGGAAATGCCGGCCGATCACCTCGCGATAGGCCTCGCCTATACCCTTGAGATTGCCGAGATATTCGGCCTTGTCGGTGAAATACCAGGTCATCGCGGTGATGTGCCGTGGCTCCGCGCCGGCTTCCGCCAGCACGGCGACGATGTTTTGCAGCGTCTGCCGCACCTGGCCGGCGAAATCGTCGGTCTCGAACTGGCACTGCCCGTTCCAGCCGACCTGTCCGCCGACGAAGACGAGCCTGCCGCGCGCGGCAATGCCGTTGGCGTAGCCGACCGGTTTCGCCCAGCCCTCCGGCTGCAGGATCTCGTGCATTTTCAAGCCTCCCCGGTATTCTTAAAACCAAATCTCAAAATCCAATACGTCGCTGTCAGGCCGCGCCCATCACCTGCCGTGCGATCACCACCTTCTGCACATCGGATGCGCCCTCGTAGATGCGTAGCGCGCGGATCTCGCGATAGAGGCTCTCGACGATATGGCCCTTGCGGACGCCGTCCCCCCCATGCAGCTGCACAGCCTTGTCGATCACCTCTTGCGCCTTGTCGGTGGCGAACAGCTTGGCCATCGCCGCCTCGCGGGTGACACGAGCCGCGCCCATGTCCTTGGTCCAGGCAGCGCGGTAGACCAGCAGCGCTGCGGCATCGATGTCCAGCGCCATGTCGGCGATATGGCCTTGCACCATCTGCAGCTCTGCCATCGGAGCGCCGAAAAGTTTGCGCTCGGCCACCCTGCTGATGCTTTCGTCCAGCGCCCGGCGGGCAAAGCCGAGTGCCGCCGCGCCGACCGTGGAGCGGAACACGTCAAGCACCGACATGGCGATGCGGAAGCCGTCTCCCGGTTTGCCGATCAGCGCCGAAGCCGGCACCCGGACCTGATCGAAGGAAAGCCGCGCCAGCGGATGCGGCGCGATCACTTCAAGGCGCTCGGCAATGCCAAGCCCCTTGGTATCAGCGGGTACGAGAAAGGCGGAAAGTCCCTTGGCACCCGGTGCCTCGGCGGTGCGGGCAAAGACGACGTAGAGATCGGCAATGCCGCCATTGGAAATCCAGGTCTTCTCGCCGCTGAGGATATAGAAGTCGCCATCGCGGCTCGCCGTCATTTCGGTGTTGGCGACATCCGACCCGGAGCGTGGCTCCGAAAGCGCGAAGGCGGAAATCGTCTTGCCGGCCCTGGTCTTTGCCAGCCATTGCTGCTGGTCGGGTGTGCCGAACAGGCTGAGCGCGCCGGTGCCGAGCCCCTGCATGGCGAAGGCGAAGTCGGCCAACCCGTCATGGCGCGCCAGCGTCTCGCGCGTGATGCACAAGGTGCGGACATCGAGCGGTCCCGGATTGTCGGTATCGAGCGCCGTCGGCTTCAGCCAGCCGTCGCGGCCAAGTTTCGCCACCAGCTCGCGGCAGGCGGCATCGACGTCGTGGTGATCGACGGGCAGGTTCCTGGCGCACCAGGCATCAAGGCGTTCGGCGAGTTCGCGATGCCGGTCTTCGAAAAACGGCCAGTTGAGGAAACTCTTGTCAGCCATCAATTGCCCTCGAACACCGGTTTCTCCTTGGCGAGGAAGGCCTTGTAGGCGCGCTCGAAGTCACGCGTCTGCATGCAGATCGCCTGCGCCTGCGCTTCCGCTTCGATCGCCTGGTCGAGGCCCATCGACCATTCCTGGTTGAGCTGCGTCTTGGTGATGCCGTGCGCGAAGGTCGGACCCGAGACGATGCGCGCCGCCATCTCGAGCGCGTCGGCCTCGAGCACTGCGGCATCGACCAGCCTGTTGTAGAAGCCCCAGCGCTCGCCTTCCGCTGCCGTCATCGTGCGGCCGGTGTAGAGCAATTCGGCGGCACGGCCCTGGCCGATGATGCGCGGCAGGATCGCGCAGGCGCCCATGTCGCAGCCGGCAAGGCCGACGCGGGTGAACAGGAAAGCGGTCTTGGCCTCCGGCGTGGCGATGCGGATGTCGGCGCTCATGGCGATGATGGCGCCGGCGCCGACCGCGACACCGTCGACCGCCGCGATGATCGGCTTGCCGCAGTTGAGCATCGCCTTGACGAAATCGCCGGTCATGCGGGTGAAGGCGAGCAATTCCTTCATGTCCATCTTGACCAATGGGCCGATAATGTCGTGGACATCGCCGCCCGAGCAGAAATTGCCGCCATTGGGCAGGAACACCACGGCGTCGACGTCGTCGGCATAGACGAGATCGCGGAACGTGTCGCGCAGTTCCGCATAGCTGTCGAAGGTCAGCGGATTCTTGCGCTCCGGCCGGTCGAGCCGCACCTTGGCGATCCTGCCTTCGACTTCCCAAAGGAAGTGCTTCGGCTTGAGGCCGGCCATCGAACTCATTCGCGTCCCTCCCAGTTGCTGCGGAACGAGGTCAGCATGCCGGTCAGCCGGCGCGCATCCTCCTCGCTGACCTTGGCCAGCAATTCTCCGATCCAACCCTCATGCGCCGCGGCCATTGCGGCAAAAGATTTGGAACCCTCGTCGGTCAGTCGCACCATGGATGTGCGGCGATCGCCATTGCGGCGCGCGCGCGCGACCACCCCTTCCGAAACAAGCCGGTCGACGATGCCGGTGACATTGCCGTTGGATACCAGCAGGAAGCGCGACAGATCGCTCATCAGCATGCCTTCCGGCGCGCGGTAGAGGGCGGCCATGACGTCGAAACGCGGCAGCGTCGTATCGAATTCCTTCTTCAGGCGCTCGCGCAGCTCCGCTTCGATCGTGCGCGAGGCGCGCAGCAGCCTGATCCAGAGACGCAGCCGGTCCTTGCCGGGTCCCGACGGCGCGGGCAATGGGCCGGCTACCATGTTTCGCCTCCTGAGATCGAAATTGCTTGTCCGGTAATCGACGCAGCCGCATCGCCGCACAGCCAGAGCACCGCTGAGGCAACTTCCTGCGGCTGGATGAAACGGCCTTGCGGGTTGGTCGAGGCAAGGCTCGCCCGCGCCTGCTCGACTGAGCGGCCGGTCTTTTCGACGACGCGCTGAATGGACTCCTCCAGCATGCCGGTCTCTACGAAGCCCGGGCAAACGGCGTTGACGGTCACGCCGGATTTCGCCGTCTCGGCCGCCAGTGCCCGCATCAGCCCGACCACCCCATGCTTGGCCGCCACGTAGGGCGCGACATAGGCGTAGCCTTTCAGCCCTGCGGTCGAGGCGACGAAGACGATCCGGCCCGCCTTGCGCGCGGCCATGCCGGCCAGCGCCGGCTTCACCGTCAGGAAGGCGCCGGTCAGATTGACGTCGAGCGTCCGCTGCCAGTCGGCAAGCGAGGTCCTGTGCGCCGGCGTGCTGCCGGCCATGCCGGCATTGGCGACGACGATGTCGAACGGGCCGCGCACGGCTTCCGCTTGCGCGTAGAGCGAAATCATCGCCGCCTCGTCGGTGACATCGGCTGACATGGCGTGGATGCGGTCGTTCTCGCCGGCCAACTTGGCAAGCTCGGCGTCGCGCCTCCCGCATATGGTCACCTCTATGCCGGCCTCGGCCAGCACGAGCGCGATGGCCCGGCCGACGCCGGAGCCGCCGCCAGTGACCAGCGCATGTTTGCCTGAAATCGCCAAGGCCGTCGTCATACTTTCAGCCCCGCCGCCGCATCGCGCTCGGCCAGCCGGTAGATCTGGTCGCGTCCGGGCAGATAGGGATCCGGCCATTTGACACCACGATCACCGAGCGTCACGGCTGCATGCAGCGTCCAGTAGGGATCGGCGAGATGCGGCCGTGCCAGGGCCACCAGGTCGGCGCGGCCGGCCATCAGGATCGAATTGACATGATCCGGCTCGTAGATGTTGCCGACCGCCATCGTCGCCATGCCGACCTCGTTGCGGATGCGGTCCGAGAACGGCGTCTGGAACATTCGGCCATAGACAGGCTTGGCGGCAATCGAGGTCTGGCCTGCCGAGACGTCGCATATGTCGACGCCGGCTTCGTGCAGCATCCGCGCGATCTCCACCGCATCGGCCGGCGTCACACCTTCGATGCCGACCCAATCATTGGCCGAAATGCGCACCGAGATCGGCTTTCGCGTCGGCCAGGCGGCGCGCACCGCATGGAAGATTTCCAGGGGATAGCGCATGCGATTTTCCCGCGAACCGCCATACTCATCCGTGCGCTGGTTGGTGACCGGCGTGATGAAGGACGACAGCAAATAGCCATGCGCGGCATGGATCTCGAGCATGTCGAAACCGCAGCGATCTGCCATCTCGGTGGACGCGACGAACTGGTCACGCACCTCGTCCATGTCGGCGCGGTCCATGGCTTTCGGCACCTGATTCTCAGGCGACCATGCAATCGCCGAGGCCGCCATGACCGGCCAATTGCCCGAGGCGAGCGGCACGTCGGTGCCTTCCCACCCGACACGGGTCGAGCCCTTGGCCCCGGAATGGCCAATCTGGGCGCAGATTTTCGCCTCGGTCTCGGTGTGGACGAAATCGACCAGCCGCTTCCACGCCACCTCATGTTCGGACGCATAGAAGCCGGGACAACCGGGCGTGATGCGTCCTTCCGGGCTGACGCAGGTCATCTCGATATAGACAAGCCCGGCGCCGCCCTTGGCACGCTCGGCATAGTGGGCGAAATGCCAGTCGGTCGGGCAGCCATCGACTGCCTTGTACTGCGCCATCGGCGAAACGACGATGCGGTTGTTGAGCTGCATGTCGCGCAGTTTGAACGGCGCGAACATCGGTGCCCGGCGCCGCCTGTTGCCGCCTGCCCCTGCCTGGCGCTGGAACCATTCCTCGGCGCTTTCAAGCCATTTGGCATCGCGCAGCCGCAAATTCTCGTGGCTGATGCGTTGCGAGCGGGTCAGCAGCGAATAATTGAACTGCACCGGATCGAGGCCGAGATAGCGCTCGACCTCCTCGAACCACTCCAGCGAATTGCGCGCCGCCGACTGCAGCTTCAGCACCTCGGTGCGGCGCGCATCCTCATACTTGCGGAAGGCGGCGTCGAGGTCCGGTTCGGTTTTGACATATTCGGCCAGCGCCACCGCGCTTTCCAATGCGAGCTTGGTCCCGGAGCCGATCGAGAAATGTGCCGAGGCCGCCGCGTCGCCCATCAGAGCCAGGTTCTTGTAGGACCAGCGTTCGCACAGCACGCGCGGGAAATTGATCCAGGCCGAACCTCTGATGTGATTGGCATTGGTCATCAGCGCGTGGCCGCCGAGATGTTTCTCAAAGATGCGCTCGCAGACGGCGATGGATTCCTGCTGCGACATGGCGCCGAAGCCGAAGGCAGCCCAGGTCTGTTCGCTGCACTCGACAATGAAGGTCGCTGTCTCGCTGTCGAATTGATAGGCGTGCGCCCACACCCAGCCATGCTCGGTCTTCTCGAAGATGAAGGTGAAGGCGTCGTCGAATTTCTGGTTGGTGCCGAGCCAGACGAATTTGCATTTGCGGGTGTCGATGTCGGGCTTGAAGACTTCGACGAAGGTGTTGCGCGCCCTTGAGTTCAGCCCATCGGCGGCGACGACCAGATCATGCGTCGCCATATAGGGCTGAGGGTCGGCGATATCGCTCTCGAACATCAGCCTCACGCCAAGTTCGCGCGCGCGTCGCTGCAGCAGGACCAGAAGCCGCTTGCGGCCGATGCCACAGAAACCGTGGCCCGACGAGACCGTGCGCACGCCGTCATGGATGACGGCGATGTCGTCCCAATAGGCGAAATGCTTCTTGATCCAGACAGCGCTGACCGGGTCGTTTTTGGCAAGGTTGTCGAGTGTTTCGGCCGACAGCACGACGCCCCAGCCGAACGTATCGTCGGCGCGATTGCGCTCGAACACCGTGATCTCGTGGGCGGCGTCCCGCAGCTTCATTGAAATGGCAAAGTAGAGGCCGGCTGGTCCGCCACCGAGAACCGCAACCTTCATCCGTGCGATCTCCTCTTCGCTTGCTGCATATCAAGTATCGCGCCGGAGATAAAATATTTCAAGCTTAAAGTTTCATGTTGGAACGATTGCTGGACACGGGTGGCGCGCCTGCGGGCTGGCCCCGCAAGCGCGCTCTGGAAATCACTTGTCCGGGTTCTTCGGGCTCCACAGCACAGTCTCGGCACCCTTCTCATAGGCCATCCCATCGGGATAGCTGATCGCCTCCAGTTGCAATCCCCATGGCGCCTGGAAATAGAGGATGGTCTGGCCGGCCGCCGGACCTTCCTTGACCGGCAGCGGACCCATCCGCGTCTTCACCCCCTTGCCGTCGAGATAGGCTTTCGCCGCGGCGACATCATCGACATACATGGCAATGTGGAAGCCGCCGATATCGCTGTTCTTCGGAGTCAAATCCTTCTGGTCAGGCGCAGTGTACTTGAACAGCTCGATGTTCGATCCATAACCGCAACGCACCATGGTGACCTGCTCGATGACAGCCTTCGGATCGACGCCCAGAAGATCCTGCATGAAGGTGCCCTTGTCATCGGCGAACGGACCAAACGACATCGCCTTCTCGCAGCCGACGACTTCGGTGAAGAAGTCGACTGCCTGCTTCATGTCGGGCACCGTGATGCCGGTGTGGTCGTGGCCGCGCATGCCGGGGATCGCATCGGCCGAAGCCGTTCCCATCGAGCAGAACAGGATCGCGGCAAGCATCGTGCCGCGGGCTGCGTAATTCATATTACCCTCCGTTCGCGGGCTGATTTTGCCCTCATGCACGTCCGAAGCCCGCTGTTCGGCGTGGTGGGTGAACAGTCCTATGCCGGCGCTTTCGTTGCTGGCCGCAACCAGTCGGCGTCGATCTCAGGCAGTGGGATGGCGGCAAGCAGGTCGCGCGTGTAGGTCTCCCTGGGATTGTCGAACAGCGCATCGGTGGCGCTCGCCTCGACGATCCCGCCCTCGCGCATGACGATCACTTGTTGGCACAGCCGCCGGATGACCGACAGGTCGTGGCTGATGAAGGCGACCGTCAGCCCCATCTCCGCGGCCAGTCTCTCCAAAAGGGTGAGGATCTGCGCCTGCGTCGATACGTCGAGGCCGGAGACGATCTCGTCGGCCAGCACGAATTTCGGCGAAAGCGCCAACGCGCGCGCAATTCCGACGCGCTGGCGCTGCCCGCCCGACAGTTCATGACGATAGCGACTAGCGAAGCTTTGCGGCAGGCCGACGCGATGCAATGCCTCGGCGACGCGTTCCCTAAGCCTGTCGCCAAGCCCATTCTGCTTGAGCGGCGCGGCAATGATGCCGGCGATGGTGCGACGCGGGTTGAGCGACGACATCGGGTCCTGGAAGATCATCTGCAGGTCGCGGCGCAGAGGTCGCAGCTCCGCATCCGGCAGATGGGCGATATCGCGGCCCTCGAAATGGATGCTGCCGACGCTCGGCTCCAGAAGTCTGACAAGCGTGCGGCCGAGCGTCGATTTTCCGGACCCGGATTCACCGACGATGCCGGTCACCGAACCTCTCGGCAGATCGAAGTCCAGTCCTTTCAAAATCTCGGCCAGCGGCGCGCGGCCGATCAGCGGCTTGCGGGTCATGTCGGGCAGCGCCACCTTCAGCCCGCGCACGGAAAACAGCGGCTCAACCATGCGGCCGCCTCCACGCCTGGTCTGCCGCGCCGATCTCGGCGGCAAGCCCGGCCAGCACGGTCTCGTCCACCGGCTTCAGCGAGGCCAAGGGATGGGTGTAGCGTGGCGTGGCGGCTATCAATGCCCGCGTATAGGGATGCTCAGGCGCGGCGAAGAGAGCGGCTGTATCAGCCTCTTCCACCACCTTGCCGGCGTAGAGCACAGACACTTGCTGGCTGATCTTTGCAACGACGCCGAGATCGTGGGTGACGAACAGGATCGCGGTGCCATGCTCGCGCTGCAGCTCGGCGATCAGGCGCAGGATCTGCTTTTGCACGGTCACGTCGAGCGCGGTTGTTGGCTCGTCGGCAACGATCAGCCGTGGCTCGGCGGCGAAGGCGGCGGCGATCAGCACACGCTGGCGCATGCCGCCGGACAGCTCGTGCGGATAGCATTTCAGCACCCGGTCGGGATCGCGGATCTGCACCTCATCCAACAATTGCCGGATACGCTTGTCCGCCTTGTCACCGTTCCAGCCGAGAATGCGCACCAGCCGGTCAGTCATCTGCGGACCGATGCGGCGCGACGGGTTGAGCGCAGTCAACGGATCTTGCGGGATCAGCGCCGTGCGAGCGCCGATCAGCGTGCGCCTTGCCTTGGGCTGCAGCCTGCCGAGGTCTTCGCCTTCGAGCTGCATGGCGCCTTCGACGATGCGCACGCTTGACGGCAGCACACCGAGCACCGCCTTGCCGATCATCGTCTTGCCGGCGCCGCTCTCGCCAACAAGAGCACGCACCTCACCCGGCTGCACGGAGAGCGACACCGACCGCAGCACGCGCTGGCCGTTCGGCAGCACGGCGCTCAGATTGGCAATATCCAGGCAAGCGCTCATCGCAGCACCGGATCGAAGCGTGTCTTCAGCGCCTCACCGAACTGGCTGAACGACAGCACGGTGAGGATCAGCGTGACAAGCGGAAACACCAGCACCCACCAGGCCTGATGGATCGACAGCCGGCCCTCGGCGATGATGCCGCCCCAGGTCGGATCGTCGGTCGAGATCGACAGATTGACGAAGGACAGGATGGCCTCGACGATGACGGCGATGCCCATCTCCAGCGACAGCAGTGCCACGATCGACGGCACCACATTGGGCAGCACCTCGCGCAGCATGATGCCGATGCGGCCATAGCCGGCGATGCGGGCGTTCTCGACATAGTCCATGCGCGACTGGCCCATCGCTTCGGCGCGGATCACCCGGCAAAAGCGCGTCCAGTCGATTATGACGATGGCGAGGATGACGGAAGTGAGGCCGGTGCCGAGCACCGCGACCAGCAGGATGGCGAACAGCACCGGCGGGAATGCCATCCAGACGTCGACGATGCGTGAAATGATGCGGTCGGCCCAGCCGCCGAAATAGCCGGCGACCAGTCCGAGCGTCGAGCCGACAAGGCAGGCGGCGATCGCCGCCGCGAAAGCGACGATGAAGGCGATACGGCCGCCGAAGATCAGCCGGGAGAGGAGATCGCGGCCGAGGCTGTCGGTGCCCAGCCAATAGCCGGATTCCGCACCACTCATCCAGAATGGCGGCAGCCGTTCCAGCATCAGGTCTTGCGCCAGCGGGTCCTGCGGTGCGACCAGCGGCGCGAAGATCGCGGCCAGCAGCGCCAGCAGCAGCCAGCCGCCGGCCAGCGACAGCCTCGGGCCGAGTCCGCGCCGGGCGATGCGTGCCTCATCCATGGCGCAGCCTCGGATTGAGCAGCGCGTACATCATGTCGACGCCAAGATTGATCAGCACGAACAGCAGCGCGAACACCAGCACGATGCCTTGGATCAGCGGCAGGTCGCGGTTGATGACGGCATCGATCGCCATGTTGCCGAGCCCTTCGTAGGAAAACAGCCGCTCGACGATGACCGTGCCGCCGACAAGGAAGGTGAACTGGACGCCGACGAGAGTCAGTGTCGGCAAGGCAGCGTTCTTCAGCGCCTCGCGCAGGATAACCTGCGTTTCCGAAAACCCCTTCACCCGGGCCAGCACGACATAGTCGAGGTCAAGCACTTCCTTCAGCGACTGTTTCAGCAACTGCGCGATGATTGCCGCCAGCGGCAATGCCAAGGCTACTGCGGGCATCAGCATGTGTTTCAGCAGATCCCAGGTCAGGTCGAAGCGCAGCCGAAGCAAGCTCTCGAAGAAATAGAACTGGGTGACGAAGGGCAGATCGAGCTGCGGCGACACGCGGCCGGAGATATCGAAGATCGGCACCAGCACGCCAAACAAAAGGATCAGCACGAGGCCCCACAGGAAATCGGGAATGGAAAGGGCGGCGCCGCTGGCGATATCGATGCCGGCTTCGACCGCCGTGCCGCGCTCGCGGGCTCCGAGGATCGCCGTCGTGCCGCCGAGCCCAACCGCCATGACGAGCGCGATGATGGCAAGTTCCAGCGTTGCCGGCAAACGATTGAAGACAAGGCTGAGCACATCTTGCCTGAGCGAAATCGAGGTGCCGAAATCGCCCCTGACGACGCCGGACAGCCAGATGAAGAATTGCTGCACGATGGTCTTGTCGAGCCCGTAGAGTGCACGCAGCCGGTCGATGTCGGCATCTGTCGCACCGGGGGGCAGCATCATGGCGATCGGGTCACCAGGCGCGACGCGGATCACGATGAAGACGACGACAGCCACGCCGAACAGCGTGATCAGCATCGTCAGCAGACGGATCAGGAATCGTTGCAGGAGCATTCTGGTGTTGGCCCAGTGCGTTTCTAACGAAGAGCCCCCTCATTCGTCCGCTTCGCGGCCACCTTCTCCCCGAGGGGAGAAGAGGTCACGGACAGCTGAGCTGGTCTCTTCTCCCCAGCGGGGAGAAGGTGGCCCGAAGGGCCGGATGAGGGGGCCGCTCAGCGAAGGGTGGCGCCCACAAGCCGATATCAGGCCGGGGTCATCAGCGCCGGCAGCAGCGCGCCGGACACATGCTGCACCACGTTGACGCCCTTGGCATGCACGATAGGTTGCGCATACTGAATCAGCGGCAGCACATAGGCCTGCTCGGCGATATACTTGTCGACAGCCTTCCAGCCGGCGATGCGCTTGGCCTCGTCCTTCTCGCCCCAGAGCGGATTGATCATGTCGATCAGGTCCTGGCTGTCCCACACCGAGTGCGGGCTCGGCCCATACATGGCAAAACCCGTCGACGTCGTCGGGTCGCCGATGGCGTTGCCCCAATTGTAGAAGGCGGCCGGCGCCAGCTTGTCGGCGGCGCGCAGTTCATAGTGCTTGGCGATCTCGTAGACCTCGATCGTCGCCTCGATGCCGACCTTGCGCCACATGCCGACGATCGCCTGGATCATCTCATAATCCTTGGGCTTGAAGCCCTTGGTCGTTTGGATGGTGAACTTGACCGGTTTTTCCGGCGAATAGCCGGAAGCCGCGAGCAGCTCCTTGGCCTTTTCCGGATTGTGCTCGACCTTGATCGAGGCGTCGAAGGCCGTGTACTCCGGGGTCTCCAGCGTAGCGATCGGCTGGCCATAGCCGCGCAGCAGCCGTTTGACCAGAAGCTCCTTGTCCACAGCCATGACAGCGGCCTGGCGGACGTTCTTGTCCAGCATCGCTTCAATGTCATTGAAGAAGATCATGCCGATGTCGGAAACAGGCTTGCACGAGCCGGCAAGCCCGTCCTTGGCGATCAGCCGGTCATACTCTTCATAGGGGACCTCCAGGGTCACCTGCGAGGAACCAGATTCGATCTCGGCAACGCGGCTCGCCGCGTCGGTGACGAACTTGATCGTCACATTCTCGAAGGCCGGCTTGTCGCCCCAATAGTGCGGGTTGGCCTTCAGTCGGAGGAAAGCATTTCGCTCGAATTTTTCCACCATGTACGGGCCGGTGCCGATCGGCGCCTTCTCGAAACCTTCCGCGCCAACCTTCTCGTAGTAGGCCTTCGGCAGGATGTAGCCGGTCAGGAACGACATCCATTTGAAATAGACCGGATCGAACTGCACGACGTCGCCGGTGATCTTGTTGCCGTCGATCTTGAAATTGTTGACGTTCTTCCAGACGAACTGGATCGGATTGCCGGTCTTTTCGTCGCCCGCCCGCTGCAGCGACCAGACCACGTCGTCGGGCGTGAACGGCGAGCCGTCATGCCAGGTCACGCCTTCGCGCACCGTCATCGTCACCTTGGTGCGATCCTCGTTCCAGCCCCATTCGGTGAGCAGGCCAGGCGCAAAGGACAGGTCCGGCTTTTGCGGAATGAACTGGTCGAACACCGACTGGTAGAGGCCCTGGATCGTCGGGTTGACGGCCGAGGGTCCGGTGGTCGGATCCCAGGACGGCAGGTTGACGTTATAGGCGATGGTCAGTTCGCCCGCTGCCTTGGCGATCTGCGGCAGGCCGATTGCGGCCGCACCAAGTGCCGCGGCACTGTATCCCAGCAATTCGCGTCTGTTGATTGTCATGGTCGTTCCCCTTGTTGTTTGTTGTCTTTGCGCGGCACTACCAGTTCATAGCTTCAGGCTTCGTGGGCAGCAGCGCCTTGCCTCTCGTCGCCCTCCTGAAATCTTCCGAGCTACCTCCCGCCAAGCTGTTGCGCGAGCATGTAGCCCGAGGCCGCGCCGCTGCCGGCGCCCGGCCATGTCGCGGCGCCCGTGAGGTGCAGATTGGCGACCGGCGTGTTCCAGCCGGCATAGCCGCGCGCCGGGCGAAACAAGAAGTTCTGCGCCAGATGATGGCTGCCGCAGACCTGGTCGCCACCGACGAGATTGGGGTTCTCACGCTCGAGGTCGATTGGCGAGAACACTGCACGGCCGAGGATTTTCGCGTGCAGTCCGGGTGCGTAGATCTCGATGGTGTCGAGCACGCGTTCGGCATAGACGTCCTTGACCTGATCCCAATGCGCGGGCGCGATCTTGCCGGCCGCATCGCCCAGGATTTCGGCGGGCAGCATGCGCACCTGCACCCACAGCACATGCTTGCCCTGCGGCGCGCGTGACGGATCGACCGCTGTCGGCTGGCCGACGACCAGCACCGGTTCGTCCGGCAGCATGCCCGCCATCGCCTGCTGATAGGTGCGCGACATCGCGTCGAGCGAGGGCGACAGATGCACATAGGCGAACTGCCGCAGCTCGGCCCCGGCGCGCCAGTCCGGCAGGTCGTCGAGCGCCAGATGGATCATCATCGTGCCCGGCGCGTGCCGGAACTTCTGCATCGCCGTGTCGAAGCCGGTGTCGCCGGAACCGTTGGGCAGCAACTTGCCGGTCAGCGCCCTGGGCGCGACCCCGGCAATGACCGCCTTGCTTGCCGTATGCGTCTCACCGGAGGCGAGCCGGACGCCGGTCGCCTTGCCGCCGGAAACGGTGATTTCGGCAACCTCTGCCCCGGTAACGATCTTGCCGCCCGCCGAGGTGACCATACCTGCCAGCGCCCGGATGATCGTGTCGGCGCCGCCCTTGCCCAGCACCATGCCAAAGGTCTGGTTGGCCATCGATTCCAGATAGGGGAACACGGCGCCGCCGGCGATGTCGGGTGCAAAGTCGAGATGCATGCCCCAGGTGGCGAGCGTTGCCCGCACATGCGCAGACTCGAAATTTTCCTCCAACCAGGCGCGAGGCGATGACAGCAAAAGCCGACCGGTGTCGAGCGCGCCTGAGATACCCTTCTTGCGCCACAGGTTCCAGGCGGTGCCGGCAAGCGCACGCACACTCATCGGCGAGCCCAGCAGCCGGAACAGATGCTCGGCCTCATCAGGGAATGCGGCAACGAGCTTGCGCCACGTCTCGGCATCGGCAGCGGAGAACGCGGCCATGCGCGTGGCGGTCTTTTCCAGGTCGTTGCTGACGCCGAACCAGCGTCCGTCTGGGAAGGCGCTGGCGAAACAATCGGCGACCGGCGCGAACTCCAGCCCGTGGGTTTTCAATTCATTTGCATATTTCCGGTGGAAGGCGGAGCCGGCGAACAGGCTCAGATTCATCGCACCGAAATCGTGGCGGAAGCCGGGAAGCGTATATTCGTGTGTCTGGACGGCGCCGCCGATTGCTGCACTGCGCTCGAAAATCCCGGTTTTCCAGCCCTTGAGTGCCAGATGCGCAGCGCATGCCAGACTGTTGTGGCCCGCCCCGACAAAGATGGCGTCGAACTCGCTCACGCCCCGTTCCCATTTCCTTTATGCTTAAAGATAATTGCAGATGCATATGTTTTCGTCTAGTAGGATATTAAGGGCCGAGACGAGCCTTGATCTTCACCAGAAAGAGGGAACTTCAGACCATGGACACGCAAAAACTCCTCGGCGAAGTCGCCGGCCAGCTGCTTTCAGGCGCCATCAGGGTGGTCGACCTCTCTGCGCAACTCGGACCCGACACGCCTCTTATCAAGCTGCCGCCGGAGCTTGCCGTCGACACGCCAAAGGTCGAGATCCATAACATCTCCCGTTATGACAAGAACGGCCCGTGGTGGGCATGGAACTGGCTGAAGCTTGGGGAGCATTCGGGCACGCATTTCGATGCGCCGCAGCATTGGATCAGCGGCAAGGATTATCCGGACGGCGCCACCGACACCATTCCGGCGCAGAACTTCGTCGGCCCGGTCAATGTCATCGACTGCTCGAAGGAAGCCGCCGCCGATCACGATTTCCTGCTCACCGTCGACCACATCAAGGCGTGGGAAGCCAAGCATGGCGCCATCAACGCCGGCGAGTGGGTGGTGATGCGCACCGACTGGTACAAACGCAATGGTTCGGAAGCCGAATTCCTCAACGCCAATGAGACCGGCCCGCATACGCCAGGTCCGACGGCCGAAGCCATCCAGTATCTGATCAGCAAGGATATCAAGGGCTGGGGCTCGGAGACGATCGGCACCGATGCCGGCAAGGCCGGCGGCATGGAGCCACCATTTCCCGCGCACACGCTGATGCACAAGGCCAATCGCTATGGCCTCGCCAGCCTCTGCAACCTCGACCAGCTGCCGCCGAAGGGCGCCATCCTGATCGCCGCACCGCTCAAGATCGAACATGGCACCGGCAGCCCGATCCGCGCGCTGGCGCTGGTGTCGAAAGGCTGAGAAAGCACGCTGAGGTGAGCCAGCCGGATCACATCATCGTTGGCAGCGGCATCAACGCGCTGGTCTGCGCGGCGATGCTTGGCGGCAAGGGCGCGAAGGTGCTCGTCCTCGAGCGCAACGACCGCATCGGCGGCTGCATGCGTACCGAGGAGATCACCGCGCCCGGCTTCATCCATGACGTGATGGCGACCACCTTCGTGCTGTTCATCACCTCGCCGGCCTTTGCGGCATTGGGCAGCGATCTCGCGCGGCACGGGCTGGAGTTCTGTCACACCGGCACGCCAACCGGCGTGCTGCGGCCGGACGGCAGCCATGCCGTGCTCACCACCGACCGCGCCGCCAACGTCGCTGCAATCAATGCGATCGCCCCCGGCGATGGCGACCGGCACGCCGACGATGTCGGCAGCATCGAGCGCAATGCCGGCCTGCTGTTCGGCCTGCTCGGCGGCAGCCTGTGGTCTTATCCGACAGCCAAGCTGTTGGCCGGCAATGCCTGGCGGCGCAGCCCGCGTGGCCTTGCCGCTTTTCTGGGTGAGGCACTGGTGCCGGCGCGCAGCTGGTTGGAAAGCACCTATCAGTCCGAGACAATCCGCGCGCTGTGGGCGCCCTGGGTGCTGCATGCCGGGCTTGGACCGGAAGATGCTTTCTCAGGGCAGATCGCCAAGGTCATTGCCTTCGCGCTGGAAGCGGCCGGCGCGCCGATCGTCAAGGGCGGGGCGAAGACCCTGCTCGCCGCCTTCGAAGCCTTGATCCGTGAACGCGGCGGCGAAATCCGCACCGGCGCCGATGTCGCCTCGATCGTCCAGAGCGGTGGCCGCGCGACCGGCGTGCGGCTGGCATCCGACGAAACGATTACAGCAAACAAGAGCGTCATCTGCTCGGTCACGCCGACGCAGCTTTACGGCCGGCTGCTCGGCGCGGATCCTCCCAAAGCCGAGGTCGAGGCGACACAGAAATATCGCTACGGCAAAGGCAATTTCCAGATCCACTATGCGCTGGCCAAGCCGCCGTCATGGCGCGGCGAAGGCCTCGACAAGGTGGCGCTGCTGCACCTGACGCCGGGGCTCGACGGCGTCTCGAAAGCCTGCAACGAAGCCGCGCGCGGCATGCTGCCGGAAGTGCCGACCATCTGCGTCGGCCAGCCGCATGCGCTGGATCCGTCGCGCTGTCCGCCTGGCAAAGCAATTCTGTGGCTGCAACTGCCCGAGGCGCCCCGTCACATCAAGGGCGATGCCGCAGGCACGCTGCATGCACCGGCTGGCGGCCGCTGGACCGACGCGCTGCGCGAGGCCTATGCCGACCGCGCGGAGGCGATCCTCGCCAGCCACATCGACGGCTTCAAGGATAGCGTCATTGCGCGCCGCGCCTATTCGCCGGCCGATCTCGAAGCGATGAACATCAATCTGGTCGGCGGCGACCCCTATGGCGGCTCGTCGACTATCGACCAGTCGTTCCTCTGGCGGCCGTTCAAGACCAGCCGCAACCATCAGACCGGCATCAAGAACCTCTACCATATCGGCGCCTCGACCCATCCAGGCGCGGGCCTCGGTGGCGGTTCCGGCTTTCTCCTGGCGGGGAGGCTGTGATGGAGCAGAAGGTTCTGGAAAAGCGCCAGCGCATCTCGACCCTCGGCCAGATCGGCCTGCAGCAATTCGCGCCCTATCTGATGAACCGCATCATGGGGCGCTACAACGCCACCTTGCGCGACGATTTCCGCAAGCAGGGCCTGACTATTCCGCAGGTCCGCACGCTGGCCGTGCTGTCGGTCACCGACGGCGTCACCGTCAACGACCTCTCGGTCTACACCGTCATAGAGCAGTCGACCTTGAGCCGCACGCTCGACACGCTGGAGGGACAAGGCTTCGTGCGACGCGAGCAAGGCGTCACCGACAGCCGCATCCGCCATGTCTTCCTCACCGATGAGGGCCGCGCAGAGTTCACCCGCGCCTGGCCGGCTATGCATGACGCCTTCGAGGCAATGTTCGACGATGTCGACGATGCCGAATATGCAGCACTGATCGCGACGCTCTTGAAGATGCTCAAGAACATTCGCAAGCACGAAATCTAGACGTACGCGCTGCCAAGTTTCGGCGGCAACGGAAGGTTGGAAAAATGGCCGAACGGTCTTTTGCCAAGGAAGTCGAAAAGCTCCGGCTCGGCGCCGGCGAGGAGTTTGCGGGCGAAGGCATTCTCGCCATCACCAAGGCGCTGCTGCAATGCGGCGTCGGCTATGTCGGCGGATACCAGGGCGCGCCGATCAGCCATCTGATGGACGTGCTGGCCGACGCACAGGAGATTCTGGGCGAACTCGGGGTGCATTTCGAGGCGAGCGCCTCGGAAGCCACCGCCACCGCCATGCTGGCGGCCTCGGTGCATTACCCCATTCGCGGTGCGGCGACCTTCAAGTCGACCGTCGGCACCAATGTCGCGTCCGACGCACTGGCCAACCTCGCCTCCGGCGGCGTCACCGGCGGCGCGCTGATCATCGTCGGCGAAGACTATGGCGAAGGCTCCTCGATCATGCAGGAGCGCAGCCATGCCTTCGCCATGAAGAGCCAGGTCTGGCTACTCGACCCGCGCCCCAATTTGCCGTCGATCGTCAAGGCGGTGGAGGATGGTTTCGAGCTGTCCGAGGCATCCAACACGCCGGTGATGCTGCAGGTGCGCATCCGCTGCTGCCATGTGCATGGCCATTTCATCGCCAAGGACAACAAGCGCCCGCCGATGACGGTGGCCGATGCGCTCGACGCGCCGCGCCGCGACACCGGCCGCATCGTGTTGCCGCCCGCCTCCTTCCTGCACGAGAAGGAGAAGGTGCAGAAGCGCTGGCCGGCGGCGGTGGAGTTCATCGCCAAGAACAAGATCAACGAATTCTTCGGTTCGGACCATGGCTCGGTCGGCATCGTCATGCAGGGCGGCATGTACAATTCGGTCATCCGCGCCTTGCAGCGGCTCGGCCTTGCCGACACCTATGGCGAGACGGATGTGCCGCTCTACGTTCTCAACGCCGTCTATCCCCTGATCGATGACGAGTTCCTCACCTTCTGCGAAGGCAAGCAGGCGGTGCTCGTGGTCGAGGAGGGCCAGCCCAACTACATCGAGCAGGCCTTTGCCGCCATGCTGCACAAGGCCGGGCGCGGCACCAGGCTGGTCGGCAAGGAGTATCTGCCGATGGCCGGCGAATATACCGGCCAGGTCATGCTGGACGGCATCGGCGCCTTCCTGCGCGCCGAGGCCCCGCATCTCTTGCCGGGTGAGGTGCGCGCGCCCAACAAGGTCGGCGACGGCGTTGACGCCGCGGACCTGATCAACGTCGTGCCGGGACGTCCGCCAGGCTTCTGCATCGGTTGCCCGGAGCGGCCGATTTTTGCCGCGACAAAGCTGGTCGAGCAGGAACTCGGGAACCACCACATCGCATCCGACATCGGCTGCCATTTGTTCTCGATCATGCCGCCTTTCGAGCTCGGCGCCACCACCATGGGCTACGGGCTGGGGCCGGCATCGGCATCGGCGTTCAATTCGCCCGACGCCAAACGGCGGTCGATCTCTTTCGTCGGCGATGGCGGCTTCTGGCACAATGGCCTGACCTCCTCGATCGGCAACGCGGTCTTCAACAAGAACGACGGCGTCATCGTCATCGTCGACAATTTTTACTCCGCCGCCACCGGTGGGCAGGACATCCTGTCGTCGCGTGCGGGCAACAAGACCAAGTCGACCAAGCATCCGATCACCGAGGCGGTGAAGGGCATGGGCGTCAAATGGCTGCGCCATGTCGACCGCACCTATGACATCACCAAGATGCAGGACACGTTACGTGAGGCGCTGACGACGGACGAAAAGGGTCCCAAGGTCATCGTTGCCTCGTCTGAATGCATGCTCAATCGCCAGCGCCGCGAAAAGCCGCTGGTCGACAAGGCGATCAAGGATGGGACTCGCGTCGTCAAGCCGAAGTTCGGCGTCGATGAGGATATCTGCACCGGCGACCATGCCTGTATGCGGCTGTCCGGCTGCCCGTCGCTGTCGGTAAAGTCGCTCGACGATCCGTTGCGCGACGATCCGGTGGCATCGATCGACCAGAGCTGCGTCGGCTGCGGCAATTGCGGTGAAGTGGCGGATGCAGCGGTGCTGTGCCCTTCCTTCTACCGCGCCGATGTCGTGCACAATCCCCGCCGCTGGGATCGTTTTCTGGAAGGCACGCGCCGCGCCGTGATCGGCCTGCTGCAGCGGCGCCGTGAAAGCCGCAGGTTGACGTTCGCCGATGCTTGACCAGGCTTCGCCCTTGCGCCCGAAATCCGATGCCGCCGATACCGAGCCGGTGATCAAACTCGCTTTGCTCGCGGTCGGCGGCCAGGGCGGCGGCGTGCTCGCCGACTGGATCACCGATGTCGCCGAGCGCAATTCCTATGTCGCGCAATCGACCTCGGTCGCCGGCGTCGCCCAGCGCACCGGCGCTACGATCTATTACGTCGAGATGGCCCGCGACACCGGCCGGCTGCCGGTCTTTGCCCTTTCGCCTTCGCAAGGCGATGTCGACATATTGATCGCCGCCGAGCTGATGGAAGCCGGCCGCGCCATCATCAGGGGCTTCGTCACGCCCGATCGCACCACGCTGATCACCTCCTCGCACCGTATCGCCGCGGTGTCGGAAAAGATCGAGCCGGGTGACGGCCGGGCCTCGTCTTCCAAGGTACGCGCGACGGCGGAAGCTGCATCGAAACGCTTCATCGCCTTCGACATGGAAAAGATCGCCGCGGACAATGGCTCAATGATCTCGGCCAGTCTGCTTGGCGCGCTGGCCGGCTCCGACGCATTGCCGTTCACGCGTGAAAGCTATGAGCAAGCGATCGGCGCCGGCGGCCGGGGTGCGAAAGCCAGCCTTGCTGCCTTCGCCGTCGCCTACGACCGCGCGCGCGGTACGACGGCCCCCGCGCCACAGCCGGCAGAACCGGCCACGGTCGACCCCGCTCCGGGTTCAGGGCGCGTGAGCGGTCCGCCGAACCTGCTGCAGGGTTGGCAGGCGCTGGCCGCCCGCATCGACCTGATGCCCGCGGCGGTGCGCGACATGGCGCTCCGGGGCCTGAGAAAGGTCGTCGACTACCAGGACATCTCCTATGGCGGCGAGTATCTCGACCGGCTCGACCAGGCGGTCGCGCTGGATAGCGCTGAACATGCCCATGCATTGTCCATCGCTGCCGCCAAGCATCTGGCCAACGCGCTGTGCTACGACGACATGATCCGCGTCGCCGATCTCAAGACACGTTCGACGCGTGACCGGCGGGTGCGCAAGGAGGTGGGCGTCAAGGACGGCTCCATCCTGCAAGTGACCGAATATTTCCATCCGCGCATCGAGGAGTTCTGCGGCACCTTGCCGGCGGGGTTTGGCAGCTACATCGAGAACCGGCCGAAACTTGCCGGCTTTCTCGACCGGCGCATCAATCGCGGCCGGCGCATCCGCACCGACAGCTTTGCCGGCTTTGCGGTCCTCTGGTTGATTGGCGGCCTGCGCCGCTGGCGGCGGCGCCTGTTGCGCCACAAGGTCGAGACGGCGCATCTGGAGCGCTGGTTTGCGCTGGCGCTCAGCCACGCGCCTCAGGACTACGCGCTCGCCGTCGAAATCTTGAACTGCCGCCGGCTGATCAAGGGCTACAGCGACACCCACCTCCGCGCCCAGTCCAAATTCGATCGCGTGCTGTCGGCGCTCGATCTGGTCAGGAGCCGCGATGACGCTGCCGACTGGATCAGGCGGTTGCGCGAAGCTGCGCTGAAAGACGAGAAAGGCGACATGCTCGATGGCGCGCTGAAGACGGTGGCATCGTTGTCTGATCATGGTGTGGGAAGAGGTCGAGCTTAGGCTGGTACCTCTACGCTACTGCCGCCGTTTCCCTACTCCCACTGGATTCGCGGATTGAACACGCCGCTTCAAGCGATCGCAGCTCGGCTTCCACCCGGATTGCGGGAAGCGTTGCCGGCGGATCTGCCGGGCGTCAGTCGCGCGATATGGACAGCCCCGAGAGAAGCGGAGCGTACGCGGCGAGCCTGCGGGATACGAACTCTGTGAAGAGCCGCACCCGCTTCGTCTTGCGTGTCTCGCCTTGCGTGAGAAGCCAGAGTGTCCCATGCATGGGCACGTCGATCCCCGGCACCCTCACCAGCAGGGGGTCGGTATCTCCGACGAAGCACGGCAGTTTCGTTATCCCAATCCCCTGGTGCGCCGCGATGATCTGCGTCTCGGCGTCAGGTGTCCTGAACGGTACTCCCGTGACGTGAACTTCTCCCTCGCGCGCCCAGTCCGGAATTCCATGATTGTCTATGCCTATCCATCGGATAGGATCAGGCGTGCCCGCACGCCACGCGGCTAGTCGATCGCGAGACATGTAGACGCCGCTGAACAGCTCCGGTCCCTTCAGGCCGTGAAGATTGAGCGGCAGGGTCTTGCGGTCGGCGACAATGCGGATCGCGACGTCGGCCTCTCGGTTGGTCAGATTTGCCAGCTCACCGGACGACAAGATTTCCATCTCGATGTCGCGATGCAAACGCGCGAAGTCGGCGAGATCCGGCATGAGCAGGTGTGTGGCGAGGAACGGTGGAAGCGTCACCCGCAAAAGTCCGCGCGCGCTCTGGTCACGACCGAAGACGCGCGTCTCCAGCAGGTGCGACGACGCTTCCATCTGGGTCGCGAGATCGAGGACCTCTTCGCCCGCAGCCGTCAGGCGGTAGCCGGAAGGCAGCTTTTCGAACATCTGCGCCCCGAGGCGTTCCTCGAGCTGAGCGATGCGTCGCAGCACGGTCGAGTGGTTCACACCGAGGCGCGCGGCGGCGGCACGCACCGAGCCTCCGCGCGCGGCGGCAAGAAAGTAGCGAACGTCATCCCAGTCGATCATGGTGCATTCCTGCGCAGCGCAGTGCGGCTTGCAAAAGCCCATACTAACACGATCAGCCGTAAGTTCGTGCGGTCATCGTGGCGTTCAATCATCTACTGGATCGTTTTCGCACCAGCGATGTGCGCGATTGCGCACTCACCGCCCGACTTCGGCGAACCCATCTTGAGGCTCTCGCGGGACTTTCCCGTACAGCCAAAGACACGAGACGGCGAAACGAAGGATGCATGACATGAACAGACTGAATGGAAAGACCGCTGTGATAACCGGCGGCGCTACGGGCATCGGCCGCGCCGCAGCCAAGCGCTTTATCGAGGAGGGCGCCTTCGTCTTCATCTTCGGCCGCCGGCAGGAAGCGCTCGACGCCGCCGTGGCTGACCTTGGGCCTAATGCCCGCGCGGTTATGGGCTCGGTCTCGGATGAGGCCGACCTCGACCGACTCTACGCTGCGGTGAAGGCCGAGCGCGGAAGCCTCGACATCGTCTTCGCCAATGCCGGGGCGGGAAGCCCGCTTCCGCTCGGCCAGATCACCGCCAGGCACATTGACGAAACCTTCGACACCAATGTGAAGGGTACGATCTTCACGGTCCAGAAGGCGCTGCCGCTGATGAGCCAGGGCGGTTCGATCATCCTGACCGGGTCGAGCGCCGGCACCACGGGCGCTCCGGGGTTCACTGCCTATAGCGCGAGCAAGGCGGCAGTGCGCAACCTGGCGCGGACCTGGGCGGAAGACCTGAAGGGCACCGGCATCCGCGTAAACGTGCTGTCGCCCGGAGCGACGGCGACCGAACTCGCGAAGGAGGCGTTAGGCGAGGAAGGCCAGAAGGCCTACGGCGCGATGACCCCGCTCCAGCGCATGGCCGATCCGGCGGAGATCGGGGCCGTGGCCGCCTTTCTCGCGTCGCCGGACAGCAGCTTCATGACCGCCAGCGAGGTCGCCGTCGACGGCGGCCTGGCTCAACTCTGACCCCCAGCGCGGTCCGTACCTGGCCCGTGCGCAACGAAAGACAAAGAATTATGAAAAAACTCGAAGGCAAGATCGCAGTCATCACGGGCGGAAGCAGCGGGATCGGATTGGCCACAGCCAAGCGCTTCGTAGAAGAAGGAGCGCGCGTCGTGATTACCGGGCGAAGAGAGAAAGAGCTGAACGAGGCCGCAGCCTTCATCATGAAAAGCGTTACGACGGTCGTGGGTGACGTGTCGCTCCTGGAAGATCTGGATCGCCTCTATGCCGTCGTGAAGGAGAAACATGGTCATATCGACATTCTCTTCGCCAACGCCGGCGCGGGGACGATCGCACCGCTCGCCGTCGCTACCGAGGCACATTTTGATCAGACCTTCGATGTGAACGTGAAGGGTCTGTTCTTTACCGTGCAGAAGGCCCTTCCCCTGTTCAAAGACGGCGGTTCGATCATCCTGAATTCTTCAGTGTCGAACGTGTTGGGGCTTCCAGGGTTTAGTACCTACGCCGCGAGCAAGGCGGCTGCACGCAACTTCGCGCGCGCTTGGACACTGGAATTCAAAGACCGCAAAATCCGCGTCAATGCAATGAGTCCGGGACCAATCGAGACGCCGGCCTTGGAGACAACGACTGGCCTTACTCCTGAGCAAGCCGAGCAAGCGGCCGCCCAGTTTGCGTCACAGATCCCAATGGGTTGCAGGGGCAAACCAGAGGAAATCGCTGCTGCCGTCACGTTCCTCGCCTCCGATGAAAGTTCTTTCGTCACCGGCGTGGATCTCGCCGTCGATGGGGGCATGGCGCAAGTCTGACCCCGGCATTAGCACCAGATCGGAGAAATACTATGAACTATGCAATCGTAGGATTCGGCAATATCGGACGGGCCCTTGCCAAGGCGTTTGCCCGAAACGGCATCGAAGTTTCCGTTGCAACCACACGCGACCCGGAAAGCTTTGCCGCCGATGCGGCCGCGATCGGACCCACCATCATCCCCAAAAAACTGGCGGAAGCCATCAAGGCGGACATCATCTTTTTGGCTGTCCGCTTCGAGGCGCACCCGAATGTTGCGAAGGCGCTCCCCACCTGGCAGGGGAAGACGATCATCGATGTGACCAATGCCTATGGCGTGCCCCCTGAGGAACTGGGAGGACAACCTTCTTCCAAGTTAATCGCGCAGGCCTTCTCTGGCGCAAAACTGGTCAAGGGCTTCAACCATCTGGTCGCCCCGGTGCTTGATCAGGATCCGGCCGTACATGGTGGCCGGAGGGTCGTGTTCTTGGCAAGCGACGATGATGCTGCCGCAACACAGACTGGGGAGCTTGCGGAAAATCTCGGTTTCGCGCCGATTAAGCTTGGCGGGGTGTCGGAAGGTGGCCTGCTGGTCCAGGCGCGCGGAAACAGCTGGGGTCATCTGATCTTCAAGGACTTGGTCAAATTCGACTGACGAGCGCGACGTCCCCGGCAAAGAGACGACGCACGCGATCGGAACTCGGATCGGATCAAGCCCGATCCGATCCGAGCAAATGGAGAAATCAGTATGAGCACCCAGAAGAATATCCACTAGGAAATTTCGATGTACGACCAATCCAAGGTGTCCGATTTAATCCGGTTCGCACGAATCGAGGCGGGCTCCACCGTGATCGACGTTTACCCTGGCGACGGAGACTGGACGCGCCTCTTCTCCGACATCGTCGGATCAGAGGGGCGGGTCTACAGCTTCGTGCCGGCCGAAGTCGCCCACTTCAAGAACGATCCGGTCGGCCTCATGCGGACGCTCGCGAAGGAGCCGAGCCGAGAGAACGTCGAAGCCGCCTCGGCGGATCTCGTCGCGATGCCGAAGGTCACGCCGCCAGCCGATGTCCTATGGCTGCACCTGTTTTACCACGATCTTCACACCGCCCTGGTCCAGAAGAAGGGTGCGACGGCGGCCGACTTCAATCGAGCTGTCTACAAGCGGCTGAAACCCGGTGGGTCCTACGTTATCGTCGACCACGCCGCCGCCACTGGGTCGGGCACGAGCGACACCCGGTCGCTGCATCGGATCGACCCTGCATTCGTCCGCGAGGAGGTGGAGGCGGCCGGCTTCGTACTGGACGCGGAAAGCACCGTGCTCGCGAACAAGGATGACCCGCACTCGATCAAGGTGTTCGATCCCGCGATCAAGGGCGAGACCGATCGCTTCGCGTTTCGGTTCGTGAAGCCCTGACAGCTCCCGGGCGCCGACTTCATGTCGACCTCCCATTGAGTCCATCAACTCGGGTTCGCACCCGTCAAGCTGGGAAAGCTCAACGAGGATGGCGCGCTGGTGCACGCACGCGATGCGGCAGCGCCTTGAAGGCGTCCGAGGTGATGATGGCACAAGGTTCTGGAGCACACCTGCCGCAGGTTCCTGATCTGAACTTGATGAAATGACGGAAGTCGCCGCGCCGTTGAGGGAGCCGGCGCATCCCCTCAGGGATGCGCCGGGACAAACGGTTCAAGAATGGTGGATTTCCGTTCCCAGCACCTTCAGGCATTCACGGATGAACGCCGCAAGCGCGGTCCAGCCTTTGGCTGAAACCATGGTCCCATCGACATAGGCGTCGGTGGGAGACAAATCGATATAAGTGCCGCCGGCAAGCGTCACCTCCGGCTCGCAGGCGGCGAGCGCCGCCACCTTCTTGCCGCGCACGACGCCGTCGACCGCGATCAGAATCTGGACGCCATGGCAGATCGTGAAGATCGGCTTTTTCGCCTCGTGGAAATGGCGCACCATTGCCTGTATCCGCTTGTCGGTGCGGATGTATTCGGGGCCACGACCGCCGGCGCAATAGACAGCGTCGTACTGGCTCAGCTGCTTCTCGGCGTCGGCAAAGGTCTTGTTGATCAGCGCATTGTGGCCGGGCTTTTCGGTGTAGGTCTGATCGCCCTCGAAATCGTGCAGCGACGTCTTGATCATGTCTCCGGCGCTTTTGTCGGGGCACACGACATGAACGGTGTGTCCCACCGCTTCCATCGCCTGCTGATAGACGAAGATTTCATACTCCTCGGTGAAATCACCGGTCAGCATCAGGATTTTTTTGGCTGGCATGTCTTTCCTCTCGGTTTGTTTCAGGGGCGAGGTGCACTGCGCGCCTCCTTCCGGTATCGAAATCGGCTCAGAACGGGGAGTACAATTCGTAGGCGGCAGGCTGGGCGAACAGCGGCGCGCCGCGCTTGAGGGGCCTCGGACAAGACATCGCCAGGCTACTCGAACGCAGGCAGGAGCCTGTCCCGCGAATTTTCGATGTGCGCACGCATGGCTTTTTCGGCGGCGTCCGGATCGCCCCCGGCAAAGGCAGCGAGAATAGCCTCGTGCTCGTCGAGCGCCTCTTCGGTCACCCTGGAGTGATACATCAGGCGGAAGATATGGAAGTGGGTATGCTGGTGATTCAGCGTCTCGCGAATGAGTTCGTTCTGGGCGAACTCGACGATCTTGTCGTGGAAGATCGCGTCCTGACGGGCGAAGTTCGAATAGCGCAGGCGTTCGTCCTTGCCGACCCGCCGAGCCATGACGCCGGCCGCCTCCTGCAGCGCGGCAAGGCGCTCGCCGTCCATTGTTGCGGTGGCTTTGGCCGCGGCGGCAGGTTCAAGCAATAGACGCAGCTCGTAAAGCTCGTCGAAGCGCCGGCGGGTGATTTGTGGGGCGGCGCGATAGCCGATCAGGTGGGTTTTCAGAACCAGCCCTTCCCCCTCCAGCCTGCCAAGCGCTTCACGAATGGGGGTATGCGAGACGTTGAATTCCTTGACGAGATTGTCGACGGTGATGCGCGATCCCGGAGCAATCCTCAAAGACATGAGCTGCGCGAAGATTGCTTCGTAAACGTCGCCAGCCAGACTGTTGGCGCGCTGAATACGACCGGTCGCACGGGCTTCATTGTCAACCGTCAGGTCCGTGTTCTGCATCGTTTGCCTCTTGACAGAACCACCCACTAACATGATGCTCCGCGAAACTCAATCCTATATCCTATACGATTTTATTAGAGGGGTATCGCATGATCATGACCTGCAGCGCCGAGGTCGGCCTCTGGCACGAAGCCAAGCCTGTCGGCTTCCAATCCGTCTTCGCAGGATCTTGTGCATGAGCTTGTTTGCAGCGGCGCGCCTGCCGAGCGAGATTCTATTTGGCAAAGGCCAGCGCCATGTCCTGCCTGCCATTGCCGCCAAATATGGACGGCGTGCGTTCGTCTGTACCGATGAGCGCTTCGCGGCGACGTCGCAGTTCGCCGAGATTCTGGCTGGCTTGCACAACGCGGTGATCGAGGCGCTGGTCTTCGACCGAACGCTGCCGGATGTGCCGCGCGACAGCGTCGCCACCTGCATTGCGCAGGCGAAGGATTTCAAGCCGGACATGGTGATCGGCATCGGGGGCGGCAGTTGCCTCGACATGGCCAAATGCGCTGCACTTCTGCTCAGCCACGGCGGCAAGCTCGAGGACTACTATGGCGAGTTCAAGGTACCCGGCCCTACCCTTCCGGTGGTCGCAGTGCCGACGACGGCTGGAACAGGCTCCGAGGTGACCCCCGTCGCCGTGATCTCCGACCCGGATCGGACGCTGAAAGTGGGTATCGCCAGTCCGCATCTCATCGCGGCAGTGGCGCTTTGCGATCCGGATCTGACGGTGACCTGTCCACCGTCCTTGACGGCGATCGCCGGCGCCGACGCGCTGACGCACGCAATCGAGGCCTTCACAGCGGCCAAACGCGGCGCCGACCCTCATTTGCCGCAACAGCACGTGTTCATCGGCAAGAGCGCTCTGACCGATCATTTCGCGCTTCTGGCCATCAGGCTGCTCGGCCGCAGTCTGGAAAAGGCATATCGCGACGGATCGGACGAGGATGCGCGCGCCGACGTCATGATGGGAGCGCTGGCCGCCGGTTGCGCCTTCGGTACGGCGGGAACGGCCGCCGCCCATGCGGTGCAGTATCCCGTTGGCGCGCTTACCCACACCCCGCATGGCCTGGGAGTGGCCACGATGCTGCCCTACGTGATGACCTACAATCTGGCCGCAGCAGCCGCGGAGATTGCGGAAGTCGGCACTGCTCTTGGCCTTTCCCGTCAGGGCGGCGGCGACGCCGATGCCTTGGCGCACGCCACCATCCGTGAGGTGAGCCGGCTGTTTGGCGCCATCGGCATCACACCGACATTGGCCGAACTGGGTCTTCCCGAAGACAAGATCGACTGGACGGCCGAGCAGGCGCTCGGCATCGACCGGTTGATCAAGAACAATCCGCGTCCGTTCGACCGCGCCGCGATGCGACAGCTGGTCAGGGCTGCCTATGACGGCGACATGTCCGCCACCATGATGTGATCGACCAGGAGTTCATCCAATGAACATTGCCGCAGGCATATCCGACGAGGATCAAGATATGTTCGACTACGCCACGGTCTCGCACGGTCTCTACATTGGCGGACGCTGGCGGCCCTCATCGGAGGGCCGCGTGATCGAAGTGGTCGATCCCTCGACCGAAGCCGTGATCGCTGCGGTTCCCGACGCCACGCTCGCAGACGCCGCCTCCGCCGTCGACGCGGCCGCAAAGGCGGCGGCCGGCTGGCGCGAGACCCCGCCACGCAGGCGATCGGAAATCCTGCGGCGCTGCTTCGAACTGATGACCGAACGGGCGGAGACGTTGGCCGCGCTGATCTCGCTGGAGAACGGCAAGGCGCTGCGCGATGCGCGCGGCGAAGTCGCCTATGCGGCGGAATTCTTTCGCTGGAACGCCGAGGAAGCGGTCCGCATCAACGGCGAGTTCGGCCTTGCGCCCTCGGGCGCGAACCGGATCATTGTCGACTACCAGCCCATCGGCATTTGCGTGCTCATCACCCCATGGAATTTCCCGGCTGCCATGGCGACACGCAAAATCGCTCCGGCGCTCGCGGCCGGCTGCACGGTGATCCTGAAGCCCGCCAGCGAGACGCCGCTGACGGCCTATGCGCTTGCGGCGCTCTACGAGGAGGCCGGCGTGCCGCCCGGCGTCGTCAACGTGCTGACGACCTCGACCCCCGGGCCGGTGACGGCGGCCATGCTGGCCGATCCGCGCGTGCGAAAGCTGTCCTTCACCGGCTCGACCGGCGTCGGCCGCGTGCTGCTGGCCGAAGCCGCAAAGCACGTCATTTCCTGTTCCATGGAGCTTGGCGGCAACGCACCCTTCATCGTCTTCGACGACGCCGACCTGGAAGCAGCCCTCGACGGTGCGATGGTTGCCAAGATGCGCAACGCCGGCGAAGCCTGCACGGCCGCCAACCGGCTTTACGTCCAGGCCGGCATCCATGATGCTTTCGCGGAAGGCTTGAGCAAACGCATGGCGGCACTCAACGTGGGCCCGGGCACAGACTCAGACACAGAATGCGGGCCGATGATCACCAGGAAGGCTGTGCACAAGATCGACCGGCTTGTGCAGGACGCCGTTGCCCGCGGCGCCAAAATCCTGTGTGGTGGCGGCGTATCTGAAGGCAGAGGCTTTTTCTATCCGCCAACGGTGCTCAAGGACGTGCCGGCCGACGTTGCCATGGCTCACGAGGAGATCTTCGGTCCCGTGGCGCCGATCAGTCGCTTCGACAGCGAGGCGGAGGTCATCGCCAAGGCCAACGACACAGAATACGGTCTCGCGGCCTACATCTACACGCGCGACCTGGCCAGAGGAATGCGCGTGGCATCAAAGATCGAGTCGGGCATGATCGCGCTCAACCGCGGCCTGATGTCGGATCCGGCGGCGCCCTTCGGCGGAGTCAAGCAAAGCGGGTTGGGGCGAGAAGGCGGCCAGAAGCATGGCGTTGCCGAGTTCATGGAGGCCAAGTACATCGCCGTGACCCTGTGAGCGGACATCCCGCCAAAGATCCGTTTCGCATTCGCGATCATGTGGTCGAGTTCGACGACATGGTCGCCGAGATCGTTCGCAGAAGCGAGGAGACCAGGGCGAACGTTCCCATGGTCGCCGATGTCGCCTACGGGGCTGACGCCACCGAAACCATCGATCTGTTCTTTCCCGAGGGCAAACGGGACCGCCTGCCGGTGCACATGTTCATCCACGGGGGCTATTGGCGCATGTTCTCCAAGCGCGACTATTCCTACGTCGCCGAGACCGTTACGAACGCAGGCGCGATCGCGGTCATTGTCGACTACGCGCTGATGCCGACCGTCAGGATGGCCAGGATCGTCGACCAGGTGCGCCGCGCCAAGCGATGGGTATTTGACAATGTCGCACACCATGGCGGCAATCCCGGCCTGCTGACCGTTAGCGGTCATTCCGCCGGTGCGCATCTGGCAACAATGCTTTTCGACGGTGACGAGCGGCCTTCCGGCATCAAAGCTGCGCTGCTGCTTGGCGGCCTTTACGACCTGAAGCCATTGCAGATGTCGTTCCTTGCCGCGGAGATCGCGATCACCGACGAGGAGGCCCGCCGATTCTCGCCGATCGACCACAGTTTCGATCCATCCGTGGGCGTAGATATCTCGGTCGGCGCCGATGAAACGCCGCCGTTCCACAGCCAGGCCGCACTCTTCACGGACCACCTTGACACACAGGGACTGACTGTTTCGCGCACCACCCTTGGTGGGGCCAATCACATGAGCAGCGTCCGTGACCTTGGCTTGGCTGGTACCGAGGCCGCGTCACTGCTGGCCCGCGTCGTGGCCGCCTGAGACTTCCGCCAGAAGCGCTGCTGGGCGCGACCGTTCTTCAAAGTAGCGTCGCAGCATCGAGGTGCCGACAGCGGTGGCAAATCTTCCGCCACCGGTCGCCATACCGTAAGCCCGCCGGCGATGTCGACGTCGACGTGGTTCATGCTTTCCAGCGTGATTGAGCTTGATAACCGACGTCGGCGATCGCCGTCATGCAGGCAGCCCAGTTGAGTTCTCAAGGCTGGCCGGCCAAAGACGCCCTTCAGGGGAGAGCGGGCCGACGTTCCGCAACACCGGCCCGCAACCTCAGAATATGATAGCCCGCGGCACCCCGGAGAAGGGAATCTGCGCTCTCACACCAGCATCGACTGCTGGGCGAAGATGCCCGCCATCGCGCCGTGCGATATTGCCAGGGTGACCGATGGCGGCGTGAGGGGGTTGGCGAGGTCGCCCGCGGCGTAGATGCCGGGCATGCTGGTTTCGCGGCGCTCGTCGACCTTGAGGATTACGCCGAGGGGCGTATCGACCGTGGCGAGGCCCAGTGATTCATGCAGGCTTGCGGACGGCTTGTTGCGCGGATGCGCGAACAGGATGTCGACCGCGACCTTGGGGCCGGTATCGAGCTTGACGGTGGCGTTATGCCCCCCATGATGGGCGATCTCGCTGATCCGGCCGTCGACGACAGGTATGTTGCGGCGCGCCAGACCGGCCCGGATATCGGGCGGAATGTCGTGACCATCAGCGAAGACCGTCAACCTGTCGGTCCAATCGTGGAACAGCCTGACCTGATTCATCGACTGTGGGCCGGACCAGACGAGGCCCCAATGCTGGCCGGCGACTTCAAAGCCGTCGCAATAGGGGCAGGGCACGATGGACGTGCCCCAACCTTCGGCAAAGCCCGGAACATCAGGCATCTGGTCGGCGACGCCATAGCTCAGGATCAGCCGGCGCGCGCCGAGGCTTCCGCCATCGCCAGTGAGGACGGAGAAATCGTCGATGGCCCCGGAGAGGCTGTCGGCCCGGGCATTGACCAGCTTGATCGTGGGATAGCGCGCCAGCTGCCGCCGCGCCTCGGCCAGGATGTCCAGCGGTGGCTTGTGATCGTGGCCGAGCAGGCCATGCGAGTGGCCGGCGAAGCGGTTGCGCGGCAGGCCGGTATCGAGAACGGTGACCTTACGGCGGGCACGGCCGAGTTGCAGGGCGCCGGCGAGACCGGCAAAGCTGCCGCCGATGATGATGACGTCATCCATGATGGGCTCCGTGTTGTGGATGAGGGGCTGGTTAGACCTGGTTGAAACCTACCCATCGGCTTGCGCATTTCAGAAACTACATGGTATCGTAATCCAAGGATTAGGATACTGTCAAGGACTGGAATTGTCGTGACCGAAAATAGCCAGGGCCGGCGCGGCCGGCCCGCCAACGAGGCGCTTGGCCAAACGATACTCGACGCTGCGTCCGAACTCTTTGTGGAATTGGGTTTTCAAGCGACCACATTGGACAAGGTCGCCCAGCGGGCGAAGATATCCAAACTCAGCATCTATCGGCACTTCGAGAACAAGGAGGCGCTGTTCAGCGCGGCCATCGCGTCCGGCTGCCATCAGTTGTTTGCACCACAGGCCCTTCTTGAAGGCGTCGGCGGTTCGGTCGAAGATCAGCTCATGGCGGTGGGATCATCCCTGCTTCGGACGCTGTTGAGATCAGACGTCCGCAGTGTCGAAGCCATGGTCATGGCCGACCAGACGAATCCAAGGTCGTTAAGCAAGCTCCATTTCGAAGCCGGCCCCGCCCATGTCATCGCCCAAATCGAGGTCCTGTTGCGTCAGTTGCACGCGAAGGCGGTTCTGAACGTGCCCGATCCTCTCCGGTCCGCCCGCTTGTTTGCCGCGCTTTTCAAAGGATCCGATCTTTTGATTATCGCACGCTTCGATGAGGCGAGAGCGGCGGACGACAACGAAATCGAATCCTATTGCCGGTCGGCCGTCGCCATGTTCATCGCTGCGCACGGCTAGCAGTCCGCCCTGCCCGCTAATCATTGTATTTCTGCGAAATACTCCGCTAGAGTCGGCGGCGCGATGGCGCCCATCCACCCCATGTCGATCGCGCCGGGTCGGGCTGCGCGCCCGCCGGTGAGCGGCATCTCCTACCTGCTCCGGTCACACAGCGCTGACCCTTGAGCGCCTCCGCCGACCTGTGAGGGCGAGGAAGAGAATGCCGGTTATGGCCGCGAGAATCGAGCAGATGAGGTGTCGATCGCCGCGAAGGGACACCTGCGGACGGAACGTTTTTGGTACACTTGAGTACGTCCATTCGTGGGTCGGGCTCCAGCGGCTCGTGCCCGACGCGCCCCGGGGAAGGCCGCTGGTGCCCGCGACAGATCCTTCCAAGGTGCGGGTCTGGAACGGCCCAAAAATTCTCTCGAGCTCCCGGAACATCGGTCCGCCCCTGTGGTTCGACAAGCAGCGGCACAGTCGATCCAACCAGGCATCGGCCCGCTTAGGACAGGCGCGAGGTCCCTACCCACAGATCTTGCGAAAATAGGAGCAAGCTATGCGAGCGTTGGTCTGGCACGGCAAGGAAGACATACGCTGCGATCAGGTTTCGGACCCGGAAATTGAGGATGAACGTGACGCGATCATCAAGGTGACGAGTTGTGCCATATGCGGCTCCGACCTTCACCTCTACCACAACTATGTGCCAGCCATGCTGCCCGGCGACATCATGGGCCACGAGATGATGGGAGAGGTCGTTGAGGTCGGCAAGGGCGTCAACGGCGCTCTGAAGGAGGGAGACCGCATCGTCGTGCCGTTCACCATAATCTGCGGTGAGTGCGACCAGTGCAAGCGACAGAACTTTTCGGTTTGCGAACGCACAAACCGCAAGAAGAATCTCGGTGACAAGGTGTTCGGGCACACCACCGCGGGTCTGTTCGGCTACACTCATTTGACCGGCGGCTATCCCGGGGGACAGGCGGAATACATGCGTGTGCCGTTCGCCGATGCCACGCACGTAAAGGTGCCTGACAGCCTTACCGACGAGCAGGTTCTCTTCCTCGGCGATATTTTTCCTACCGGATGGCAGGCGGCGGCACAGTGCGACATTGAGCCCACCGATACGGTTGCGGTGTGGGGCTGCGGCCCAGTCGGGCAGATGGCCATACGCAGCGCCCTGCTGCTCGGCGCCAAACAGGTGGTGGCGATCGATTGCCTGCCGGAACGGCTTTCCATGGCCGCGGCCGGCGGCGCCATCGCCATCAATTTCGCCGAGGAAAGTGTCGTCGAACGACTGCGGGAACTCACCGGCGGAAAGGGCCCGGAGAAGTGCATCGATTGCGTCGGCATGGAAAGCCACGTCTCGCTGGCCCAGCCCGATACCGTCTACGATCGCGCAAAGCAGTTGATGCTGATGGAAAATGATCGACCGCACGTTCTGCGTGAGATGATCTATGTCTGCCGGCCGGCCGGCGTGATCTCGATCCCCGGCGTCTACAGCGGGCTGGTCGACAAGATTCCGATGGGACAGGCAATGAACAAGGGGCTCACCTTCCGAATGGGGCAGACCCATGTCAACCGTTGGACCGAGGATCTGTTGCGCCGCATCGAAGATGGCCAGATCGACCCATCCTTCGTCATCACCCATACCGTGGGGCTCGAGCAGGGACCCGAGATGTACAAGGTGTTTCGCGACAAGCAGGACAGTTGCATCAAGGTTGTACTGAAACCGTAGGGAAATCGTCATGAACGTGATTGCCAAACTTACCAACATCACCCGATCGCCTGGCGATCCCAAAGTGCTGAAGACTGGGCAGAGTGCGGTCGCGGCCTCCGATGGCCTTGCCCGCAAGCTCGGCTGGTTCAGCATCGCGCTTGGCGTCGCCGAGCTGGTTGGCGCCGAACGGATTGCCGGCGCGCTCGGCATGCGCGGCAAGGAAGATCTGATCCGCGCTTATGGGGCGCGGGAAATAAGCAGCGGCATACTCTCGCTTTCAGTGGACAAGCAGGCCGGGCTTTGGAGCCGGGTGGCCGGCGACGGCCTGGATATCGCGACATTGCTGACAGCATATCGGCATGGCAACCCAAAGCGCGATAATGTAGGCCTTGCGCTTGCCATGGTCGCCGGCATCACATTGCTCGACATCATCGGTGCGAAAAGCGTGACCGCGCGCCACTCTCGGAGCAGGACCAAGCCACGCGACTACAGCGATCGAAGCGGCTTTCCCGGAGGCACTGCCGCAGCCCGCGACCGTGCCCGCTCGCAGCGTAGCCAGGAGGCCGGCGCAGCCTGATAGAGATTTCCGAACCCTGGCGCTATGCGACCTGGACAGGTGGCATCTCGTCAGGCCCTAACGCCAGAGGTGGTTGCTCTCGGCGAGCCGAGTTTGCTGGAACAGAGTGGACCGTCGCGCGGCCGTTCTCGCCGTCTCCTGGGTCACCGCCGCGCATGGGTTGTGTGGCCGGTGCGTTAAAGGCACGAAGCAAGCAGCGATCCGACCGGTGTCGAGCCTTCCATGTCTCTTGCCTTGGCAAGGTTCCGGCGATCCTCAGGCCGAGTCGCGTTCGGGAAGCTCGGTCTCTTCCGCCACCCCTTTCCGCAGGTCTCGGCGCAAGCGTTCCGCTTCGTCGGAATTATTATCGTCGTCTGTCCGCTCGAGTTCGCGATCGATTGTCTCGCGCGACCCCTCTGCCGGATCCTGTTGCGGAGATGTGTTCGGGCCGGTTTCGATCTTGCCGTCGCCGGGAACGGTGCGGTCGCGAGACTTCGTCATCTTCAGCTTCCCTTTCATCTGTCATCTGCCTCGGCATCTCCGATGGCATGAATTTTGGCCGCTTCCCTGCCGAACCGGATCGTCGACGCTTTGTTCCGGGAAAGCCCCCGCAGGTTCGTGCTGGTCGGCCCCGGGGCATTGGTCGATGCCCTTGCCGGGAAGCATCCTATGCCAACGAGGTCGGCGGCAGCCTCATCAATGTCGTTATCAACATATGGGCTGTGAAGGCGTTTTCGGCCCGGACACGCGAGCACGCCAGGCTCGCGGCGAGTTTTCGAACCGAAGCAGATGCGCAGCGTAACAACTGGATGTATACGGAAAAGGCTGCCTCATCCACGACATCGCGCTTTCGGTAATGGCCGGCGGCATGCTCGCCTGGGCGGTCCGGCAGCTGGTAGCGAACTGGTCATAGGCCTTTGCAAAGCCGCGTCGATGAAGCGGGTGCGGTAGCGCTGGTCGGTGTAGCGTCGAGGCATCTGTCAATCGGAGACAAGCGCGACCGCTTGTGGGACCTCACTGTTTTTCCACCGGGACTCGACATCTCACTATCATAGTTGATTGTGGCTGCCGGTGACCCTGCGTAATGGATAGCCATTCCAACTCTCCAACAGGAAAACGGTATGTTGTATCCGGGTCGGTTTTTGGGGCCAAGCGACATTGAGATGCTCGCCCAGGTTTGTCACACGGTCTGCAAAGAGCGCGCCCTACCTCTTGCTTCGCAGAACGGAGAGCGCATAGCTGCGCACATACTCAGGCTGTTTATGAACGGCTTGATTGGGCAGAATGAACTGCTTGATGCTGAGAGGAACTGGGCTCGTCGGCCTGACCGTTCGGTCCAGCAGACGATGTCAACTACGCGCACATGAGAGGCCGCGTGACCCAGTCTTGGTAGTCGGGAAGCCGCCAAGGCCAGTTGGGAACAAACCTGACATTTAAGCGTTTGTAGAGCCCTTCCACCGGGCAACTCACCGAAATGCTTCTTGCCGTGCATGATGCGATGTCGACGGCCGTTTTGGCGGGCAGGAGCGCCAATGCGGAAATAGTAGGCGTGGTCGACCTCACCAACAAAGCTGAGGTCGACATCGGCATCACCAGCTTGGGAAGAGCCATCCAGTTCGTGGCCAACGCCTCGGTGCTTGGATACGACATTCGCGGCGCCATGGTCTTCTATGGCGCGCCCGGCACCCCGAGCCTAAGGGCGAGAGAGTGCGAGCGCTTGTGGGCGCAGTTTGGCGGCGCGCTTCTACAGCCGTAGCTCCATCAGGACGTTCGCCCCGCCCGTTCTTGGTATGAACGCGTACGGAACTAAGGCGCTACCCAGCCGCAGCGGGAATGGCTCAGTGGTAGCTCTAGCTGGCGACCGCACTAAGCAGCTTTTCGGTGATGGGCTTTGAGCGGCTGAGCCAGCGTGAGAACGTTCGGCCGCATATCTGCCGGTGCCTGCTTTCATGTGACTGGGCGGGGCTATTGGGGAGCCGTGTTGACCGCTGGCCCTTAGCCGAGGGAAGCACAGTACGGCAACCTCGCTCTTTGCTGGCTAACATCCTTCCGCTCTCAGGGACCGGACCATGCGCACAACAACAGGGTCATACGGTTTCTTTTCGGATTTCCGATAATTCATTGTGAAAAGCGCAGCACGCTGGTTGCAGACCATAATTGCACGGACGTAGCGAATCTCGCCATTCTTGACCCCGGAGTAGCTGGCCCATTTCGGGGCTAGGCGCCGATAGGTCAGTCGCCAACCGGCCTTTTCGTCCTCGATCATGCGATGTTCAATCTCGGCGCGAAAACTTGCTTTGCCCAGTCGCGCGCCCCAAACGACCAGAAACGCGTCTCTTGGGCCCTGAAAAGCCGCGCCCTGCTCCGAATTCTGGGTCAGGACGAAATTCGGAGGAATATCGAAACTAAAGCCAAGCTGTCGGACGCCGAAGGGCTGCCACGCCTCGGCCTGAAGCAACGTGGTCCAAAAGAGAAAAACTGTAAGTCCCAGCAGTAGGCGTCGCATTGCTCTGATTTAGCGCTGGCTAACATCGTGTCCAGACGGACAGAGGTCCGTGACATAAAAAATATGCTTCATGGCCGCGCAGCATATGGACGCGGGATTCGCGATTGACGGCGTGCGGTCGAAACGGCTTCCGTCCCACGAAAGGAGAGGACGCAGAGGGAATTGGTGCGTCGGTATGATCGATTGGCAGAAAATTGGCGAGGCCGAATGTCCAACGTTCATTGCCCGCAAAAATGGGCGCCGGCTTCCTCTTGTGCCTAGGGAAGAAGAGCCGAATTATTCCCTGGCGGAGACCCTGATCTACCTCAGACGGGGCATGCCTCAGTAACTTCGCCGTGACCTGATCCCTTCGGGGAACAATCACATCGAGCTCCAGTTTGGCCTTCAAGCGAAAGCACTGATGGAGCATGCCATGAGATTTCCACACAGCAGACGGCCGCGGCCGCCGTTTTCATTGCCCTGACCTCCCCCGCACTCGCCCAGACAAGCGGAACACCATCACCCTCGACACCTGCACCCGCTCCGGCAACCGAACCGCCGACCGCCGGACAGTTGCCGGATGCGACCGGACAAGCGGATGCACCAACACGCGAAATGATCCGCCAGATGGTTGAGCAAGCTGTCCGGGAGAGACTGCAGCAGGATCGCGGTTCCGAAGAAGGTTTCCGCGAGCAAGATAGTCGCAACTATCAAGGCGATCGCAACGAGGGTGCTGACCGCCACGATGAAGATGGCGGCCGTTGGCAGAACCACGGTGGCCGCGATCGTGGACACAGAATGGCTGGACGCTGGCATCATCAGCTGATGCGCAGTGCCGGCATGCGACTGATGTTCGGGCTGTTGGACACCGATGGCGACGGATCGGTTTCCGAGGACGAGGTTCAACGCGCGGTGGGCAGGATGTTCAGTAGCATTGACGAGAATGGTGACGGCAAGATCGATGCGGACGAGATCCAGTCCTTCATGCATGGCTCCAGCATGCATGGCACTGATAGCGAGGACACGCCGTAGCTGCCTTCAAAGTGAATGCCCTCCCTCGGACAAAGCGGGCGCGTGGCGGCCGATCCCGAAGAAGAGGTGTCTCTTGGCTGTTAGGCGCCCGGCCAGCACCCTTTAGGCTTGAGCTATTCCCGCAGTCCCGCGAGACGCCAGCCGTGAAAAAAAAGGCTTCGCATTGCTGATCGAGGAACGATCGAAGCCGACCAACGCAAGGTCACTCGGGCGCTCGGTCTTCCAGCAGAACGAAGGATGCGGCGATCAAGTCGTCGCCATTGATACGTCCTTGGCTGTCCTCCAACATAGTTGCAACCTTGTGGAAGGCCATCATTTCACCCGCGTCAATCTGCGCTTCACGCATCTTGGCTGTGAGATCAGCCACGCGATTTCCTAACGAATGTGATTTTGCAGTCTCGCAATTCGACATGATTAGTCATCCTTTGCCTTGGCGTTTCACGCTGCCGAACGCAATGCTTCAGCGGATGTTCCGAATTTGGCCATCAGTCTTATGGGATAGGACTTGCGTCTGATTGCGGTTGGAAGAAGCCCGAACGGCGGAACACGCAGCCGGACGCCGAATTGGAAACCCACCGTCGATCGAAGTCCCTTGTCGCCGGTTGAGATCCCGCATCTTCACTGTCGAGAGGGTGGCGGGATCACCTTCCGAGGAGCGAGCGCATATGAGGTAATAGATATTTGGCAGATGTACTCACGGCCATCCTGCTCGCTTCTTTTGTCTGCGCATGTTCATTCTTTTCGGGAAACCCCATCTCTCCAACAACACGCAACAACCGCGTTGCTACCCACGATTGATGCGATGACAACTGCATCAACAAAGCAAAGCCTCTTCGCCTAAGGTGCGATTGCCGCGGGCTTTTCGACTTGAAGGTCGTCCAACAGGTCCCGGTGGTCAGGCGGTGGCGTTCAGCGGGAGCCAGGTAGACTCATCGCGAAAATCCCGCAGCGAGGCATGTCGCAAGTCCTCCTCGCCGCGTGCGGATACTGGAATCCGCCTGGCTCGTTGTGACAGGCATGCGAAGATGAGTGTCGGCGCATGGACGCGGAAAAACCCGCCAGCGTGAGCCAGCGGGCCTTGTGATGGGATGGCCCGCGCGTGCGGTCAAGGCTGCGCGGGCCGACCATGATGAATGAGGGGACATCTTGGTCACCGGCACGACCGATGAAGAACGAGCCGGGTGTGACAAAACACCCTTGGAGCGAGGATGTTCCCGTCCGCACAAAAAAGCCCGCCGGCGTGAGCCGGCGGGCAATCGCTATTTTGCCGTCAAGCGGACAGACCGCTTGCGGCCCACCCACTGCAGCATTTTTCCACTTTGAGCCGAAATCATTCTCAACTATGGTTCGCCAGGCTTAAGGCATGGGGGATTGCCGATGGTTTTATCACGCAGGGGTGTCGTGCTCGGCGGTCTGGCGCTGGTCGCGGTCGGTGGAACCGGCAATATTGTTCAAGCCGCGGCGGCAAAATCCTTTTTCGCCGGTACCGCCAGCGATAACGATTTCGTCTATCGCAAGACCAACTTCGCCAAGATCGACAAGAGATGGCATCGCCAGATCGTCAAGTATTTCAGCAGCGAGCCGGTCGGCACCGTCGTGGTCGATACCCGCCACCACTTCCTCTACCTCATCATGGAAAACAAGACTGCCATCCGCTACGGCGTCGGCGTCGGCAAGGAAGGCTTCAAATGGTACGGCCGCGCGACGATCGATCGCCGCGCGCTGTGGCCGCAATGGGTCCCGCCCCCCGAAATGCGTGAGCGCAAACCGGACTTACCGCCCATGATCGCAGGCGGCGCGTCCAACAATCCGCTCGGGCCGCGCGCGCTCTATCTGTACCGCGACGGCGCCGACATCGGCTACCGCCTGCATGGCACGCTGGAGCCATGGAGCATCGGCACCGACGCTTCCAGCGGCTGCATCCGCATGTTCCCCGAAGACATCATCGACCTCTACCAGCGGTGCCCGATCGGCACCGCGGTGGAGGTCCTGCCGCACATCGCCGACCAGGCGCCCGCTTCCACCACTGTCGAATGATTGGCGCATCATGAACCGCATGATTGAAAACACGTGCCGGCTGCTCGCAGCCGGCCTGCTGGTTGTGGCCGCATCCTGCTCGACCAGCAACACGCTGGCCCCGTCCACGCCTGACGTCACCAACGCCGAGATTGCCGGCTTCCAGAACGTGCAGCCGGGAAGCGAGGAGGATTTTATCCTCAATGTCGGCCGCCGCACCTATTTCACGAAAGGTTCGGCCGCGCTCGATTCTGTCGCCAAGGCCACCCTCGACACCCAGATCGCCTGGTTGACAAAGCATCCGCGCTGGCTGCTCAAGCTGCAGGGTTTCGCCGACGATCCCGGCGCAAGTGAAACGGCGCTGTCGCAGCAGCGCGCCGATGCGGTGATGGACTACCTCGCCGCCGGCGGCATAGACCGGAACCGCATGTGGGCCAAGGGCTACGGCAAGGACAGGCTCGTCCGCGACTGCCCCGACTCCGCCTGCAGGTCGCAGAACCGCCGCGTTGTGTCTAATTTGCGCGATGAGAGGGACGAGTCGTAGAGGCTGCTGTTTTGCTGGCCGCCAAATCAGTCTCACAACGCGACGGCGGCATGGCTGCAATGCGCCTATCAGGGACATTCACCCAGCGTTTGCCCCCCCGAAACCTGACGCTCCGGTGAACCCGGAATGAAGTCAGCTTCCCGTCTACCAACCTCCGGCTCAGGGCCTGGTGGGAGGCTTCGGCATGCGCCTCGACCAGTTTGCGGACGTGGCGGTTGTCCGCGATCCTGATCGGCATGAGCCTCGCCACATGTCGGTGTGCTACGGGGAGTGGGCGCCGTGGAGCTAGCAGGTACGCTCGCTCAAAGCATCGGCCGTCCACCGGTGACCTCGTAGAGTGCGCCGGTGGTGTAGCTCGATCCTTCCGAGGCAAGCAGCACATAGGTCGCTGCAAGCTCTGCCGGTTGCCCGGGACGCTTGAGCGGTGTGTTCTTCCCGAACTCCTTGACCTTCTCAGAGGGCATTGTCGACGGGATCAGCGGCGTCCAAATCGGCCCGGGAGCGACCGCGTTTACCCGAATGCCGCGTTCAGCTACCAGTCCTGCAAGTCCGGCGGTGAAGTTGGCGATCGCTCCTTTGGTAGTGGCGTAGGCAAGCAGTGCCGGCGAGGGACTGGTCGCGTTGATTGAGGATGTGTTGATGATGGTCGAGCCGGGTTCCATGTGCTTCACTGCTTCCTGGGACAGATAGAACATCGCATAGACATTGGTGCGAAAGGTGAGATCCCATTCCTCCGCGCTGATGTCCTCCAGCTTCTCGAACGACGCCTGGTGGGCTGCATTGTTGACGAGGATGTCCAGGCGCCCGCATTCATCGATAGCTCGCTGCACAAGCGACCGCGCGAAGATTTCGTCCGAGATGTCGCCGGGTGCGAGCACCGCCTTGCGCCCCGCTTCCTCGACCAAGCGCGCCGTCTCCTGCGCATCTTCGTCCTCTTCAAGATAGGAGATCATGACGTCGGCGCCTTCGCGTGCAAACGCGATAGCCACCGCCCGGCCGATGCCCGAGTCCGCGCCGGTGATCAGCGCGACGCGGTCCGTCAGCTTACCGCTGCCGCGATAGCTCTCCTCTCCGTGGTCGGGCCGTGGATCCATCTCGTCGGTATAGCCGGGCATGTCCTGCTGCTGTTCGGGAAGCGGCGGCTGAGGATATTTCTGCTGGGCATCCTGCATGTCAGCTCCTTTTTTGGCTGGAGTTGCGGTTGTGTCGATCCGGTTCCGTGATCGGTCCCTTGGCGGCTTTCGAGCCACCGCCCCATTCCTCGGCCTTGCACGCTTGGTCGCCGCCCATGAGGTCCGGCGAACCGCGATTGGCGGTGCCGCTGTCGGTCTTGTTCAACTCGTGCTCCTTCTTGCGTGTGGTCAGTCTTTCTCGCCGGCGGTAATCATCGACCTCAGCGGCTCTTGCGCCACATTCGCCTCGATTTCCGCGCGTCCGGGGGTATCCGGTAGCGCCTTGCGGAAATTTCTCGCATAATCCGGTGGCATCTTCGGTGGCATCATCGGTTCGTACGGGTCGACCACGGCCTCGATGACCACCGGACCCTCAGCAGCCAGGGCAGCGTCGAGAACACCTTCCACCTCCTCGGCGCGAGAGACGCTGTAGCCGATGCCGCCCATGGCTTCGGCGGCCATGGCGAAGTCGATGGGCTGGAGTTCGCAGGCGAATTGCGGGTTACCGAGGAACATCATCTGCTCCCAGGCGATCTGATTGAGCATGCCGTTCTTGAGCACGAGCACCTTGAGTGGGACCCGGTACCGAACTGCCGTCGAGAACTCGCCGAGTTGCATCGCGAGACCGCCGTCGCCGACGACCGCGAAGACCGGCCGGCCGGGAAAGGCCAGGCCCGCGGCGATCGCATAGGGCAGTCCGCATGCCATCGAGGCCAGCGCGCCCGAGACGCCGAAGGCCTGCCCGTCACGCAGCTCGATATGGCGGGCCGCCATCTCGGTGTTCTGGCCGGAATCGGCAACCAGGATCGCATCATCGGGCAATCGTTTCCCAAATGCGCGTGTAACCACCTGGGGCTTGAGCGAAGTGGCGGCCTTTTGCTCCGACTGCGCCATCATCTCGCGCCAGCGTCGCATGCCCGCCTGCGCCTTCTCGAGGAAGCTGCGATCATCCTTGCGCTTCAGGCGCCTGTTCAGCAATCGCAGCGTCACGGCGGCATCGCCGGCAAGGCCGGCCTCAACGGGATAGCGCAGGCCGATGCGCTGCGGGTCGCGCTCGATCTGCACCCCGCGCGCCTGTCCCGGCTTCGGGTAGTATTCGATGTAGGGAAAGGTCGAGCCGACGACGAGCAGCGCGTCACATTCCTCCATGATTTCCTGCGACGGCAGCGTGCCGAGAATTCCGATGCCGCCAGTCGTCAGCGGGTGATCGTCGGGCAAGGCAGCCTTACCGAGCAAGGCCTTTGCGACGGGGGCACCAAGCAGCTCCGCCGTCTCTTCCAACTCGTGCCTGGCACCAAGCGCGCCCCGACCGGCGAGGATCGCGACCTTCGTCGCCCCGTTCAGGATCTCGGCGGCTTTCGCAAGTTGTTCTTCGTCGGGAAGCCTGCTTCCTTCGAACCAACGATCCGGCGTATGCGACGGTTTGTTGCGCTTCGAGCGCTTGGCTTGGTAGAGCGTGTGCTCCTGCACATCGCTGGCGATCGACAGATGCGCAACGCCGCGACGTGCCAGCGCCGACCTGCAGGCGAGACCGGCCAGGCTTTCCATATGCGCCGCGTCGGAGACCTGCGCGCTGAAGACGGCGACATCGCTGAAGACGCGCGTCAAGTCGACATCCTGCTGGGTGAAGGTCTCGATGAGGTCGTGGAACTGCATGCCGGTAATGGCGAGCACCGGCGCTTGGTCGAGCTTGGCATCGTAGAGTCCAGTCAGGAGGTGTGTGCCGCCAGGGCCGGAAGTTGCGAGGCAGACACCGAGCTTGCCTGTCCATTTTGAGTAGGCGCACGCCATGAACGCCGCGGATTCCTCGTGCCGCACCTGAATGAAGCGGATGCGGTCCTGCCGCTTGCGCAGCGCCTCCATGATGCCATTGATGCCGTCGCCCGGCAGGCCAAAGATGATATCGACGTTCCAGTCGATCAGCGTCTCGATGAGGATGTCCGCGGCGGTCGGCATGTCTCAGTCCTTACCGCGATGCGGATCCCGCCGCCTGGCTGCTCTTGTTCGCGGTCTTGTCAGTCTTACGCTGGTCTTTGTTGCCGCCGCGATTGCCGCCATGCAACTCGTCGGAAGATTGAGCGGTCTTGCCGTCTTCCAAATTAGTGGCCATGCGCAAAGCTCCCTACATCCGGCCTGCCTAACCAGAAAGTCGGTGAGATGTTCCGTGCCCGAAGGCAAGGCCGCCTAGTCAGGTGCCGAAGGCAAACGTGTCAGTACCACCCGATGAGGCGCTGTTCGGCAGTCAGCGGCTGAACAGGCGAGGTGCGATCGAACAGACGAAGGCATCGAACTGCTGCGAGGCCGAGGATTGCATGTAGTGGCCGAGGCTGTCTGATCGCCAAAAGCTCTCGCGGCAGAGCTGGCCGATGTTCAGGTCGCGTCTTCGCAGGTCCCTATAGCCAGAGCGCAACGCCGCCCGGACCGTCCCCATAGGCGAACTCCTCGCACCCCTCGTCGACGATTTCTCGCGCGGGATTCCGCCTCAGTGGCGAAAGGACTCGTTCGTCGCGCACACCGCGGCGGGCGATGTGCGCCTCGACCATGCGGTGCCTGGCGTGCCGGTAGTCTGGGATGGCTCCTCGATAGCCTTAAAAAGACGGCAGGCTTAGTCGTCCTGCCTGCGCTTGTGGTGCTCGCTCTCCTGGTTTTCGCCGCGGATCATCTGGCGATCGTCCTTGTCGGTCAATTCCACGCCCTCGTCGCGTAGATTGGCGCCGTCTTGCCGCGCCTCGCGCTCCTGCTTGGATGTCTTCAGCTCATCCTCGGCATTGAAATCGTCGCCGGCATTGCTGGAGTTCTCGCGCTTTTCGATGATGCGCAGCTGCTGCTCGTGGGTCTTCCGGCCGGCCATGGCAAGGTGCCTCCTACTTGTTCGTGCGTCCGGTCTGGTCAGGGTTGATGCCGCCCTGAGGCGTGACGTCGTTCTCGACATCGCCTTCGAACGTATTGTCCCCATCGAGAGCATCGCTCTCGTCGAGCATATCGCCGCCCTTGACCGCGCCCTTCGAGGTGCCGATTCCCGGGTTGTCTCGCAGATCCTTGTCCGTGGGCTGTTTAGTCTTGGGGTGTTGGTTGGTCATGGAATTTCTCAGCGCTGGTTGAGCTTGGACGAAAGACGGTCCTGGCGCTGTCCAACTTCAACGTGGAGAAAATGTTCCGGAACATATTCGCTTGTCAGGTGCGCGTAAGCGGCCAGGCGGCCGCCGTCTCGGCTAGCGAAACTCCAAGCATGCCACATTACATCCCATTCCGAGGCGAATTGGCAGGCTAAAGTGAAAATCGAGACGGTCGAAAGCTTGCAAGGAGTGGGTGCTCTGTTCCGGTGGCGATCTCGGTTGCAAGCAGTTCGCCGGCAATCAAGCCAAGTGTTGCGCCGCTGTGGCTGAAGGCGACGTAATACCCCTCGATCTCCCGCAACTGGCCGAAGACCGGCTCGCCGTCTCCGGGGATCGGCTTGGGCCCGACACCGTAGCTCTCCAATTCCAATTTCGGATGACCGTCGAGAACATTCGACGCTTCGTCGAGAAGCCCCTGGATGGTCGATGCTTTTACGCGATAAGTCCCGTCCGGATTGACTACCACCTCTTTTTCCGACCAGGCAGAATCGAGCGCGAGGGCGCCATCAGGCGTCGGCCGGATGGCGACGCGCGGCGTGTTGAGCACGGCGCGTAGAGGCAAGTCGACTGGCTTGGTGCTGACCAGCAGCGCGATCGGTGTCCCATCGGCAATACGCTGACCGGCCACGGCAACCATTCGCGGCACATCCGCACCGGTCGCCAGAAGCACCGCGTTGGCGGCGAAGCTGATCCCGCTGGTGGTGGTGACGCCGGTGGCGCGGCCGTTGGCGACGGTGACGGTAGCGCTTCCGGCCTCGGTGACCACCTGGCCGCCCCGCTCCACGAATTCCGCGATCAATATTTCGATCAGCGACGGCAGGTCGACCCAGCCCTCGCCCGGGTTGAAGATCGCGCCTTGAGGCGTGACAGCGCTTGCGCAGACACCCGGCGCGACCAACCTTATGGCGTCCGCGGACAGATGCTGCGCATCATAGCCGAGACGTTTTTCGTGAGCGAAGACATCGGCGATCTCGTTTGAGGCATCGTCCGCATCCCACGTCAGGCCACCGTCGAAACGCAGCCAGGCGGCATCCGGGCATCGCGCCGACAAACTGCGGTAGCGGTCGATACCGATCATGCGCAGGCGATGATATTCAGCCGAGCGCCTGCGCGCCGAATTGATCCAGGCGAGCGAGCGGCCGGAAGCTCCCTTGGCGAGCGGTCCATCATTGACCAGCACGGTCTCGATGCCGAGCCTTGCAAGATGAACGGCCGAGGAGACGCCAAAAATGCCGCCGCCGACAACAACGACCTTGGAAACCTGATGTGATGCAGCCATGAGATATCTTTCACTGGTGGAGGTTGGTTTGGGCGGCCGTCTTGAAGGGCTCATGCGTGATCAAAGCACTTCGGCAAGGAAGTGCTTCAGACGTGGGCTTTTCGGCGTGTCGAAAATCGCTGCAGGCGTGCCGGCCTCGATGATGCGGCCTTCATCCATGAAGACGACCTGATCGGCGACCTTGCGGGCGAAGCCCATTTCATGTGTCACCACGACCATTGTCATGCCGCGCCGGCCGAGATCCGCCATGAGGTTGAGCACGCCCTTCACCAGTTCGGGATCGAGTGCGCTTGTTACCTCATCGAACAAGATGACCTCCGGGTCCATCGCCAATGCACGAGCGATTGCCACACGCTGCTGCTGGCCACCGGAAAGGCTCCCTGGACGGTGGTGTTTGCGGGTCGCAAGCCCGACGTCGGCAAGGCGCGCCTCGGCGATGCGCTCAGCTTCCTGTACAGGGAGCCCCTTTACCTTGGTCAGCGACAGCATGACGTTTTCGAGCGCGGTGTGGTCGGGAAACAGATTGAACTGCTGGAAAACCATCCCGACACGCCGGCGCAGTTTTTCAGGCTTCATCGCCAGGATGCTCGCACCATCGAGCAACACCTCACCGCCCTTGGGCTCGACCAGGCGGTTGAGGCAGCGCAGCAGGGTCGACTTGCCCGAACCTGATGGGCCGATCACGCATGTGACCGTGCCAGGCTTGACTGCCATGCTGACGCCTTTGAGAACATCGAGGTCGCCATAGGCCATGTCGAGATCGGTGATGGCGAGACTGCCGCCCTTGAAGCGGGGCAGCGCTGAGCGGGCATCAGAGCCGGCCTCCGAAGGTGCACTGCCGGTGGCGCCCTCCAGTTCGCTCACTTCGGCCAGGCCGCTGATGACGAGGCCGGCCTTTTGCTTTCCGACCCGCAGCGAGTTGTCGATGTAGTTGACCACATGGGTCAACGGCACGGTGATGACGAGATAGAACACGCCGGCCAGAAGCAATGGCGAGAGGTTTCCGGTGACCACTGCCTGGTCCTGACCGACACGGAAGATCTCGCGCTCCGAGGCGAGCAGACCGAGGAAGTAGACAAGGCTTGAATCCTTGACGTTGCCGATGAACTGGTTGACGAGGGCCGGCAAGACGCGGCGGATGCCTTGCGGGATCACGATCAGGCGCATGCCTTGGCCGTAGCTCATGCTGAGCGCCCTGCAGGCCTCCATCTGCCCGCGCTCGACGCTCTGGATGCCCGAGCGGAATATTTCGCCGATATAGGCGCCGGCGATCAGGCTCAGCGCAAGAATGCCGAGCGGAAAGGGCGAAGGGCCGAAGATTTCACGGCCGATGCGGGCAAAGCCCTGGCCTATCAGCAGGATGGTGACGATCGCCGGCAGCCCACGGAATATATCCGTGTAGACCCGCGCCGGAATGCGCAGCCAGCGCGATTGCGAGATGCCCATGACCGCCAGGATCATGCCGAGAATGACACCCAGCACCGTCGACGCGGCGGCGAGGATCAACGTGTTCTTCAATCCGATGGTGATCATGCTGGGCAGCACGTCCGCCATGGCCTGCCAGTCGAGGAAACTGCGCCGCAGGTTTTCGAGCCAGTTCATTTGCCCCCCTTTCGGTTGCGCTATTCACATCGTCCGCATCAAGGACGGCGGCGTAATCCGGCCGCCGGCATGAGAGCCAGCGGCCGGGTACGGTCTACTTCTTGGGAAGATACTGGTCGGGCATCGGCGAGCCGGGGAACCACTTTTCATAAAGCGTTTTCCAGGTGCCGTCCTGCATGGCCTCGTGAAGGGCGGTGTTCAGCGCATTGCGGAGCTTGTCGTTGCCCTTGCGCAGGACGAAGCCGGCCGGCGCGTCAAAGGAAGGAATATTGACCGCGATCTTCAGGTTCGCATAGCGAACGCCATAGTCCTTGGCGGCCTCGTAATCGAGGAAATGGGCATCCACTGTTCCATTGTTAAGTGCTGAAACGGCGGAGTTGTTGTCGGGGAATTTGACGAGATCGGTTCCGACAAAATTCTTCGCCGCGTAGATTTCCTGGAGCGTGCCTTGCACGACGCCGAGACGTTTGCCCTTGAGCCCGTCCGCCGACGTGATCGACTTGTCGGCGGTAAGCACGGAGAGATAGCCTGCGATATACCCGTCGGAAAAGTCGACGGTCTTCTTGCGTGCTTCCGTCGTGCCGATTGCCGCGACCGCGACATCGAAGCGCTCGTTTGCAACCGAAGGCATAAGCGCCGAGAATTCCTGGCCGGTGAAGATCACCTGGTCGGGCTTGAATCCAAGGCGGCTCGCCACGTTGCGGAACAATTCGATGTCGAAGCCGGTGAACGACCCATCGGCCTGGGTGAAAGCGTAGGGTTTGGCATCGCCCATGGTTCCGACGCTGATGACCTTCGCATCAATGAGGCCATAGGGATTGTCATCCGCGGCGGCCGCTCCTGAAACCAGCGCGGCGCCGACGCACATCGCCATAAGAGCCATTGCGCCGGTTCTGACCGGGCACATCAACGACTTGAGAATTTCTTTGCTGCTCATGTCTTTCTCCACTCTGAAGGTCTGTTCTTCTTGGTATTCCGTCGAGCCGCCATCTGGCGCCCCGACATGCCCTTGACGAGATTACGGTCCGTCACGCCTCTCGGCTCCACTCCTTTTAAAGAGACCGGTCTCATATTGCGTGAGACCGGTCTCTTTGTTAATCGTTATCGCCACGTTGACCTCCCGTCAACAACTCTTGTAGTCGTCATCCGATGAAAAGAACCGCCCCCAAGACCCCGTCGATAACGGTCAGCGACGTCGCCCGCGCGGCCAACGTTTCGAAAGCGACAGCCGCGCGCGTGCTCGGCGGATACGGCGTCGTCAGCGACATGATCCGCGCGGAAGTCATGGCCGCGGCCAAGGCCTTGGACTATCGTGCGAACGAGCTCGCCCGCAGCATGACGACCGGCCGCTCCGGCATCATCGGCGTGGTTGTCGGCGACATCGAGAACCCGTTCTTCAGCCTCGCGGTACGCGGCATCAGCGACGCGGCAAAGGCAGCCGGGTTCAACGTCATCCTGGCCAATTCCGGCGAGAAGATCGAGGCGGAAAAGGCGGCCGTGAAACTGCTCATCGGCAAGCGCGTCGACGGGCTGATCGTCACGCCGTCGGAATCGCGCGACATCGCGCACCTGCGCGATATCCACCGCTCGGGCCGACCGCTTGCCCTGCTGGATAGGGCGCTGGCAGATCTGGATGTCGATACGGTCACGACCGACGATCGCGGCATCGCCATGCTGGCGACCCGCTTTCTAGCCGATGCCGGCCACCGCAACATCGCCTATGTGACCGCGGTCGACGCCGAAGGGCACGAGTACCGCGATCTCGGGCAGATCTACACCTCGTCGGTCCGTGAGCGCATCGACGGTTTCCTCACCGTGTGCCGAGAGGCCGGACTTGATCGGCCAGAACGCTTTGTTCGCCTTGGCGCGACAAGCCCCACCGAAACGCGCAGGGTTGCCGGCGAGATGCTGTCGGCGCCGGATCGGCCGACGGCGATCCTCGCCTCCGACAGCGTCATTGCGCTGGAGATCTTCAAGGTGACCCGCGAGCGCGGCCTGCGGGTTCCCGACGACATTTCGCTCATCACTTTCCATGATGCGGACTGGACGAGCGTCACCACGCCGCCCATCACCGTTATCGACCAGCCCGTCTACGCGCTTGGCAAGAGCGTCGCGGAATTGCTCATCCGGCGATTGAAGGGAGATTCCCGCCCGGCGGAAAGGCTCGTTTTGCCGACCGCCATCATTGCACGCGGATCCGTTGGCCCGCCCTCGGATGGAAAGCCACAAGTGCGCCAAGCATAGGCCTGGCGGCGGTACGGCCCACATGAATACGTTAGAACAAGGTCGACGCACTCCGCTTTAAGAATGTACGTCGATCAACCCAGCAAACACCCTGATCGCAATGCCGCGTCCACCGTCATCGGGACGGCACGTGCCGGCTCATGGTTTGAAGAGCGTGACGATGAGCCAGATGCCCGGCTACTTCTTGCGCCTGCCTGGCTTCAGGGCCGCCAAAAGACTGCTGATCCTGCCGGCCTTGCGGTTGCGGATCTCGGCCTCGTTCTTGCGGCGCACCGCGGCGCGGACAAGTCTGGCGCCGAGATAACGCAAAGGCTCGGGCGGCAGCGACATGCGCCGCTCGATGCCGACCAGACCGCTTTCGCTCCAGCGATCCTTTCGCTCGAGCACCAGGCTCGCCAGAATGCGTCCGGCTATCGGCGTCTGCGCGATGCCGGTGCCGTTAAATCCCATGCCGTAGAAGATATTGGGATGATCGCGCAGGTGGTCGAAGACAGGAACGTGTTCAGGCACGCAGTCGATCGGCCCCGACCAGTCATATTCGATCGCCACACCGCGCAGCGACGGGTAGACCCGATGCAGCTCTCGCATATTGTCGCGGCCGTGCTCCGGGCTGCGGTTGAAGCTGGCGCCGAAATTTCCACTGAAGGCGACGTTGCCGCTGCCACGACCGAAGACCACCCTGCCCCCGATGGTGCGCTGGTAGTAGAGCACCTGGGCCTGGGAATCGCAGATCGAGGCACCGTCGCGCCAACCGATGCTGTCGAGCAGTTCGGGAACGGCGGCAGTGGCAATCACCTCGCTGCCGACGACATAAAGATGTCGCCGCAGTTCCGGCAGCGCGGAAAGCCAGGCGTTGGCGGCAAGCACGATTTTGTCAGCCCGTACCGCGCCATGCGCCGTGCGCACCGTGCATGTCATGCCGGGTTCGATGGCGAGGACCGGGCTGCGCTCATGGATGATGACGCCGCGTGCCAGTGCCAGCTTGCGCAATCCGATGGCAAGTTTGGCGGGATGGACCGTGCCGGCAGTGGTCTCGACGACGCCGACATAGGAGGCCGATGAACCGGTGCGGCGTTGAATGTCCTCGGCTGTCAGCGGGCTGAAACGGTTTTCTCCAACAACCGCCGTCAAGGCCACGGCGGTCTCCCAGGCGCCTTCCTGCGCAATGGAGCTTGCTGTCCACAACCATCCGTCCAGCCTCAGGTCCATGTCTATGGTGCCGTTTTGCTGCAGCGTCTTCAGCTCCGCGATCGATGCCACCGTGTCGGCGCACAGCAGGCGCGCTTCCTCGAGACCGACGACCGCACTGATCTGGTCGATTTCGGCGAACCATGAATGGACCTGACCGCCGTTGCGCCCCGAGGCCCCCGATCCGCACAGATCGGCTTCAAGGATCACCACCCGCGTTTGCGGCGCAAGTTCAAGGATCCGCAGCGCCGTCCACAGACCGGTATAGCCGCCACCGACGATCACCACGTCGGCGCGCTCGTCGCCTCGCAATGGCTCGGTCGCAGGGGCGGCGGCAATGTCCTGCAGCCAAAACGACCGGTCAGATGCAAGCGCGACCGCAGGCTGCCGCAAACGAACTGTACTCACGCTTGGGCTCCCTGCGCATCGACAATGAAGCTGGCATATTTGGCTGGCAGCCAATCGGGTATCGGACGCGGTCTCTGGGGAAACCCGCCAAGATGGGTGCAGGTCTGCGCCGCCGCGATCGACGCCCTGTGCAATGCCTCCAGGGCGCCGAGGCCGCCGAAATGGAAGCCGGCGAGGAAAGTGGCAATGAAACTGTCGCCGGCGCCACACGTATCCACGACATCGACAAGCGTCGCCGGCGCATGCACGACATTCGTGCCATCGTCGAAGTAGGAGCCGCGTCGACCACAGGTCAAAACTACCTGCCTTGCGCCGGCCGCCCTGAGCGCGCCCAGCGATGGCTCGATGGGAACATCGACATCGTCCGGTCCGGACGCAAACAAAAGCGGGACACCGTCGAGCGGCAGCGCCATATGGGCGGTCGATAGATCGATGCTGAACGGCACATGGTCCGCCACCAATCGTTGAACAAGGTGCTTGTTGGCGTTGGTGCCGAGATGCACCCAGTCGGCCGCGGCGATGACCGCATAATGCGCGGGCGCCGGCATGTAGTTTTCGCCCACACCGAAGGATTCGTGCAGGAACTTCCGGTCGCCGGATTCATCGCGCAGCAAGGTGACGGCCGTATCGCCGGGAAGCCGTTCGACGTCGTCCGGAGATAGGCCGGCACCTTGCAGTTCGGCAAGCACCACGTCGCCTTCGGGATCGTTCCCGACGGCGCCGAAATAGCGCGCGGACCAGCCGTTGCGCCGCCATTGCGCCGCGACATTCAAGGCATTGCCGCCCACCGTCATCAAGTTGTTGGTCAAATAGGCATCAAGGCAATTGTCCCCGACCGCGATAAGCTTTTTCGACCTCATGCCGGCACCGTTGCGCGATCGATATACGGCGCGATGGCGCCAAGGCAGCGTGTCCAGGCTTTTACCGGATCGAGCGCGTAGGAGCCGTTGCCGAACGGCTCGAAGGTGAACTTACCGGCATAGCCGAGGCGCGCGAGTTCGCTGACATAGTGGTCGAGCGGCAGCGTGCCCTCCCCCCACACCAGATGCCCGCCTGGCGTGCCGTCGACCAGATGAACATGCGCCAGCCGCGAGCCGAACAGGTCGACATAGCCGGCCACGGTGTCGCCGGCCGTGGCCATGGCGACAGTGTCGAGCACGATATCGATATTGCCGGCGCCCACCTCATCCAGCATTTGGCTCAGGCCTGCCGCATTATTGACGAGGTTGCTCTCGAACCGCTGCAACGGCTCGAGCAGGCAGCGCACCCCGTTTGCGGCGGCGCGCCGGGCGATCTCGCCGATCGAACCGACCGCGCGGTCCCATGCCGGTTGCCGGGGTTCGCTCTCGTAGCCCCGGCCGGGCGTCAGGAAGAGATAGCGGGCGCCAAGCGCCGCGCAGATGTCGGCTGCACGCCAAAACCGCTCGATGCTGTCCTGGCGCAGTGCGGCGTCGCCGGAGGCAATGTTGATTGGATACAACACCTGCTCAGGCGTAAAGCACCAGGCCGACAGCTCGTTGTCGGCGAGTACCCGGCGAACGGATTCGACACGTGCGTCCGTGGCGTGGAACAGGTCCAGATGCTGGGCAATCCCCCACAGCTCGATCTCGCGCAGGCCAAAGCCTCGGATCGTCCTGGCGACCTCATCGAAGGGGAAGTGCTGGAAGCTGAAATTGGCTCCGATCAGCTGATGAGCAGCGAGCTGCGGCATGAAGGCTCCTTTCGGGAATTGTTATTTGCCGATGCCTTCGGCCAAGCCACGGATGAAGTAGCGTTGCGCGCCAAAGAACACGATCACGATAGGCAGCGCCGAGATCGTCATGGCCGCGAACACCACGGCATAGTTGGTCCCGTGGGTTGCCATGATCGACGTCAGTCCGACCGGCAGCGTCTGCACATCCGAGCCGCTCGTGAAGATCATGGCGAAGAGATATTCGTTCCAGGCGAACAGGACGTGCAGGATGACGCAGGAAATGATGATCGGCCGGCACAGCGGCAAGGTGATGCGCCAGAAGATCTGACCCTCGCTGGCGCCATCCATCGTCGCCGCCTCGTCGATGTCTTCAGGCAGATCCAGCATGTAGGCGCGGATGAGGAAGGTGGTGAACGGCACACGGAACGCCGTGTAGAGAATGATCAGCGCCCAGTAGGTGTTGTAGAGACCGAGCGCCTGCAACATCTTCACCAGTGGAATGATCGCCACCGTGGGGCTCAGCATCAAGCCGCCCAGAACGATGGCGATAACCAGCGGCTTTGCCGGCATCTTGGTGCGGGTCAGGCCGAAAGCCGTCCAGGCGCTGATGAGCACGGTGCATATGGCCGAAGCGACGGTCACCAGCACCGAGACTGTCACGTAGCCACGCACGCCCTGGTTCCACGCTTGCACGTAATTGTTCCACGACCAATGGGTGGGCAGGGCGAAGGGATCGCCGAAGATCTGCGCATTGTCCTTGAAGCCGCTCAGCGCCATCCAGATCAGCGGATAGATGACGACGACACCAAGGCAGACCAGGAACGAATAGAGCAACGTCCTGGCGATGACCGACCACACATTGACGTGCCGGCTGCGACCGGCTGCGACCATCGCACTCATAGCTGCACCCGGCGGCGCTTGGTGTACCAGAGCTGTGCCGCACCTGTGAGCATGGTCAACATGAAGATGACGGCGGCGATCGCCGCGCCATAGCCGAAATTGTCCTCGATGAAGGCCTTCTGGTAGAGCCACGTGCCCAGCACCTGGCTGCTGTTGTTGGGCCCGCCTGCGGTCATCACCATGACCTCGTTGAACACCTGGAACGCGCCCGCGATGGTGACGATGATCATCAACCCCGTCATTTCCCGGGTCAGCGGAAAGGTGATGCTCCACAGGCGGCGAAGAGGACCCGCGCCGTCGATCGTTGCGGCATCGTAGAGGTCGCGCGGGATCTTCTGGATGGCGATGGCGAACAGCAGCGTCGAATAGCCAAAACCCTGCCATTGGCTCATGGCGATGATGGCATAGATGGCGGTGTGCTCATTGCCGAGCCAAGGCATGACGAGCTGGCTCAGTCCAACACGGCTGAGCGCGGCATCCAGCAAGCCGATCTGCGGCTGGTAGATGAAATAAAACAGCAGGCCGGTCACCGTGATCGAGATTGCCGACGGCACGAAATAGACGGCGCGCCACAGCCGGCGCCAGCTTTCGCTTTTCAGGTCCTCGATAATGGCCGCCAGCAGGAACGCGCCGAAGACCTGGAAGATGACGGAGATGAGAGCGTAGAGGCAGTTGTTCCACAGCGCCAGCAGCACGACCGGGTCATGCAGCAGCCGGTCGTAGTTGGCGAGGCCGACATTGGTGACCTCGCCGGTGTAGATGTCCTGGTCGGTGGTGCTGACGATGAAATTGTCGACGATCGGATAATAGACGAACCAGCCGATGAGGATGAGCGCGATCGCCGCCCATCGCAACGACAACAGGTTGGCGAAGCAGGCCCGCCGGCTCTTTGGCCGTTGCGGCCTGGCGACGCCGATGTCGGCGCCGCTGTCCACTGTGTCCGAGGCCCTTGCCATGCTCGCCTGCTTTATTTGGCCGCGGATGCGGCTTTGCGCACCTCGTCCATCACTTGCTCGGGCGTCATCGAGCCGCCCGCCAGCGCCTGCAGGCTGGACAGCCAGACGGCGGCGACGCGCGGTGGGTTGGCCGTATCCAGCCAGGGCATGAGGTATGAGGCGGCGTTGATATCCTTGAGGCCATCGACCACAGCCGCGCTCATGTTCGATTCCGAGGCGCCGCCGATGGTGGCGCTCGGCTGGCCATAGGGTGGCGCAGACAAGACCTGCGCATTTTCCTTCGAGGTCACGAACTTCATGAAATCGATCGCCAGCGGGATGTTCTTCGATGCCGCATTGATCATGTAGCCCTCCGGCGCGCCCTCGATCGACTTGGCGTCACCCTTGGCGCCGGCGGGCACCGGCAGCCGGAAGAATCCGAAATCGGCGGGCTTTAACGCCGACTCCGGCGTGGCGGCCTGATCGAACTCGATGATTTCCTGGTAGTACATGGCCGACTGGGCGTTGGTGAAGGCCTGGAGAGCCGAGGCATAGGATGTGCCGTTGACGCCGGCGCCATCGGTGCAGCGCTCGACAAGCTGGCTGAACTGCTTGAGTGCTGCGACATAGCCTGGATCGCTGTATTGGGCGGTGGCCGGATCGAAGTCGCGTTCCAGCGTTGCCTGCGGCACGTTGTAGGCGAGCAGCTGGCCTGCAAAGTGGATCGCCGGCCAAGCCTCCTTGTTGCCGAAGGAGATCGGTGTCACGCCGGATTTGCGGATGGCGTCGCAGCTGGTCAGCAAGTCCTCGAAAGTGGCGGGTGCCTTGAGGCTGAGCTTGGCGAAGATCTGCTTGTTGTAGCCCATGAACTTGGCATCCTGGTAAAGCGGAATGCCATAGAACTTGCCGTTGTACTGGAACGCCTTGACGGCGGCTGGAGACAGCGACTTGCCCCACTCGGTATCGGCAGCAATGACGGGCGTGAGATCAACGGCGCGATTGCCGCGCACGAAATTGCCACCCCAACTGCCTGTCCAGGAGAAATAGATATCGGGCAGCGAGTTGGAAGCGACCAGCGTCTTGGTCTTGCCCTTCACGCTGTCGTCGCTCTCCTGGATAAGTTCGACCTTCACATCCGGATGGAGCTTCTCATAGGCCTGTGCCAGGTTGACGAAATAGGGCGACAGCTGTTGCAGCCCGAACTTGGTCAGGACCGAAAGCGTGCCGGTGTATTCCACCTTGGCGTTTGGGTCGGCCGTGACAGCCGGCGAAGCGGCGGAACTGCCGCTTATCGACAACCCCAATGATGATACCGCGGCCACCGTGACCGCCACGACTTGCAGCGAACGTTTCATGGATAGCTCCTTCAGAGGTAAGAGGGGATCAATATTCCACGCGTTTGTAGTAGCGACGGGTGGTCAGCGGGTGGTTGCGCAGCACCTCGAGATGGGCGCTCAGCCGCTCGAGCAAGGTGGCGAGCAGAACCGGCGAGATCATGCCGCGGACCTTTGCGGAGATGCCCGGCAACTTGACCGAGGCCGCGTCCAGCGTGCGAACGCGGTCCGTGTAGCGCTTGGCGAAGTTCTCGACCCGGTCGGCCAGTGGCCGAAGGGCATCTTCGCCCTTGAACACGAAAACGCTGACGCCCGGCTCGACCAACTCGAGCGTACCGTGGAAGAAGTCGGCGGCGTGCACCGGGCGGGTGCGAATCCACTGCATCTCTTCGAGGATGCACATGCCGTAATAGTGTGCCTCGGGCCACACCGAGCCGGCGCCGGTGAAGATGTGATAGGTATCGTCCTTGATTGTCTGGGCCAGTTCGGCCGCCCTGTCCTCAAAGGCAGCCTTGGCGTCGGCAAGCAGATCCGGCAGCAGTTTGAGTTCGGCGACAGTGCCATCAAAATCATCATATTCGCCGCGCTCTTCCAGCAGGGCCAGGACGATCAGCAGCGTCTGCAGGTAGAAGGATTCCGACGAGGTGTCGTCTTCGGCGAAGTTCGTGAAATTGTGGTCAGCCTCCCGTGCGATTGGCGTATCCGAATGGCCGGTGAGCGAAATCGTGCGCACACCACGTTTTTTCAGAAAGGCCATGAGCTCGACGCCTTCCTTGGTCGTGCCCGACAAGGACGGGATGACCACCACGGCCTTGCTGTCGAGACCGGCGGGCGGATCGATCACGACCTGCGCCGGATAGGCACCGCTCACCGGGAAGGTGGAACAGCGCTGCGCCAACTCGATCGCGGGCAAGGTTAGAAGCTGCACGCCGCCGGTGCCCATGAAAAACAGCCGCTCGACGCCATCTGCCAGCAGTGTGCGCATCAGTGAGCGAACCTCACCTGCGACGGCGACGGCCCCGCTTTGGATCTTCACGAAGCGGTCCCTATCGAAGTTCAGCATGACGTTTTCCTTGTATTTCGCATGTTACAGGCCTCTAGCCCGCCTTAGGCGTCGGTGGGCCGTCTAGCTCGTTTTCCCGATGTGAGATCGATCTCACAAGCAATAATGGGCACGCAATTTCGCCAATGGCAAGTCCTTTAGACGAAATTCTCCGAAATCGAGGGGTTTGCTCTTTAGCGCACAGCGCGCCGGGCAACCGATCCGCGTACGATCAAGCGGGTCTGAAATCGGGTACGGCGCGGTGCAACCTTTTTGCCGGCAAGCCGCTCCAGCAGGTATCTGGCGGCGAGCGGTCCGATCTCGGAGATGGGTTGCGCCACGACCGTTATCTGCGGATCGGTGAACGTGGCGAGGTTGAAGTCATCGAAGCCAACCACCGACACATCATGCGGAATCGAGAGCCCCATTGAACGCAGGCCAAGAAGCGCGCCTTGCGTCATGAGGCTGTCCACCGTGAACAGTGCGGTCGGGCGATTGCGCCGGCTGAACAGGCGGATCGTGGCTTCGATGGCGTGCTCGACGGTCGAGCGCGATACGCCGATGAGCGCTTCATCGATTGCGATCCCATGCGAGTGGAGCGAGTTTTGGTAGCCAGCCAAGCGTTCCTGTGCCGTAAAGATGCGTGACTCGTCGCGCAAAAGACCGATCCGGTGGTGACCGTTGCCAACCAGATAGTCCACTGCCTCGCGTGCCCCGCCCTCGTTGTCGACGACGACGCTGTCGCATTGCAGGTCCTTTACCACGCGGTCGATGAGCACGATCGGTGCGCCTTCGCGGGCCAGTTGCACGATATGGTGGCTGTCGGTTGCAGACGTTGGGGCAAGGATGAAGCCGCGAATGCTGAGCGAGCGAAGGCTCTCAAGCAGTTCTTTCTCCTGTTCTACATTCTCCTCGCTGCTGGCAATCAGAAGATTGTGGCGGTGCTTGCGCAGTTCCACCTCTATGTCGTGCGCGATTCGGGCGAAGAACGGATTCTGGATATCGCCGGGCACGAAGCCTATGATCGGCAATTGTCCGCTGCGCAGCGCCTGCGCGACGAGGTTGGCCCGATAGCCCAGCCTTTCGGCTGCCTCAACCACGCGGAGCGCCGTCTCGTCGCCAACGTAACCATAGCTGTTGAGCGCCCGGGCGGCCGTGGCGCGCGACACCTTAGCCGCTGCGGCAACGTCCTTTAGTGTGATTCCTTTCTGGGCCACAGGTAACCGTCCTTCTTGGATCTGAACATTGCGTCAGATCATCCTCGGCTCGTCTTGCCGGCATCGTTGTGCGGCATATCGGACGATTCTCAAACTGCGAACATAGCTTTCGCAACTCCTTGCCACCTAATCGAGATACGCGCGCTGTTTGGCTATCTGGAAATTTGATCCACGAATGCACCTACATGTTGTGCAGTCAGTTCATTGCCTTGCACTGCCAGCATACGGCAATGAGTTCACGCCATGGTCCAGGCGGCCTCCCTGGCATCGATCATAACACCGATGGAGACGACTAGCCTTGCCGCCAAACTCGTCCAGCGATTGGAGGCGAGCTTTCAAAAAGGTCGAGCCAGACGCTCAAGGCCCGCTGCACGGAGAGCCATAGGCTGGGAGACTCTGAGCAAATCGGGAATCTGAGTCGCTTGCTCTGAACCGTCGGCATCATGCTGCTAACCGGTTTTGATCCTCCGGGGCTCCGCATTGGCAATAGCGACGAAAATGCTGTCGAGCAGACCCTTGTCGCGGAAGGAACTTGCCAAGCAAGGGCACCTCGGCCAAGTACGCAAACAACGCCCGGAGACGAGGCGCATCCGGCAGCACCCTTTTGGGGCCAGATAGAGACTCAGAAACCCAAAGCTTTCATCTTCCCGCTATTGAAACGGAGGACTCGATCGTGACGCGTGCGCCCGACCATCGCCAACGGTGGGCTCCAAACTGATCGAAACTTCTCGTCGACCTTTGCAAGGTGATTGATCATCGGGGAGACCAAAGCCGAAACACTGGGGTTGGTGTCTCCAGTGACGCTGAACGAAGCTTCAGGGAAAATCCCAAATCTGCCGATTTCCCTGGCGCTGTCATTGCAACGATCGAGACAATCAGGGAGACCGGACCGGAGGCACGAGACGCCGCGTCCTTCCGTGGGGTCGCTCCTCCAAACCGTTTGACGCAATTTAGAGATGTTGCCTTGACCCCGCACTAGCGTCTACTGCATCTCCCAGCGGGAGCGTCACCAATGGCGAGAAAGTCTGTCCGACGCAAGTCAACGATTTATGATATCGCGGTGGCGGCAAAGTCGTCCCCGACCGCCGTCAGTCTCGTCCTCAATGGCTCGTGGCAACAGCACCGGATCAAGGCGGAAACCGCAGCGACCATCCTCGATTGGGCTGAGCGGCTTGGCTATGCTGTCAACCTCAAGGCACGAGGATTGCGGCTTTCCCGATCCGGACTCGCTGGAATGATCTTGCCACATTACCGCAATCGCTTCTTCGCCGGATTGGCCGAAGCCTTTGAAGCGGAATCCCGCGTCCACCGCTTGTGCCCGATCGTCGTCAGCACCCATCGCAATCCTGATAACGAGTTGAGTGTGACGGAAACCCTGCTGGCTCAGCAGGTGGAATTTCTCTTCCTTGCGGGCGTTCGTGACCCCGATCCGCTGAATGATCTGTGCCGGGCAGCGGGCGTCCGGTGCATCAACATCGATCTGCCAGGCCGCCGGGCTCCCTCAGTTGTTTCTGACAACTACGGGGGCGCCAAGGCGCTCACAGAGATCATTGTTCAGAAATTGAAAGAACGAGGGGGCTCCACCGAAGATCTCTTCTTCTTTGGCGGGGTCAGCGATGATGACGCAACACGTAGCCGTTTGCTGGGTTTTCACGATGCGCTGGCAGCGCATGGGATTGTTACGGGCCCGGGCACGATTGACTGCTGCGGATACGCACCGACCAACGCTGCTCGGTCTCTCGCTGCACGATACGCTCAGCTTGGGCATCTGCCCTCAGGTATGTTCGTCAACGGCGTGACCGCTCTTGAAGGAACATTGCGGTTCACTTCGACGCTAGCCTCAAGTGAGCTTGGACGGGTTGTTGTCGGAAGCTTCGACTGGGATCCATTCGCGGCGCATTTGCCCTTCGATGTGACCATGGTCCGACAGAATGTCGAGGTGATGATTGCTGAAGGATTTTCGCTTCTCGAGAATTATTCGATAGACCACTTTCCGCTGGTGACCGTACCGACCAGCTTTGGGCGAACCGGAGAGCATGACGGCGCCCAAGAAGATTGGGATTCGGCATCCAAATCGAGCATCGACCACTAGCAATTCTTTGTCACGAGACATCGTTGCAGAAGTTCAACTCCGTTCATCAGCACCTCGGATCTGGGTAGCACCGCCTCCACCCAAGGCTCGCGGGCGATCGCATGTCGTTCTACGGGTGCAGCCTGAGTGCGAAGGGCGGATCGTTTACATCAATCGAGAAATGTTTTTAGACGCTGGTGGCGTGACCGCCTTGCTAAATCTATTTAGCACCTTGACCGGCCGGCATTCAAAGTCTTTTATGGCGCGTTCTGGGAGGAATGCGGCGCCGAGTGCGTCAATGCCGTCGGGCACAAAGGGGTGGGCCAAACAAAGCCGACATGGGCAATAGGCAACTGAAAAACTCGTCAATCAGGGAGGAATTAAATGTTAGCAAAAACTATACTCGCGGCAGCGTTCGGCGCAGCCCTTTCGGTCGCCACAATGAATGCTGCGCTGGCAAAGGACGTCAAGGTTGGAGTTGTCGTGAAGATCGGCGGCATTCCCTGGTTCAATGCCATGGAAACGGGAATAAAGGAAAAGTCGAAAGAGCTTGGCGACGACGGCTTCATGGTCGGGCCGACCAGCGCCGACCCGGCACTTCAGGTCCGCGCGATCGAAGACCTGATAGCTCAGGGCGTCAGCGTAATTGGCGTCGTGCCGAATGATGCAAACGTTCTCGAGCCGGTTCTAAAAAAGGCGCGCGACACGGGCATCAAGGTCATAACCCATGAATCGCCAGACCAGGTGAACGCTGATTGGGACTTCGAAATGGTCTCGGCCGTTGGTTTCGGTGAGGCCCATGCCAAGCTATTTGCCGAGAAAATGGGCGGCAAAGGCAAGTACGTTGTGTACGTAGGTTCTCTTACTGTGCCCGCACACAATGCCTGGGCCGATGCTGCAATCGCCTACCTGAAGAAGAACTTTCCCGACATGCAGATGGTTGGCGACAGATATGGCGTCGCCGAGAGCGCCGATGACAGCCGAAAGACGGCTCTGGATGTGCTTGCCGCCAATCCTGACCTCGGCGGCTTCCTGACGTTCGGCAGTCAGGGACCGATCGGCGCCGGACGCGCGATCGAGGAGCAGAAGCTTGGTGACAAGGTGGTTCTTGTCGGTTCATTCTCGCCTAGCCAAGGCAGCGCAATGCTCAAATCCGGCATTATTGACGGCGGCTATATGTGGAATCCTCTGGAAGCGGGCAAAGTATTCGTAACGATGGCTGATTTTCTGGCGGGCGGCGGTGAAATTACCGACGGCATGACGATCGAAGGTCTGGGTGTCGTTCACCCTGACTTCAAAACCGGCACCATCATCGTGGACGCTGTGCAGCCTATCACGGTCGAAACGGTCGATGGTCTTGCAGCCCTAGGGCTTTAGATGGCGGACCATGGCTGGCGTGCCGGGGTGGCAAATCAATCCCGGCACGCCCCATCCTAGTCATTTCAGAAGGGCCCGCCGTGAACCTCGTCGCGTCTACGACGCAGGACCTCCCATCGGTTCTGTCGTTTAGCAACATAAGCGTCACATTTGGTGGCGTTAGAGCCCTCCAGGATGTCGCCTTCGAGGTTCTCCCGGGTGAAGTGCAATGCATCGCCGGTGAGAACGGCAGCGGCAAGAGCACCCTGATCAAGGTAATCACCGGCGTTTGTCAGCCGCTAGCCGGCGCAAACATGTCGATCGCCGGAAAGTCTGTCGACATCATGTCGCCGGCTGCGGCGCGCAGCGCCGGGGTGGAAGTCATCTGGCAGGACCTCGCACTGTTTCCTGAAATGACAGTCGCGGAAAATATCGGGATCAGAACTGTCCTCGGCAACATGCCTCGGCTCGTCGATCATTCGCGCATTCGCGAGGTGGCGCGAGGGCTGTTGGCGCGGCTTGGCGCCGACCTCGATGTCGACGCGCCTCTGCGTAGCTTTGCAATCGCCCAACGTCAGATCGTCGCCATCGCCCGGGCGCTCGCCGGCGATGCGAAGGTTATTTTCATGGACGAGCCCACATCGTCGCTTACTCAATCGGAAACAGACCGGTTGCTCGCGATCGTTCGAACACTCTCGAATGAAGGCATGGCCATCGTCTTCGTCAGCCATCGCCTTGCGGAAGTTCTGGAGATCTCAAGTCGCGTCACCGTTCTGCGCGACGGTAAGGTCGTTGGGGTGTTCCCGACCGCCGGAATGACCCAATCACGCCTCACCGAACTGATGACCGGCAAGACGTTCGACCAAACCGTGAGCACGAGAAACCTTAGTGGATCACCCGTCGTGTTGAAGATCGATCGATTGACCCGCGCAGGCGACTATGACGACGTTTCGCTGACAATACGGCGAGGTGAAACGCTTGGCCTGACCGGGCTACTCGGCGCCGGTCGCACAGAACTCGCGCTTTCTATTTTCGGCATGCTGCGCCCAGACCGCGGCAGCATCGCACTCAACGGGACGGTTCTTCATCTGAACTCCAACCGCGACGCAATCCGCGCGGGTATTGGATATCTCTCCGAAGACCGCTTGTCCCTTGGTCTCATACAAGCTCAGTCCATCGCCGACAACGCCGTTATCCCGGTGCTCGACAAGATCCTTGATCGAGGGCTGATCTCCTCGGAGAAGAAGGACGCGCTCGTCAATCATTGGATCGAGGAATTGGCGATAAAAGTCGGGCGGCAGACCGATGCGATTTCCACGCTCTCGGGCGGCAACCAGCAAAGGGTGGCCATCGCCAAATGGCTGGCGGTCGGCCTGAAACTGATCATTCTTGATTCGCCAACCGTGGGGGTGGACGTTGGCGCGCGGGCCGGCATCTTCGAGATTGTCGCCAAGCTCGCTGCCGAAGGCCTGGCGATTCTGCTGATATCCGATGAAGTGCCGGAGGTCTATTTCAACGCCGATCGTATCCTTCATATGGCTGCGGGCAAGATAGTCGCCGAATACGATCCGCACGCCATCCCGCTCGGCGACCTGGAAGCTGCCGTCTATGCGTAACCGCGGCAAGCTCTTCCGGGCTCATCCCACCGAGACATGGCTCGTTGTGGTTCTTCTCATCATGAGCGCAGGTCTCTCCGTTGCGAGCGACAAATTCTTCACCATTGCCAATCTCTTCAATCTGCTCAACACAAGCTCGACAAATCTGATCTTCGCGGTTGGGCTGCTGGTGGTGTTGATCGCTGGGGGCATCGACATCTCCTTCGCTGTGGCCGCGTCAGTGGTTCAATACGTTGTGGCGCTGGCTCTAGCCCAAATGGGAGGTGGTGATTGGTTCATCGGCCTCACCTTGGCGGCAATTGTCGGGATCGCCCTGGGTGCGGTGAACGCCGGCCTCATCTACTATTTCCAGATCATTTCAATCGTTGTCACCATCGCCACCTTCAATATTTTTTTCGGCCTTCTGATGTTCTTCACGCACGGTGTATCGATCTACAATCTGCCTGCATGGTGGACGCATCGCACTGTGCTTTTCGAGTTCCAACAGGCGAATGGCAATTGGGCCGAGCTAACACTGCCGGTTGCGATCATGGCGGTCTGCGTCGCCGCCACCTGGGGGCTTATCCGGTATACCACCACGGGACGGCAGCTATACGCTTTTGGCGATAACCCGGAGGGCGCCCGTCGCCTCGGTATCAACATCGCGGCGATGCACTTCATTGCCTTCGGCTGGCTTGGTTTGATGGCCGGGATCGCGGGACTTGTGCAGGTGCACTATTCCCAGGAAATCGTGCCCAACGCATTGGTGGGGCGCGAGCTGGACGTGCTGGCAGCTGTTGTCCTTGGCGGTGCCAGGCTGGGTGGCGGGCGCGGCACCGTGCTCGGTTGCATCCTTGGCGTGTTTCTTGTGTCGGTGACGCAAAACGGGCTGAACCTCCTCGGCATCTCTCCCTATGCTTTCAAGATGATCGTCGGGGCGATCATCTTGATTGCCATCACGCTGTCCAACGCGCCGCTCGGGCATATCCTCGCGGGCTTGCGGCAGAGGATGGGTACATGACGCAGCGCGTGCTCGAAACTGGAGCGCTACGGCACGGATTCTTGCGCCGTCTTGCCGGCACGTTGGGCGCCGAGAATATCGGACTTTTGCTGGCATTGATTTTGGTGATTGCATTCTTCGGATCTCTCTCGCCGCGATTCCTGTCCAAAGCTACCTTTGAATCGGTGGCCTTCCAGTTGCCTGAACTTGGACTGCTTACGCTCGCGATGTTGATGCCGATCATCTCGGGCGGCATCAATCTCGCCGTGACGTTCACGGCCAATCTCTGTGGCCTCACGCTCGCCTGGGTTCTTCAGGCCAACGGAGGACCGGACGCAAGCATCTATGCCTTTCTACTCGGTTCCGTTCTTGCGGTCGGCGTTGGCACGGCAAGCGGCTTGGTCATGGGCCCGGTGATAGCCTATACCGGCGCGCACCCCATCCTCGTTTCGCTCTCGGTGATGATTTTCCTGCGCGGCCTTGGCGAGTTTCTGACCCGCGGCGCCGATATTTCGGGCTTTCCCGAATTCATCCAGCCCCTGGGCCACGGCAGCATCGTCGGCATTCCTGTCCCGCTGCTGATACTGCTCGGCGCAGTCATCGTCTGGCATGTTTTGATGACCCGAACCAGGCTTGGCTTTTCAAACTATATGGTCGGCTCCAACATCGAGGCGACGCGCTATTCCGGCATCTCGACGCGACGCGTGATCATTCTGATCTACGCGCTGTCTGGCGCCATGTGTGCGTTGGCCGGCATTATCATGATGGCACGATTCAATTCCGTCCGTGTCGGCCATGGCGAGTCCTATGTGCTGATTACGGTGCTTGCCTGCTTTTTGGGCGGGGTGAATCCGTTTGGCGGCTTCGGCAAGGTCGTTTCGGTCTTCCTAGCCCTCATCGTTTTGCAGTTGCTTTCTTCGGGACTGAATCTCTTGGGCGCCAGCCAGCACCTGGCCACAGCCATTTGGGGCATCATGCTGATCGGCGTCATGATCTTGCGGTGGGCTGCCGGGCAGCTCAATTTCATGAGGATAACACGATGAAGGGTTTTGGCGTTCATACGAGCATGTGGACGAGTGGTTGGTCCGTAGAGGGCGCCGAGCACACTGTAGCGGCGGTGAAAAAATACGATCTCGATTTCATTGAAATTTCGCTGGCCGATCCATTTTCTTGCGATGCCGATCACACCCGCAAGCTGCTGGCGGCAAATGGCATGCAGGCGGTGTGCTCGCTAGGGTTGCCCGAATATGCGTGGGCATCGCGCCACCCACAGGAGGCGATTGACTTTCTCAAGGTGGCTATCGACAAGACGGCCGACATCGGAGCCCAGGCGCTATGCGGCGTAATCTATGGCGGCATCGGCGAGCGTACTGGCGTGCCACCTACGCAGGACGAACTTGATAACATTGCGAAAGTGATGACGTCCGCCGCCGCGCAAGCCAAGTCTCGCGGCATCGAACTCGGTGTTGAAGCCGTGAACCGCTACGAGAACCACATCATCAACACCGCGGCTCAGGCGGTGGCACTAATCGAGAGAGTCGGCGCCGACAATATGTTCGTGCACCTTGATACCTATCACATGAACATAGAGGAGAAAGGTATGGGCAACGGTATTATCGTCGCCCGCGATTACCTCAAATATATCCACCTCTCCGAGTCTGATCGCGGCACCCCAGGCGAGGGCAATTGCAATTGGGATGAGACGTTCGCAACGCTGGCCGCGATCGGCTTCAAGGGCGGGCTCGCGATGGAGAGCTTCATCAACATGGATCCGCGTCTGGCGTTTGGCCTCAGCGTGTGGCGTCCGGTGGCCGAGAGTGAAGCGGTTGTAATGGGCAACGGTCTGCCGTTCTTGCGCAACAAGGCACGGCAGTACGGGCTGATCGCATAAGTTACATCGCCATGCGAGATCGAAACTCGGCACATCATGAGCCGACTGCATCGACATTGCGGCGACTGCCTTCGAAGCAGGAGCCGCTTGAGAGGCAATATTGCGGCGTTTTAGATCCCGGCCTTCGGCTGCCCCCCGGGCGCAAGCAGCCAACCGGTCGGCGATCGCAACTGCCGTGAACAATCTATTTCACCGGCTCGGGCATCACAGCCTGCCTTCGGCGGTTGCGAGCCGGCCCCGCATCAATTCGCGGCGCTTTCGAAACTCTGTGTATTCCTGGTCGGCCAGTACCCCGATCAGGATCACCGATCCACTCACGGCAAAGTTGAGTGAGGAGGGAATGCCTAGAAGATTGACAAGGTTCTGAAGCACCTGCAGCAAGATCGTTCCAAGCACCACACCAATGATTGAGCCTTCCCCGCCCCGCAACGAGAACCCTCCAAGGACGGCGGCGGCGATGGCGTAGAGCTCGTAGAAATTGCCGTGCGAGCTTGGCAGGATCGAGCGTGTGTACATTGCGAGAAAGATGGATGACAGCGCCGTCAGCCCGGCGCAGATCACATAGGCGCAGATGATCACCCGGCCGGTACGGATTCCCGAAAACCGCGCGGCCTCTTCATTTTTGCCGACGGCGTAGAGGTATAGTCCGAAGGCGGTACGGTGCAGAACGACCAACATCACCGCCGCCAGGACAAGCAGGAAGACAAAAGAATGAGGAATGGGAATGGAGGTAGGCATTGTTGGTAAGAACCGAAACCAGATCGGTGCGACCGGTGGTGAGATATTCCAGATCCTCGAAGCGGGTTTCGTAGGGAAAGCCTGCCGTCGCATCTTGCGTGTTGCCCTGCTGCTCGCCGGCATGAAGATCGCCCGCACCATCCTGCGTCAGCCGGCCTGCAGGCGGTGATCGCCGACGAGCTGTCGCCGGGCGGGGCCGCCGACCTTTCCGATCAGTCCATAACAGACCACATCCTCGAACACGCCAAGACGGTCTATCACCCCTGCGGCACCTGCCGGATGGGCAGCGATGACCAGGCGGTGGTCGACCCGCAATTGCGCGTGCGCGGCGTGCCGCGCCTACGCATCTGCGACGCCTCGATCATGCCCGCGTCTCATCAGCGGCAACACCAACGCGCCGGTGATCATGATCGCCGACCGCTGCGCCGATTTCATCCTCGGCAGCGCTTAGCGAGAAACGGTCAGCCGAGAGAAATCCAGGCTGTTTTGGGACGGTGTATCTGTCCAGCGCATGCAGCGACTTGTCGCGACCGAAACCGGACAGCTTGACTCCGCCGAGCGGCACGGTGATGTCGGCGCCGCCATACATTGCATAGGTCCTATCAAATCGAGACTGGGATAGCGATGCCAACGCGCTGCTGTTGGCCGCCAGAAAGCTGGTGCGGATACGCCTGGAGAAATTCAGGCGATGCAGGCAACTTCACCAGACGCAGCAGCTCCAGCAGCATCCATGACGGCGCCGAAGTCGCGCCCGGCTTCCAGATCATCGCTGCGCCGGCCACACGCCCGGCCACTCGGTCTACCTCGCAAACTCCGGCAAGGAACAGCGCATGATTTCGGCCGACACGATGTATGTGCCAGCGCTGCTGGCGCCGCATCCGGAGTGGCAAGGCAGCTACGACCAGGACGGGCCGATGGCGATCACCAGGCGGCACAAGCTGATCGATCGCGTGATCGCCGACAACATCCGGATCTCGGGCGGGGGCTCTCAGAGAGGTTCCTGCTATTGCTGCTGCAGGCCAGTTATCATGGCAATGATCTCGTTCTTATCGGTCTTCGCGGTCTCGCGAATTCCAATCTGCTTGCCACGCCTTAAAACACAGATGCGGTCGGAGAGCTTGAAGACCTGGTCGAGGCTGTGGCTGATGATCAGGATGCCGACATTGCGCTGCTTCAGAGACTGGACGATAGCCTCCACCCGGGCGGTTTCGGCAACGCCCAGAGCCGCCGTCGGCTCATCCAGCAGGATCAGTTTGCTTGCCCAATGCGTGGCGCGCGCGATCGCAACGCCCTGGCGCTGGCCGCCGGAGAGATCGCGGATGGTGGCGTGCGCGGAGGGGATGCGCACGTCCAGTTCCTTCACCAGTTTCTCGGTCTCGTCGATCATGCGGCGGCGGTCGAGCAGACCGAGGCGGTTCAGCGGCTCGCGGCCGAGGAACATGTTCATGTAGACCGTCTGCTGGTCGGCCAGCGCCAGGTCCTGGTAGACGACCTCGATGCCGTGCGCGCGCCCCATGGTGGCATTCGACATCGTCACCGGTTTTCCTTCGATGACGATGGTGCCGGACGAGGGCGGGTGGACGCCCGAGACGATCTTGACCAGCGTCGACTTTCCGGCGCCGTTGTCGCCGACGAGTGCAACGATCTCGCCCGGGAAAACCTCGAGCGAAAAACTCTCGATCGCGGTGATGCCGCCGAAATTCTTGCGAATGTCGTGCAGCTGAAGGATGGGCGCGCTCACCGTCATGTGTTTCTCCTAGACTGGCCAGGCATAGGGTTCACCGAAGCCGTTCTCGATGGTTTCCACTTTCGGATTGTCCGTCGAAATGCCCGACACGCCGACAATATGGGCGCGGGTGACGAAGGCCTGGCCACGGAAGCCGAACACGGCGCTGTCGCCAGGCTTCGGCGCGTTCGCGCCGGCGGCATCGATCATGGCGTAATAGTCGATCGCAGAGGGCGGCGGCACCTCGACGCTGCGCAGTGCCGAGCCTGCCGTCGTCGGTTCAGCCGAGACGATCGCCTTGACGTCGTAGTCGGGGAAGATCGGATCGATGTAGAAGCCGCCGCCAAGGCAATAGGCCTTGCCGCCGGAGAGATGCGAGACCTCGGTGAGATAGAGCACCGCCGGCAGCTCCGGCAAATCTTCCATGACATGCAGCGCGGTGGTGCCATGCAGTCCATTGCCGGGCTCGCACTGCGTCGCGCCAGCCTCGGCGAGTGCCGCCAGCATGACACTCGACGTGGTGCCCGGCGCGTTGATCTCAATGTCCTTGCGGCCTGCCTTGGCCAACGCTTCCGCAGCTTTCGCGAGCGTCGCCAGATTGGGGGTCGGCAGCACTTTCCGCGAAGCATGGTCGAACAGCAGAGCAGGGAAAGTGGTGATGCCGGCGAAACGGCCGCCTTCGACGGCATCCAGCCGGTCGGCGACATCGATAATGTCGGCGGCATTGAAACCGCCTTCATGGCCGCGATAGAAGATATCGCCTTCGGCGGCGATGCGGGCCAGCAGATGCTGCACATAGCCGGCCGCCTTGGCGCCTGTTGCCGCTTCCCCAGCCTTGGTATCATTGAACACGGTCCAGTAGTCCGGCTTGAAGGTTTTCGCCGCAGCCGCCGCTTCGAATTTTGCGACCTGCTGGAGATGGCCGAGATGGCCAAGCTTCATGCCTGCCTTGTGGGTGGCGCGGGCGCAAGCCATGTCGACGGCGACCGCGCGGTCAATGCCGCCGCGCATCACAGCCCGGCAGAACGACGAGGAGCGGCCGACCTGCTTGGTCATGGCGAAGATCTTCAGGCCGTTGCGGTTGGCCTCGCTCTTGAGAACCCGCGCATTGGCCTCAACCGTGTCGAGATCGAGCACATAAGCATTGGCCGGCAGCTTACCTTGCTGGTGCAACCGGATAGCTGATTCGATAAAGGCGGGGTTGCGGCGGCGCAAAATGTCGAGAAACATGGATGGCTTCCTTCAGCGGTTCTTTTCGCGCAGCGACACGGCGACTGCGGTCAGGATGATGAGGCCGCGCACGATCATCTGGTCGGAGACCGACAGGCCCATCAGGATCAGGCCGTTGTTGAGCATGCCCATCATCAACGAGCCGACCAGCGCGCCGACCACGGAGCCCTTGCCGCCATTGAGCAGCGTGCCGCCGACGATGACGGCGGCGATGACCGTCATCAGGTCGGTTTCCCCGAGAGTATATTTCGCCGCCTGCAGGCGACCGGCATAGAGCAAGCCGGCAAGACCGGCGAGTCCGCCGCTGATGGTCAGCACGGCGAGCCTGATCCTGGGCACGCTGATGCCCGATACGCTTGCGGCGCGGGCATTGTCGCCGGTCGCCAGCAAATGCGCGCCGAAACGGGTTTCGCGGAACACCAGGTGGCCGATGGCCACGGCAATCACCGACCACCAGACGAGTGAGGGGACACCGAGCAGCGAGCCGGAACCGAAGAAGCCGGTGAACGCTTCGTTGGTCACCGAGATCGAGCGAAGGTCTGTCATCGAACGCGAAACGCCGGCGAACAGGCCGAGCGTCGCCAGCGTCACCAGGAAGGAGGGCAGCCTGACATACGCCACCAGCACGCCGTTGATGACGCCGATCAGCAGGCCGGCGCCGAGGCCGGCGACTATCCCTGCCGGCATGCCGTACGCGTTGATGGTGACGGCGGCTGCAAGGGCCGCCACCGCCACGATCGAGCCGATCGACAAATCTATTTCGCCGGCCGACATGACGAAGACCAGGCCGATGGCCATGATCGTCACCGGCGTCGTCTGCAACACGATGTTCGATAAGTTTCGGACGGTGAGGAAGCCGCTGTCCCTCAGCACAATGGCGAAGAACAGGAAGATCGCCAGGAAACCGAGGTAGACGACATATTGCTGCAGATTGAAGCGGCTGGCGAAGCTGCTACCGGCGCTGGTGTTGGCACTGGACATTTTATTCCTCCGGTGGTGAGCGCTTCGCCTCGAGCCTATTTCACCGCGTCCGCGATAGCCGCCGGTACGTCCCTGTTGAGGGACTTCTTCCAACCGTCCTTCACCGTGTCCTTGGTGACGGCGATGGAATCTACGGCATAGAATGGTTCGGCCTTCTTGCCGACCAGAGAACCTGCCGAGGCGCGCGCCAGCGTCACGCCAATGCTGTAGGCCTCGTCGGCGACGAGGGCCGCGATGTTGCCGCCCTTGACCATGTCGAGCGCGGCAGGCTCATTGAGGTCGAGCGTGACAATCTTGGTGTGCGTGTTGCCGGCACCGCGCAAGGCCGAAAGCACGCTCAGCGCCGGTTCGGCCCAGGTGACATAGATGCCGTCCAGGTCCGGATGCTGGGTGATCATCGCCTGGGCGATGTCTTCGCTGCGCGCCGGGTCGGCCATGCCGGTCTCGGCCTCGATCTTCATATCGGGATAGTCCTGCTCGATGGTCTTCTTGAAGGCCTGGTCGCGCTGGTTGGTGACGTAGAAGTCGGCATCGTGGAAGATGTAGCCGACCTTGCCTTTCTTGCCGAGCGCCTCGGCCATGGCGATGCCGGCCTTGTTGCCCATCTGAAAGAGATCGTCGGAGACGATGGTGACATAGTCCCTGCCCTGCTTGTAGCCGGCCGGGGAATTGTCGACGAAGCCGAGCTTGACGCCGGCCTGGCGTGCCGGATCGTAGACCGAAGCTGCAGTCGCCGGATCGACGGGAAGCGACAGGATGATCGACGGCTTTTTGGCCATCACCGTCTCGATATCGGCCTTCTGTCGCGCGGCGTCGAAACCGGCATCGGTCTGCGCCACCACCTCGATGCCGAGGCGCTTGAATTCGTCATGGGCGCCGGCATTGACGGCGTTGGTGTATTCGCTCATCTCGTGCCAGACGAGGGCGGCGGTGAACTTGCCGTCCTTGATCTGCTGCTCTTCGGCTGGCGTCAGCGTAAGACTGCTCGCCGGCACCGGCTTTTCACCATTCGGTCCTGTGGTGACGCCTTCGGCGGCGAAGGCGTGCATGGCTAGCAGGCTCGCCACCGTCGTTATGATTGCAGATGCTATGCGCATGTCCCGATTCCCCTTTTTGTTGTCGAAGAAAAGCTCCGGTGCGGCGGGCCGCGCCGGAGCGAGAGCCTTACTTGAACGCGTCGAGCACCGGCTGCGGCGCGTCGCGGTTGAGCGAGTCCTTCCAGCCCTGCGCGACATTCTCCTTGGTGACGGTCAGGGCCGGGGCGACGACGAAGGCTGGTGTCGGCTGGCCAAGCAGCGACTTCATGCCGGAAGCAGCCATGGCGCGGCCGAGTTCATAGGCCTTGTCGGCGACGAGGGCTGCGACATTGCCGCCCTTGACCATGTCGAGCGCGACCGGCTCGGCGAGGTCGAGCGTGACGATCTTGGTCCTGGCGTTGCCGGCGCCGCGTAGCGCCGACAGCACGCCGTCGGCCGGCTCGGCCCAGGTCACGTAGATGCCGTCGAGATCGGGATGTTGCAAAAGCATCGCGTTGGCCAGTTCCTCGGCGCGGGCCGGGTCGGATATGCCCTGTTCGGCGACGATCTTGATGTCGGGATAGACCTTCTCGATGGTGGTCTTGAAGGCTTGGTCGCGCTGGTTGGTGACGTAGTAGGCAGCGTCGTGGAAAATGTAGCCGACCTTGCCCTTGCCGCCGATCGCCTTGGCCATCGCGTCCGCAGCCTGCTTGCCCATCTGGAATAGATCGTCAGTCACGATCGAAGCGTAGTCGGTGCCCTGCTTGTAGTCCTTGGGCAAGTTGGACAGGAACACCAGCTTGGTGCCGTCCTTGACCGCCTGGCGGAAGGCTTCTGCCGAGGTGACCGGGTCGAGCGGCAGCGCCAAGATGACGTTGGGCTTGGCGGCCAACGCCGTCTCGATGTCGCTGCGCTGGCGGGCGGAGTCGAACTGGGCATCCGTTTTGACCGCAATGGTGATACCGGCGCGGGCGAATTCGTCGGTGGCGCCGGCGGTTACCGCATTGGTGAAATCGGACGAGGTGTGCCAGAGCAAGGCAGCCTTGTAGCCCTTGTCCTTGAGCGCGGCGATGTCGGCATCGCTTAGGATCACGTCGGCGCTCGGCGTGGCGCTCTCGCCCTGCGGGCCGACCGTCTGTGCGAAAGCTGGGTTGGCGGCAAGCATCAATCCGCCGGCAAAGGCGGCGGCGATCAGTGTCTTCATCGGCATGTCAGTTCTCCCATTTTGCTTCGTTGGTGGTTCAGTCGGCCACGCCGCAATAGCGGGCCATGAAGGCGGCGAAGCCGACTATGCCGGCGAAATATTCCTCGACATCCACGTGCTCCTCGAATGTGTGGCAATTCCTGATGTCGCCGGGCGCGCAATAGACGGCAGGAATACCGAGCTGATTGATGATGAAGGGGGACTCCGACCAGAACGGTGCGCCCTCGATGACGCCGCGTCCGCTCATTGCGCCGGCCATCGCGTCGGACAGCATGGCGACTTCCGCCCGCGTTTCGCCGATCTCGGCAGCGGTGCCGCCCAGCCTGTGGTCGCGGCCGGCGGGGTAGGCGAACTCTACCGAAATATCCGGATCGGTGATCGCGCCGCGCACGGCAGCCTCGATCTCGGCGGCGGCGGTGTCGAGGTCTTCGCCAGGCAACAGCTTACGGATCAGCGAGAGCGTGCAGCGCTCGGGAACGGCAATGTAGCCGCCGCAGGCAAGCCCGGTGATAAGCAGGAAGCCGCGCCCGACCAGTTTGTGCTCGGCGCGCGCGGCGACCTCATCCGAATGCTTCCAAAGCGCCGTCATCGCGGCATGGCTTGCACGGAGCGCATCCTTGCCGAGTTCTGGCACACCGAAATAGGCGGATTTGCCGGTAATCGAGATATCGGTGATGAAGAAGCCGATCTGCGCCGCATAAACGGCCAGGCGGGTCGGCTCGACATAGACGCTGAAATCGGGTGCTGTGACCTCGCCGGTCTCGATGCGTCCGACGAAGTGCTTGATCCCGGCGGAAATGCCGGTGCCGGGCTGGCCGCTCTCCTCGTCGCCGATGAAAGCGAAGGCGACGTCGCCCTTGAGGCGAACGCCTGCCTTGTCGAGTAGCGCGAGTGCCGCCAGCGAAGCAGTGATGCCGGCCTTGAGGTCGCCTGAGCCGCGGCCCCAGACAGCACCATCAATGATCGGGGCGGCGAACGGATCCTCACGCTCGGTGCCTGCCCAATGCTCGCGCCAGCCGTCGACATGGACGGTGTCGGTATGGCCCATGAACAGCAGGCGCTTTCCCTGGTCGGCCCCCTTGCGCTCGCCCCAGATGTTGGGCCGCCCGGGAAGAAATTCCGTCCTGGTCAGGCCGCTGAGGTTAAGGTCGCGCATCCTGGCTTCTAGGAAGTCGACGAAGTTGGCTTCGTTGCCGGTGATGCTCTCTCGGCCGATGGCGCGGCGAAACAGCGTTAGTGCGTCGTCGCGGTCGAGCGCTGCCTGCAGGCGGGCGGTAATATCGTGAGTCATATCGCGGCCTCCTTCAGGGCGGCGGCCTGGGCAGGCGGCAGCGAAATCCGGCCATCAGGCGCGTCGACGCCGAACAGCGTGTTGTGCAACTGGCCAAGGCCGATTGCCGCCGCGCCGATGAGGGCTGCGCGTGCGCCGAGTTCGCTCGCCTCGACCCTGACCGGATAGGGGAAGCATAGCGGCAGAAGCGCCTGCACCCTGGACAGGATTTCGGGCCGCAACCCAATCGAGCCGCCGAGGATAAACTTTTCTGGATTGGCGATCGCCGCGATTGCCGCAACGCCTTGCGCCAGATGGCGGGCAGTTTCGTCGAGCACGGTGAGCGCGTCCTTGTCGCCAAGCGCGGCATTCTCGAATATTGCCGGCACCGAGACCTGCCTGCCGGTGAGGGCGTGGTAGCGATCGGTCATGGCGTGGGTGGCCACCGCGCGTTCGAATGCGCCGGTGCGCAGTGATTCCTCGGTGAAGGGATCGGCCCCGATCGGCATGAAACCGATCTCGCCGGCGGCGTGCCCAGCACCCCGCACCAGATGGCCGCCCAGCATCAGCCCGCTGCCGATGCCGGTGCCGAGCGCGATGTAGGCGAGATTGTCGATGCCCTGGCCTTGGCCGAGCCAGTTCTCGCCAAGCACCGCGAGATTGACGTCGTTCTCGATCATCACCGCGACGCCGAGCGCTTCTTCGAAGGCATCCAGCACATTCATTGTGTCGAAGCCGGTAATGTTCGGCGCCATTAGAATGCGGCCGGTGGCCGGGTCAGGAGCGCCAGGCGCGCCGATGACGGCCAGGCGTATCTTCTTGCGCGCGACGTGCTGTCTGGCCGCGGCATCGAAGGCCAGCGCTGCAATCTGATCGACGACGAACTGGCCGCCGCGCGAGTCGGTCGGTGTGGCGGCTTCGGCAAAGATCTGGCAGGCAAGGTCGGTCAGCGCGACCCGCACCTTGGTGCCGCCAAGGTCGACGGCGATGATATAGGCTGCGTCGTGGACCAGTTCGTAGGTGACGGCGGTGCGCCCGACATGGCCGCTGGTGCGGCCGGTTTCCTGGACCCAGCCCTCCTGCTCGAGCCCGCGCATGATTTCGGAGATGGTCTGCTTCGACAGGCCCGTCAGCTTGGCGATCGAGGCGCGGGAGATCGGCCCGCCCTGGACGATCGCTTCCATCACGGAGCGCTGTGAGAACTGACGGGATATGCGCGGCAGGTCAGTCACATTGAACTCCGGTTAATTCGTTCTATGACCGAACTTATTATTCGGAACTGGACCTGTCAATGTATGTTCGCGAGCGGCCGTTTTTGCGCACGCGAACATTGATCCGGAGGCAGGATTCAGGCGCGTTGCTGCCGTTCGGCAGAAGATAAAATGCGGTCAGCGAGTGGCTGGATCAGCTTCTTGAATCAATTGGGCGAACAGCTTCGTAACGCATTGACAAATAACGATCATGCTAGTCTCTGAGGGTCACTGTTTTCTACAGGAGATCAATACAGCGGATGGTTCGCCGGTCCATATCTCTCGTATCTCTCGTATGGGTCTGTCGAACCAAAGGACGATGAACGAGACTAACTATTGGCTTCGAGAATACCGGTGATGTATCGCGGGTCTGCCTCCTAGTGAATGGCTCAAATGGGTCCGGCAGCGGAACGTCCGTTTGCAGTTTGCAAACGTGGATAACTACCATACCGCCTTAACTCGCAAAGACCCGTTTGACGCCAACTGGGCTGGCCCGAAGCCGACCTCTCCGTCCAGCATGGTCCGATCATATTCGGCGCAAGCTGCTCGCTTGAACCGTGGGATAGAATTCCGCCAATCTCGACCCGCCTATGCCTGGGTGGCCCCTGCTCACAATCACGAGCGTAGCGCCATCTTTCCGAATGGCCGGGTGAGGCTGGAGAAATCGCCGCTGAACCTTCTCGACCAGCCATTCTCCGGCTTTGGCAAAAAGCCGGTTCGAAGGCTTTTCCGCCATGTGCCGTTGCCTTTCGCAACGAACGGTCAACCGACTGTGAATAGCACTTGCAGGCACGTGGTTGTCAGGCGCCCACCGAACTTGACAAGCAGTCTTGCAGGAACTGCGTCGAGCACTGAACGTTTGACCAAGCGCGGGCATCTCCGCCTTGGCTAAGGACCATCAATGTTCACGTTCATGTTTGCCACCGGCATCGAGAACAGCACCCCCACCATTCGACAAGGCCGGGAGCGCGTCGACGAAATGGAAAAATGCCGCTTCTACGAACGATGGCGCACCGACTTCGAACTGGTCCAGGATCTCGGGGTGCATTTCCTCCGCTACGGACCTCCCATCCACAAAACATGGCTGGGTGACGGACGTTATGATTGGGCATTCGCCGATGAGACCTTCGCGGACCTGAAGGCGAAAGACATTCTTCCGATCGTCGACCTTTGCCATTTTGGCGTGCCGGACTGGATTGGCAACTTCCAGAACCCGGACTTTCCGACACTATTCGAGCACTACGCCAGGGATTTCGCGATGCGCTATCCGTGGATCCAGCTCTTCACCCCAATAAATGAGATGTTCATCTGCGCCACCTTTTCGGCCCGCTGGGGATGGTGGAACGAACAACTGAGCAGCGACACTGCTTTCGTCACCGCCCTCAAGCACATCGTGAAGGCGAACGTGCTTGCCATGCGGGCGATTCTCGAGGTGCGGCCGGACGCCATCTTCATTCAGAGCGAATCCTCGGAATACTTCCACGCCGATTCTCCCGAGGCGGTCGGCAGAGCGGAACGGTTCAACAGCGAGCGTTTCCTGTCGCTTGACCTCAACTACGGTCATGACGTCGACGCGCACACCTATCGCTATCTTCTCGAAAACGGGATGACGGCCGAAGAATACAGTTTCTTCCTGGAAAGCCATCTGCGCAGGCATTGCGTGATGGGCACCGACTATTACCAGACCAACGAACATCGGGTTTGGGCAGACGGAACGACGTCCGGGTCCGGCGAGGTGTTTGGCTATGACGAGATCACGCGGCAGTACTTCAACCGCTACCGGCTTCCCGTAATGCATACGGAGACCAACATCAGCGAAGGCCCCAATGGAGACGAGGCCGTCTATTGGCTGTGGAAAGAGTGGGCCAACGTGCTGCGGATCCGCAACGATGGCATCCCCATCGTAGGCTTCACCTGGTACTCGCTGACGGATCAGGTGGACTGGGACAGTGCGCTTCGGGAGAACAACGGACGGATCAATCCGCTCGGCCTCTATGACCTCGACCGAAATCCGAGGGCGGTGGGGCGCGCTTTCAAGGCGCTGATCGCGAACTGGAACAAGCTGTTGGCCACACAAAGTGTCTGCCTTGCTTTGCCGGTCTTTCTTCCCTCACAGCAAGACGATGCCATTGTTCGCGCGCAACAGGATTATGCGCGCAGCCTGCTGAGCGTGGATCGGGTCGCTGAAGGCTGGACTGAACCACTTGCTGCTCCCCAGAAAGCGGTCGAACCCGATGCGCCTGGATAACAAGACTGCATTGTAACCGGTGCTGCAAGCGGCATTGGACTGGCCATCGCCATGCGGTTGGGCACCGAAGGTGCACGGGTGAGCCGACGTGGGTTGAGGCAAGGTCGAGAAGGCGCGCATCGGTTCGACAAGGGGCGCGCCGGGGAGGCCGCTATCACGGTGCTGTCGACTTGCGCTCACGCGTTCGGCAGGTTGGTGATAATCGTCAACAACGCGCCGGCCTGATAATCTTTAACCATTGAGGCATTCACTAGAGCGGGCTGGCTGAAGGTGCTGAGCGTCGACCTGCTGGGAGCAATTTATTTCGCCGGAAAGGCATTCGCTCATATGACATCTGGGGGCGTCATCGTAAAATATATTGAGTGTGCGCGGTCGAGACGAGCTCCGCATGTCGAGCTATACGCCGCGGCAAAGGCCACCCTCCTGTCTCTAACCGAGACCCGACGCAGTTCGCACCTTGGCCGACTGGGCATGAATCCGGACGATTACCGAACCAAATGGAACCTGCCTCGCAATTACCCGATGGTGGCACCCAACTATTCGGGAAGCGTTCCGCATATCGCCTCTAACACCCAGTAGCGGACAGCTCTCGCCTGAGGCGTCAGTCGTCGTTGAAGCGCTCCGGCATCGCATTCGAGGCCAAGGCTGGTGCACAAGGATCATGACATCGAATTCCACTCTTTACAGGAACAAGTGCCTTTCCTCGGGATTAGGATTCGACGCCGCAACGGCGTCGAACCCCAAAGGAGACTCACATGAAACGTAAGATTTTGACAGCTACAGCGATCTCTCTCTGTCTCGCCACCGCGGCCTTGGCGCAGTCGTCGGGAACATCCAGCGGCACGAACGGAACGTCCGGCTCATCGGCCGGGTCCAGTATGAGCTCTACGTCCGGCTCCGGCCAAAGCGGTATCCCGAGCGGCTGGGACAGCAAGCTCTCCGGCTCATTCTTCAGCGACGCCAATTCGGGAAGACTTCTGTCGCAGGATGAGATCCGCAAGAACTGGTCGTCCCTGAGCTCTGAACAGCAGGCACAGGTTCGCTCCGACTGCTCGAGGATGACGGCCAGTAACGGCACTGGCTCTGGCACAATGACCGGCACGTCAGGTAGCTCGGCTTCGACCGGCAGTGATACAACGGCGAGTATCGGCACCGGCTCTGGCACAGCCACCGGCACTTCAGGCAGCTCTGGTTCGACCGGCAGTAACACCACGGCCAGCAACAGCACTGGTTCGGGTACAACCACCGGCACGTCGGGATCCTCGAATACAGCTGGCGATACGACCGCCAGCACCAGCACGGGTTCGGGCGCGAACTCGGCTGCTCAAATGGCTTCGATGCGGCAACTCTGCACTCAGGTTCAAGGGATGTGAGTGAATGCGGCGCTCCGGGCCGGCTTGGCCGGAATAAGAAGAGGCCTTGAAGGCCCGGGCATCGCTTTGGTTTGGTAGCCATTTCGGCGCTGAAGTCGGCCGGAGACCGGGGTGACAACTCGGCGCTTGTCGCGCTGCTTTTCTATCGCCGGCGACCGTCACTCGCCAATAGCGCGCTTCGCGTCGAGACACTTCTCCCGGCTGAGGCAAGCGAGATTCCGTCCCGTCCATACCTGCCAAGATAGACCGTCTCGCGGCCTCCGTTGAGCCTGTAATCCAGCCGAAAGGAGATCGCGCCACTGGGCATGACGCGAACATACATGCCGTCGCAATCTTGTAGATGTTCTCTTTTGGTTCAGGGCTTTAAGGGCGACGTCCGTCAGCATTCCCCGCTACCTCCTGAAAAGTACCGTCAGTACAATTTCGAGGCTCTTCGGCAGAAATTTTGTTTTATCTTCAATTCCTTAAGGCATAAAAAAATACCGTCAGAGCCTCATTGGATCTGACGGTACTTCGAAAAATCTGAGCTACCAATATGCGGAAGGTCCGTCAGCCGGTCCGTCAATCCAATCTCTGCGCACCGATTGTCGCCGAATGGGTTTATATGTGTTGTCAAATAGTTATGGCGTACAATGGCGTGTTTTCGGCGGCGTTTGAGTGGGCCTGAATCACTCCCACTCGATGGTGCCTGGCGGCTTTGACGTCACGTCGTAGACGACGCGGTTGATGCCGCGGACTTCGTTGATGATGCGGGTGGCCGCCGCGCCGAGGAAAGCCATGTCGTAGTGGTAGAAGTCGGCGGTCATGCCGTCGACGGACGTCACGGCGCGCAGGGCGCAGACGAATTCGTAGGTGCGGCCGTCGCCCATCACACCGACGGTCTGCACCGGAAGCAGCACGGCGAAAGCCTGCCAGATGGCGTCGTAGAGGCCGGCCTTGCGGATCTCGTCGAGATAGATGGCGTCGGCCTCGCGCAGGATTTCGAGCTTTTCGCGGGTGATACCGCCGGGGCAGCGGATGGCAAGGCCTGGTCCAGGGAACGGATGGCGGCCAATAAAACTTTCGGGCAGGCCGAGTTCCTTGCCCAGTGCCCTCACCTCGTCCTTGAACAGTTCGCGCAGCGGCTCGACCAGCTGCATGTTCATGCGCGCCGGCAGGCCGCCGACATTGTGGTGCGACTTGATAGTCACCGACGGGCCGCCGGTGAAGGAGACGCTCTCGATGACGTCGGGATAGAGCGTGCCTTGCGCCAGGAAATCGGCGCCGCCGAGTTTCTTGGCCTCTTCCTCGAACACTTCGATGAACAGCCGGCCGATGGTCTTGCGCTTCTTCTCGGGGTCGGACTCGCCTTCCAGCGCCGAGATGAATTTTTCCGACGCGTCGACCAGGATCAGCGGCAGATTGTAGTGCTGGCGGAACATCGCCACCACGCCGGCGGCCTCGTCCTTGCGCATCAGGCCATGGTCGACAAGAATGCAGGTCAGCTGGTCGCCGACCGCTTCGTGGATCAAAAGTGCGGCGACCGAGGAATCCACGCCACCCGACAACGCGCAGATGACCTTGCCCTTGCCGACCTGCTTGCGAATGGTTTCGACCGCATGCTCGCGATAGGCGCGCATCGTCCAGTCGCCTTCGATGCCGGCGATGATGTGCACGAAGTTTCTCAGCAGCCTGGCGCCATCCGGCGTATGCACAACTTCCGGGTGGAACATGATGCCGTACATCTTGCGCGCGACATTGCCGAAAATGGCGAAGGGCGAGCCTTCCGACTTGCCGAAGACCTCGAACCCCTTGGGCAGCGAGATGACGCGGTCGCCATGACTCATCCACACCTGGTGACGCTGGCCGGGCGCCCACAGGCCTTCGAACAGCGGGCTGTCCTTTTCGATCTCGACGAAGGCGCGGCCGAATTCGCGATGGTTCGAGCTTTCGGCGACGCCGCCCATCTGCACGCACATGGCCATCTGGCCGTAGCAGATGCCGAGCACCGGCACGCCGGCATCGAAGACGATCTGGGGCGCGCGTGGGCTGCCGATGTCCGATGTCGAGGCGGGACCGCCCGACAGGATCACGGCTTTCGGATTGATGCGCTTGAAGGCAGCTTCGGCCGATTGGAACGGCACGATCTCGGAAAACACGCCAGCCTCGCGGATGCGGCGGGCGATGAGCTGCGTAAACTGGCTGCCGAAATCGACAATCAGGACTGTATCGGGATGATTGGCTGTCGTCATGGCGAGCCTTTAGAGAAAGAAACGAGTCGGCGCAATGGGGTGCGTAGCCCGACTTTCAGAGCGCTGCCGGCTCTTGCCCAGGCTGCTCCTTGTGTAGCGTGCCGGAGCCGATGGCCCGTTCGAGGCGCACGACTGCATCCGCCAGCTTCTCGTCGATGACATGCAGATATTCGGTCCAGTCGCCAACGTGGCGCAGATCGGCTGCGCCGTCTGAAATGCCGCGCAGGCCGATAAGCGGGACATCGAACAACTGGCAGGCGCGCAGGCAGGCGAAGGTTTCCATGTCGACCATGTCGGCGGCGATGGCGTCATAGGCGGCACCGGTGATGATGGCGCCGCCGGTCGACAGGCTGGCTTCTTTAATGCCCGGTATCCTGAATGATAGCGGGAGGGTCACCGGCAGGTCGAGGAACGGCGTCGCGCCTTTTTCGAAGCCTAGCGGCGAAGCGTCGATGTCGCGATAGCTGACCGAGACCGCCTGGTAGATTTGCGTCTGTTCAAGCGTGCGGCTGCCGGCGGAGCCGAGCGAGACGACGAGATCGGGCAACGCCTTCTCGGATTTCAGCCATGACAGTTCGGCGCCGAGCCGCACACCTGCCTCTACCGGGCCGACGCCCGTCATCAGCGGCGTGAACAGTTTTTGCAGATGCGGACCGTACTCGGCCTGCGCCGCCATGACGAAAAGAACGTCCTTGCCGCCAATTCGCGACACTTTGCCGGTCATGAATTCGACTCCCTCGGCTGCGGAACAAAAAGGGCGGTGCTCTCGTCGGCTGCCGGCCCTTCGCTATGGCTCCGGGTCGCTCGAAAAGCCAATTTGGGGGCTTTTCGTCGGTTACACGGACCACTCCTCATCCCGCTATCCCGTCACGGCCAACCACCGTCATCATCGTGCCGGTCATGGTCGCGATCAGCTTGGCCTCGCCATCGGCGGCAAAGGCGTACGCCTGGCCATCGGCGACAATGATGGTGCGGCCGGGTTTGGTCACCGAGCCGCGGAACAGGAAGCGTTCGCCCCGGCCGGGCGCCAGGAGGTTGACCTTGAACTCAATGGTCAGCACACCGGAATTTTCCGGCATCAGCGAAAATGCGGCATAGCCGCAGGCCGAGTCCAGCGCCGTCGAAATCACCCCGGCATGCAGGAAACCGTGCTGCTGGGTCAGTGCCTGGGAATAGGGCATTTCGATCTCGATGATGCCCGGCGTCACAAGCGTCAGTTCGGCGCCGATGGTCGCCATCGCCTGCTGGCGCGCGAACGACGCCCTGACGCGGTCCTCATAATCGGGTGCGGGTACGATCTTTGCTGCCATGGCCATCGCCCTGATTTATCTGCAAAGCTTATCGCAGACGCCTGAACGCCACGCAAATGCTTTTGCTGCACTGCAGCAAAGCACTCAGTTCAACAGGAGCAGCGACGCGTTGAGCAAGGTGGCGAAGGCTACCCACGCGGCATAGGGCGCAAACAGCCAGCCGGAAACCCGGTCGCGGTTCCACACCGTGGCTATGAACAGCGCAATGCTGGCGAGAAGAGCCAGGATCACGACCAGTGCCGGCCCCATCTGTTTGGCGCCGAAGAAAGTCGGCGACCACGCGAAGTTCAGAACAAGCTGGAGGGCCCAGATCTTCATCGCGGCGGCTGCTTGTTCCCGCTCCCATGTCCGCCAGCCGGCCACGGCGATCAGCACATAGAGGAGCGTCCAGGCCGGCGCGAAGACCCAGTTGGGCGGGTTGAAGGGCGGCTTGGCGAGCGAGGCATACCATTCACCCGGCAGCGTCGCATAGCCGATCAACAGGCCGCCGCCGAGCACCAGAAGGAGGAAAAGCAGAAGCGACACATATCTTTGCAAGAATTCTACCCCGTCTGGCGGCCGACGCCGCGCATCTGCAACTGGCGCTATGTCAGCCTGTCAATCGCAGCGTCAATTCGCCCGACGCAGCGCACAGAAATGGAACCCGTCGGTGCCGCTCAGAGCCGGCGACAGCGAGATATCGCTTGTCTTGCCGATCCGGGCGGCCGCTGCGTGACCGGGGAAGCTGGCATCCCAGAGCGCGCGATGATCGACCGGGACGAAGCCCTTGTGCCGTTCGCGAAAGGCGGCGACCTGCTCGCCATTCTCCTCGTCGAACACCGAACAGGTGATGTAGACCAGCAGGCCGCCCGGTTTGACATAGGCATTCGCCGCATCGAGGATCGCCGACTGCTCGCCCTTGCGGGCATCGAGCTGTCTTTGCGTCAGCCGCCATTTGGCGTCTGGACGGCGCCGCCAGGTGCCGCTGCCGGTGCAGGGCGCATCGACCAGCACGATGTCCATGTGGCCTGCGAGGGGGCTGAGCTCAGCCGGCTTGGTGACAACCTGGACGTTGCGGTTTTCCGAACGGCGGAGGCGGTCGAAGATCGGCGCCAGCCGCGCTTTTTCGGCATCATGGGCGAAGACCTGGCCTTTGTTGGCCATCGCCGCCGACAACGCCAGCGTCTTGCCGCCGGCGCCGGCGCAGAAATCGAGCACCTGCATCCCGGCTTGCGCGCCGGCAAGGGCGGCAACGATCTGCGAGCCTTCGTCCTGGACCTCGAACCAGCCTTTCTGGAAGGCCGGCTCGGCCTGTACGTTCGGGTGCCTGCCGTCGCCGTCGATGGGCGGGATGCGAATGCCTTGTGGCGCGATAGCGGCTGCCTTGGCGCCGGTTTCGGCGAGTTCCGCCAGCACTTTGGCGCGGTCGGACTGCAGCGTATTGACCCTGATGTCGAGCGGCGGGCGGGTCGCCAAAGCCGCCCCTTCCGCAACCCAGTCTGCGCCAAAGGATCGTTCGAAGAGCGGCGCGCACCAGTCGGGTATGTCCGCCCGCACCGCCTCCGGCGCGTCTTCAGGCCGGCGCTCGGCCAGCGCCTGCAACTCGGCGGCGCTGAGCAGCGGCGGCGCGAACTTGTCACCCTGGAGCGCATCGTTGAGCGACTGCGGCGTCTGGCCCCATTCGATGAGCAGCGCGCCGAAGCCGATGGCGCGGGGCGTGTCTTCACCCAAAAGCCAGCCGGCGGAACGTTTGTGGCGCAGCGCGTCGTAGACGATGTTGCCGATCGCCGCGCGGTCGCCGCCGCCCGCAAAGCGATGCGACAGGCCCCAATCTTTCAGCGCATCGGCCACCGGCCGGTGGCGCCGGCCAATGTCGTCCAGCACTTCAATGGCTGCCGCCAGCCGTCCGCCCAGTCGCATTCGTCATTCCATCTATCGAGCACAGTATCTTTCGGCCTGCTCTTAGAGCGTTTCTCGTCGAGATTGAACCCCGCTTGAATTTCGCGGCGACGAGGCCTTCCGCTCGCGGCCGACGATTTTCCCCGCCGGCAAATGTCTGCACGCCGGCGATAACAAATCTCAAATATATGCAAGGTCTCTAATGTTGGTAACTGGCCGCCGTAAGCACGATCTGTGGCGCAATTGCTCTGCTTTCCAAGCTTTTGCGTTGGGAATACTCTTTGCGCCATGATTCGCGGCGCGGAAAAGCGGACCGACGGATCGATGCGAGGAGAGGGCAATGAAAACGTATCTTGCGGAAGTTCTAGGGACATTTCTATTGGTGTTTATCGGCACGGCGTCGGTGGCGACGGGTGGCTTTCTCGCCGACTTGCCGCTGGGCCAGGAAGCCATCGGCCTGGCGTTCGGCATCGGCCTGATTGCGGCGGCTTACGCGGTGGGTCCCATCTCAGGCGCACATCTCAACCCGGCCGTCACGCTCGGCGTCTTCCTTGCCGGCCGGCTGCCGGCCAAGGGTGTCATTCCTTACTGGATCGCGCAGATCATCGGCGCCATTCTGGCCTCGCTGGCGCTGTGGATCATCGTCTCCGGCCAGACCGGCGGGCACACCACCGGTTTCGGCGCCAATGGCTGGGACGTGGCGAAATGGGGGACGAGTTCGGCCTTCCTGTGGGAGCTGATCGGCACCTTCACCTTCGTCACCGTCATCCTCGGCGTCACCGCCGAGAAGCACTCGACGGCGTTCGCCGGCCTGGTCATCGGCCTGACGCTGGCCGGACTGCACTTCGCAATGATCCCGGTGACCGGCACCTCGCTCAATCCGGCGCGTTCGATCGGCCCGGCGCTGTTTACCGGTGCCGCAGCCCTCAGCCAGCTCTGGCTGTTCATCGTTGCGCCGCTGATCGGCGGCGCAATCGCTGGCGTCGTCGCCAAGGCACGCATCTTCGAAAAGGACTGATTTCGAAGCCTGCGAAAACGAAGGGGGGGGGGGGGGGGGGGGCGGGGCCGCCGGGGGGGGGGGGGG